>CANKVS010000025.1 GCA_947487155.1 uncultured Flaviramulus sp.
GACCCTAAAATATTCATCAAGGAAAGTCCTAAAAACATTATGTTTCTAAAAATTAACCTTACTCCTGAAAGTGCCTATATACTTTTGAAAGTTTATAGAAATTAGAGTAACTGCAATAAAACTGCAGGGTTTTTAACCTTTTACTTGATAATATAAAAGCCTCGTTTTAATTTAAAATGAGGCTTTTATATTAAATTCGTTTGGATTTTTTGAATAAAAAACGCTATAATTCAAAAAGTCTAAACCACTTGAGGGAATTTGTACTATCAACTTTATTGTAAACTAATTTCAGCAACAGTGTTTTCTATTGATGCAATAGTATTACCACCTTTTGGTTCTATAGTAATATTTAAACCTAATGCATTTTCGGCATAAGGTAGGTTTATTAGCTTTCTGTCTACTTCATTTAAAATACCAAGACTCACCATTTTACCTTGTAACTCTGCCCATATTTGGTAGCATTGTTCTTCGGGTAATTGCGGTAAAGAAACCACATCAATCATAGATGTTTTTTCTTTAGGGTTTATATAAGCAACAGTCTTTAAATCTTTAGCTCTTTCATTTCCTGAAATAATATATTTTTCAGTTTCAGGGTTATTAAGTTTTAATAGTTGTCGCATTACATTATCAAGCATTTTATTATTGTTCTCAATATCGTTACGTAAATCAAAAATCTCTTCAACAACCACTTGGTTTTCATTTGCTAATTTTTGATTTTGCGAGTAAAACAAGTATGATGTTCCAGCAAAAATTAAAGCGGCTATACTTGCAGCAACACTAAATTTATACCACGATTTATATTTTTTTGTAGTATTCATTTTTATAACAGGAGTCCCATCAAGTTCATCTAAAATATTATTTAGGATGCCTTTTGGAGCTTCAACAGCATTACTTTTTGCAACTAACTCTAAGTTGAATTGTAACGTGTTGTATGCATTCTGTACTTCTGGGTATCTTGAAATGTAAGTTTCAACCATTTCTGTTTCTGCAGAAGTAGTTTCACCTAATAGATATTTTTCTAATAGGTCAGAATTTAAAAAAGTAGATATTTTCTCATTCATGACGTTAGTTTTTATGGATTATAGATTTTTTTCAATTCTCTTAGTCCAATTTTTAATCTCGATTTTATAGTCCCAAGCGGAATATTTAATTCATCGCTTGCTTCTTGTTGTGTCATGCCCTCAAAAAAGAGCGCATTAATTACTATTTGATATTTTTCATCTAAGCTACTTAGGTGCTTTTTAATATCTAAAACATCCTCATTTAATCCGTTGGATGTTATCTTATATACGGCAGAAGTCTCTATTTGGACTTCTTTTCCTGTTTTGTTTTTTAAAGATCTTACTTTATCAATAGATGTATTATAGGCAATTCTGTATAACCAAGTAAACAATTTTGCTTTACTAGAATCGTACTTTTTAGCATATCGCCATATTTTTACAAAGCTCTCTTGAAGTACATCTTGAGCCACGTTTTCATCAATTATAACCTTTCTAATTACGCCATATAGGGCATCAGCATAGTTTTCGTATAATAAGGTAATGGCTTTTTTATCGCCATTTTCTAGAAGATTAACTATTTCTTTTTCTATTGCTGAAATCAAAGTGAATTTGGTTTTAACTATATATTGATTAAGTAGGTTATAACTTCAAAGTTAGAGATTTCTTTTAAATTATAAGATATTTACTTCGGCTTCTATTGAAATATCAAATAATCGTTTAACTGTTTTTTGAATTAATTTTGAAAGATTTAAAATATCAGATCCTTTGGCGTTTCCATAATTTACTAGCACTAAGGCTTGGTTTTTATGTACGCCATAGTCACCAAAACGTTTGCCTTTAAATCCAGATTTTTCAATAAGCCAACCTGCAGGAATTTTTATTTCATCATTAGAAATAGTATAACTGGGTATATCTGGAAAATTTTCAATTAATGTATTATAATGTGTTTTTGAAATAATAGGGTTTTTAAAAAAACTACCACTATTACCAATCTCTTTTGGGTTTGGTAATTTGCTTTCGCGAATATGTATTACAGAGTTTGAAACATCTTGAATTGTAGGACTTGTAATTTGCATTGTTTCAAGTTGAGAAGCGATACTTCCATAATTAATATTAAGTTTATGAGCGCGTTTTGAAAGCTTAAAAGTAACCGATGTGATTATGTATTTACCTTTAGCTTGTTGCTTAAAAATGGAACTTCTATACCCAAAGTTGCACGCCGCTTTCGAGAATGATTTTAATTGATAAGTTTCCATTGAAACTCCCTCACAAGACACAAAAGTGTCTTTTAATTCAACACCATAAGCTCCAATGTTTTGAATAGGAGCAGTACCAACATTACCTGGTATTAACGATAAGTTTTCAATACCTCCAAAATTATTGTTTAAAGACCAAAGCACAAATTTATGCCAGTTTTCGCCAGCATTGGCTTTTACAAAAACAAAATTGTCATCTTCAGAAACTATCGAAATCCCTTTCAAATTTATATGAATAACTAAAGCTTTTTGGTTTTTAGTTAAAAGCATATTGCTACCACCACCTAAAATAAGCTTATTTGGGTATTCTTTTAGCGCTAAAACGGTATTCAGTTCTTCAAGGTTACTTACAGAAACAAAATGTTTTGCAAGCACATCAATACCAAAAGTATTGTAAGGCTTTAAAGATATGTTTTGTTTAATGTGCGACACTAATTAGTCCTTGTAAATTTTTAGAGCTTCTTTTATAATATTCACCGCTTTTATTAAGCTTTCTTTTTTAAGTACGTATGCAATTCGTATTTGGTTTAAACCAATACTAGGTGTCGAATAAAACCCACCAGCAGGGGCAACCATAACAGTTTCACCATTAACATCGAAATGTTCTAAAAGCCATTGTGCAAAATCATCCGAATTTTTAATAGGTAACTCTGCAATACAATAAAAAGCACCTTTTGGCTTTGCTACTTTTACTCCATCAATTTTTTTAAGTGCTTCAATAAGTGTATTGCGTCTATCAACATACTCTTCAATAACGTTATCAAAATAACTTTGTGGGGTATCTAATGCAGCTTCACTAGCAATTTGAGCTAATGTTGGCGGACTTAAGCGTGCCTGCGCAAATTTTAAAGCTGTTTGAATAAGGGTTTTGTTTTTTGATACTAAACAACCAATTCTTGCACCACACATACTATATCGTTTTGAGACAGAATCTATCATTATAGCATAATCGTCTAACCCTTCTTCTTGCATTACAGAATAGTGCGTATTACCGTCGTAAGCAAACTCACGATATACTTCATCGGCAATTAAAAACAGATTATGTTTTTTAACAATGGTTGCTAGTTTTTGTATATCTTCCTTAGAATATAGATAGCCTGTTGGGTTTCCAGGGTTACAAATTAAAATAGCTTTTGTTTTTGATGTGATTAATTTTTTAAACGCCTCAATTGGTGGCAACGCAAAATTATCTTCTATTTTTGAAATTACAGGCACAACCTTAACTCCTGAAGCTGTTGAAAACCCATTATAATTCGCATAAAAAGGTTCAGGGATAATAATCTCATCATCAACATCCATAATGCTTCCAAAGGCAAAAAGAAGTGCTTCGCTACCTCCAGTAGTTACAATAATATCGTCATGTTTAACATTAATGTCATGCTTTTTATAGTACCCAGAAATTTTTTCTCTATACACTTCAGAACCTTCCGATCTTGAATAAGCCAAAACATCAATATTGCTATCCTTTACAGCTTGTAAAGCTATTTTTGGCGTTTTAATATCGGGCTGCCCAATATTTAAATAATATATCGACTTACCATTTTTAACCGCCTCTTCTGCATAAGGAACAAGCTTACGAATTGGAGATTGAGGCATAAGTTGCCCTTTTTTTGATATTGTTGGCATTTTAAAAGATTTAAAGTGCAAAGTTGAGAAAATTATCTTAAAGTTTTTTTAAAATTCAGTTATAAAAGGCTGGGGTGTTCTAAAGATTTGTAAATTGATAATGAATATTTTTTCTGTCATAAATGAAAAAGGTATTGTGTTTGGCTATTATTTTTTTTTGCTTGAGTAACTTTAGTTTTTCTCAGCAACGTTTTAGCGTTCAAAATGCAAAAAGTTCAGATAAGATTCCTTTTAAGCTTATTAATAATTTAATTATTATTCCTGTAGAAGTAAATGGTGTAGAATTATCTTTTTTGTTAGACACTGGGGTTAGCAAACCTATAATTTTTAATTTCTTAAATGTATCAGACACCTTAAGAATTAAGGATACAGAAACTATTTTTTTAAGGGGTTTGGGTGAAGGGAAACCTGTTGAAGCGCTCAAATCGAAAAATAATACCTTTAAAATTGGAGATGCTATAAAACTAAATCAAGAATTATTTGCTGTATTTGATGCTAATTTAAATTTTGGACCACGATTAGGTACTCCTGTTCATGGTATTTTGGGTTTCGATGTATTTAGAGATTTAGTTGTAGAAATAAACTACTCTAATAAATATATTAGGCTTACAGAGCCATCAGCGTTTAGATATAAAAATTGTAAAAAATGCGAAAGGTTCAGCTTAGAATTTTATAATAAAAAGCCTTATATATGGGCAAAGGTTAATATTGATAATAAACATATTCCAGTAAAATTGTTAATTGATTCTGGTGGAAGTGATGCCTTATGGTTGTTTGAAGACGACTCATTAGGAATAAATTCTAAGGGAAAGTATTTTCAAGATTTTCTTGGTCATGGTTTAAGTGGAAGTGTTTACGGAAAAAGATCAATAGTTAAAGAATTTAGTTTAAAAGGTTTCGTATTAAAAAACGCTAATGTTGCATTTCCAGATTCTTCATCCATTGCTTTTGCTCGAAAATTTAAAGGACGTAACGGGAGTTTGTCGGGAAATATACTAAAACGATTTAATGTGATTTTTGATTATCAAAAAGCGTTACTAATCTTAAAAAAGAATTCACATTTTAAAGAAAAATTTAGTTATAACAGAGCAGGTATAGAATTAGCTCACGATGGCGTTAGATATGTTAAAGAAAAAGATTTTAGTGCTTATGATACCTATAGAGCCTTGGATGATGATCCTAACGCTAATAAAAATACCAGATTTGTTTTTAACCCAACGTATAAATTGTCGTTAATACCGGCGTATTCAATTGTAGAATTACGAAAAGGCTCTCCAGCCCATAAAGCTGGATTAAAAGTAGGAGATATTGTTTTAAGTATAAATGGTAAGTCTACTAACGGCTATACGCTACAAAAGTTAATTTTAATGTTTTATGATAATATAGGAAAGCGAATTAAATTAAGGATTGAAAGAAATGGTATAATACTAGCTTATAATTTTGAACTGGAAGATGTACTAAATAAAAAAAGCCTAAACGAATAAGTTTAGACTTTATTAATTATCAAATGTATTTCTTATTTACTGCTGAACAATACTTTTGTTTTTCTTGTTAAGAACACTTTCTTTACTGGAATCAATTACTAATCCTTTAATTTTTAAAGCAACAGTAGGAGTGTCTGCATTAGAAATAACAGTAATTGTTTTTCTAATAGGGTTCACTCTATTAGTATCATATTTAACCTCTATTTCTCCAGTTTTTCCTGGTAAAATTGGGTCTTTTGGCTTTTTAGGAATAGTGCATCCGCAACTTGAACTTACTTTAGAAATTATAAGCGGTGCATCACCAGTATTCGTAAATTCAAAAACACGCACACCATTAGAACCTTTTTCAATAGTACCATAATCAATAGTGTCTGTTTTAAACTTTATTTTAGCTACCTTTTTGTCTTGGGCATTAACAGAAAAACTGATTAATCCTATAAATAAAATTGTAATTAACTGTTTCATATCTTTATTTTTTATTGTTAGTTATTATAAAAACCTATATTAAATTTAGTGTTCTAAATTACATAGGTATTTCAAATTTTTAGTTCTAAAACTTAGGTCAAACATAGGTACTTTTCCTATAATCTGCAAAATTATTAGATGTAATGCATACATGTTAACATATTTAACTAAGTTAAGTATACGTATAACATTTCTTTCTTTTGCTTTAAAACATGAAGCCTTAGCTACAATATCCTTATTAAATGCCAATTATAGGCTTTCACAGAAAAAGAAATATAAGTACTTTTGCACATCACTATTCAAAAAGTATTCCAAAGTATGCAAATTCCATCAAAATATGATGCTAGTCAAGTAGAAGGTAAGTGGTATGATTACTGGATGAAACACAATTATTTTCATTCAGAACCAGATGAAAGAGAGCCATATACTATTGTAATTCCGCCACCAAATGTTACGGGAGTATTACATATGGGACACATGCTAAATAACACCATTCAGGATGTGTTAATTCGTCGTGCGCGTTTACAAGGCAAAAATGCGTGTTGGATTCCAGGAACAGATCATGCCTCTATTGCTACCGAAGCTAAAGTAGTTGCTAAACTTAAGGAGCAAGGTATTGATAAAAACGATTTAACTCGCGAAGAATTTCTTAAGCATGCATGGGATTGGACACACGAATACGGTGGTGTAATATTAGAACAATTAAAAAAGTTAGGGTGCTCTTGCGATTGGGATAGAACCAAGTTCACGATGGACGACGATATGTCTGAATCTGTGATAAAAGTTTTTGTCGATTTATATGAAAAAGGCTTGATTTATCGCGGGTATCGCATGGTAAATTGGGATCCAGAAGCTAAAACAACCTTATCTGATGAAGAAGTAATTCATGAAGAACGCCAAGGAAATCTTTATTATATTAACTATAAGATAGTAAATGCAGATGGTTCCCCTCCTTCGGAGGGGCTAGGGGAGGAATACCTTACCATTGCAACAACACGTCCAGAAACCATTTTTGGAGATACAGCTATTTGTATTAACCCTAATGACGAACGATTTTCTTACTTACATGGAAAAAAAGCCATAGTGCCTATTTGTAACCGTGTTATTCCTATTATTGAAGATGATTATGTAGATGTTGAGTTTGGTACAGGATGTTTAAAAGTAACCCCAGCACACGATGAAAACGATAAAGTATTAGGCGATAAGTACAACCTTGACGTTATAGATATTTTTAATGAAGATGCGAGTTTAAATAGTTTTGGATTGCAGTTTGAAGGTCAAGATCGTTTTGTTGCTAGAAAAGCTGTGGCTAAATTATTAGAAGAAACAGGTGTTTTAGTTAAAACAGAAACACATACAAATAAAGTAGGAACTTCCGAAAGAACAAAAGCCGTAATCGAGCCTCGATTAAGCGATCAATGGTTTTTAAAAATGGAAGAACTTGTAAAACCAGCTATTAAAGCCGTTTTAGAAGATGATGATATTAAGTTGTTTCCTAAGAAATTTGAAAACACCTACCGCCATTGGATGGAAAACATTCGTGATTGGAATATTTCGCGTCAGCTTATGTGGGGGCAACAAATTCCTGCCTATTTCTATGGCGATGGAAAAGAAGATTTTGTAGTTGCAGAAAACATCGAAGATGCAGTCTTAAAGGCAAGAGTGGTAGCTAACAACCAAGAGCTAACAGTTAAGAGCTTGCGTCAGGATACTGACGCACTTGACACCTGGTTTTCATCGTGGTTATGGCCTATAAGTGTGTTTGATGGTATAAATAATCCAGAAAACCCAGACATTAAATATTATTATCCTACCAACGATTTGGTTACAGGACCAGATATTTTATTCTTTTGGGTGGCACGTATGATTATTTCAGGTTACGAATATAAAGGTGAAAAACCTTTTAATAATGTGTATTTAACAGGATTAGTGCGCGATAAACAACGTCGTAAAATGAGTAAGCAGTTAGGGAATTCACCAGATGCTTTAAAGCTTATTGAACAATATGGTGCTGGTGGTGTACGCGTTGGGTTGCTTTTAAGTTCTGCGGCAGGAAACGATTTAATGTTCGACGAAGCCCTTTGCCAACAAGGAAAAGGATTTGGTAATAAAATATGGAATGCTTATCGTTTAGTTGATGGTTGGCAAGTAAATGAAAATTTAGAGCAACCAAATGCTAACAAGATAGCTATTGCGTGGTATGAATCTAAATTTCAAAAAGTATTGTTAGAAATTGAAGACCACTTTAGTAAGTATCGTTTAAGTGATGCTTTAATGGCTATTTATAAGCTTATTTACGATGATTTCTGTGGCTGGTTTTTAGAAATGGTAAAACCAGGATACCAGCAACCTATTGATGCCAAAACATTACAAAATGTGATTGCTATTTTTGAAGATAACTTAAAAATAGCACATCCATTTATGCCATTTTTAACAGAAGATTTGTGGCATTATATCTCAGAAAGAACACCAGAAGAAGCGTTAATAGTATCGAAATGGCCAGAATCTAAACCTATTAATGAAACTTTAATTTCTGAGTTTGATTTTACTGCAGATGTTATTTCGGGTATTAGAAACATTCGTAAACAAAAGAATATTGCATTTAAGGATGCTATTGCATTTTCAGTGATTAATAATGAAAATACAAAAACTACTTTTGATGACGTTATTATAAAACTTGGGCATTTAGAAGGTATAAATTATGTATCTCAAACTGTTGAAGGCGCTTTAACATATCGTGTAAAATCGAACGAATATTTTATTCCTATGGCTGGAAGTATTGATGTTGAAGCCGAAATTAAAAAATTAACAGACGAGTTAAATTATACAGAAGGGTTTTTAAAATCGGTACAAAAAAAGCTGTCTAACGAGCGTTTTGTAGCGGGTGCACCAGAACAAGTGGTGGCAAGTGAAAAGAAAAAAGAAGCCGATGCTTTAGCCAAAATAGAAACTTTAAAAGCAAGTTTGGCAAGTTTAGATTAACAAACATAACGTAAGGTTTTAGCTAGCGCAAGCATCTTGCTTGTGCTTTTGAATAAAATGTCATGAGCGTGACGCTAGCACTAGTTAAAGCAAACCTCTAGTAACATATTTATATTAAACAGGTTTAAAGAATTATTCATACAAATAGTGTAATCCTTCAATAAAAACAGGAATTTTAAACACTATAAATACCCCAATAAGTTACTTTTAAATAACTAAAAACAATTCTGAAATAACTATTTTAATTTTGTAAATTTGCCTGCGTTTATAAGCGCAACATGACAAGTACTACAAAATACATATTTGTAACCGGAGGAGTTACATCGTCTTTAGGAAAAGGCATTATAGCAGCATCTTTAGCTAAGCTATTACAAGCACAAGGTTACCGAGTAACTATTCAAAAATTAGATCCATACATTAATGTCGATCCAGGAACACTAAACCCTTACGAACATGGCGAATGTTATGTTACGGAAGATGGTGCCGAAACCGATTTAGATTTAGGTCATTACGAGCGTTTTTTAAACGTACCAACCAGTCAAGCAAATAATGTAACAACGGGGCGTATTTACCAAAGCGTTATTCAAAAAGAAAGACGTGGTGAGTTTTTAGGAAAAACAGTTCAGGTAGTTCCTCATATTACAGACGAGATAAAGCATCGCGTTCAGCTTTTAGGAAAATCGGGCGATTTCGATATTGTAATTACCGAAATAGGTGGAACTGTAGGCGATATAGAATCCTTACCATACATTGAAGCAGTGCGACAATTACGATGGGATTTAGGAGAAAACAATGGCATAGTTATTCATTTAACGTTAGTTCCATTTTTATCAGCCGCAGGCGAATTAAAAACAAAACCAACACAACACAGTGTTAAAACATTAATGGAAAGTGGTATACAAGCAGATGTTTTGGTGTGTAGAACAGAGCACAATTTACCAAAAGATTTACGGAAAAAGTTAGCGTTGTTTTGTAATGTACACGAAGAAGCTGTTATTCAGTCTATTGATGCATCTACAATTTACGATGTACCAAATTTGATGTTAGAACAAGGTTTAGATAAAGTTGTTCTTAAAAAATTAGCACTTAAAAGTGTTACACCAGATATTACAAGATGGAATAAGTTTGTTAATCGTCATAAAAACCCGAAGAGTGAAGTAACTATTGGGTTAATTGGAAAATATGTTGAATTACAAGATTCTTACAAATCGATATTAGAAGCTTTTATTCATGCAGGTGCAGAGAATGAAGTTAAAGTTAAAATAGAATCTATTCATTCTGAATATATTAATAACGATAATGCTGAATTAAAATTAAAGCATTTAGATGGTGTTTTAGTAGCTCCAGGTTTTGGCGAGCGTGGTATTGAAGGTAAAATTGATGCTGTAAAATACGTACGAGAGCATAACATACCATTTTTAGGTATTTGTTTAGGTATGCAAATGGCGGTTATAGAGTATTCAAGAAATGTTTTAGGCTTGAAAAATGCAAATTCCACCGAGATGGATGCCAATACATCTAATCCTGTAATAGATTTAATGGAATCGCAGAAAGCTGTTACCGATAAAGGAGGGACCATGCGTTTAGGGGCTTGGGCGTGCGAATTAAAAAAGGAAAGTACAGTACACAGTATTTACAAAACCGATACTATTAAAGAGCGTCACAGGCATCGTTACGAGTTTAATAGCAATTATAAAGAGCAATTAGAAAATGAAGGAATGGTTGCAACAGGGCTAAATCCAGATACAGGATTGGTTGAAATTGTTGAAATTCCGTCGCATCCTTGGTTTATTGGCGTACAATATCACCCAGAATATAAAAGTACAGTTGCTAATCCGCATCCTTTATTTGTGGCTTTTGTAAAGGCAGCTTTAAATCACAAAAAAAATTAACAAAGGTGTCAGTATGGCACAAAATTAAAATTGGATTGTTTTTTGAACTAGATAAAACAAAGACCTGCCAAGTTTTAAAACTTGGCAGGTCTAAATTATAATAACATGGAAGAAAAGAAACTAGACATTAATTCTATTATAGGCTTTGTACTTATTTTCGGAATTTTGGCATACATGCTTTGGCAAAACTCACCAACACCAGAAGAGTTGGAAGCCCAAGAAAAAGCAAAACAAGAACAAGTTGAAGCTGAAAAAAAGGCAAACCAACCAGAGCAAACAAAAACCACTACGGCACAAGATTTTACCGCAGGTAGTGCTAGCGATTCTCTTCAACAAATAGCTTTAAGAAATAAATTAGGTGCTTTTGCATATTCAGCAACATTAGCATCAGATAAAGAAACAATTGTAGAAACAGATCTTTTAGCTTTAAAATTTAATAGTACTAACGGGTATCTTTCAGAAGTTAAATTAAAGAAGTTTGTAAATTTCGATTCCATTCCTATTTATTTAATAAAGGATAATAACGAATCTTTTAATATTAATTTTGGAACAAACGATAGCAGAATATTAAATACTCAAGACAACGATTTATACTTTCAACCAACAGTAACAAAAAATGGTGAGAATACTATTGTTTCGATGAAACTTAAAGTGTCTGAAAGTCAATTTTTAGAGTACCGTTACGAGTTGAAGAACGATGATTATATGATAGGATTCACTATTCGTTCTCAAGGATTAAGCCAAATTATAAATAGCTCACAGCCTATTAATTTAGACTGGAATTTAAAGACCTATCGTAATGCAAAAAGTATTTCTTACGAAAATAGATATACCGATATTCATTATGGCTACGAAGGCGATAAAGATGATTATACAGGAATGCGAGATGCCAATGAAGACGTAGAAGATGTGTCTTGGATTGGTTATAAACAGCATTTTTTCACATCTATATTATTAACCGATGTCCCTTTTAAAACGGCTAATTTTAAAGCAAAAAATTTAGTTGAAGATGAAGCTATAGATACAGTTTATACAAAAGATTTTGCAACACGAATACCACTAGAATTAGATGGTGGCGAATTTAACCAGTCTATGGATTTGTATTACGGCCCTACCGATTATAAAATATTAGACGCTTATAATAAAAATTTAGACGAAATAGTACCATTAGGTTGGGGTATTTTTGGATGGATAAACCGTTACCTATTTATTCCGTTATTTAGTTTTTTAAGCAGTTTTATGTCTTTTGGAATTGCCATTGTTGTAATGACTATTCTAATAAAACTATTAATGTCTTTTGTGCAATACAAGCAGTTTTTATCACAAGCAAAAATGAAAATTCTAAAACCAGAATTAGATGCTATTCGCGAAAAGCACAAGGATAATAAAATGAAAGCGCAGCAAGAAACAATGGCGTTACAAACTAAAGCAGGTGCAAGCCCTATGGCAGGTTGTTTGCCAGCTTTAATACAATTACCAGTGTTTTACGCTTTATTCCAGTTTTTCCCATCGGCATTCGATTTACGTCAAAAAAGTTTCCTGTGGGCAGAAGATTTATCATCTTATGATACCATAGCTAGCTTACCATTTAATATACCGTTTTATGGTGATCACGTAAGTTTATTTCCGTTGTTGGCCTCCATAGCCATATTCTTTTATATGCGTTTAACAACAGGGCAGCAAATGGCATCACAACCAACCCAAGAAGGGATGCCAGACATGGGTAAAATGATGAAGTATATGATGTATTTCTCACCAATAATGATGTTGTTTTTCTTTAATAACTATGCCTCTGGTTTAAGTTTGTATTACTTTATATCTAACTTAATTAGTATTGGAATTATATTAGTTATTAAAAATTATATTCTTGATGAAGATAAAATTCATGCTCAGATTCAAGAGAAGAAAAAGAAGCCTAAAAAGCAAGGTCGTTTTCAGAAAAAAATGGCAGAAATGATGGAGCAGGCCGAAAAACAAAAACAGGCGCAGCAAAAGCGAAAAAAATAGTTAAAGAATCCTTCTCTGTAATAGGGAAGGTGGATTTCAATTTAACAAAATTGAAAGATGGAAGAGGTAAATATGAAGCTGCCACGATGATTGATTCCTAATCACTTAAATTGGCAGCTTTTTTGTTATATGCAATTTCAAACAAAACACATCGTTAATTAAAATATGAAAATAATAGTAGTATATATTTTATGTCTTATAACGAGTTTAGGCTATTCTCAAAACACTAACCAATTTGATGCTAATGGAAAGCGTCACGGAATTTGGAAAAAAACGTTTAAAAACACCAATATTCTTAGATACGAGGGGGAGTTTTTTCACGGAAAAGAAATAGGGCTTTTTAAATTCTATAAAAGCATTAATAAAAAAGCAGTTTTAACAGCCACAAAGCAGTTTAATGAAAATGATGATAAAGCAGATGTTAAATTTTTTACTTCTAGAGGAAAAATAATTAGCGAAGGACAATTAAAAGGCAAAATTTATATTGGTACTTGGAAATATTATCAGCAACGTTCCAACGCATTGCTTATTATAGAGCATTATGATGATTTTGGGAAATTACATGGCGAACGTTTTGTGTATTATGAAAATGGACAAGTAGCCGAAAAACAAAATTATAATGCAGGGAAACTTGATGGTGTGTCCTATTGGTATTCCGAAAAAAGTGTTGTGCTCAAAGAGTTTATATATGTTAATGGCGAGTTGCATGGCGTTTCAAAATATTATAATTCAAATGGAGAATTGATAACCGAAGGACGATATAAACGAGGAAAAAAAGATGGTGTTTGGAAGTATTATAAAAACGGAAATGTAGTTAACGAAAAGGATTTTAGCTATAAACCTAAATATGTAAAAAAGAATAATTAAAAACTATTTTGAAAATAGATTTTAAAAATGGTAGCTTAATAATGTTACCTTTTTTTATTTGTAAATTTGAAGTATGAAAAGAGTGATAATTGGACTTTCGGGAGGTGTAGATTCTAGCGTTGCTGCTTATGTTTTAAAGCAACAAGGTTACGAGGTTATTGGGCTATTTATGAAAAACTGGCACGATGATTCTGTAACTATTTCTAACGAGTGTCCTTGGCTAGACGATAGTAATGATGCGATGCTAGTTGCCGAAAAATTAGGAATACCGTTTCAAACAGTCGATTTAAGTGAGCAATATAAAGAGCGTATTGTTGATTACATGTTTGATGAATACGAAAAAGGAAGAACCCCAAACCCAGATGTACTTTGCAATAGAGAGATTAAGTTTGATGTGTTTATGAAAATTGCCTTAGAGCTTGGTGCAGATTTTGTGGCAACAGGACATTATTGTAGAAAAGGTACTATTGAACAAGAGGGAAAAGAAATATATCAACTTTTAGCAGGTATAGATGATAATAAAGATCAATCTTATTTTTTATGCCAGTTATCACAAGAGCAATTAGCAAAATCGTTATTTCCAATTGGGGAATTAACAAAACCACAAGTTAGAGAAATTGCAACAGAACTGGATTTGGTAACTGCCGAAAAGAAAGACTCGCAAGGGCTTTGTTTTATAGGAAAAGTAAAGTTGCCAGATTTTCTTCAGCAACAGCTAAAACCAAAAGAAGGTGTTATAGTTGAGGTGCCAAAAGAGGAAGCATTTTATAATCAAACACAACCCGAATTTAATTCCGTTGAAGAAAAACTTAGCTATTTATCTCGTAAAATTGATTACAAATTAGATAATGGTAAAGTTGTTGGTAAGCATCAAGGGGCTCATTATTTCACAAAAGGACAACGAAAAGGTTTAGCTGTTGGTGGTACCGTAGAACCTTTGTTTGTAATTGATACCAATGTAAACGATAATATAATTTATACAGGGCAGGGAAAAACGCATCCTGGACTATTTAAAAAGGCATTGTTTGTTAGTAATGAAGAATTGCATTGGATTCGAGAAGATTTAAGGCTTTCTGTAGACCAAACTATGGCGGTAAATGCACGAATTAGATACAGGCAATCACTTCAAAAAGCAACCCTTTATAAAGTAGAAAGTGGGCTGTATGTAGAGTTTGAAGAATTCCAGTCTGCCATTACCGAAGGACAATTTGTAGCTTGGTATATTGAAAATGAACTTATAGGTTCAGGGGTAATTTCTTAAATTCGATTCATAATTTATCTATATATAATGAGGTTTCGATTGCGTTTCTTCTGATAAGCGCATTAATGTATTCAAAATAAATATATTATATTTTAGGTGGTAATCGAACTTGAGTAAATTGATGATTCTTTACAAATAACCAAAAGTAAAGTGTTAAATTTCAGGATTCTTAAATAGTTTATGACAAATAGAATAACCAAACTTTTTAATATAAAATATCCAATTATTCAAGCAGGAATGATTTGGAATAGTGGTTGGCAATTAGCCTCTGCTGCTAGTAATTCAGGAATTTTAGGGCTTATAGGCGCAGGGTCTATGTACCCTGAAGTGCTGCGAGAACATATTCAAAAATGTAAAAAAGCAACTGATAAACCTTTTGGTGTTAATGTACCTATGCTGTATCCAAACATTCAGGAGGTCATGGATATTATTGTAGAAGAAGAGGTTAAAATTGTGTTTACTTCTGCGGGAAACCCTAAAACATGGACATCGTGGTTACAGGAACATGGTATTACTGTGGTGCATGTTGTAAGTAGTGTGAAATTTGCATTAAAAGCTCAAGATGCAGGCGTTGATGCTGTTGTAGCAGAAGGTTTTGAAGCTGGAGGGCATAATGGTAGAGATGAAACAACAACACTTACGTTAATTCCTATGGTTAAGGAACACATTAAAATTCCGCTAATTGCTGCGGGCGGTATTGCTACAGGGCGTGCTATGTTAGCAACAATGGTTTTAGGTGCCGATGGTGTGCAAGTTGGGAGTCGTTTTGTAGCCAGTGAGGAAAGTTCGGCACATATAAATTTTAAACAAGTAGTTGTAGATGCAAAAGAAGGCGATACCCAGTTAACATTAAAAGAATTAGCGCCAGTACGCTTAATTAAAAATAAATTTTTTAATGAAATTCAGGAACTCTATAAAACAGCACCAAATCCAGAACAGTTAAAAACGTTGTTAGGTAGAGCACGCTCTAAAAAAGGAATGTTTGAAGGTGATTTGGATAATGGAGAGTTAGAGATAGGGCAAATTTCAGGATTAATACATGATATTAAACCTGTGTCTCAAATTGTAGAAGCGATGATGCGAGAATTTGAAGAAGCAAAAAAAGAAGTTTTAGACTTTTAATACTTCTGCTACATTCAAAAATAATATTTTAAACACTTAGAAATAGATGAACGATTTTTTTAAACATACGGTGTTCTTTTGGTTGAAAGAACCAAATAGTAAATCACACAGAGAAATTTTTGAAACTTCTTTGAAGGCATTTATTAATAGTTCTGAATATATTCAAACAAAGCATATTGGCATTCCAGCAGATACTAATAGAGAAGTGATAGATAGTACGTATTCATATTGTTTAGCCTTAGGCTTTTCATCAAAAGAAAACCAAGATAAATATCAAAATGAACCAGCTCATAAAGTGTTTATTAAAGAATCAAGTAGTTTATGGCGTAAAGTTGTAGTTTACGATTCGGAGAGTATTTTTTAAGAATACGTTATAAAACCCTTGTTTTAGAAGTGTTTGCCATAAATGACGTAAATATGTCATGAGTATGACGTTACCATAATTATTATTTGAAACTAGTTTTGTAGCAAATAATAAATTTATAAAAAATGAAGAATAAAACATTAGCCTTACAGGTAAAAGCATTAAGAAAAAAGAATGGATTTTCTCAAGAGGAATTAGCTGAAAGTTCTGGTTTGAGTTTACGAACTATTCAAAGAATTGAAAATGGTGAAACAGAATCTAGAGGAGATACACTAAAAAGATTAGCTAATGCGTTACATGTTACTCCAGATGAATTAATAGATTGGACAGTTAAAGAAGATAATGGGTATTTGCAAGCCTTAAATTTATCTGCATTAGCGTTTTTATTCTTTCCACTATTAGGGGTATTAATACCTTTTATAATGTGGGTTGCAAAAAAAGATAAACTTAAGAATATTAATAAAACTGGTAAATCTGTGATTAATTTTCAAATTACTTGGATAATAATTTTTTGTACTGGTTTTATTCTTAACTCATTATTATTAGCTAATAAAATGGATACTATGAAAGAAATAAATCCATCAATGATTGCAGGTAGTTTAAGAAATCACTTTCTTATTTTGCTGTTTATGTACTTAATTAATGCAATATACATTCTAGTTAATTCATATAGAATTCATAAAGAAAAAGAAGTAAAATATTTTCCGAAGATTAATTTTTTAAGAATATAACTATAGTTGAATCAAAATAAAAATTATAGTATGTGCAGACCTGCGAGGTTTTAAAACCTGACAGGTCTCTTTAATTTCACTTAAATATAATTATAGACTATAACAAATTATGATGGTTCAGCTATACGTTATAAATTTTCAGAAATTAGCCCAATAAAGTAGGGGTAAGAATCCATTTTTTCAGAATTCTATAACAGAAAAAATAAACTTTTAATTCTTCATTTAAGAAATCTATAAATTAAAACTTAAAAAGCTAAGTCTAAAGTTTACTTTTGTACCATGCAATTAAAAGACTATACCAAAGAGTTTAAATATAATTGGCAACTGGCAGCTCCTGTTATGCTTGGTATGCTGGGACATACTTTTGTTAGTTTTGTTGATAATATAATGGTTGGCCAATTAGGCACTGCCGAACTTGCTGCGGTATCTTTAGGTAATAGTTTTATGTTTATTGCTATGTCTTTAGGTATTGGTTTTTCTACAGCTATTACGCCTTTAGTGGCAGAAGCAGATGCCGAAGAAAATTTTACTAGCGGAAAATCATCATTTAAGCATGGTTTGTTTTTATGTACAGTTTTAGGAGTATTACTTTTTTTATTAGTCTTTTTTGCAAAACCACTCATGTTTTTAATGGATCAACCAGTTGAGGTGGTAGAATTGGCAATTCCGTACTTAGATTTGGTGGCATTTTCTCTAATTCCTTTAATTATATTTCAAGCATTTAAACAATTTAGTGATGGTTTGTCTATGACTAAGCACCCCATGTATGCAACGCTTTTAGCCAATATTATAAATATAATTTTAAACTATATTTTAATTTTTGGAAAGTTTGGATTTCCAGAACTAGGAATTGTAGGTGCAGCTTATGGCACATTGGTTTCTCGAATAATAATGGTTTGGTATTTATGGTTTTTACTAAAAAATAAAGAAAAATCTAAAGCATTTGTCACCAACATTAAGTTTTTTGTGTTAGATAAATTAATGCTTAGAAAAATTATTAATCTGGGTGCTCCAAGTGCGATGCAAATGTTTTTTGAGGTAGCCATTTTTACAGTAGCCATTTGGTTAAGCGGCACTTTAGGTAAAAACCCGCAAGCAGCTAATCAAATTGCACTGAATTTATCCTCCATGACCTTTATGGTTGCTATGGGTTTAAGTGTTGCGTCTATGATTAGAGTAGGAAACCAGAAAGGGTTGAAAAAATATTTCGAATTAAAACGCATTGCATTCTCTTTATTTTTAATGGGTACGTTATTGGCCTTTGGGTTTGCCGTTATTTTCTTTGCATTCCATAATCAATTACCAAAATTGTATGTAGATTTTAATGATGCCAAAAATTTAACTGATAACATTGAAGTTGTAAGTATAGCATCTAAACTTTTAATTGCAGCGGCCATTTTTCAAATAAGTGATAGCGTACAAGTTTTAGTTTTGGGTGCTTTACGAGGTTTGCAAGATGTTAAAATACCAACCATTATTACATTTGTATCGTATTGGTTAGTTGGTTTTCCAATAAGTTGGTTTTTAGGAAAAGAGAGCACTTACGGAAGTTTTGGCATTTGGTTAGGTTTACTCGCTGGTTTAACAACTGCTGCAATTTTATTGTATATTCGATTTCATTATCTAACTAAAAAGTTAATTTTGCCTAACAACTAACAACTAACAACTAACAACTAACAACTAACAACTAACAACTAACAACTAACAATGACTCTTCCTAAATTTATACTTGGTGATAACACAGACTATCCGAATGCTATTTTTGTTATTCATACTGAATTTCCTAGGTTTATTATTAATCTTGAAGACGATGAGGTAGAATGGTTTGAGGATTTTGATGCCGAAGACCAAAAAGAACTTAACACAGAGACTGAGAATGCTATAAAATTGGCTACTGAATTTTATGATAACGAAGTCGCTAAATACGAAGATTAAACACAAGTATTAATGATTGAACAACTTTTAGAATACGATACCGAACTATTTTTATATTTAAATAATTTAGGGTCTCAAACATGGGATGCTTTGTGGTTAATTATAACAGATAAGCTAACATTTATTCCTTTATATGCTATTTTATTATTTCTTCTTTATAAAAAGTTTGGATTAAAATCTTTGTTGGTTTTTGTGGTAGTTGTTGCTTTAATGATAACATTTACAGATCAAATAACTAATGTTTTTAAACGTGGATTTCAACGCCCTAGACCATGTGGAGAAACCGATTTAATTGACCAAATGCGATTTATTGCAGTACGTTGTGGTAAATATGGTTTCTTTTCTGGACACTCATCTAACTCTATGGCGGCGGCTGTGTTTGCAGGATTATTGTTAAAACCGTATTATAAAAATCTTATTTTTATTCTTTTGTTTTGGAGTGCTGTTGTGGCTTACAGTAGAATTTACGTTGGTGTACATTATCCATTAGATATTGTATGCGGATTGACTTTTGGTGCTATTTCAGGATATTTATTTTATAAGTTAAGTCAGTATCTTTTAATCAGGTTTGTTAAAGCTTGATTGAAAAGAAAAAAGTTCAAGACGACTTTATAACTTCAACAAATAATCAGCAGCAGCAAAAGGTGTTGTTTTGTTGTTTTCAATTAGTTGCAATTGTTCAGCAAGTGCAGTTTTAATTTTTTTACGATTAAAAAAATCAGATTTTAATTGCTCTTCAACAGTTTGAATTAACCAAAATTTGTTCTGCTCATTTCGCTTTGCGATAAAGAATTCGTTTTTAGTAGTTATTTCGATATAATTTAAAATCATAGACCAAATATCTTCAATACCTTTATTATGTAAGGCACTGCAAATAGTGACTTTTGGTTGCCAATTTGAAGATTTTTCTGGATAGAGGAGAAGTGCTCTATTAAATTCAACTTTAGCTAGTTTAGCACGTTTTAGGTTGTCGCCATCGGCTTTATTAATGGTAATAGCATCAGCCATTTCAATAATACCACGTTTAATGCCCTGCAGTTCGTCGCCAGCACCAGCCAATTTCAATAACAAAAAGAAATCGACCATACTGTGTACGGTAGTTTCACTTTGACCAACACCAACGGTTTCAATAATAATAACATCAAAACCCGCAGCTTCACATAAAATAATAGTTTCGCGTGTTTTTCTGGCAACACCTCCTAAAGAATCTCCCGAAGCAGACGGACGAATAAAGGCGTTTTTATCTTTTACTAAATCTTCCATTCGGGTTTTATCACCCAAAATACTACCTTTAGTAAGTGTACTACTAGGGTCTATTGCTAAAACGGCAACGCGTTTACCACGTGTTGTTAAATGCTTACCTAGAGCTTCAATAAAAGTGCTTTTGCCCACTCCAGGAACACCTGTAATACCAACACGAATGGATGTATTAGCATGTGGTAAACATTGTTTAATTATGGTGTTTGCTTTTTCTAAATGTTTAACATTCTTACTTTCTATAAGTGTAATTGCTCGACTTAGTGCGGTAATATCTCGATTTAAAATTGATGAAACTAAAGCCTTGGTATTTGGTTGGGATTTTCGTTTACTTTTTATATCGTTAATTGAAGCGATATTGGTGATTTCTGATTTAGAAGCACCTTGTTTTTCTTTTAGAGCAGATTTTTTTTCTTTAGCCACAATACACAATTATTTGTCTAAATTTACGATATTATTTTTATTGAATATTATGTTTCAATTAAGATGTAAAGTTGGATATATACTGATGACTGAATACTGTTTACTGACTTATTATTTCAATGGAACAGAAACCTTAGTATTGTCCCACGCCATGGTTAAAAATAGGTTATCGGTAGAATTGTCAAAAGCAATGGTGAATTGTTCTACTATGGTGTTTAATTTTTCAATAGGCACCTCAATATCTAATACATCGTAATTAGGGTCCCAAAGCGGTTTCATTTCGTTGTCTACACCCCAAGAATACTGTTTAGAATTAAATATAACACTCCAGGTACTATCTTTAGGAACCGTCCAAAGTGTGTATTTTCCAGCAGGTAACAGGTTTCCTTGAACTTCTAAATTTTTATTAGTTTTAAAGGTTGTAGCTTCATTTGCTCCAGTACGCCATACTTCATTAAAAGGGACTAAAGCACCAAAAATGACACGCTCTTTTTTTGAAGGTCTATTGTAAAATACTTCAAGTTTTAAATCGTTAAGCTTAAATTCTACAGTATCTTTTGGGCTTAATCGTGGAGAGAAAATATTTTCAACAAAAAAAGAATATAAAAATAATCCTAAAGCTATTAACGATAATAGAATTAAAACGCGTTTTAAAAAGGTGTTCATATAGAGCTGTTTTTATGGTATAAAGATACTTTTAAAAAGTAACAATTAACAAGGTTGAAACGTAGAATTATGTAGTTTTGTTATATTCATATAAATATTAATTTTGAATACCTGCAATCCGTCATGATTTTAAAATATTGATTATCTTGCTTCAAAAAGAGTGACTATTTAATTTATTAAGTTTATAACAAATTTTAATTGTAAAAAATCTTTAATTTCTATCATAAATAATGCTAGAATTATACATATACGAGATGCGTACTATGTTACTTAAAGCACCTAATTACAGATACTCTTCCTCAAAAAAAAGCTTAATTGTATTTAAAAACTAATTTCTTATAAATAATTATGGAAGTTATCACGCTTAGTGAGAAGGATTTTTTTAATAAATATTTAGAATTAAAGGGGCAAATAAAAATTAAACCTGATATTATTATAGGTGTTCTTAATGGTGCTAGTTACCTGATTGAAGAATTTAAAAATGAAAAAGATTATAACTCGGTAACATTTGAGTTAATTACGCTTCAGAGGGAATTGGAAATTATAAAGAGAATAGGTCTTTTTAAAGTTCTATTGAAAATATTACCCTATAAAATTTTAGATAGATTAAGAGTTTCCGAAGCTAAAAAAGCAAAGAAAAAACTAAAAAAAATAGATTTAATCGAATTATCTAATCAAAAAATAGATTTGCCTATATCAATTTCAACAGAATTGGTCAAAAATATTTTAATTGTAGATGATGCTATCGATACAGGCAAAACAATGTATTTGGTTAAAAACAATTTAAGTGGTTTGTTTCCAAATGCTAATATTAAAATAGCGGTTATATCGTGGACAATTGAAAAATCTATTGTAAAACCAGATTATTTTCTGTTTAAAAATGTTTTGGTTAGATTCCCATGGTCTAAAGATTATAAATAAAAAGATTTTGAAAAAAAAAGCTTTAGTAGTTGATTTAGATGGGACGCTATACACAATTAATACGTTTCATTATTTTATCAAATTTCTTGTTTACCATAGTATTAAAAGCATTAATATTTTATTGTTAATTAAAATTTTTATGGCTTTAGTATTTAGAGGATGTATGCTAATACCTCACTCTAAGATGAAATACTTTATTCTGAAAAGTATAATGAATAATAGGAGTATAGACTATCAAAAATTCATTAAAAAAATTTCAATTTATAAAAGAAACATATCAATAATAAGAGAAGGAGAGTTTAATTTAAAAATATTGGCAACAGCAGCCCCTTCGTGTTATGCAAGTATAATAGCAAAAAATGAAGACTTTGACGTTTGTTTGGGTACAGATTTTCCAATTTCAAATTTTGATAAGGAATTTGAAAATAGTAAAGAAATTAAAAAAGAGTCAGTTTTAAATTATTTAGGGCATGATGGTAATTCTGATTTTGATACGTTTATTACCGATCATTTGGATGACATTCCTCTAATGAAATTAGCTGATAAAAATATATTAATCAATCCGAGCAATGTTACTATAAAAGAGGTTAAAAAACAATTAATTTCATTTGAAATAATTCATTTTTAACCAAAAATAAATATTTTTAAGGGTGTAATGAAAATTTATTTTGATGAGGATATATAAGTAAAATACATCTTTTTTCATTAATTTTGCAAACATAATTTAAAAAACGAGTATTACGTTACAGATATGGCAAAGTTTGAGCTTAAATTACCAAAAATGGGAGAGAGTGTTGCAGAAGCAACAATAACATCTTGGTTAAAAGAAGTTGGAGATACTATAGAGCTAGATGAAGCGGTTTTAGAAATTGCGACAGATAAGGTTGATAGTGAAGTGCCTAGTGAAGTTGATGGTGTTTTAGTAGAGAAATTTTTTAATGTAGATGATGTTGTTCAAGTAGGGCAAGTTATAGCAGTAATTAAAACAGACGGTGATGATGCAGAAGAAGAGGTGTTTCCAAAAGAAGAAACTATAGAAGAAACAAAGGCTATTGAGCAAGTTGAGCAAACTATTGCTATAGCAAAAGAAACAGTAACACCTGTTACTTCTAGTGAAGGGCGTTTTTATTCACCTTTGGTTAAAAATATTGCAAAGAAAGAAGGGATTTCCCAAGATGAATTAGATGCTATTTCAGGTTCTGGAAAAGATGATCGTGTTACCAAAAATGATATTTTAAATTATATAGAAAGTAAAGGTAACTCTAAAGCAGGTGTTACTCCAGTTGTTCAAGCACCTATTGTTCAAAATAAAGTTGTAGAAAAGCCAAAAGCAGATTCTGCACCAATTGTATCAAGTGGCGAGGATGAAATTATTGAAATGACCAGAATGGGCAAACTTATTGCGCATCATATGGTTGAATCGGTGCAAACATCAGCACATGTGCAAAGTTTTATTGAGGCAGACGTTACTAATATTTGGAATTGGAGAAAGAAAGTTAAAGCAGATTTCATGAAACGTGAAGGTGAGAATTTAACGTTCACACCAATATTTATGGAAGCTATTGCTAAAGCATTACGCGATTACCCAATGATGAATATTTCTATGCAAGGCGATACCATTATTAAAAAGAAAAATATCAATTTAGGTATGGCTGCGTCGTTAGCTGATGGGAATTTAATTGTACCCGTTATTAAAAATGCAGATCAACTTAATTTGGTTGGTATGACGAAGCAGGTTAACGATTTAGCTAATCGAGCACGTAATAATCAATTAAAACCAGACGATATACAAGGCGGAACTTATACCGTTACTAACGTTGGTACATTTGGTAGTATTATGGGAACACCTATTATTAATCAGCCACAAGTGGGTATTTTAGCTTTAGGAGCAATTAGAAAAGTGCCAGCAGTAATTGAAACCCCAGAAGGCGATTTTATTGGTATCCGTTATAAAATGTTTATGTCCCATTCTTACGACCATCGTGTTGTTAATGGTGCTTTAGGAGGCATGTTTGTTAAAGCTGTTAAGGATTATTTAGAAGCTTGGGATAGCGATAGGGAAATATAAAAACTCAAACTTATTTAATAAATACCAACCTGTAAAACGGTTGGTATTTTGTTTTTTACAGGTTTGTAATTTAGTACCTTTACACTTCATAAAAATTGGATAATGCAACTAAACCTAACAAAACCCATTTGTTTTTTCGATCTTGAAACTACGGGAATAAACATATCTAAAGATCGTATTGTTGAAATTTCTATTTTAAAAGTTTTCCCTAACGGAAAAGAAGAAAGTAAAACATGGTTGGTAAATCCAGAAATGACTATCCCGCATGATGTCATAGAAATTCATGGTATTACTAACGAAGCTGTTGCAGATAAGCCTACCTTTAAAACACTAGCAAAAGAGGTGTATAATATGATTAAAGATTCAGACCTTGGAGGTTTTAATTCTAATCGATTCGATATTCCGCTTTTAGCTGAAGAAATGCTACGAGCCGATATAGATTTTGATATGAAAAACAGATTAGCAGTCGATGTGCAAACTATTTTTCATAAAATGGAGCAGCGCACTTTAAGTGCAGCCTACAAATTTTATTGCAATAAAAATTTAGATGGTGCACATAGTGCCGAAGCCGATACCAATGCTACCTATGAGGTTTTAAAAGCTCAAATAGCAAAGTATGATGAAGTTGAAAATGACACCAAGTTTTTAGCCGAATTTAGTTCGAGGAAAAAGTTTGCAGATTTTGCAGGTTTTATAGCATATAATAAAGATGGTGTAGAATGTTTTTCGTTTGGAAAACATAAAGGAAAGTTAGTAACCGATGTATTAGAAAAAGAACCAGGGTACTTTGGTTGGTTGCTTAATGCAGATTTTCCGTTGTACACAAAAAAGGTGCTAACTGCTATAAAATTAAAGAACTTTAATAATAAATTAGGATAATGAGCATTGAGCGAAGTCGAAATGCATGTAAAGAATCTTATCAATAATAGATATGAAGTTAATCTGCATCGGAAGAAATTATACCGAACATATTAAAGAACTGGAAAATGAAAAACCTACAGACCCTGTGGTGTTTTTAAAACCAGACACCGCAATTCTTCTAAAAAAACAACCTTTTTTTATTCCAGATTTTTCAGAGGATGTACATCATGAAGTTGAGGTTTTGGTTAAAATTAATAGAGTGGGGAAGTATATTAATAAGAAATTTGCGCATAAATATTATAAGGAAATAGGGTTAGGAATAGATTTTACAGCACGCGATTTACAAAGTAAATTAAAAGCAAAAGGCTTGCCTTGGGAAAAAGCAAAAGCATTTGACGGAGCTGCAGTTGTAGGTAATTGGCTTCCAGTTGAAAATTTTAAAAATGTAGATAATATTAACTTTTCTTTGCAAAAAAACGATACCGTAATTCAACAAGGTAATACCAGTTTAATGTTGTGGAAAATAGACGAGTTAATAGAATATGTATCAAAATATTTTACTTTAAAGATTGGAGATATTATCTTTACCGGAACTCCAGCAGGAGTTGGCAAAGTAATTGCAAATGATAAACTTAAAGGATTTATAGAAGGCAAAGAAATGTTTTCAATAACAGTAAAATAAATGGAACAACATTACAAATTATTTAGAGTTCGCGAATTAGCTGATAATGATGAGGACTTTATTAAAACATTAGCCGAAACTTTTATAGAAGAAGTTTCTGTTGATTTAGAACGACTAAAAAAAGCAGTAGCAGAACAAAATTATCAAGAAGCATATCAAGCAGCTCATAAAATGAAACCAACGATAGATTTGTTCGAACTAGGAGTGTTAGATGTATTAATAGAAGTTCAAGATTGGGGAAAATTCACTAAAACAGACTTAAATATTAATCCGCAATTAGAAGTAGTTACTTCTAAAGTAAACAAAGCGCTAGAAGAGATTCAATCCGATTTTAATCTGTAATAATGCTAGCTGAAATAATAACTATTGGTGACGAACTTCTTATAGGACAAGTTACCGATACTAATTCTGTTTTTATAGCCAAGGCGCTTAATAAAATTGGTGTTTCAGTATATCAAATCACTTCCATTCAAGATGAAAAAAAGCATATACTTCAAGCCTTAAGAGAAGCAGAAAATCGTGCAGATATTATTATTTTAACAGGTGGTTTAGGGCCAACTAAAGATGATATTACAAAAAAAACAATAGCCGAATATTTTAATGACACACTCATTCAAAATGCTTCAGTTTTAGAGAACATTAAAACCATTTGGAAGCAATATGTAAAGCAAACACTGTCTCAGGTAAATATAGATCAGGCATTAGTGCCTTCAAAATCTAAAGTTTTAATGAATAGGTTGGGTAGTGCTCCTGGTATGTGGATTGACCATAATAACAAAGTGTTTATTTCGCTTCCTGGTGTTCCGTATGAAATGAAAGGTTTGATGACAAATGAAGTTATTCCTAAATTACAGAATAAATTTCATTTTCCGTTTATTTTACATAAAACCCTATTAATATATGGCATAGGGGAAAGTGCACTTGCAAATAGAATTGAAACTTGGGAAGACGCCTTACCAGACTATATAAAATTAGCATACTTACCTAGTTTAGGTAAATTACGCCTTCGGTTGTCTGCTAAAGGTTTTGACAAGGATAAAATTGAAAATGAAGTTCAGTCCCAAATAGATCAGCTATTACCCTTAATTAAAGATGAATTCTTTGGTTTTGAAAACGAGGAAGAACCAGTAGAAGCTTTTATTGGTAAGCAGTTGGTTAAAATGGGAAAATCATTAGCTATTGCCGAAAGTTGCACGGGAGGAAAAATTGCAAAACAATTTACGGTTAATTCTGGAGCATCAGCATATTTTAAAGGCGGTGTAATAACGTATGCAACGCAATCTAAAATAGATGTTTTAGGAATTTCAAAGGATGTAATTAAAACCCATTCTGTAGTAAGTGCTCAGGTTGCAGAAGCTATGGCAAAAAGCGCATTGCAATTATTTAATTCAGATTTTGCCATTGCTACCACAGGAAATGCGGGACCAACAAAAGGCGATGCAAATGCCGAGGTTGGTACAGTTTTTATTGCTATTGCTACAAAAACGAACGTTTTTTCAGAACAATTTTCTTTCGGAAATCATCGTATAAAAGTTGTCACTAAGGCGGTAAATAAAGCTTTAGAAATGCTTCAAAAAGAAATTTTTAAAAATTGATAAGAATTAGGTTGCTATAAGTTAAAGATTTAGTATATTTGCACCTCGTTTTTAAACAACAAAATTTAAAGTTATAATAATGTCAAGAGTTTGTGAACTTACAGGAAAGAAGGCAATGGTTGGAAACAACGTGTCTCATGCATTAAATAGAACTAAACGCAAATTTAATGCGAATTTAGTGAAGAAACGTTTTTACATTCCAGAAGAAGACAGTTGGATTACTTTAAAAGTTTCTACTTCTGCTTTAAAAACTATCAATAAAATAGGTATTTCTGCAGCAATTAAAGAAGCAAAATCTAAAGGGTTTTTAAAATAATAGCTGTATTTAAAAGTATAAGAAATGGCAAAGAAAGGTAATAGAATACAAGTAATTTTAGAGTGTACAGAACATAAAGCAACTGGACAACCAGGAACTTCAAGATACATTACTACCAAAAATAAAAAGAATACACCAGACAGAATGGAGATAAAGAAATTTAATCCAATCTTAAAGCGTATGACAGTTCATAAAGAAATTAAATAATTAGAAATTTTAAGTAAGTAAAATTTCAAATAACACAAATTAGAAATTTTTTAAAAGTTTCATATAACGCATAAGTCATGGCAAAGAAATCAGTAGCATCGTTACAAACAGGATCAAAAAGGTTAACAAAAGCTATAAAAATGGTTAAGTCTCCAAAAACAGGAGCCTACATGTTTGTAGAATCAATTATGGCACCAGACCAAGTAAACGCATTCTTAAGCAAGAAATAAGTATTTACTTTATACAATATTCAAAGCAGCTTTCTTTACCGAAAGCTGCTTTTTTATTTTTATATTTGATTTGAAAAGAAACTCCTCAAATTTTAATTTGAGGTATCTTTTTTAAAATTGTCATTCCCGTGAAAATGGGAACCACTGCCATATTAGCAGTTTAAAACATCTGGTAAGAAAATTGACAATAAGTTTTATGGTGTTCCCACACAAAAAAGTGTGGTCAGGTTTTTCGCTATACCTTTTTAAAACGCCATTGCGAGAACGAAGGACGTGGCAATCTGTCAAGTTTTTAGTTTTCAAAGCAATGGTATTTATAACAAGTTTTAAAAAGGGTAGAGTTTATCCTGAGCGTTGTCGAAGAGCTGCAATCCTTAACGTGGAGTGGAGAACTCCTAACAAATAATAACAAACGAATAAGCATTTTTTAATGAGTTTTTTTAAAAAAATATTTTCTTCAGAAAAAAAGGAAACTTTAGATAAAGGATTAGAGAAATCTAAAACTAGTTTTTTAGGTAAATTAAGTAAAGCCGTAGCAGGAAAATCTAAAGTAGACGACGAGGTTTTAGACAATCTTGAAGAAGTTTTAGTGTCTTCAGACGTTGGCGTAAACACAACCCTTAAAGTTATAGACCGTATAGAAACGCGTATAGCAAAAGATAAATATTTGGGAACGGACGAACTTAATAAAATCCTTCGCGAAGAAATAGCAGGACTTTTAAGTGAAACTAATTCTGGTGAAGACACCGATTTTATAATTCCTAAAAATATAAAACCATACGTAATTATGGTAGTTGGTGTAAATGGCGTAGGTAAAACAACGACCATTGGTAAACTAGCATATCAATTTAAAAAACAAGGATTAAAAGTTGTGTTGGGAGCAGCAGACACCTTTAGAGCAGCAGCTATAGACCAATTACAAGTTTGGGCAGATAGAGTAGATGTGCCCTTAGTAAAACAATCAATGGGGAGCGATCCGGCATCTGTAGCGTTTGATACTTTAGAAAGTGCAGTAACACAAGACGCTGATGTTGTTATTATTGATACCGCAGGTCGTTTACACAACAAAGTAAACCTAATGAATGAGCTTACAAAAGTAAAACGTGTGATGCAAAAAGTGGTGGACGATACACCTAACGATGTACTATTAGTTTTAGATGGCTCTACAGGGCAAAATGCTTTTGAACAAGCCAAACAGTTTACAGCAGCAACCGAAGTAACATCATTAGCCGTTACAAAATTAGATGGAACAGCAAAAGGTGGTGTTGTTATTGGGATTTCAGATCAGTTTCAAATTCCTGTTAAATATATTGGTGTAGGAGAAGGCATTGAAGATATTCAGGTTTTCAATAAGTTCGAGTTTGTCGATTCGTTTTTTAAATAATTAGGTGATTTGTTGCCCTTTTTCAAGAAAATAATTAGTTGCTAATTTTTTCCAAAATTCATTCGATATATAAGAATTTGCGGTATAATTATATTTAATGAGCAAATAAAACTTGAATTTTCACATAACTATGTGCTATTTACGAATACAAAATCGTTAAGCCATAAATCGACAATCATTCCGTATCTTTGCGCCCAGATTTATAGATCCTATGCGTACAAAAACTCTAAAAAAGAATAAGATAAATGTAGTCACCTTAGGCTGTAGTAAAAATGTTTACGACAGCGAAGTGTTAATGGGGCAACTTAAAGCCAATAATAAAGAGGTTGTACATGAAGAAGCAGGTAATATTGTAGTTATTAACACTTGTGGTTTTATTAATAATGCTAAGGAAGAAAGTGTAAACACTATTTTAGAGTATGTGCAGAAAAAAGAAGAAGGCGAGGTAGATAAGGTTTTTGTTACAGGCTGTTTAAGCGAGCGTTATAAGCCAGATTTGGTTAAAGAAATTCCTAATGTAGATGAGTATTTTGGAACTACCGAATTACCTAGTTTATTAAAAGCTTTAGGTGCCGATTATAAGCACGAACTTATTGGTGAGCGTTTAACAACAACGCCTAAAAATTATGCCTATTTAAAAATAGCTGAAGGTTGCGACAGACCCTGTAGTTTTTGTGCTATTCCTTTAATGCGTGGTAAGCATAAAAGTACACCAATTAAAGAGCTTGTAATTGAAGCTGAAAAACTAGCAGCAAAAGGTGTTAAAGAGTTAATATTAATTGCACAGGATTTAACCTACTACGGGTTAGATTTATATAAAAAAAGAAACTTAGCCGAATTACTTGAAGCACTTGTAAAAGTTGAAGGAGTAGAATGGATTCGTTTGCATTATGCGTTCCCAACAGGGTTTCCAATGGATGTGTTAGAGGTGATGAATCGTGAACTTAAAATTTGTAATTATTTAGATATTCCATTACAACATATTTCAGATCGTATTCTTAAAAGTATGCGTCGCGGTACAACCAAAGACAAAACAACTAAGTTGCTTAAAGAATTTAGAGCTGTTGTTCCAAACATGACAATAAGAACGACGTTAATTGTTGGTTACCCAGGTGAAACAGATGAAGATTATCAAATCCTTAAAGCATGGGTTAAGAACATGCGTTTTGAGCGTTTAGGTTGTTTTACGTATAGCCATGAAGAAAATACGCATGCTTATAATTTAGAAGATGATGTACCCGAAGATGTTAAAATAGCACGCGCTAACGAAATTATGGAGATTCAATCTCAAATTTCTTGGGAATTGAATCAAGGAAAAATAGGGCAGGAGTTTAAAGTCGTTATCGATAGGAAAGAAGGGAATTATTTTATAGGTCGAACCGAATTTGATTCGCCCGATGTAGATAACGAAGTACTCATAGATGCAACAAAAACCTATTTAAAAACAGGTGAGTTTGCTACGGTTAAAGTTATTGAAGCCGAAGATTTCGATTTGTATGCAGAAGTTGTGTAACCTTAAGCATAGTGAGTTGATATATGCATAGGTAGTAAGCAAGATGACAAAGTGCTATTAATTTGAATAGTAAGTAATCAAGTCTTTAGTCTTGATTCTAAAAGCGAAGCGATCTATATTCTTTTGCCAGACATTAATGATTAAATAATAGCATCATTACCACGAACACCCGTACTTAATCGAATGGCGTCTTCTACATTATAAATAAATATTTTACCATCGCCTACTTGATTTTCAGAAGCATTATCTTTAATAACATTAATGCATTTATCTAAATGAATATCGCTTATAACGCAAACAATTAAAACTCTACTTTGTAAAATCATGGATTGTTCGGTGCCTCGGTAGCGTTCAGAATAACTTTTTTGTAATCCGGTGCCTTTTACAGGTACTACAGTTATACAAGGTATATCGGCTTCTTTTAATCCGCGTTGTACAGCTTTTAATTTTGAGGGTCTTATAATGGCTTCAACTTTTTTCATGTCAATAGTTTTAAATTCTAATGTAAATAAATTATTCGAAAGTAGTATATGCTTCAACTCCAAAAGAAACAGCGTCAATACCTGCGCGCTCTTCTGAACGATTTACACGAATATCTATTGTTTTCTTCATAATTTTCATAATTATAAAAGTAACAATAAAAGAAAACGAACCTATAACCAAAACACCTAATGCTTGAGTTACTAATAAATCGATTCCTCCACCAAAAAATAAACCGTCTTCTGAAGCAAATAACCCCACTGCCAGTGTACCAAATAAGCCATTTATACCATGCACGGCAATAGCCCCTACGGGATCGTCTATTCTTATTTTATCAATATAAATTACTGCAATATCTACCAAAGTACCAGCTATAAGCCCAACAATAATTGCAGAACTGGGATCTAGAACATTACAGCCAGCAGTAATTGCCACTAATCCTGCTAACACACCATTAATGGTCATAGTAATATCAATTTGTCCATATTTAAAATATGTGTAAACAATGGTTGAAATGCCTCCAGCCGCAGATGCTAAAAACGTATTGGTTGCAACGGTTCCTATCAATTTCCAATTACCTACCGCACCAAGTGTAGATCCTGGATTAAAGCCAAACCAACCAAACCAAAGGATAAAACCACCAACGGCAGCAAGCGGTAAATTATGCCCTGGTATTGCTACAGGTTTTCCATTTTGGTCGTATTTTCCAAGACGTGGTCCTAGTACAATCGCTGCAGCTAAAGCAGCAAATCCTCCCATGGCATGAACTGCTGCAGACCCTGCAAAATCATTAAAACCACGAACGGCTAACCAGCCGTTAGGATTCCATACCCAATTGGCAGCTAACGGATACATTATTGCGCAAAAAATAACAACGAATAAAGCATACGCCCAAACTTTCATACGTTCTGCAACGGCACCAGAAACGATTGAGATTGCTGCAATGGCAAACCCTAGTTGTATAAACCAGAATAATTTATTAGAAACTGTAAGGTCGAGACCTAAGTTGCCATCGGTTATACCTGTATCAAAAGCAAACCATCCATTTGAAGCACCATATGCAATACCAAAACCAACAACATAAAAAGCAACTCCGCCAAAAGTTATATCTATAATAACCTTTGCAATGATACTCATGGCGTTTTTAGATCTTACAAACCCAGCTTCTAATAGGGCAAATCCGCCTTCCATTAAAAAAATTATTGCAGCACATATAGCCACCCAAACGGTATCTATAGCCGAAATTAATTCTGTTTGTTCTAATACAATGTTAGTAGCTGCGTCCATAAATTAGGTTATTAAGAATGAAATATTTTTAATTTTCGCATCGAAAGATAGTGAATACATGTAGCTATTATTTTAAAATGCTAAGAATAAATAGAGCGACCATAGTTGTTTTATGGTTGTCGTAGAAATAAGAAGTTTTTTTGAAGATAATCTAAAAAAAATAGAAATTTTTGTTTGTTCTCTGAATTGATTTTTAGCTGTATGTGTTGAGAATATGCTGTTTTATTATTGCTTTTTACCCTTTTGTAAGTGTTTTTCTTTATTTTTTACAAAAATCAATTTATGTTTACTTTTATGATTTTCTCTTTGTTCTAATTCAAAATTTCCAATGGATTTAATTAAAGGTGTTAATTTTTCAAATCCATAATTTCTTGAATCAAAATTAGGTTGTTTTTTTTGCAACAAGCTTCCTACGTCTCCTAAAAATGCCCAACCTTCTTCGTCGGATAAATCAGAAATGGTTGTCGATATTAATTTAATAACTCTTGGTGTAATTTCATCAATATCATCTTTGGAATTATTCTGTTGACTCACATCTTCTTTTTTCTCAGATAAATTTCTCAGAATTTCTACATAAATAAATTTATCGCAAGCTACAATAAAGGGGGTTGGTGTCTTTTTTTCACCTATTCCAATAACTTGCATGCCTGCTTCTCTTAGTCTTGTAGCTAGTCTTGTAAAGTCACTATCGCTCGAAACCAAACAAAATCCATTTACTTTTTCAGAGTAAAGAATATCCATGGCATCAATAATCATTGCTGAATCTGTGGCGTTTTTACCAGTAGTATATGCGTATTGTTGAATTGGAGTGATGGCATTTTGTAATAATAGATTTTTCCATTTTGATAAATGAGGCTTCGTCCAATCGCCATAAATTCTTTTAATGGTAGGGTTGCCGTATTTTGCAATTTCCTCCATCATTTCTTTTACATGTGCAGAAGGGATATTATCTCCATCTATTAATACTGCTAGGTTTAAATTCATGTTTTTATATGTATTAGCTGAAAATAAGTTTCCACCCCTTTTTTTGATAATTTGTAATTTAAAAAATACTGATTGATTTATCAGGGTCTTTTCAAGAATAATACTTTTTTAAGTTCTTTTTAATTGTTTTTGAATTTTTTTAATAGCTGTTTCAATAGATTTTTCTGGTTCGATAATGTTGTATTCTCCCCAAAATTCTGAATCTGAAAAACCAGAAGTTGCATCAATTAAAATAGTATTTGGGCGAATTAGATTGTCTTTGTTTTTTGCAATTTCAGAGGTGTTAATTTTCCAATCAGTTATAGCCATTTCACTGTTTAAGGTGTAAACATTATTAAAAAGTTTTCCTTTCCAATTCACTTTAAATGTTAGTAAAATATTGCTATATGCATAATGCCATTTTCCGTTTTGGGTTCTGTAATTTACTTTGTAAGTGGCTTCTAAAGGATATACATCTACTTTTCTGGGTTTTTTACGCACATACATTTTACTAGTTAATTCTTTGTTTTCTACATTTAAACTAAAAGTGGCACTAGTTAAAGCTAGAGTTTCTGCATCTATATATAGTTTTCCAAAATAAAGCGGTGTGATAACATTTTTCTTTTGTTTAAAATTTACAACATAAATTAAATTCTTATTTATTTGAGTAGATTCAGCAAAACTAAAATCATAATATTGGAAATCTTCATTAGAAAAAATATATTCGGGGTATTTTATAATATTGGTATGTAAATTACTAAATGGCCCTCCTTGAAGTTTTAAGGCTAATGTATCTAGTCTGGAATAATTTGTGTTTTTTCGAGATTTTATAAGTTCTATAGCATCGTTTTTTATGCTTCGTTTTGGTTGGTTGTGTATTTGTATCACAGCTTCAGATAATGATGCATTTTTCCGTCTTTTTTTTATGGTTTCTCTGTAAAAAGCTGTCATAGTTGCTTGATCGTCAAAATTATGCTTGCCTTTGTTGTTTAACGTTGCTTGTACAATAGATATAGCATCTTTTGGACTGTATAAATTAATGCCGCCTAATTCAATAATAGAAACTTCTAAATCTATTTTATTGATGCTTTCGTTTAAATTGGAGAGTTTAATTTCTTTCTTTTTATAGCCTAGTATAGATATGACTAATGTTTTGTTTGAGTGGGCGTGTGGTACTTTTAATAAAAACTCACCTTCTGCATTAGAAATGGTACCTATGTTGGTGTTCTTTACATGTATGTCTACGTATGCTAAAGGCTTATTATTAGTTGCATTTCTCACAATGCCTTTAAACTCAATATTTTGTTTGGTGTTTTCTTGAGAGTTGGAATTATAGCCTATAAATAATGCTAGTATTAAAATAAAGAATGCTCTTTTTTTGAATGTATTTTGAGCTTTCATAATTAAAAATTTTAAGTTGTTAATTTAACAGATTAAATTACTGAAAAAGCACTAGTTAGCCAAATGTTTAATAAATATTTAAGAGTTTGTTATAAAGCTAGAAAAGTTCTTTTATGTCTTTGTTATTGGTGTCGTCGTCTTTAGTATCTATTTTTTCAATGGTATATTTTGGTGAATTATCTTTTCTATAAAATGATATAGGTACTGGTAAAAAGGATGCTAAGACAATTATAATAGATAAGGTTAACAATCGTATTGCTTTTTTAAATGTCATAAGAATGTGTTTGTAATTTTAATAAAGAAATAGCACCAAATTTATTTAGTGTTATTTAAATTAAAGTCTTGTGAATGGCAGCCAGAGTTCTAGTTGCTATTCAATAATCTACTTTATTAAAATATGAGAAGTATCTTTTAAATGTGTTTTAGCTATAAGATTTTGCTGAAGCAAGCTATTTAAACCTATAAACTGGAGAATCACTTTTTTTTGAGTTTTAAAGCAAATAGAAAAATTAAAATTGACTGTATTTAGTAAGGATTTAAAATTAAAAAAGATGTATTGATTATGGGTAATTTTTTTTAAATTGTTATTAAGAAAGTTGAACGTTTTTGCCCTAGAATAATCTAAAGATCGATTACCAATAACAAGTTCTGTTTTGGTAATTTGAATGCTTTTATTGGCATTGCTAAATCCAGAAAAAGAAATTAGTGTTACTAATAAAACAACACTTGATAATAATTTTTGTATACCTTTAACATTCATTGCATTACAAAGGTAATAATAAATTAAAACTAGAGTTTAATATTTAATAACCTTATGTATTTCTTTTTTATTGCCAACCATAATAGCAACAATATAAACCCCGTTTCTAAGATATGTTAAACTAAGTTCTAAGTTGCCATTGGTTAAATTTGTGGTACTATTTATAAGACGTACACCAGATGTATTATAAATGCTGTAAGTTATTGTTTCAACATCATCGATACTTGAAAAATAAAGCGTGTCTCTAAATGGGTTTGGGTATACTAGCCAATGCTTGTTTTCAGATGTGGGATTATTTGTACTAGCTATACAATTTTTAGAGACATCAAATGATGCTTTTAAAATGTTGTCTAATTTTAAATTTGTAAAACTATCATTTAGCGTATGATTAAAAAAGGTAGCATTAATTACGGTATCGTCTGCTCCAAGAAAGTTTTGTAATAAGGTAGCGAATGTTTGCCTATAATCATATTGAACTGTTTGTATTTGAAAGTTATTATTACTAGTAGCTTCTTTTAAATTTGGATTGGTGCCAGAAACGCCACCTTCAACAGGTTTTCCAAAAACAAACATGGGGGCTATTTCGCCATGGTCGGTTCCTAGATTACCATTTTCGGCCGCTTTTCTTCCAAATTCTGAAAAGGTAATACCTACAACATCATCAGCTAAATTCTGACTTTCTAAATCGTTTGTAAAGGCTTCAAGTGCTCCAGATAATTCTGTAAGTAAGGTGTGGTGTCTTCCTAAAATATCACCAACACCTTGAACTTGTGCATTATGAGTATCGAAACCAGAAATTCGAACCATATAAATTTTAGAACCTAAATCGCCACTAATTAATCGTGCTACAGTTTTTAATTGATTTGATAAATCTGTATCTGGATAACTTACGCCATTTTGCCCGCCATTAAAGGCATTAGAAATAGATTCGGCATAGGTGTTAGACAAAGCATCAGTGTTATTTATAAACTCTAATTGTTTACCGTAGTCGGAATCTGGAATATTTGTTGGCGGTTTGCCACCTAAACCATTAAGCACAGAATAGAATCCCGCAGGGTCTTGCCCCGTTATGTTTAAAGATAAGCCATGAGCTTCTTCAGCATGAAACCCAAGCGATGTTTTATTTGAACCAATTTCTACAGCTAAAGGGAAGGTTTCAATAATTAAATCTTCATAAAACAATTCCATAAAACGTCCCATCCAACCAGTATCGGTACCATTTAATAGACTGTTTCCGTCGTTTCCAGTTAGATACAAATCGGTTGATTTAAAATGACTTTTATTTTGAGAAGGGTACCCTACAGATTGCATAATACGCAACCAACCTTTATCGTATAACGATTTAAATCCTGTAAGTGCAGGGTTTATACCTATTTGCTGGTTGTCTGGTAAAGAGGTGTCTAATGTTAAATATTTATTTGAGCCCGAATTAGGAACTTTTATAGTTGGTCTTAAATTACTATAAGTATCATATTGGTTTAAAGGAATAATAGTGTTTAAGCCATCGTTTGCTCCAGCTAAATTTATTAAAACTAACTTTCTGTTTGAAATATCTGAACATTCAACAAATGGAATAAAAGACTTTAAAGCAGCCTGAAGTTCTATGGGTGTTAAACCAATAACCGAAGCTGAAGCTGAAAGTTTTATAAAGTTTCTTCTTTTCACGTATCTATATTATTTGTTTTTTATTGGTTATATGTAGCTTCCATAATTTCATTTTTTTAATTTTACATTAGTTGAAATTCGGCAGCATTAACCATAGCAATTATTAATGCATTAAGGCGTGTTCTTATTGTGGTGTCATCACCATTACTAATGTATTGAGACCAAACTCCTGTCCAATAATAATCAGGGAAACCTTCATCAACTAAAAAGCTTTTAAAGTAATTTATCCTATCGGTATCAATACTTTCTGGATATAACAAATGGGCTATTTCTAAAACCAGTAAATTAGGATCGGACGGGTTTAATGTTTTGTTTTTTGTAAATTCAACAGTATCAAGTTGTGCGTGTATATTGCCAGATGTAATCGTGTTTTTACCAATAATTAAGCTTTCAATAAGCTTGTATCTTCCAATTAAGGTATTAGAAGAAAACCAAATTCTATCAAAACTGGGTTCTTGATAATAAGCAGGGTAGCCAGCAACCGAATCTGGATTGTAAAGTTCCATGCCTGCAGATTTAGAATACGTATTATGAATAAAATATAAAAAGAAATTACGATAATAGCGTAAGGCGTCTGTATTTGGATCTGGAAAAGTAACGTTAAACATTGAACATACTTCTGAGAGTAATTGAAGCGGACTTTTAACTATTGCTCCAATAATATTATCGGTTTCATCTCCATCGCCAACATCATAAAAATGTTCGCTGGATAATAATGTTTTTACTACAGGTAAAATGTCGTAATCATTGTCAATTAGTATTTGCGATAATGGTGTAATAATATCTGTTTCAATGGTTTCATCCCATTCACTTTTTACAAAATAGCGGTATAATTTTCTGCAATATGCTTTTGCTGTTTCTGGTTGTGCAAAAACCATTTCAACAAAATCGTCTAATTCATCTAGCATTCCGCTAGCCGTATTTCTACCATTAATAACTTGATTGTTAAAAGCACTGCTAAAAGTTTTATTATTAGAGTCGTGCTGATTGGCATTGGCATATCCTGTTGGGAGGTTAGTATCTACATCAATGTCGCTTCGGTCTACCCTTTTTTTAAACCCAGAAAATACTTTTGCAGTTTGTTGAATATCTATTTCTGTGTAATTTGTATAATTACCTTCTCCAATTTGCTCACCTTTTAAAATAGTAAAGAGTTCTAAATATTCTCTCGCATAGTTTTCATTAGGATTGTTTTTATTGTTTTTAGTATTGTCTAAATAATCAAGCATTCCATTGTCGAGTGTTATTTTTTTAGCCAATACTTTTAAGTTGCCATAGGCGTAAAAATCTAAAAGTCTTATATGATCGTAAAAGTATGTTGCTGCTCCAGTACCAGAGTCTTTACCTACTGTAAAACTAGTGTGTAAAAAAAAGGAAAGTTTGTGTTTTAAGGATACTTGATTTATTGCATTGTACCACCACCATGCGGTAACATGAGATCGTTTTCTTCCTTGTCCGTCAAAGGAGTTTGGTAATTCAGACGAAGATGTCCAATACCCATCGGGGTTACTTGTTGGAAGTGGATCGTATGGTTCAGAAAGTGTATTGGGCAAATCTATAACTAAAGCATTTACAGCTTGAGTTGCTGTCATGCCAATAAAAGTATCTAACTGCTCTTTTGAATAGTTAAATGTAGCTCTTCTAAGTAGATGTTTAACCTTTCTTAAATCTAAAGTAGTATTAAGTGAGTTAAGTGATGCCATACCCTAATTTTTTGAAAAATAGATAAATTTCTATTTATTTTGATTGAAATGTTAAAAAAATCGTTGAAATTCAATGTGTTATGCGTTTAAACGAGAGTTTGAATTTTTTTGTGCTAAAAATTAACTCTTAAGCTTATATTAGGCGTTATGCCTAAAGATTGGTTTTCAACTTTACTAATTATTGGACCTTCATCTTCGGTTTCGAGGATGGTATAATAAGTATTTATAATATTTTTTTTGTTTAAAATATTCCATACAGAAGCACCAATGGTAGCGCGAGCAGTTCTAGATATGTCGAAATTATATGTTGCTGAACAATCGGCACGTAAATAATCGTTTAAGTTACTACTGTTTGGCGCTGTGTAATTTATAGTATTTATGAAGCCTTCTTCAATATTAATAGGGGCTGTTGTAGGTTTTCCAGAGTGCCAATTAAAACCTAAAGCAAGTTTAAGATCGTTATACGTATAAATGCCAGAAAGTGTAAAAGCATGTCTTGTATCTACATTGTTAGGAAAAGGCATCCCATTATTTAGAGTTGGAAATGTATAATCGTTTTTGCTATACGAATAACTAAACCATGTACTAACAATATCGTTAAATTGTTTGTTTATTAATACATCAATGCCTTTTATTTTATAGCTACCAATGCCATTTATAAATTGATATTGGTTTTGGAACCCTTGACTTCTAGTAGTAATACCATCTACTTTTTTAATATATGTTTCGGCAGTTATTAGGAGTTTGTTTTTGTTGTAATGAATGCCAGCTGAAAACTGCTTGCTTTTTAATATTGGAACTGGATGGATGGTTTTTCCATTATGAACTTCTGCTTCTTTGTTGTTATTAGATAAAACCCATCGGCGTTTTTCAATACCTAAAAAATCGTTTTGTAAATCGATAATTTGCGATGAGGTTTGACTTTTAAATTCACCGAGTAATTCAAATCTAAAGGTTTTTAAAAAACGTTGACTAAAACTTAAACGGGGTTCAATAATTGATTTTTTAAATTTTTTAAAATAGTTTATTCTACTGCCAAACTTTATGTTTGTTTTTGCATTGTTTGATAAAAAAGAGCCTTCGGAAAATATTGAATGCGTTTTTAGAACTTCTTTTATATAACTCCTAAAATTAGGATTGTTAACATCTTCAAGATTACTAATACCAATTTCAGAAAATTGATACCCCGTATTTAATTTTAAATGCTCATTAAACGTATAATTTAAATCTAACTTTACCGATCGATCAAGTACTTCATTTTCTTGAATTAAACGCTGGTTGTTTATAATATCGAAATTGGTAGCATCTAAATCGTAATTAGAAATGTGAAATTGTGCAGATGTAGATAAATTATTATACCACTCTCTTATATAAGTTAAACCTGTAGCTGTATTTTGTTGTGATAGTTTGCTGTTTAAAGCTTCGTTTACATCGTTAATTCTAGATTGTTCTTCGTAGTTAAGCTGATTGTTTACATTTAAGAAATGAAGTCTAATTTTATCTTTTTTAGTAATATCGTATAAAAATTTTGCAGTAATATCGTAAAAATAAAAGTCTTCTTTCTTATCAATAGCATTATCGTTTTGACCAAAATTTGTTAAGTCCGAATCCTGAAAAACACGCTTAAAATATTGGTCGTAGGTTGGAGTGGTTATTAAATCTGTTACAGAGCGGCGGGTTGATAACTGTAACTCGGTGTTTCTTGATAACGGAATTTTAGCAAAAGCATCGGCGTTAATAAGGTTAAAACCACCACCTGCTTTAAATTCATTGTCTATATCATTGGGGAGTTGAATGTCAATAACACTTGAAATGCCATCACCATATTTAGCTCGTGTACCGTTTTTAAACACATTAATTTCTTTTGTAATATATGGGTTGAAAGCAGATATTAAACCAAAAAAATGCCCAGATTGATACATTTTAATACCATCCCAAAGCAGCAAATTTTGGTCATGTGTTCCCCCCCTCACATTAATGTTAGAAACGGTTTCATCTAAACTTATAACACCTGGTAGTGCCTGAATAGTTTGCAAAATGTCGGGCTCTATTAAACCTGGTAAAATACCAAAAGTGTCTGGTTTAAGTGTTAACGTGCCATCATTTAGTTTGGTTAAACCAGAAGTTAAATAATTGGTAATTATAACTTCCTTTAATCGCTGCATTCTAAAAGATCTTTTTTTTGCTTTTTTAACACTTATAACCACAAAGCGTTTATTGAGTAATTGAAAGTTTAATGTGGTTTCTTTTTTTAAGTTTCTTAAGACTTCATCAAGTGTTATGTTGTCTTTAAGAGGTGTAACTTTTTTACCTTTAATATTAGAATCTACGTAAGAGAATACAATATTATATCTTGCTTCAAGAATTTTTAAAACAGCAGATAGCGGTTGCTTTTCTTTTTGAATAGTTTGAGAGTTTATGGAAGTGAAATTCAAAAAAAATAATAAAATAAGTAGAAAAAGAATTCCTTTTCTATTCACGTTTTAGAGTTATAGTATTGTTAGTTTTACTATATGTTGCACCTAAAGGTAAGGTAATATTTTTTAAAGCAACATCTATACTATCATGAGAAAAACTACCTGTAAATAATTGTTGCGTATCAATACCGTTTACTTTAAAAGTTACGTTGTATTGCCTCTCAAACTCTGCAATAACTTCTTTATAGGGTAAGCTTTTAAACAAGCTTTCGTTACTTAACCACGAAGGCGATAAGCGATTTTCTTTTTCTTTAGCAATTAGTTTCCCATCAATAATTAAAAAGCTGTCTCCAGGTTTTAATTTTGTTTCTTGAGAATTAAAAGTAACGCCTACTAATCCTTCGTAGCAAATAACTTCAAAATAATGATCTCGTTGTTTTACATTAAATTGAGTACCATAAACCGTAACGGTTCCTGATTTTGTAATAACATTAAATGTAGAACCTTTAGCAACTTTAAAAAAAGCTTCGCCTGTTAATTCTACATGACGCTCTTGGTTCCATGATTTTTTATTGAATACTATTAGCGATTTGGCATTAAGGGCAACGCTAGAAGCATCAGGCAATTCTATGGTTGTTTTTTGAGCGTATTCTGTTGTTATTGTAGTGTCTAAAGTTGTTGTGTAATAATATAAACTAAAACAAATGGCAAGAATTGCAGCAACACGCATAAATGGTTTAAACCAATGTGTTGTAGTTTGCGCTTTAGTGCTTTTAATTTTTGATAATACGTTTTCTAACTCGGTAGATGTATTATAATTATTAGCTTTAAAAGCTTGCACGCTGTTATTTAACTTTATTAAATCATCGTAATCTTCAAGGTTTTTAAACGCTTGTAGTTCTTGATCATTTAGGTTGTTATCTAACCATTTCGATATTAAAATTTCTTTGTCCATAATTCTTATACAACTATATAACAGTTAACTTTTATTTTTTCCTACCCTAACAATAAAAAAATCAAAAAATAAATTCCAAAAAAGTAATTTTCTAACAACTAACAACTAATAACTAACATCACAACTCCTTAATATCCTCTCGCAATTTTTTCAACGCACCATAAATACGTTTTTCAACTGCTTTGGTAGAAATGTCTAAAAGTGCAGCTATTTCTTTAAAACGTTTACCTTCAACTCTGTTCATCATAAAAGCAACACGTTGTGGTTCGGTTAAATTAGCTAAGGCGCGTTGTAGTTTATCTCTGTATTCATTCTCTTGCATTAAAAACTCAGGGCTTTCGTTAGTATGCATTTTAGGTTTGGTTTGTTGGTGTTTTAAAACCACTTTTTGGTGGGCCACTTCATTTAGCATTAAATTATTGGCTGTGGTAAATACAAAACTTTTAGCTTTTTCGGGGGTAATTTTAGCACAGTTTTGCCACAACTTAACAAAAGCCTCTTGTACTTTATCTTTTGGATTTAGTAAGTCGCCAAACTTATAGTATAAAAAATGGTGTAAATCTTTAGAGTGTTTATTAAAGATGGAAGAAAAAATACGTTCCTCGCAAATATTATCATGTAATTGTTTTTCCATATAAAATAAGTGCTTATGCTACTAAAATAAGACTTTTTGGGGTTTTGGAATTTGGAATTTTAATTTTTTTTGAATTATGAGGGTAGGAATTTTTAATCTTATCCTGTTTTATAATAAAAATGCCATGTTTAACCCAAATTTAAAAATCATGAAAACTAAAATGAAATCATTATTACTATTACCTTTTTTTGCCCTTTTAATGTTTATGTCTTGTCAGGAAGAAGTTATTGAAATAACAGAACCTAATGAGGCAGAAGCACTTGTTGCCGATTCTGCTTTAACAACTTTAATAAGTTCTGCATCTAAAATGGATGGATCTAAAGATAACATTATAGATAAAGCAAGTTGTTTATCTATAGAATTACCTGTTACGGTTGTTGTTAATGGTCTTGAAATTATAATCGATTCAGAAGAAGATTATAAAGTTATTGAAGCTATTTTTAATGAATTTGAAGAGGATGACGATCGTTTAGAAATTGTTTTTCCTATTACAATAATTACAGAAAATCATGACGATATCGTAATTAATAATGCAGATGAATTAGAAACGTTTGTTAAAGAATGTAGAGGTGAAAATGAAGAAGATGACGATATTGAATGTATCGATTTTCAATACCCAATTTCGTTTTCAGTGTACAATACAGACTTTGAAGTTATTGATGTCATTTCAGTTGAAAACGATAGACAATTATACCGTTTTATAAAACGTGTTAGAAACTCAGAATTTTTAGCAAGTCTAAATTTTCCAGTAACTATGGTTTTAGCAGATGGAACAGAAATAATTGTAAACAATAACGAAGAGTTACAACGTACAATTGAAGATGCAAAAGATGCTTGTGATGAGGATGATGATAACGATTATGGTGATGACGATTTTACAAAAGAACGTTTAGATGAGTATTTACAAATTTGCCCATGGGTAGTATACGAGTTTAAAAGAAACAATCAAGATAATACTGCTGGTTATAAAGAGTATGCTTTAAACTTTAAAGAAGACGGTGTTGTAAAAATGCGCGCTAGAAATGGCGATATATTAACTGGTATTTGGAGTACTCGTGTAACAGATAGAGGTGCACTTTTAAAGTTAGAATTTGATACCCTAGCAGACTTTACTTTAGAATGGATTGTATACGATATTGAGTATGGTAAAATAAAACTATACCAAGAAGGAGGAAACCGAATTATCATGAAGAAAAATTGTGATGTGGTTATTGATATTACTAAAGAAAGAATTAAAAACTACTTACAAGAATGCTTATGGAGAATTACTAGACTAAGTATTGATGGTACAGATAACGAAAAAGATTATATAGGAACACCATTTAAATTCTTTGAAAATGATGTAGTTAAATTACGAGTAGAAGGAGAATTGCTAGAAGGAACGTATAATATTCTAGCCTATAATACAGAAGGATTTGTATTGCAAATTAATTTAGAAGGCAGACCTAACTTACAGTTAGAGTGGTTTGTTACTTTGTTAGAACCAGGCTTAATTAAGTTAGAATCTTTAGGCAACAGAGAAAACAAAATGGCATTAAAACGATTTTGTGCAGATGGTGATGAAGATATCAACTATATAAATGATGTTGTAACCGCAGGAGAATGGGAAGTAGCTTTATATGAAGATGGCGATAATGATGAAACAGAAAACTATATCGATTATGTAATAGGTTTTAATGAAAACGGAGCCTTATTTGCTGAGGGTGATGGAAATAACTTTTCTGGTTCTTGGTTAGCTTATAGAAATGAAGGTTTATATCTAGGTTTAAATTTTGGAACTCAAGACGAACCATTTAGCGAATTAAAACATAGATGGAAAATAGTAAAGATTACTCCAAATAGAATTGAGTTAAAAGATTTAAGCTCAACAGGAGAAATAGAACGCATATTAGTACTTGAAAAAAGAGAATAATTATGTTTTTGGTAAAAAGGAAAACTTAAGCCTTTTCGGTTTGTTAGGTTAATTAAATAAGTTTCCTTTATAAGGGCTGTCAAATTAAACGTTTTGACAGCCCTTTTTTTATAGATTAATACTTCAATAATATGTTTTAAACCCTTAAATCAAAAATATATCCTTCAGTTTTTTGTCCAAGAAATAATAATTTGTCATTCCCATAACACATAGTTTTTTTGTTCAACCTATCCAATAAAAAGCAATAAACAAGAATAGGTTAAAATGGGAATCTGTTTAAAGAAAAAACAAAATAATTCTTTACTTTTGCAGCTTGATTTATACGATGAATCTGTACTTAAAATTTCAATAAAAATTATGTTTAATAATTTAAGCGATAAACTAGATAAAGCGTTACACGTTCTTAAAGGGCATGGAAGCATCACCGAGGTAAATGTAGCAGAAACGTTAAAAGAAGTAAGACGTGCCTTATTAGATGCCGATGTTAACTTTAAAATAGCTAAACAATTTACCAATAGCGTTAAAGAAAAAGCACTTGGGCAAAATGTACTTACCACATTGCAACCAGGGCAACTTATGGTAAAAATTGTTAAGGATGAGCTTACCGAACTTATGGGAGGCGATGCCGAGGGAATTAACCTTTCTGGTACACCTAGTATTATTTTAATGTCTGGTTTACAAGGTTCTGGTAAAACCACGTTTTCTGGAAAACTTGCTAATTATCTTAAAAATAAAAAAAACAAAAAACCATTATTAGTAGCCTGCGATGTATATCGCCCTGCTGCGATAGATCAATTACATGTTGTTGGAGATCAAATAGGTGTTGAGGTTTTTAGCGATAGAGGTAATAACGATCCTGTTGCCATTTCTAAAGCAGCAATTGCACATGCAAAAGCTAATGGTTTTAATGTGGTAATTATTGATACTGCTGGTCGTTTGGCTGTAGACGAAGCGATGATGACCGAAATATCAAACATTCACAAAGCTATTCAGCCTCAAGAAACTTTGTTTGTAGTCGATTCTATGACAGGGCAAGATGCCGTAAATACAGCCAAAGTTTTTAACGATACATTAAATTTTGATGGTGTTATTCTAACAAAATTAGATGGTGACACTAGGGGTGGAGCAGCAATTTCAATTAAATCTGTTGTAAATAAACCCATTAAGTTTATTGGTACAGGAGAGAAAATGGAAGCTATTGATGTGTTCTATCCATCACGTATGGCAGATCGTATTCTTGGAATGGGAGATGTCGTGTCGTTAGTTGAACGTGCACAAGAACAGTTTGATGAGGTTGAAGCTAGAAAACTTCAAAAGAAAATAGCAAAAAACCAATTTGGTTTTGATGATTTCTTAAAGCAAATTCAGCAAATCAAGAAAATGGGGAATATGAAAGACCTTGTTGGAATGATTCCAGGTGCTGGAAAAATGATGAAAGATGTCGATATTGATGATGATGCTTTTAAAGGAATAGAAGCTATTATTCATTCTATGACACCCAAAGAACGCAGTAATCCTTCCATTATAAATGCTAGTAGAAAAAAACGTATAGGAAGTGGTTCTGGTACATCTGTTCAGCAAGTAAACCAGCTGTTAAAGCAATTTAATCAAATGAGTAAAATGATGAAAATGATGCAAGGTGGTGGCGGAAAGAAGATGATGCAAATGATGAAAGGGATGCGTTGATTTTTAGTTTTCAGTCACAGTCGCAGTTTTTAGTAGTTATTAAAGAATTAAATAAAAATGGATTTTAAAAATTTATTGGCATATCAAAAAGCTTTTAATTTAGCTATGTCTATTTTTGAAATTTCTAAATCATTTCCTAGAGAAGAAACGTATTCGCTAACTGATCAGATAAGAAGAAGTTCGCGTTCTGTTAATGCTAATATTTCTGATGCATATCGTAAAAGAAGATATCCAAAACATTTTATAAATAAACTTACAGATGCTGATGGTGAAAACTCTGAGACCAATACTTGGTTAGATTTTTCTTTAGAATGTCATTATTTAAGTAAGGAAAAATACGAAGAATTAATAAATCAATCTCTTGAGGTTGGAAAACTCATTAATTATATGATTAATAACCCCAGTAAATCTGGAGTTAAAACAGAAAACTAATTGCACGCAAAAGTAAATCAGTAATAGTTATAACTGCAGACGAAAACTGCGACTGTGACTGAAAATTGAAAACTGCGACTGTAAACTTTAACATATGACAATTTTAGACGGAAAAAAAGTAAGTAACGATATTAAGGAAGAAATAGCAAAGGATGTTGAGATTATGATTTCCAAAGGCGAAAAAGTGCCTCATCTTGCGGCAATTTTAGTTGGAACTGATGGCGCTAGTATGACCTACGTAAACGCTAAGGTTAAAGCCTGCGAAAAAATAGGTTTTAATTCTACATTAATAGATTTACCAGAAGAAACACCAGAAGAGGTACTGTTAGAAAAGATTAATGAATTAAATACTAATGAAGCTATTGATGGATTTATTGTTCAGTTGCCTTTGCCAAAACATATTGATGAGCAAAAGGTGTTAATGGCTGTAGATCCTGATAAGGATGTTGACGGGTTTCATCCAACAAACGTAGGTAGAATGGCATTAGATTTGCCATCTTTTTTACCAGCAACCCCATACGGAATTTTAGAATTGTTAGAACGTTACGAAGTTGAAACTTCTGGGAAAAATGTTGTTGTTATGGGAAGAAGCCATATTGTTGGTCGTCCAATGAGTATTTTAATGAGTCAGAAACGTAAAGCAGGAGATGCAACAGTAACAGTTGTACATAGTCGCACTAAAAACCTTTCAGAAATCACAAAAGGAGCCGATATTATTGTAGCTGCTATTGGGATTTCAGAATTTTTAACAGGCGATATGGTTAAAGATGGTGTTGTTATTATTGATGTAGGAATTACCAGAGTTCCAGATGAGACTAAGCAACGTGGGTATAGGTTAGCTGGAGATGTAGATTTTAAAAGTGTAAGCGAAAAAGCAAGCTATATTACGCCTGTTCCTGGAGGCGTAGGACCAATGACCATTGCTATGTTGCTAAAAAACACATTACTTGCTAGAGAGAGAAGAAACTAATAGTTTAATACTATAATTGATTACATTGCATTATGAATTTTATAATTTATAATGCATTTTTTTTATTGAACTCATATTGACTTTTTCTATTTCCTAAAAAATGTCCAAAATTCACCCATATTTTGTTAAAGGCTGTCTAAAAAGTAAAACGAATAGTCATATTGAACTTGTCGAAATACTTTAACTTATTGATAATCAATAATAGGTTTCGACAAGCTCAACCTGACAAATCTAACACAATGACTTTTAGGCATCCTCCTGCTAAAAAATAATATGAAATTTTTATTTTTCATTAGCAATAATCACTTTTTTACTATAGCCATGGTTGTTTGCTAAACTAACTCTAGCAATATAAACACCATCGCTAAGTTGTTTAGTAGAGTAAGTATATGTGTTTTTTATTTCTGAAATATTTTTACGTAGTACCTCTTTTCCAGAAATATCGTATAGATTAAATGCTGTAATATCCAAAGAATTTGGGTTTGTAATTTTTAATTGGGATATATTGTTATTTTGAAATACCTCAAAACCATCAAAAGAATTATCTGTAATATTTAAGGCATTACTGTTAAAAGTGACTTCAAAACGATTAGCATAAACTCCAGCTTCGAGGCTCATATCAAAATCTTGAGTCTTTAAATTTATATACGAATTGTTTTCTATATCGTGAATATAAATAGGTTGATTATCGTCAAAATTTTGAATATCAGCTATTCTAATTCTAACAGGCATATCATAAGCCAACTTAATAGTTAAAGGTATTTTTAGAGCTTCGTCAAAAGGTAAAGCTTCAGCTAAATATGCCGAATTGTCATTAGAAAAATAAGCATCAGAAGCTAAAACATCAGCCTCATTTATTTTTGATTCTAGACCACGGTCAAAACCAAATGTTGCTTTTGGATGAAAGTTTTCTAATAATTGTCTGGTGTACGTGTTGTTGTTAAGGTCAACATTCAATCTAAAACGTTTATAACCACTTGGTATTTTAGCAAAACCATTATCATCAGTTATTTCAGATTTTTCTTTGGTGTTTGCTGTTTTAAAGAACTCACTATCTGCATGTGTCTCTTTAATGTAAATACGATGAGCATTTTTGACTTTAACTACACCATTGGCACTGCCTTCTACCATAAATCCTTGACCTACTGGTATGTATCGTTTGGCTTGTTTTATGCCACCAGGAGGAGGGGGCGAACCACCGCCACCGCCAGAGGTATTTATTGTACCATCAACATTATATGTAGAAAATGGTGCAGAGATATACGTTTCCATAAAAGGAGAGAATTCCTCAATAGTATACGTAGCATACCCACCCGAGTAATCTACCAATCGGTGAGAGTTTACAGTAAGATCTTGCTCCCAATAGTATAACGTTCCAGTTATTGTGTTTCTATTATCGGTATCCCAAATATAAGCATGGGCATCTATAGCAGAAGGGTATGGGTTTCCTACTAAAGTAGTTTGACCAGTTAACACGGTAACATCAATAGTACCAGTATTGGGTTTTCCTCTAAAATCGTAGTTTTGCTCATCACCTGGATTATTAGCACTAGTTCCTGCAACACCTTTCATAGTAAAACCTTCTCCAGGATTTATAGTTGTACTACTTAACACATGTATCCAATCTGCATATTCATCAGAAGCTATATATTTCCAAATCCAATAAGGTTCAATATTTAAAGGACTCGCAGACCCGTTATAGTTTGCATGGTTATACGTTGCTGGTGTTGATGCGGTAACACTAACAATGTCGTTTAAAAGAGAAATACCAAAAGGATTATTAATAGAATTGTTTGTTTTGCTTCCAATAGGGGAGCACCAGTAGTTATATTCGTGAGCACCAACATTACCGTTTTGGTATACGCTTAATTCTCCTACTCCAGAATTCCCAGTAGTACCAGAACCTTGTATTAGTTGAGCTTCATTTCGTAGATAAATCCTACTGTCTGTTTCGTTTAAATTAACATAATCTTCGGCATAAAAAACAACATCATTAACAAATACATAATTATTATTCCTTACCGAGAGTTGTGCGTAAGAGAGATTGATGAAAAAAAATATCGCAACTGTATAGTATAAATGTTTCATAAGATTTGGGGTTTGAAATATTTATTTATGGTATCATTCAAAATTCATTTATAATATGAATGATTGCATGTGTTAGGTATAACAAATATATGTCTTGCCTTTAATTTTTATAGGTCAATTACTGCGAAATGCTATATTTTAGCTCTAGAATGCTTTTTTTATAGATTGAATAGGTGTTATGCTGCGATTAGTATTTTTATATTTGTTATTATATAAAATTAACGTAACAAATGAATAAAAATGAGTTTTTTAAATTTGTCTCATTTCTGTTTTTGAGACATACATACAATGAAAATATAATTATTTAAACCTCTTGTTTAATATTTTTAAATGAAATTAGTTAATAATAAAAATATGGTTAAAGTAGTAGTTATTGAAGACGAAAGTATTTCTAGTAATTATATTGTTAGTTTATTAAAAAAGTATTGCCCAGAGAAGTTTTTAGTAGAAAAAGAGGTCGATAATATAGTCGACTCAATAAAATGGCTTGCCAATAACGATAGTCCAGACTTAATTTTTATGGATGTACATTTAAGTGATGGTTTATGCTTTGAAATTTTTAACGAAGTAGAAATTAGTTGTCCAGTAATTTTTACAACAGCTTATGATGAATATGCGATTAAGGCATTTAAAACAAATGGAATAGACTATTTATTAAAACCAATAACTGAAAAAGATTTTTATCAAGCAATAGTTAAGTTTTTTAAAATACGAAGAGATAAAACGGCACAATTAAAGGAAAACGAAAAATTTAGGCTTTTAGAACTTAATAAAAAAAAAATCTATAAAGAACGATTTTTAGTAAAATTAGGAAATAAATATACCCCTTTAAAAGTAGAAGATATTGCTTATTTTTATAAAGACGATATTGTTTTTATAAAATCGTTTGATGGCAATAGTTATCCTGTAAATAGTTCATTATCTAACATTGAAGGTTCTGTAGATTCAAATGTGTTTTTTAGAGCAAACAGAAAAGTTTTGGTAAACATTAATGCCATTGAATATTTGTCGCAATACAAGCCAGGGCAATTAGTTATTAGGGTAAAGCCAAAATTTGATGAAATTATTATATTAAGTCAAGAAAAGTCTAGCAATTTAAAAGCGCTACTAAACTAAAAACCACTGTTTATATTCACAACATCAGCTTTTTTTTGAATTAGTATCTTTGTTTTTAATAGGTACTATATTAATAGCAATAATGGGAGACTTATTTTGGGAAAATGCACTTAAAAGGAGCACAATTATTTCTTGGAATTCAATTAATAGTTGTTTCTTTCTTTAAAATTTTCAATAAAAACATAAGAAATAGAATACTTGGTTTCTTTACATTATTTTCTGGATTAATTTATTTTTACAACATATTTAGAATTCAAATATATAATAATTCTTTGTTGAATATTATGTTTGTAGGACCACTTGAAGTTATAGACCCTGCGCTATTATACCTTTATATTGCTTTATTAAATAAACCTTCAAAACGTATAATTAAGCATTTATCATTTCCAGTAGTATACCTGTTGTTTTATAAGGTTTTGTTTTTCTTTTTTAAAGATGTTTACGATGCACAAATTCAAACATTAGGAATAATTCATTATTTTTTATTGCCTTTTTATTTTGGGATATATTTTTTCAAAGGCATTAAAATATTTAAAACCACTTTGCAGAATACTTTAAAAGAAAAAGCGCTTAAAAAGTTCAAAATTTTTTATTATTCATTTAATATATTAAACATTACCAGTTCGTTAATCATTTTTGTGCCAATACTAATGATGATGTTTATCTCAACCATTGATAAAGATTATATACAAGCATTATTGGAAACCTTCTCGAATAGTGCTTTAATTTTTGGACTGTTTATATATCAACTCTTAATTCTTTATGCATTATCAGAATCTAATACATATAAGAGTTTTTTTCTTGGAATAGATGTGTATAAAGAAAATAATTAGTGTTTAATAATGCTCATATTGAAAGTAAGATGGAAGCACTGTTTACAAAGAAAAAAGTGTTTTTAAACCCTAAATGCACTATTAATGAAATTGCAAAGCAAATTGATGAATCCCCCAAAGTTATTTCAACCTATATAGATGAAACATATAAGCTGTCATTTAAACATTATTTAATGCAATGTAGAATTGAAGAATTTAAAAAATTGGTTTTGGAAAAAGATAATAAATATGATCTTTATGGTATAGCCCAAGAAGCTGGATTTAATTCTAAAGCGTCCTTTTACCGTGCCTTTAAAAAGTACGAAGGTATAACACCAGGTGAGTACAGAAATAAGTTTAAAATTGAAACATCCTAAAAACCGTTTAAACGATAAAAAGTGTATTTCATGGACTGAATATTAGCTTTGACAACAAATCCATATTAGTTAATTTTTTCTAGTATATATATTTGAATCTCAACCCCAAATATATACAGCTATGAAAGCAAATTACTTAATTTTAGTATGTTTTTTAATGTGTTTATCGTTACAATCTCAAGTAGGAATAGGAACTACAAGCCCTAATTCTTCGTTAGATGTAAGGTCATCTAACCAAGCAACTCCAGCAAATACAGATGGTATATTAATACCTCAAGTTGATGCTTTTCCTGTTACTAATCCAACAGCTTCACAAAATGGAATGCTTGTTTTTTTAACAACGGTATCTGGTGTAAATCAACCTGGGTTTTATTATTGGAATCAACCAACTACTGCATGGATAGGATTAGCATCTGGTAGCGGAACTGGTTGGGGGCTTACAGGTAATGCAGGAACATCTTTCGGAACTAACTTTATAGGAACAACAGATTTGCAAGCATTAGATGTTAGAACGAATAATGTAATTAGAGCGCGGTTCACAACTAGAGGACAATTGGAGTTTCATAATACTCAAGGTTCTGTGTTTTTAGGTTTAGATGCAGGTGAGAATAGTAATTTAACGGGACAAAGAGCTGTATTTATAGGAGAATCTGCTGGATATTCCAATACATCAGGAACTAACAACATTGCTATTGGCCATAGATCTTTATATAGCAATACCGATACTCATTACAACGTGGCTATTGGTAGTTTTGCTTTGGAAAACAATACGGGCTATCGTAATATAGCCATAGGGTTTGAATCTCAGCAAGGGTCATCTACAGCAAACGACAATGTGTCTATAGGATATTTAAGTTTACATGGCGCTGGTGGTACAGTTACAGGAAGCAGGAATGTAGCTCTAGGCAGAGGGACTTTATATAGTAATTTAGGAGGTGCAGATAATGTAGCCATAGGAAATAGGTCTATGGTATGGAATACCACAGGAATTGGTAATAGTGCTGTTGGTTTTCAAGCACTTATTAATAATACTACAGGAAATAGTAATACCGCTTTTGGAAGACAGGCTCTACAAGGGCAGGGAAATGGATTGTCCACGCCAGCAACTGGTAATACTGGAGATAATAATACTGCTTTAGGAGCATACGCATTAGAAAACAATACTACAGGTGATGATAATATTGCTGTGGGGCTTGAGTCTTTAAATGCCAATACTATTGGTGCAGATAATATAAGTATTGGTTATAGAGCCATGTATTTAAATACGTCTGGGTACAAAAATGTGGGTATAGGAAATGAAGCATTACATGATAATACAGAGGGTTATGAAAACCATGCTATAGGAGACGAATCTCTACATAGCAATACTACAGGGTATCATAATAATGCTTTTGGTTACAGGTCTTTATATAATAATACAACAGGTTATGAAAATATAGCTTTAGGCGATCAAGCACTTTTAAGTAATATAACAGGAAATTATAACACTGCTATTGGTTTTAGTTCATTATATAGCACTGTAAGCGCAGAGTATAATTTAGGAATAGGTTACGAATCACTTTACACTAATACTACAGGAGAGTATAATATAGCTTTAGGTTTTCAATCTTTATACAATAATAATGCTAGTTATAATAATGCTGTGGGGGCTTTTGCATTGTATTCAAACACTACAGGTGCAGATAATGTAGCTGTTGGTCGTAGAGCATCATATTTTAATACAACAGGTAGTCATAATGTGTCTTTAGCTTATGAAGCTGGAGTAAATAATACTACAGGAAGTAATAATATAACATTAGGATATCGTTCAAATTATAATAATCAAACAGGAGGAAATAGTGTGGTTATTGGTTATGAAGCTGGTTTTGGAACAGGATTAACCTCTGTAAGCGGAAATGTGTTAATAGGCTATCAAGCAGGGTATCAAAACACAAATTCAGATAGACTCTATATTGAAAACACAAATTCTTTAACGCCATTAATAGGCGGTGATTTTGCTAATGATAGGGTTGGTATAAATACAGCAATAACGCCGCTTACACATACCTTAACAGTTGGAGGTAGTGCAAAAATAGACACATTAATAAATATAAAACCAGGAACAGCACCAGTAGCTCCTGAGGTAGGCGATGTTTATTTTGATATGGCTACAGATAAACTACGTGTTTATACGTCGGTTTCTGGTGGGCAATGGGAAGACTTAAATTAAAAACAAAATAAAAAAAGCGAATAGATAAAAAGTAGGTTTATTATGAGAAGACTTAACGAAGCAGAAAAAAAAATGGTACGGTTAAAGAATTTTGAAAGTTCTTTATTACAATTAAGGCGTTCTATTAGAAACGTAAAGTATGAATTTAAAAGAAACGTTAAAGAGACCTCTTGTGATAAGTTAAAACAATCTTATAAAAAGAAAGTAGAAGAATATACAGTAAAAGAACTTAACTATTTATTAAGTATGATTAAGTAAGACCCTTTTTGTGTTCAATTTTAATTATAGCGGTATGGATGATAATACAAAATTAATAATACGTATAGGTAAAGAATTTAATAGCGATATGATAGATAGATTGGATTTGTTTAATGAAATAGTATATTATAAAAAGAGAAATCAAGAGATAAAAGAAGATATTAAAATATTAAAAAAAAGAAAAGACATATTTGAATCAGTATTTGCAGTTTTATTATGGGTTTTCTTTGTTTTAATAACATCGTCCGCAAATTTACACGCACAAGCATTCAATCCAAAAGATGTAAGTGATTTAATGTTTTTTGTTGAATCTACAAATTTAAGTGAAACACACCATATAGCAACTTGCGAATCAAATTCTTGTTTAGAACACCCAAATACAGAAGGCGCAGTAATAGCAGAACAATATTGTGATGTTACAAACGATTGTGGTGAAGGTTGTGTAAGACGATGGATAGATCAATCTAATTACACGCAAAATTCTGCAGGAGATCCTCCTGTGTTTAATGCTCCAGAATACACAAATGGTAGAAATTTTGGACAGGATGATAATATAAAACCATGCTATATAAGTGATTGTATTAACGGTAAACCATGTATAAGAGGTGGAGGGGGCGTTCCTTTTGCAACAGATTATACTAAGCAGGATAAATATTTAGAAATTCAAATTAAAGACTTTATTTATTTAACTGGAGAGTTTTCAATTTTTTTATTAGCAAAACCAGTAGCACAAACCCAAGATTGGGATTATTTTGGGCAATCAGTTAGCTATTTTAGGCATAGAGTAGCCGATAATTATTTACAATTAAGAGTGCCTGGGAATTCAGTATGGCGCGTCACACCTAACAATGCTATAGCTTTAAATACGTGGCAATTAATAGAAGTACATAGAGACGCCGCTAATAAAATTACTATTTATATAAATGGTATTGATAAAACAGATACATCCAATTCACCTAATATTGTTTTGGCAGGAACTTTTAATATAGGCTATTTATTATCTGCTTTTAAAACCAATGCCCAAACGAACGAAAAGAAAAGTATGCATGGCGATGTTGCAGGGTTTTTAGTTTATGATAAAAAAACGTCATCTACCGAAACCGAAAATATTAGAACATATTTTGATACTAATTATTTAGGTAATATTTTAAATACAGATAAAAAAACAGCTGGTAATAATATAAAAGTATACCCAAACCCAATTGAAGATTATATAACTGTAGAAGTTAAAAAAGACCATAGAAATTCTATTAGCATTAGCGACGAATATCCCATGTTGTATGATGCTTTAGGCAAAAATATTATAACAACAATTAACAAGACAGAAACAAATGATTATTTGAAATTTCATATTAAATTAAATGATAAGCTAGATAAAGGATTTTATTTTATAAGTTTAGGCGGAAATTCAATCAAATTAGTTAAAAATTAAGTAAAAATGATTTCTAAAGTAGAAAACTTAAATATATACAACGAAGATTTTTTTAAAACCATTTTTAGTACAGCTACCGAATCTTGGGTTATTACAGATGCTCAAGCTAATATAGTTATGGTAAACCCCATTATTGAAGATATGTTTGGCTATAAGGGAGGTGAATTATTGGGTAAAAAGATAGAAGTTTTAATGCCTAAAGAAGGTCGTAAAGAGCATGTGCCATTAAGAAATTCCTTTATTAAACACCCTAGAAAAAGACCACATGGTATAGGTGTAGAAGTTATGGGGTTGCATAAAGATAAGTATGAGTTTCCTGTTGAAATTAGTTTAAATTATTATAAAAAAGATAATGAGGTTTATGCCTTAGCGGTTATTATTGATATTACGCAACGAAAAAAACAAGAAAGACAATTACAAGATGCTTTAGTACAAATAGAAAAACTAAAACGCGAAAAAATTGAAGCAGAACTTAAGGTGTTAAAAAATCAAATAAGTCCGCATTACTTTTTTAACAGTTTAAGTGTATTGGTTCCGTTAATACAAATTGACCCAGAGAAATCTCGAAAATTTACAGAGAAATTAGCAAATACATATCGCTATATTTTAAAAATTAGAGATAAGTTTACAGTAACTGTCGAAGAAGAATTAATGTTTATTAAAGATTATGAGTTTTTACAAGCTGTTCGATTTACAGGTAAGTTTATTATTAACTACGATATTGATAAGACTGATTTAAATAAAAAAATAATTCCTTTTGCTATTCAAATTCTTATTGAAAATGCATTCAAGCATAATGCACTTTATAAAGATAATAAGTTAATAATCTCCATTAAATCTTATAATAATGGTGTGCAAGTAGAAAACAATATTAATAGGCTAATAGATTCTAAAGTTCAATCGTTTGGTATTGGTTTAAAAAACATAAATAAACAATATGATTTTTTATCAAATGAAGGCCCTGTTTTTAATAAGAGTAATTCTGTTTACCAAGCTTGGATACCTTTTGTTGAATCTAAACTTTTAGAATAAATTTGTTGCTAAACATATATAGTTGAATCAAAATAAATATCATAGTATGTGCAGACCTATCAGGTTTTTAAAACATAAGTGTTCGGAAGACACAAGTTCAATGACATATTTCCATAAATTAGTATAATAATTGAATTATTATGAGT
>CANKVS010000026.1 GCA_947487155.1 uncultured Flaviramulus sp.
GGTGTCAAAAATGTAGAATTCTTCCTCTTCAGACTAACTACTATTTTTGCTTAACACACAACAATTGGTCTTGATCCCAATTGGTCTTGATCCAAAGTCAAATCAACTATATAATATAAAATTTAGTTATATTCAATCTATCAATATGTTGACAGTTATGTTGACAGTTTTAAAATATGTTGACGATTTGTGAACTTTTAAAACTAAACAACATCAAATTAAATGATTGCCTAAAAACTATAAAACCTTGCTAATCATAAAATTAGCAAGGTTTTGATTTCGGATGATATCCGATTTAGTGACCGGGCTGGGGCTCGAACCCAGGACCCTCTCCTTAAAAGGGAGATGCTCTACCAACTGAGCTACCAGGTCATTATTTCAATAACTAACATTACTGTTAGCGGGTGCAAATATAAAATGTTTAATTAATAAAACAATACTTTTATTAAAGAATTTTTCGTTTTTTTGCGTTGCATTTATGTATGTTTTTAATAATCAATTTATAGCGATAAAATGATAATAGTTTTAATTGGATATATGGCTTCTGGAAAGTCGACTTTAGGCAAGATTTTGGCTAAAAAGTTACATTATAATTTTATTGATTTAGATGATTATATTGAAGAAAAAGAAAATACAACGATTAGCGATATTTTTAAAACCAAAGGCGAAATATATTTCAGAAAGAAGGAAACATACTATTTAAATGATTTGCTAAATACTAAAAGTAAACTCATTTTATCTTTAGGAGGCGGTACACCATGTTATAGTAATAATATGCAAACCATTTTAAAAACCAATAATGCAGTTAGTATTTATTTAAAAGCTGCAATCTCTACATTGATAAGTAGGTTGAAAAATGAAAAAGCTAAACGCCCATTAATAGCCCATATAGAAACAGAAGATGAATTAGCAGAATTTATTGGTAAACACCTTTTTGAGCGTGCTCAATTTTATAATCAAGCAGAAACCATTATTACAACCGATGGCAAAACAGAAAGCGATATTATTGAAGAATTAGTTCTAAAGCTATTCTAAAATAGCTTCAAAATTTTTACCTTCCAAAATAATGTTTACATGTTCATGTAAAGAGGTTGATAACGATATACCTTTAAAATCTGCTTTCACAGGATATTTTTTATGATTCCTATTTACTAATACTGCAGTTTTAAATTGCTTTAACGGAACATCTAAAAAATGTTTTACGCCATAAATTAATGTGGTACCAGAATTTAAAACGTCATCTACTAAAACTAAGGACTTGTTTTGGTAATCTTTAGGCAAAATAGATGTTTTAATTGTTGAAGCAGGGTTTCTCTTGTCAATACTAACTTTGCAAAGTATAGGGTTTATATCTGAAATTCTTTTTAAAACTGTTTTTAGTTTTTTTGCAAGCACATACCCATTACTATCTATACCAGCCAAAATAACATCCTTTTCATTAATGTTACTTTCATATATCTGAAAAGCAATACGTCTTATTTTATTATTAATATCGTCATGTGTTAGTATCACATTATCCTTAACATTCATATACGCTAAAATTAGAATATAAAATTACTCATTTTTATTTGTTATTTTACTCGATAATTGAGATTAATATACTTCATATATTACTTCAAAATTTTTAAACCACTACTTTACAATTATCTCGTGAGTTTTTTATAAGGTAATTTGTGTTTTTACAGCTAATTAAGTTTCTGCTACAGGTATTTCATTTGTAAAATCATCAATATCTCTTCTATCTTTTTTAGTCGGTCTACCCACACCTTTTTTTCTGTAATAATCTTTCGAATATTTTAAAAGCTCTTGAGACTCAAACTGTTCTTTAGGTGTTACATCGGTCCGGTAAATATCAACTAATTTGGCGCCAATTCTACTTTTAGGAATATCATTAACCTTAAGTTTATAGTTTATCTGGTTTTTTCTTAATTCAATACTATCTTGCGCATAAACCTCTCTACTAGGTTTAACAATGTCTCCGTTAACCCTAACTTGTCCTTTTTTACAAGCTGTGGTTGCTAGAGTTCTTGTTTTATAATACCTAACACACCATAAATACTTGTCTACTCGCATACAATTATTCTAAAAACTACGTTAATGTTTTTGTGCAAAACTATATTAAAATTGTATCTTGCCCCTCAAAAATAAGCAATAATGAAACATTCGTAACTAAAATTTACTCATGAAGTAAATTATGTGTATAGGTGTTTAATATCTGCACGGTACTGAGTTGATGTGTAGTGCTTAAAAAATAAATTGTAACAGATGAAAATTGAAAAAGTAGCTTTATTTATTTTATGTTTAACATTTGGTTTTATATCATGTAATAAAGATGATGATGCTGATGAGTTTGCAGCAGTTGAAATAAGAGATAGAGCTGAACAGCAAATAATAGATAATGATTCGATTATTGGTTATTTAGAAACGCACTATTATAATTCAGGAGATTTTGTTGGTAATTCTAATCCTAGTATAGCAGATTTAGTTATTACAGAACTTTTGGAAGGAGAAACCGTTCCTACAGGTAGTACTTTGCTTAAAGAAGCTGTAGGCGATTCTAAAAAGATAACTTTTGCTAATACAGCTTATGAATTTTATGTTCTTAATTTAAATCCAAATGCAGAGGGAAACTCTCCAACATTTGCTGATGAAGTACGTGTTAGGTATGAAGGTTTTGAATTAGATGGAGAGATTTTTGATAGTGCAGTAACTCCTGTAGATTTTGATTTAGTATCCTTAGTTCCAGGATGGAGAAAAGTATTGCCAAGTTTTAATACGGCTTTAGAAAACCCAGTTATTGAAAATGATGGTTCCGTGAGTTATACTAACCATGGAGTAGGCGTTATGTTTTTACCTTCTGGATTAGGATATTTTTCAGGTAGTGCAGGAGGAATTCCTGCGTATTCACCACTTATTTTTAAGTTTGATTTGTTGCAAATGAGCGAAAACGATCATGATGGTGATGGTATTCCTTCTTATTTAGAAGATTTAAATGGCGATGGCGAATTTACTATAGCAAATCCAGATGATGATACAATAACTCATGATGATACCGATGGAGATGGTGTCCCTAACTATTTTGATAACGATGATGACGGCGACGGTGTTTTAACCATTAATGAAGATATTGATGGTGATGGAGATCCTACAAATGACATTGGAGCAAATAATATTCCAAAATATTTAGACGCCACAGAAACAGAGTCTAAAGCATAAACAAAAAGAGGTCGTCTAAAAAGTAATTTTTAGGCGATTTTCTTTTTTCAAGATATTTAATTTTACTCTGAAGTTCATTTTTAAGTTAAAAAGCGTGAAGTAAAAAGTTGTCAGGTTTGCTTACGCCACTAATCATACACAAACATGCTAAACGAACCACTCAAACTCATATCTTCTAAGCTAACAAATAAGTGAGCGTTAAGGATTGAAGCCGCATCCTTTTTAAAATTAGGTAGCTTTTGTTTGGTTTAGAACTATAATTTAACAGATTGCCACGTCGTACTTTCTCGCAATGACGGTTTAAAAAACACAGTTCTTTTCATTCAAGATAATGCCCAAATATCTAAATATATTTAGATTTTAGAATTTCTTTATCGTAATTTTGTACTCAAGTAAATCGCCTTATCGAACCAAAGATTACTTTGGTTAGGAAAGTCCGAACACCATAGTGCAATATAGTGGTTAATGGCCACCAGTTGTGAAACTAGGAAAAGTGCAACAGAAAGTATGTACAGGTAATGCTGTAGTGAAACCAGGTAAACTCTATGTGGTGCAATGTCATGTAAACCAGTGCCTCAATAATTATTGGGAAAGGGCGGCACGCTTGATACTGGAGGGTAGGCAGCTAAAGTGCATTGGTAACAATGCATTCAGATAAATGATAAGGGCTTTTTTTTTAAGAAAAAGTACAGAATTCGGCTTATAGATTTGCTTAGATATAAATAAACCCTTCTAATATTTAAGAAGGGTTTATTCGTTTAAATTGGTTAGTTAAGTATTAATCTTTTTTTGGAGAATAACTTAAATCTGGACGCATTTTACCAGAGTACTCTTCCATTCTTGAAATATTATTCATTACCTTATTGAAGGTTTCCCAACGATCGGGACCAAGAACTTCTTTATTAGCTTCTCCTTTTTGTGCAGAGTCAATTTCATCTTTAGCTGAAACAGAAACTAAATAAAAACTTTCCATAGATCCAAAACCGTTGCGATATACTCTGTAGTATGCTTTAGATCCTTTACTAGTGTATAATTCTTTAACAGCTTTCATACCTTCACGCACTTTTTTAGCATTTTTTGGCGTGTAATACAAATAAAACCATTTGCGATAATTTTCATCTGCTGGTGCCGTAGTTTTACCTTCAGGCATATAAGATAGTTCTTCATCAGAAGCCATAATATAAGTACCATGAGAATCGTAGCACTTGTCGAAACGATTAAACATATCACCAAATTTATCTCCCATCGCTTTTGCCATATCTGCAAAAGGACGTTTATCTAATTCGGCAAAATTTTCAATGGGTGTAATATAGAAATATCTAAAATCATTACTCATCGCAGTTACCCAAGAAGCTTGTAAATTATGAGTTGTGGAGGCTTCGTTAAATTCTTTAGCTATTTTTTCGTATTCTGCAACTTTTGAAGGTTTTACATTGTCTTGATGAATTTGAAATAATTGTTGTGCTTGAGCGCTATTAATTGTAAAGCATAAAATTAACGCTAGCACAAAAGTTGTTTTAATTGTTTTCATAATTTTGGTTGTTATTTATTTGAATTAGTCATTTGAATTTATTCTTCAGAAGATTCTGCAGCTTCTGCCTCAGCTGCTGCGACTGCTATTTTAGTAAACTCTGCATTCATAGAAGTGCCATCAAAATATACGTGTTCCTCTACTATTTTACCATTAACAAACTGAACTGCTAAATGCACAGGAATTATTAATTCTGTATTGGTTGCAGCAAAAGTCCCTTTATGTGCTGACCAATAATAAACCCAGGTTTCATCATCTTTGTCTAAAACCATTTCAATGTATTCTTTATCGTGATTAAAGCCATAAGACGACATGGCGCTTGTCATAGATTTTAAACCGCTTACTCTTTCTTTAACAGTAATGGGTTTTAGAGAGTTTACAAATATTTTTGCTGTGTCTGCAAAATGACTTTTCCATGTGTCCCAATCGGCAGATTCGTAAGCCTTTATACCAGCTTTTAGTGTTTCGGTTTCGGCAGAATCAGCAAAATAACGTTGTGGTTGATTTTGGCAAGCAATACATATAGAGATTGCTAGCCCTAATAAAAAAAGTTTTTTCATTTTTATTTATGGTTTTGGTTAATATTAATAGCAAACAACCATAAATAAGTACTAAAAAGAAATTCTTTTCTGTATAGTGATAAAGTAATATATAGAGTCTGGGACTCTTAAGGAGAATCCTAAGTTACTGAAAAAAAATGAATTACAAAAAAATAAGAATAAACCAACTAAGCTATTTTGAAAAAACTAAACACATTTCCACCATAATTTTTAGAATGGCTATAATGTTTTATTTCAGATAAGTTCGTGTGTTTAGAATGTTCGATAATTAGTAAACCGTCTTCTAATAATAGATTATTTTGAAATACTAAGTCTGGGATTTTAGCAAATTGTTCATCTGAAAAATTGTAAGGTGGGTCAGCAAAAATAACATTAGTTTGTATCGTTGTTTTTTCTAAAAACTTAAACACATCACTCTTAATGGTTTGAAGCGGCATGTTGAACGTTTCGGCAGTTTGATTGATAAACTTAACACAGCCATAATCTTGGTCGACACAGGTAATTTGCGTTGTTCCTCTTGAAGCAAACTCGTAGCTTATGTTTCCTGTGCCAGCAAAAAGATCTAAAGCAGAAATAGCATCAAAATAAAAAAGGTTATTTAAAATATTAAATAAGGATTCTTTCGCCATGTCTGTAGTTGGGCGAACAGGTAAATTTTTAGGTGCTACAATCTTTCTGCTTTTATATAATCCTGAAATAATTCGCATTAAAAACTGTGTATTAAAGTGAAATTTGAGTAATTGGTTTTGGGCTTTTCTAAGTATGTGTAACCATCATTACGGTTGCCAAAGCTTACGTGTCTAATGTATTTATAGGCTATATCATATAAATCATCATTTTTAACAACATCTCCTATAAACGTTAAGCTAAGTGTTTCTGGATTAAGTTTTAATTGTTCAGCAGTAAAAAGTATATAATAAATAAAATCTTCCTTGGTGTTATATTCAAATGTATTATAGAGTATTAGTTTTCCTTTTTCAACAATTATAATTTCAAAATGATTTGAATTTATATGAGCATATACTTTGGGTGTTTCTGTGTTTTTTTCGATTAATAAAATTTGCTGAATTAAAATAGTAGAAAAATGTTTAAACGTAAAAGCACCAAATTTTTCGTAAATAAAATTATTAATATTTACATAGGGCACATAAACATTAACGCTGTCGTTTATTTCAATAGCATCAAAGGTTATAAAATCTGATTTAAGTATTTTGGAATTAAATTTTAAGTAATCGGCTAAACAATCTTCTTGAAACAGTGGTTTTGGAACTAACGAAGACAGTTCGTTTTCATGAATTAGATAAACTTTAGAAAAGTTGCTTTGTAGTTCGGTTTCGGTGTTAAACAAATGTTCTAATTGATCTTGAATATCGAGAGGGTTTAACCTTTTTTCAAATGAAATTTGTTTTAAAGTCGATATAGTATTGGTATCTCTTTGTAGTATACAAAAAGAAAGTCCACTCAAACTTAGTTGAATGGACAATTCTTGGTTAGTTAGTTTGTTTAGTGTGTTATTTTTCTGTGTCATAAAATTTTGCCCAATTCCCTCCAGTATCTACATCTTCCATAGAACCAACTCTTACAGCATCACCTTGAACACCTACAACAGTAGAAATAACTTCATTTTCTTGATTAACAAGGTTCTTATCTTGATCGAATAGAACAATATTCTTCATTACAAAAGCTTCAAATACTGGTATTTTTATGTTGTTTTGCTGAATAAATCCAGACTTAAGTTGGTACTTTTCTCCTTCTTTACCTACAGGTAAATTCATCATGGTTTTATAATGATTCGACCCTTTAAATAACGAGTCTTTTATAGAAGCGAAACCTAAGGTATCAATTATTACTATATCTTTAGTCATTGTAGTCAATTGATAACGCTTATTTGCTTCGTCATCAATAACGCTTGTGTCTCTACGCTGAGTAATTGTAAACTCAGCAGTATCAACAAATTTAACTAAGTTATCAAAATTATCAGCGAACTTCCCAGTTACTTGTTTATGTGCTAATTGAGCTTTTCTAATATCCTTTAATCCATCAATTATTTTATGGTAACGTTTTACTTTTACTTTATTAAACTGAATTGGAGCATAAACAGAATTAAATGTTTGGTATCCTAAAAAGATAATTAATATCCAAAGTAGACCTACTAAAACAGGTTTAAATTTTGCAGGAATAAATTTATCTACTAGCTTCACTAAGCCAAATGTTAACAGTATTGCAACAACAACAGTTATAATTATAATCATAAGTACTTTTGTTAAATTTTATTAATGGTCTTTCGCAAATCTACAATTTTTTTTTAATCGTAAAAACCAAAGTGCGTAAAAATCATTTCTATCTTTGAATAATTTTTAATTTGTTAATATATTAAATGACTTCATCCGAATTCTATTCTCTTATTAAACAACAGTTTCCGTTTCAACCTACACTAAAACAAAATATTGTACTTCAACAGCTATCAGAATTTATTTTTAGCAAAACACCAAATGCACTATATGTACTTAAAGGGTACGCAGGTACTGGCAAAACAACCATTGTTGGTACTATTGTTACGCATTTATGGAAAGCCAAAAAAAGTGCTGTTTTAATGGCTCCAACGGGTAGGGCAGCTAAAGTAATTTCTAATTACTCGAAAAAAGAGGCATTTACCATTCATAAAAAAATATATTTTCCAAAAAAAGAAAGAGGTGGTGGTGTAAAATTTGTTTTGCAACCCAATAAACATAAAAACACCATGTTTATAGTCGACGAAGCGTCTATGATTCCCGATACCCCAGGAGATTCTAAGCTTTTTGAAAACGGATCGCTTTTAGACGACTTAATGCAATACGTGTATTCTGGTCATCATTGTAAATTACTTTTAATAGGTGATACTGCGCAATTACCTCCAGTAAAATTAGATTTGAGCCCTGCTTTAGATGAAAATAAGTTGGCTTTAAATTATAATAAAGAAGTTACTAAAATGGAATTAGATGAAGTGGTACGACAAGAGTTCGATTCTGGTATTCTAGCTAATGCTACAGTTTTGCGAGAAGCCCTATCTAATGCGATACACGATTCATTTAAGTTCGATTTAAGCGATTTTAGGGATATTGTTAGGTTAGTTGATGGTTATGATATTATGGATGCTATAAATGATGCCTATAGCAATTTAGGAAATGAAGAAACAGCTATTATTGTTAGGAGTAATAAACGTGCAAATTTGTATAATCAGCAAATTCGTAGCAGAATACTATTTAATGAGCATGAGTTAACCGCTGGAGATTATTTAATGGTAGTAAAAAATAATTACTTCTGGATAAAACCAACTACCGAAGCCGGATTTATAGCCAATGGCGATATTATTGAAGTTTTAGAAATTTTTTCAATAAAGGAATTATATGGTTTTCGCTTCGCGGAAGTTAAAGTACGAATGGTAGATTATCCTAAAATGAGACCTTTTGAAACCGTTTTGCTTTTAGATACTATTGAAGCAGAAACCCCATCTTTAGCTTACGAGGAGTCTAACAGGCTGTATCAAGAAGTGCAAAAAGATTACGAAAATGAAACAAGTAATTACAAGAAGTTTCTAAAAATAAAAGGGAATAGGTATTTTAATGCATTGCAGGTTAAATTCTCTTACGCTATTACGTGTCATAAATCTCAAGGCGGACAGTGGAATACGGTTTTTGTAGAGCAACCTTACTTGCCAAATGGTGTTGATAAAGATTATCTACGCTGGCTTTATACGGCCGTAACTCGTGCTAAAGAAAAGTTATATCTTATTGGTTTTAAAGACGACTTTTTCGAGGAATAGCATAAATGTAAAAACTTTAATCACATAAACTTAAAAACTCTAATATTAATACTATTTTTGAGTTATAATTGATTTATAAATTATGAAGATAATTTCAATGATTCCTGCGCGCTATAGTGCATCCCGCTTTCCTGGTAAGTTAATGAAAGACCTTGGAGGCAAAACAGTTATTCGATGTACTTATGAAGCCACAGTAGCTACAAATTTATTTGATGATGTTTTTGTGGTGACAGATAGTGGCATAATTTATGATGAAATTGTAAACCATGGTGGAAAAGCCATTATGAGCGTAAAATCGCATGATTGTGGTAGCGATAGAATTGCTGAAGCCGTAGAACATTTAGATGTTGATATTGTTATAAATGTACAGGGTGATGAGCCCTTTACAGATAAAGAGTCTTTGGAGAAATTGATAGCGGTTTTTAAAGACGATTATGATAAAAACATAGATTTAGCATCGCTAATGGTTCATATTACAGATTTAGACGAAATTAACAATTCCAATACCGTAAAAGTTATTGTCGATCAAACAGATTTTGCATTATATTTTTCACGAAGTCCAATACCATACCCTAGAGAAAAAGAAGCTGGGGTTAGGTATTTTAAACACAAAGGAGTTTACGCTTTTAGAAAACAAGCAATTTTAGATTTTTATAAACTACCAATGCAATCGTTAGAAGCATCTGAAAAACTAGAGCAATTAAGATATTTAGAATACGGGAAACGAATAAAAATGGTAGAAACCAATGTGCAAGGTGTAGAAATTGATACACCTGAGGATTTAGAGCGCGCCAAAAAATTATGGAAATAGTTTAAACAAATGCGTTTCAGTAACTCATTAAATGAAAATAAATTGATAAAAGAGTTTCAACATATAAAAGTTATTGGTTTTGATGCCGATGATACACTTTGGGTAAATGAAACCTACTTTAGAGAAGCCGAAATAGAATTTGGTAAATTATTATCAGCATATGAAACCCCCAATAAAATAGATCAAGAATTATTTAAAATGGAAATGCAAAACTTACCACTTTATGGCTATGGTGTTAAAGCTTTTGTGTTATCAATGGTTGAAAGTGCTTTAGAGTTGTCCAACCATAACGTAACTAATAAAACTATCGAGAAGATACTAAATATAGGAAAAGATATGCTTAATAAACCTGTGGAATTACTTGATGGTGTAGAAGATGTTTTAAAATCGTTATTTGGTAAATATAGATTGATACTTGCTACTAAAGGCGATTTGTTAGATCAAGAACGGAAACTTGAAAAATCTGGGTTAACAAAATATTTTCATCATATCGAAGTTTTAAGTGACAAACAAGAGGTTAATTATTCAAGACTATTAAATCATTTAGATATTAATCCATCTGAATTTTTAATGATAGGGAATTCTTTGAAATCTGATGTTTTGCCATTAATAAATATAAAAGCTCATGCTATTCATGTACCATTTCATACAACTTGGGCGCATGAAATTGTAAGTGATGAGGACACTAATGGGAAATCATATAAAACTGTAAATAGTTTAAAAGATATTTTAAACTATTTAAATTAATAGAAAAGAATGCTTCGGCACTTAGTATCGGAGTTTTTTGTTGAATTCAGTAGAATTATTATGTCCGCTAAAGCGGAAATCAAAAAAAATAAATAGTCGTTTTTTTCTAAGAAATTTAAGATTATTTAAACGAGTAAGATTTAAAATAATAGTATTTTTACTTTTTGTAAAAGAAAACATGTTAAATGAGTTATAAAAACTTTCCAATGGTGCCAAGAGTAATTTTTGGCAGAGGTAGTTTCAATCAGTTAAATGAAATAATTGCCCCAAAGCGATTAAATATAAATGCTCCATTTATATACCTAATAGACGATGTATTTAAAAATGAACCTTGGTTAATATCAAGAATTTCTTTATCCTATGATGATAAAATCATGTACATTTCGTCGAAAGAAGAACCAAAAACATCACAAGTTGATGATTTGGTTGAAGACATTATTTTAAACACAAAAGAACGGCCTTCAGGTATTATAGGCATAGGAGGAGGGAGCATGTTAGATTTAGCCAAGGCTGTATCTATAATGCTAACGAATAAAGGTAAATCTCATGAATATCAAGGATGGGATTTAGTTAAAAACCCTGCAATATATCATATTGGTATTCCAACTATTTCTGGAACAGGAGCAGAGGTATCTCGAACTACAGTATTAACAGGGCCAGAGAAAAAACTTGGTATAAATTCAGATTTCACCCCATTCGATCAGGTTATATTAGATCCAGAACTTACAAAAGATGTTCCAAAAAGCCAATGGTTTTATACAGGTATGGATTGTTTTATTCATTGTGTAGAATCGCTAAATGGCACATATTTAAATGCCTTTAGCAAAAGTTATGGCGAAATGGCTTTCAATATGTGCAAAGACATCTTTTTAAATGATAACCTATCTACAGAAGAGGCGCAAGATAACCTAATGATGGCCTCATGGCATGGTGGTATGAGTATTGTATATTCTCAAGTTGGTGTAGCACATGCAATGAGTTATGGCTTGTCTTATTTATTAGGCACAAAACATGGTATTGGTAACTGCATTGTTTTTAACCATTTAGAAGCGTTTTATCCAGAAGGTGTTAAGCTTTTTAAAAGTATGGTTGCTAAACATAATATTGAGCTACCAAAAGGGATTTGTGCAGATTTAAGTGATACAGATTTTGATATAATGATTGCTGTCGCCTTAGGCTTAGAGCCACTATGGGAAAATGCTTTGGGTAGCAATTGGAAAAAAATAATGACTCCCAAAAAACTTAAGTTGCTATACCAAAAACTTTAATATGAGGTGGTTAGCCAAACGTATTTATTTTAACATCTTAGGGTGGAAAGTTGTTGGCAATACAAAAATGTCTCAAAGTAAAGTTAAAAAAGCAATTATTATTGCTGCACCTCACACGAGTTGGCACGACTTTTATATTGGTATTTTATTACGTTCGGTATTACATCTAAAAACTAATTTTATAGCCAAAAAAGAACTTTTTGTATTTCCCTTTGGATTGGTTTTAAAGGCTTTTGGAGGTGTTCCAATAGATAGACATATTAAAGAAAATAAAGTGCAAGTTATTGCTAATTTATTTAAAGAAAAGGAAGAATTTAGAATGGCATTGGCGCCAGAAGGTACTAGAAAAAAAGTAGATAAATGGCGCACAGGTTTCTATTATATGGCCAAAGCGGCTAAAGTGCCAATTGTTATGATTACTTTAGATTTTGAAAATAAACAAAATAGAATATCAGAACCTTTTTATCCTACGGACGATATGGAAGCCGATTTTAAGTTTATGCACGAATATTATAAAGGTGTAAAAGGTAAAATACCCAAATACTCCTGATAACTTCGATGACTCCAAACCCAAAACAGTTTTGTTAGCATAATTAAAATAGGAAACTTCCATTTACTTCTAATAGTTCACCATTGTTAAAGTCTAGGTTTCTTAGTTGCTTAATTATTTCCAATTACTTTTTTAAGATTGGCATAAAAATTGAATACTATAATTATGTATTGGTGAATGAAACATAAAGTAAACAATTCATTGTACCTAAAAAGAAACATTGGCTAATGCGCAAACATACAAAAGCTACCTCATTAATTTATGAAGTAGCTTTTTTGTATTCATATTACTGTTAAAAGATGTTAATTGTAGAATAACTTTAAAACTTCTTGTTTAGACTAAGCTTATTATTGTTATTATAATTTTAGTACCTCTTTTATGCTCTTTTGAATTATAGGTTCCATAATAATATAGCCAGATTCGTTAGGGTGAACAGAGTCGTAACCCAATTCTTCTTTTAAACCATTAACATCGTTAACCATGGCAGAAAAATAATCGGCATATATTAATCCGTTTTCATTAGTATACGATTTTAGTAATTTATTCAGCTTAATAACCTCTTCTGCTGGTTTTATATCAGGATTCCAAGGAAAACTGTAAGCAGGTAATACAGAGCATATAATAACTTTTATTTGATTTGTTTTAGTCATTTCAGACATTGATATGATATTATCTGCAATCATTTCGATAGTAGAAGGACCTGTGTTTCCAGCAATGTCGTTTATTCCTGCTAGTATAACAACAGCTGCAGGTTTTAGTTTTATAACATCTTGCCTAAATCGAATAAGCATTTGCGGGGTGGTTTGCCCACTAATACCTCTGTTTATATAGGGATTGTTTTTAAAAAAGTTTGGTCTAAAATTCAACCAGCCCTCTGTAATGGAATTACCCATAAATATAACGCGTGCCTCATTATTATTAGAATCCATTAGTTGTATGTTTTCGTTTTTAAACCTATTTAAATTTGCCCAATCTTGAGTATAAGAAAGCTTGGAAAAAGCACTTATTAGTATAACAGCGACTATCAGCTTTAAATTTTTCATAAGTAATTGCGATATTATTTTATCTTAGGTATTTCTTATCTAATTCTTTTGAGTCTTTATATTTTACTCTCAGTTCATCTAACTTTATTTTCATCTCTTTTACAACATCTGCATAGTTTGGATCATTATAAACGTTATTCATTTCTTGTGGATCTTTTAAACGATCGTATAATTCCCATTCATCTACGTCGTAATAAAAATGAATGAGTTTAAACTCTTTACTAATAATTGCATAATGCCTTTTTACTTGATGTTGCCCAGGATATTCGTAGTAATGATAATATACAGATTTTCTGTTCCAGTTACTTGTATCTCCTTTTAATAGTGGAATTAAACTTTCTCCCTGCATATCTTTTGGAGCTTCAATTTGCGCAGCCTCTAAAAATGTTTGAGCAAAGTCGAGATTTTGCACCATTTCGTCGTTTGTTGTTCCTGGAGTAATTTTATTAGGCCATTTAAATAAAAGCGGCGTTTTAAACGATTCATCGTAAGCAAAACGCTTATCAAACCAACCATGCTCTCCCAAATAAAATCCTTGATCGGAGGTGTAAATAACCATAGTGTTTTCGCTTAACCCGCTTTCATCAAGATAATCTAAAACGCGTCCTACATTATCGTCGACAGACGATACGCAAGCAAGATAATCTTGCATATAGCGTTGGTACTTCCATCTCATTTTTTGTTTATCGTTAAATGTTGGCCAATTATTTTTAAACACATTATTTATAGAGTCAATAATGGGATCGTATAGTTTTCTTTGTTCTTCGTTTAGCCTGCTATATGCACGTTCAAAACCACGAATAGAAGGCACTTTAGGTTCTACACCTCCCATGTTTTCCATGGTTTCTGGTTTTATTTTTGAGTCATGCCCGTATTTCATGTGCGTAAGCAAATTCATTTCTGCAGTTTTCGCTGCAGTACCTCTGTTTTTATAATCGTCGAAGAGCGATTCTGGTTCTGGAAAGGTTTTTTGCGTAAACGTTTTAAATTTATCTGCTCTTGGCCACCAAGCCCTGTGCGGTGCTTTGTGCAAATACATCATCATAAAAGGTTTTTGTTTATCTCTTTTTTTATCGAGCCAATTTATAGTTAAATCGGTGATAATATCGGTTACATATCCCGTAATGGTGGTGTCTCCCTTTTGCGTGATAAAATTTGGATTAATGTAACTGCCTTGACCTGGTAAAATCATAAAATCGTCGACGCCTTTAGGATTGTTACCAAAGTGCAATTTACCATACATAGCCGTTTGGTAACCTGCTTTTTGAAACAATTGTGGAAAGGTAACCTGTGTCGTATCAAAAGGTCTTTTGTTGTCAATTTTTCCATTTAAATGTGTGTGCTTCCCTGTAAGGATAGTTGCTCTTGAAGGTGCACAAATAGAATTTGTAACGCAGGCATTGGTAAATAGCATGCCTTCTTTTGCTATGCGGTCTATATTTGGCGTTTTAATTAATTTATCTGAATACGAGCTAATTGCTTGATACGCATGGTCATCAGACATTATAAACAAAATATTAGGTTTAGTAAGCTTAGGTATAGCTTTCTCTTTTTCTGAACAAGAAAAAAGTGAGAATAAAATTATTGATAAGAAAATAATGTTTTGTGTTGATTTCATTTTATAGGTAGTGTTTTATTCTTATTAATTTCGTTTATAATGTCATCAAAGTTAGCTAAATAATCAAACCATAAAGTGTTCTTATTTTTTTTAAACCATGTAAGCTGTCGCTTTGCAAACCGTCTAGAGTTTTTCTTTATTTCTGAAACTGCAAAACCTATTGTCCATTCATTATTTAAGTAATTAAATACTTCTTTGTAACCTACAGTATTTAATGCGTTTAAATGCTTGAATTTAAGTAATGATTTAACTTCGTTTAACAAACCTTCTTGAAGCATTATATCTACACGTTTGTTAATTCGTTCGTAAATAATAGCTCTATCTGCCGTTAATCCAACGGTTATGGTTTTAAAAGTACGTTTTGTTTTGTCCTTATTTAAAAAAGAAGAGTAGGGTTGGCCTGTACCAATACAAATTTCGAGTGCTCTAATTAAACGATGTGGATTATCAATAGCAATTGTATTATAGGCTAAATTATCAAGTTCTTTAAGTGCTTCTTGCAAATGAGCAAGCCCTTTAATTTTTAAATCGTTGTTCAGCTTATCTCTTATGCTACTATCAATTTTCGGAAAATTATCTAAACCAGTTGTTACGGCATCAACATATAACCCCGAACCACCAACCATAATAATCGTGTTGTGTTTTTTAAATAATGTATCAAGGCATTGTAAGGCCTCTTTTTCAAAAGCACCAACATTATAGCTGTCTTGTATGGATTTATGATGAATAAAATGATGTTTTGCTTGCGCGAGCTCTTCTTTGGTTGGAGCAGCGGTGCCAATTTGCATCTCACGAAAAAATTGTCTTGAATCGGCTGAAATTATTTCGGTATTAAAATGCTTAGCTAGTTTAATGCTTAGAGCGGTCTTACCAATAGCTGTTGGTCCTACTACCGAAATAAGATATTTAGTTTTCGAGCTAATAGCTAATAATTTAAATTTTTCGAGTTGTAAAGTTAAGTCTAAAATAGAATTAAATAAAACATAAATGGTATTGTTTATAAATGAAGTTTATTACCACATTTATAACAAAAATCTGCAGTATCTTTATGGTTTTCGGTCATACAGTTAGCACAAGACTGCGAATTTAATTGAACATCTACGTCTTTATCTTGATCTGCTTTTTGCTGTGTAGCATATTCTGCCGACACAATACCAGTTGGTACTGCAATAATGCCGTAACCTAAAATCATAACCATAGCAGCTATAAATTGGCCTAGTGCCGTTACCGGAGCAATATCGCCATATCCAACAGTAGTTAAGGTAACAATACACCAATACACACTTTTAGGAATATTGGTAAACCCGTTTTTTTCGCCTTCGACTAAATACATGATTGTGCCCAAAATAATTGAAATAATTATAACGGTAAATAAGAATACAGCAATTTTTACACGACTTGCTTTTAGGGCTTTTAATAATGTGTTTGAAGCTCCTAAATAGCGTGCTAATTTTAAAATTCTAAAGATTCTTAAAAGTCGTAATGCCCGTAATGCTGCTAGTGCATGTACACCTCCAAACAAAAGAGAAATATATTTTGGTACGGTAGAAAGTAAATCTACAATACCATAAAAGCTAGTAATATACTTTATGGGGCGCTTAACGGTAATAATTCGTGCAATATATTCTATACTAAAAAGAATGGTTATAACCCACTCAGAAATATTAAGAAAATCGTGATATTTAACATCAAAACTTTTAACGCTTTCTAGCATAACAAGTACAATACTTGCTATAATTGTTATTAATAAAATAACATCAAATAATTTACCGCTAGGGGTATCAGCTTCATAAATAATTTCATGAAGTTTTGCTCTCCAATTTGTTTTTTTTGTGTTATTCATTTAGTAAAAATATAAAAACTGAATTATTTTTTCTTTAGTACTAACAGCGAATTGCTTTGTATTTCTACAACTTTACTCATAAATTCTTTTAAATAAGGATAATATTCTGATGGATAAATGGCTTCTTTAAAGCTAATTTTAAATAACATATTCACAAAACTACCTTGAATAGTAGTAGAAAAAAGAACACTTCCTTTTTTATTTGGTAATGCTAAATTTAAACCTTTTGGTTTTTCTAAAATGGAATAACCTTCACCTAAATTAAGCCTTAAAGTGTAATAAAAAGTGTCTTTGTATCCAAAATCGATAGGATAAGTTCGCTCCTGAAGTTTAAAAGGATTTTCTGTAAAAATTGTAATAAAAAACGGGTTTAAATAAATAAGATCTCCCGTTTCGTCAGAGTTATATTCGATATTGTAAGCTTCAATAAATTCAGAATTTGTTTCTTCTCCTTTGGTAACTTCGTAATCAAATATTTCGAGATTTTGATGTTTATTTTCTAAATCTGTAATGTATGCATCTTTATTTTGATAATATTTTTTTCTTGTGTATAATGAATGGTACCCCGTTGTTTTAGAGTTTATGCTACCAGTAATAGTTGCGTTTTCATTCATATTTAATAAAACACGATGTTGCATGGTTGATAATTCTTTGGGTGCTATATCAATCCACTTACTTCCTGCTTTAAAATCCATGAGTCTGCCATAACTATTTAAACATCTAAAAGGAATTTCACCAAAACTTAAATACCTATCTGTTGCATCTAGTAAATATGCTTTTCCGTCAATAGAAACTTGAATTATTAGATAATTAAATTCTGAAATGACTGGAAATATTTTAGTTGGAAAACCGTTATTTCTAGTTGAAATTAATACCGCCTTTGCATCAATATTAGCCTCATTTAACAGGTTATGAAGTAAAATGTTTATTGATGATATATTACCCGATTTATTTTTAATTAAATCTTTAATCGAAACATTGGCAAAAATCTTATATTCTCCATTCCATGTATATTTTTTTTGCACATGTTTATATATCGCTTTTGCTTTTTTTAAGGCGTTTGTTTCGTTAATAATGTTTGTGCTTACGTGATCTTCTAGTTTTATAGATTTATTAAGTTGTCGCCCAATATCTTTATCGGTTTTAAACTCTGCATCAACTGTTTTCCATGTTTTTGTATAATCGTTTGTTCTGCCATCAAAACTTTTAAATGTTTTAAGTTCGTATTCAATTCTTGCCAAATAATTAGATTTGCTAGTCATGTAATCTTCTTCAATAAAAGCAGGAACATCTTTCATGGCATATATGGAATTAGAACAATCTGCACGAGATCCAGCTCTACCTTCTAAGCAATCTTTTTCGATTTTAGAATCGTTTATAAATAGCTTTTTACCTCCAACTAGTTTTATGTTGTACTCCCAATTAGCGGGTATGCTTGCATTATATTCGCTATATAATTTAGGAATGTCGCTTTGAAAATTCCAACCATGATAATTAAACATAAATGGAGAAACAGTAGTATAACTATAAGTTATTACAGACCCTTCTTTTATATTAGGCAGCGTGAATTTTATAAGTGTATGGTTTTCATCATACTTTTCTTTAAAAATGTCTTTTTTTTGTAAGTTAGTTTTTATTACTTCTCCGTCTATTAAATTATAAGTTGTTGCAATAATATTTTTTACTGTTTCTTCTCTATTACCACTTTTATACAAGTGAATAACAATGTTGGCATTATCAAACCCTTCTCTGTTTAGTATTTTTATCTTGTGTTTTTCTTCAGTTCTTAGGTCATATTCGCTTTTACTTACAAAACTGTTTCCATATTCATATAAAACAAGTGCATTGGCGGTAGAGTCTTTCTCATAAGTCTTCATTTTTAACTCATTAAGGTTTACTCTATATTTAAAAGCATCATTAGTTGATTGTGAAAAAGTATTTAAAACGATGAAAAGAAAGCATAAAATAAAACAGTGTTTTTTCATAATTTAATTAAGTGTTACAAGTTTTAATCGTTTATTCTTTCGGAGGTAATTTTGAATAATGTGCTGCGTATCGCGATTATTTTCCATTGGTGTTATAATGGATTCTAAAATATCTATATTATTTATTTGATAATTTAAATTGAAGAACCCTATACCTTTAAAAACACCATTTTCTATTAAAATAGCACTATGCTCATCAATAGCTCTACCTTTATCTATAATAACCATGTTTTTGTTGGAATAGCTGTTTTTTGAAATTAAATGTTCGACACGTTTGTTGTAAGATTCAGGCAATTCTACCGCTATACAGGCACCATTACAAGTTTTTATATCGTAATTAAAACAGCTTGTTTTAGTTTTGTATAAGCCTGTGAGTTTCATGCAAAGCTTGTGTTCTTCAACAGCTTTGGTTATAAAACTTTTACCGCTCTGTAAATTACTAAATGTTGTTATAGGTTTTTTTCTATCATCGGCAATATCAATTTTTAAATTGATGTAATTATTTTCATCAATAAAACCGTAAAGCGCATGGGTAAATATATTTCTTTTGAGTGCTCTGTTAAAAACAGGTTTAATACGTTTTATTTCTTCGCTTTCTTTTAAAAGGGCTACGAGTTCGCTGCCTGTTTCTTCATACGTTACAGTAGATACTTGAGCTTGAATTTTTTTTGATTTCTGATTTGTATTAGTAAAGTGTTGATTAAGGCGTTTTTTTATGTTTTTACTCTTTCCTATATAAATGATTGTTCCGTCTGCCTTATGTATATAATACACGCCAGTAATAGACGGTAAACTATCTAAAATATCTAGATGTCTAGGTTCAAGTTGATGCTTTGGGTTTAACCTAATAGATTGCGTAATGATGCTTTTATTTGTGTCTTTGTCTAACAACATTTTAAAGAGCTTTACTGTTGCTAAGGCATCACCAGAAGCCCTGTGTCTATCACTTACAGGAATCCCTAAAGACCTCACTAATTTACCTAAACTATAAGAAGCTTGACCAGGTATTAAATCTTTAGATAACTCAACAGTACAGAGTGTTTGTCGTTCAAAATCGAAACCAAGTCGTCTAAACTCGGTACATAGAATTCTATAGTCAAACTGTGTGTTGTGTGCTACTAGGATACAATCTTCGGTAATTTCAACAATGCGTTTTGCAACTTCGTAAAATTTAGGCGCATGCTTTAGCATGTTACTGTTTATCCCGGTAAGGTTTACTACAAAAGGTTGAATTTCGCGTTCAGGATTAACCAAACTAACAAACTGATCGACTACGTCGTGGCCGTCGTATTTATAGATAGCAATTTCTGTAATCCCTTCTTCATTAAACTTTCCTCCAGTGGTTTCTATGTCTAAAATTGCGTACAAAAAATGTTTATCTGTTATTTGTTTGTTGTTGATTTGTTATTGCGAATCACACTTTTTGGTGTGATGTGGCAATCTTTTTGTTTAAAGTTTCTAAACTTGAGATTACTTTATTCGTTCTAATTGCCTGCTACTTCCTCGTAATGACCTGTTAATTATAACTCCTTGAACCAAATATACTACTTCCTACACGAACCATATTGCTTCCACATTCAATAGCCAATTCGTAATCACCACTCATGCCCATACTCAAAGTTAAAAGTTGAAAGTTAGAAGTTGAAAGTTTTTTTAGGTTATCGAATGTACTCTTTAATAAAGTGAATTCTTGTTTAACTTGATTCATATCATGTGTAAAAGTAGCCATTCCCATTAATCCGACTATTTTTATGTTTTGTAATTCAGAAAGTGCTTCAGATTGAATGATTTCTGATACTTCTAATTCTGTCATTCCAAATTTAGAATCTTCTGAAGCTATTTTAATTTGAAATAAGCAATCTATAATTCTACTATGTTTTTTAGCTTGTTTGTTTATTTCTTTTAGTAGTTTAAAATTATCAACCCCATGAATTAAACTAACAAAAGAAGCCATATATTTCACTTTGTTGCGTTGCACATGTCCAATCATATGCCATTCAATATCTTTTGGCATAACCTCATGCTTTTCAGCCATTTCCTGGATTTTATTTTCTCCAAAAATGCGCTGACCAGCATTATAAGCTTCTAATAAATCGGCTACAGGTTTTGTTTTTGAAACCGCAACGAGAGTAACATACTCTGGAAGTTGAGATTTTATGTTTTTAAGGTTTTGTTGAATAGGCATTTTTATGTGCTAAATTGTAAGTAATATGTTGATTTAACGAAGTTTATAAATTATTGTTTTGCTTTAATTATTTTTATAAACTTAAGATAATCTTCATTTGAATAAAATATATCTTTTGGAACATAAATAAACTGCCCCTTAGAGACATATAGCATCCAATTATCTGTATTTGAAATTACTTTTTGTATGCTACTAGGGTTTAACTTGGTTTCACTATCATTTCTTTTAAAGTATAAATAGTCATCATCAAAAGATAAATTGGTTTCAGAAAATATTGGTTTATGCCCCTTGGAATTAGTCCAAAAATATAGGTATGCAATAGTTAAAAAAGGATAAGAAAACGCAAATATTGCAATAAAGGAGCTAAAGTTATCTTCACCAAATTTTTGCAAATGAAAAGTACCAACAATAATCATAAGTACATATAGCCACCAAGTTTTTTCAAACCTTTTCTGTATTATAATTTTCGTATACTCTTTTTTTGAAATAGAGTATTGCTTAGTTTGAATCATTTATTTTAAAAATTGTTGCGCTACTTTTTCAGCTTTTCTACTTTCAGAATAATCGTAAAACCCTTCTCCAGATTTAACACCTAATTTCCCTGCATTAACCATATTAACGAGTAACGGGCAAGGTGCGTATTTAGGGTTTTTAAATCCATTATACATTACATTTAAAATAGATAAACAAACGTCTAGCCCAATAAAATCTGCAAGTTGTAATGGCCCCATAGGGTGTGCCATTCCTAATTTCATAACCGTGTCAATTTCGGTAACTCCAGCAACACCATTATAAAGTGTTTCAATAGATTCGTTAAGCATTGGCATTAAAATTCTATTTGCTACAAAACCTGGATAGTCGTTAACTTCAACTGGGTTTTTACCAAGTGTTATAGACATTTCCATAATAGTATTGGTGACTTCATCGCTAGTGTTATAGCCGCGAATAATTTCAACCAATTTCATAATGGGAACAGGATTCATAAAATGCATTCCAATTACCTTTTCAGGTCGTGAAGTAACACTTGCTATTTGAGTAATAGAGATAGATGATGTGTTGGTTGCTAAAATTGTATCTTCTGAACACGCTTCATCTAACTGCTTAAAAATATTGAGTTTTAAATCTATGTTTTCGGTAGCCGCTTCAACAACTAAACTGGCGTATTTGACACCTTCAGTAATATTGGTAAAGGTTGTTATGTTGTTTAAAGTTTCAGTTTTATCAACTTCAGAAATTTTTTCTTTAGCAACCATTCTGTCTAAATTCTTAGTAATGGTAGCTATTCCTCGCTTAAGAGATTCTTCATTTATATCAATAAGCTGCACCTTAAAACCACTTTGTGCAAATGTGTGCGCAATTCCATTTCCCATGGTTCCAGCGCCTATTACTGCAACGTTTTTCATAGAACAGTGTTTTTAAAAACAGTTAATTATTTGATTGGCAACGCGTAATGCTTCAGTGCCATCATTAAGTGTAACAACAGGTGTTGTGTTATTATTTATGGCATCTGCAAACGTTTCTAATTCGTCTAAAATAGAATTGTTATCTGCTATATTGGGATTATCAAAGTAAATTTGTTTTTTAACACCTTCTGCATTTTGAAGTATCATATCAAAATCACCAGGATTTTCTGGAGCGTCTTTCATTTTAACCACTTCACATTTTTTTTCTAAAAAGTCAACAGAAATATAAGCGTCTTTTTGAAAGAAACGTGCTTTACGCATTTTTTTCAATGAAATTCTACTAGCTGTTAAGTTTGCTACACATCCATTTTCAAATTCTAATCTTGCATTAGCAATATCTGGTGTGTCGCTAATTACTGAAACACCACTAGCTGATACATTTTTAACTTTAGATTTTACAATGCTTAAAATAATATCGATATCATGAATCATTAAATCTAATACTACAGGGACATCTGTTCCACGAGGATTAAATTCAGCTAAACGATGTGTTTCAATAAACATAGGTGATTTAATATCTTTCTTTATAGCAATAAACGCAGGGTTAAAACGCTCTACATGTCCAACTTGACCTTTAACATTATTTGAAGCCACCAAAGCCCTAATTTCTTCGGCTTCTTCAACCGTATTGGTTATGGGTTTTTCAATAAAAATATGTTTTCCTTTTGAAATAGCTTGTTTTGCACAGTCGTAATGCGAAAGGGTTGGGGTGACAATATCTACCACATCAACAGCATCGATAAGATTTTCAATAGTGTTGAAAAATTTATAACCAAATTCAGCTTCTACCTGTTTACCATTTTCTTCGTCTGCATCATAAAAACCAACGAGATTATATTTTTCAGATTGATTAAGAAGTCTTAAATGAATTTTTCCTAGGTGGCCAGCACCAAGTACACCAGCGTTTAACATATTATTACGTTTTCAACAAAAATAAGATATTTAAAACATGAATATCATAATTTTAGACTTATTTTTCGTCTATAATTAATGTTTAATAAATTATATACAAATTACTTTCAGCTTAAAAATGTTTGACTAATTTTAGCATTATTAAACCACACCAAATATTGAAAGATACATTTAAACATAAGGGATTACGACAACAATTAGTTAATGTTTTGATAAACAAGGGTATAATTGACGATGGCGTTTTAAAAGCTATTGGCAATGTGCCTAGGCACTTATTTATGGACTCTGGATTTTTAGATCACGCCTATCAAGATAAAGCGTTTCCTATTGCTGCAGACCAAACCATTTCGCAGCCATATACGGTGGCATTTCAAACCGAGTTATTACAAGTAAAAAAAGGAGATAAAATTCTTGAAATTGGCACAGGTAGCGGTTACCAAACGGCTGTTTTATGCGAACTTGGTGCTAAAGTATTTAGTATTGAACGCCAACAGGAACTGTTTAAAAAAACAAGTAAATTTTTACCTAAATTAGGGTATCGCGCTAAAAAACTCATTTTTGGCGATGGCTATAAAGGTTTAGTTGAAGAAGCTCCTTTTGATAGTATTATTGTTACTGCAGGCGCTCCTTTTGTGCCAAAACCCTTATTAGGGCAGTTGAAAATAGGAGGTAGGTTAGTTATTCCTGTTGGTGATGATGTACAAGTTATGACTATGTTTATTAGAAAAGGACAAAAAGAATTTGAACAACAAGAATTTGGCGAATTTAGATTTGTGCCGCTTTTGGAGGATAAGAATTAGGTTTGTTAGTTGTTAGTTGTTAGTTGTTAGTTGTTAGCTGTTAGTTGAGCATGCTCAATTTTTTACGATATTATGTTAGTGTTATTGGAACAACACATACTTCTAGATGGAACAATCCATTTAGTCACATATAAACTAGCATTTAACCTCTGTGATGTGTTATGTTATGTGGTCTGCAAGTCTTTAATAAAATCATTTTGTTGTGCAAACAAAGGTGGTGTAACCGAATAAAAACAGTATAGTGGTTACCAGAACAAGTAGATAGATACTTCATGGTTTTTTACTTTTTTCGACTGTAATGATTTTGAGTGACTTGATTCAAAAATGTTTTAGATTTAATCAATTCAAATTTCAATTCTTTTGGGAGTTCTGAAAATAAAGGAGAGCCTCCACCCAATAATATTGGGATTGTGGTTATTATTATATTGTCAATCAAATCAGCTTTTAAAAAATTCCGTATCGTTGTGCCTCCATCAATGTATAATTTAAAACATCCTTTCTGATAAATTTGTTCTAAAATTTCTGTCAATGTTCCTTTAATCAAAAACGCTTTTCCTTTATATTCTTCGGATATTTTACTTAAAGTATTGCTTAATACAAATACAGGCTTATTATATGGCCAATCAACATCAAATCCGCATACCGTTTCAAACGTTGTTCTTCCCATTATAAGCGCATCAATATTATTTATGAATTCTACATATCCCATATCATTATTATTAGGATTTGGGATTGAATTAAGCCAATCGATTTTACCATTTTTATCTGCAATATAGCCATCCAAACTTGTAGCAATAAATACACTATTTTTCTTGTTCATTGTTTTTTAAATTTAGTTTTCTATATGATTGCTGGTTTAGCTATACAAATTACAATTGCTATATTTTAGTTTAACTAATTCAAGACGACATTTTTTTACTCTTTCATCGATTTATTAAAAGCATCAACTCCTCCAACCATAGGTAGCTCTAAGCGAGTACCATCCAAATCAATAGTTAATTCCGTTCCAGGTTTTGGGTGAAGTGTAAACTCTTTATCGCTAGAAAAAATCATCAATCCAATTTGCTGTCCAGCTTTAATAATTTGGTCATCTGGCATTAAATCAAATGCTAATTCGTAAAATTTTCCTGGTTTTAAGGGTTTACTTTTTCTTAAAGATTTATGGTTTTGTGGATCTGCCCAACCACGCGTTATAATATTGTCGGTAATTTTAATTTTTCCTTCGTTCCAGGGTAACGAGACTAACCAAACTGAAAGATTTGCAGCAGGTTTGCTACTTGCCAATTTAATAGAGATTCTCGCGGTTCCTGAAATATGAATATCTTCTTTTAAAATAGGTGTGGTGTACAATAAACGGTGTTTACTGCTTTTAGATTTTGCTAATGTTGCCCCATCAAAATTATAATTATCTACCAACATTTCTTTACCTTGATTATGCAGATTACGAGTCGTTAAACCTCCTTTTTGTGCTCCTCCAGAACTTAAATATAATGTTATTGGAGACGCATCAGGATTTGGATAATCTTTATATGGTGTTGGTTCACTTGCTTTATCATTTTCTCTAACTATCCATGCTTTAGCGTCATTTTCAACATTGTTTTTTATGCCGTGTAAATAGCGTGTAAACCATCTATTCATCATAGTAATTGGAGGTGGACCACCATGTCCGTTTTGATGATAATATATTTGTGTTGGTAGCCCCATGTCTTTGGCTTTTTTATAAATACGGTAACTATGTTCTGGCATAACATTCCAATCGTTAAACCCATGGGACATTAATAATGCTGCTTTCATAGGCTTCATTTCATTTAAATAATCGCGTTCTGCCCAAAAATCGTTATAATCGCCAGTAATTCTATCTATACCGTTTTTTATTTCGGTATCTCTAACTTTAGCATTGTTATAAGTTCGTTTTGATTCATCGCCACTATGAATAAAATCGTATAAAACATCAACATCTTCACCTAAATAGCCACCAGGGGAACGCACTAATCCATTAGATCTGTAATAGTGGTAATACGATGTATTTGGTGCAATTGGAATAATAGCTTCAAGACCTTCAACACCTGTAGTTGCTGCGGCTAAGGGAATAGTACCATTGTATGATGTCCCTGTCATTCCTACTTTCCCTGTACACCAAAAGGCTTTAACTTCTGTGTTGCCATACGCTTCGGTATATGCTTTTACACGACCATTTAACCAATCTATTACCGCTTTTGGAGCTAACGATTCGTTATTGCCACCAATCGTTGGTGCACCTTGCGATAAACCAGTACCAGGAGAGGATGAATGTACTACAATATAACCACGAGGCACCCATTTTTTAATATGAGAATTAGAAATAATTGGACGCTTTCCAATGCGTGTTACTTCAGGGTGAATATGAGGTTTTGGTGTGTCTCCTAACTCGTGCTTAACATCCCAAAATATTTCGCTGCCACCTTGTGCAACACCAGCAAAATAAGGGCTAGAAACATAAATTACGGGAAGTTTTAAGCCTTCGGTATCGGTTTGGTATGGCCTTGTAACACTTGTGTGCATACGGTCTAACTTTCCATCACCATCGGTATCAAAAGTTGTTTCTACCCATAAATCGTGACGAATCCATTTGTTAGGTGTATTAAAAGCCTCTACTATTTGAGCTTCCCCATTTTTAAAAATTGGTTTTGCTTTTTCCTGAGCTAAACTAGAAATTACAAAAGCAAATAGGTATATAATAACTAAACTGTATTTTTTGTGCATAATAGCTATATTATAATTTTAAGACGTGTTTTTATGGTAAATACGCTTTAGGAATGGGGTTTTCGTACGATTCTTGAGTCCAATAAATATTAACAATCCACCAGCGTTTTCCATCGTTTAATAGTTGAATGCTATTAATACCTCGCATAAAAGGTTCTTCATCACTTTCACTTTTAAACGCTTCATAGGTACTAAATACTTGGGTAATGTTTCCAAAGGTATTTACTGTTCTGTGAATTTCTTTTTCAAAAAAACCATTGTCAACTAACCATGTTCCAGAGCTTTTTTTATAATCGTCTGGTTTTAAATAACGTACTTGATATTCACCTTTTTTATTTTTCCAAGACGGAATTAATTTGGCTTCGGGTTTAAATAAAAATTTAAAAAGTTTCCAGTTTCTTTCTACACCTTTTTCACCTGAAATAACGCTGTAAAGTGTTTTAATGGTACTGTCTAACGTTAGCACTAAAGCGCTATCAATAACATGTTCTGTAACTTCTTTTTTAGCGTTTTTTTTAGAATCGTTTTGTGCCTGTATATTAATTGCTAAAAGGCATGTAAAACAGGTGATAATTATTTTTTTCATTTTAATTGAGTTTAACAAAGTGAAGTTAGATAATACAATGATTTTGAAGCGTTAATAGAATCTTAAAATTATACATTTAACGAGGTATTAATAAAAACGTAGTAAAGATGTTCTTAAAAAATCAACTTACTTGTAAGCCTTTTTTATTCTATCTAAATCTCTTTTATTGTCTCTGTCTTTTATGGTTTCACGCTTATCATACAGTTTTTTTCCTTTAGCTAAAGCAATTTCTAATTTTGCATAACCTTTATCGTTAATAAATAAACGCAACGGAATAATAGTTAGCCCCGTATTTTGAACTTCCTTGTTTAGTTTTTTAAGTTCCTTTTTATTTAAAAGTAATTTGCGTTCTGCTTTTGGACGATGATTATAATAATTGCCAAAAGCGTACTCTTCAATAGTAGCATTAATTACAAAAAGTTCACCTTGTTCATTAAATTCACAAAAGCTTTCGGCTATAGATGCTTTGCTGCTTCTAATCGATTTAATTTCGGTTCCTGTAAGCACAATTCCAGCGGTATATTTGTCTAAAATCTCGTATTGAAAGCGTGCTTTTTTATTCTGTATGTTGATGTTTTTTTGCATGAAATACAAAATTACATAAATTTATGATGTGTTCGATGATAGCTATCTCAAGAATAGTTGGTTTTAAGAAATTATTTATTTCTCTAATAAACTTTAATTAAATACAATTACTTTAGATGCCTATAACTAAATCTATTTTTTTTGAATGAAAAAACTATTGTTGTTTTTTAGTATTTTGCTTGCAATTACATCTTGCAACAGTGTAAAGGTTTATAATGAGCAAATTACGAGTTTGCATTCTGTTGAAGATTTGCATAACGATATTGATAAAGTATACAAGCAATTACAAAAGCATCACCCCAAATTATACCAATATACTTCAAAAACTGTTTTAGACTTTAAATTTGATAGTTTAAAACAAGCCATCACCAAACCAATTAATTCGCGCGATTTTTATAAAAAGTTAGCTCCCGTAGTTACTCATGTTAGGCAAGGACATGTTTCGGTAGGTTCAGCTAATAAAAGGTTTACTAAAAAAGAAACTAAAGAATTAAAAAAACGAAAATTCGAATTTTACGATTTAGATTTCGAGTATTTAAATAGCAAGCTCTGGGTGAAAAATACACACGGAAAAGATTCTAGCATTGTTGGGAACCAAGTTGTAAAAATAGAAGCTGATTTAGCATCAAATTTAGTCGAATTATACAAAACCCGATTTGCTTCAGATGGTTATAACACAACATTACACAATAGGTTTGTTAGCAAAGGATTTTCTAGTTTTTATTATAAAGACAAAGGCTTTGTTGATAGTTTAAATGTAACATTTAAAAATAAGGATTCCATTTTTACAAAAACGTTTAGGCGTATTTCTAAAGAAGACAAAAAAGGCGATACTTTAAACGATTCAATTGCATTAAAAAAGCCCAAAAAGAAACCAAAACCTAAAAAATTAACTAAAGCCGAAAAAAAGTTAAATCGTTTAAAAAATAAAGCAAAACGTAAGTATAATAAAAAATATGGCTATATAGCACGTAGAAAAAACTACACAAGGAATTTTAATTTTATAGGACAAGATAGTGCCATTGCCTTAATGAAAATAAGAGGTTTTACTAACGGCAACTATAAAAAGTTTTATAATGAAAGTTTTACGAAATTAGACTCTGCTAAAACCAAAAACTTTATTTTAGATCTTAGAGATAATGGCGGTGGGCGCATTTCTGAAATTGATTACCTGTATTCTTTTTTAACAGATAAAAATTATCAATTTATTACAGAAAGTGAAGTAAACAGTAGAGTTCCTTTTTTAAAGTTTTTAATGAGTAATACAAATTCTAATAGCCTTAAAGCAATTGGCGGGTTGTTGTCGCCTATTATTGCTGTTCACAACCTTATAAAAACAAAGAAGAAGGCAGGAAAACTGTATTATAAGTTTAAATACTCAAAAGTAAATAAGCCTAATCCCATGCATTTTAAAGGAAACATTTACGTGTTAATTAACGGGAATTCTTTTTCGGCGTCATCACTTATTTCAACACAACTTCAAGCCAATAAAAGAGCCGTTTTTGTGGGCGAAGAAACAGGAGGAGCCTATAATGGTACTGTTGCTGGTATTTATAAAATATACGAGTTACCAACATCTAAACTTAAAATACGAATGGGTTTAATGCAAATTGAAGCACCACAAAAACAAACCCCAGATGGTTACGGTGTTAAGCCAAATATAAAAATAACACCAACAATAGAGGATCGTATTTTAAAACGAGACCCTGAATTAGAATGGGTGTTAAACGATATCGAAAATCAAAAATAAAAAGTCAAGATGAGTGCATTGCTTACCCGCAAAACATTTGTATTTTTGTTTTTCATTTTATGCTTTGTCATGCTCAGTTTGTCGAAGCATCTTTTTATTTAAAAATTAGAAAAAAATACTATGAATTCATACGATGTAGTCGTAATAGGCTCTGGTCCTGGAGGATATGTTGCAGCAATACGTTGCGCACAATTAGGAATGAAAACTGCCATTATTGAAAAGTATTCAACCCTAGGAGGAACCTGCTTAAATGTTGGTTGTATTCCAAGTAAAGCACTTTTAGATTCTTCACACCATTATGAAGATGCTGTAAAACATTTTGAAGAACATGGTATTGAAATCCCTGGAGATGTAAAAGTAAATCTAGAAAAAATGATTGCTCGAAAGCAGTCTGTTGTAGATCAAACTACAGGTGGTATAGATTTTTTAATGAAGAAAAACAAGATTGATGTATATCAAGGTTTAGGGAGCTTTAAAGATGCCACTCATATTACAATAGCTGGAGAGGAAACCAGAGAGATTGAAGCTAAAAACACCATTATTGCTACGGGTAGTAAGCCATCAAACTTGCCATTTATCAATATAGATAAAGAACGAGTTATTACGTCTACCGAAGCTTTAAAACTTAAAGAAATTCCAAAACATTTAATCGTTATTGGCGGTGGTGTTATAGGTTTAGAGCTTGGTCAAGTATACAAACGCTTAGGTGCCGAAGTTTCTGTAGTTGAGTATGCCGATAGAATTGTGCCAACAATGGATGCTGGGGTTTCTAAAGAATTGAATAAAGTTTTAAAGAAACAAAAATTTAAAATTAATGCGTCTCATAAAGTAAAATCTGTTGAAAGAGTAGGTGATGAAGTTATTGTAAAAGCAGATAACAAAAAAGGTATTGAAGTAGAATTTAAAGGCGATTATTGCTTAGTCTCTGTTGGGCGTCGTCCGTACACAGATGGATTAAATGCTGAAGCTGCTGGTGTAAAATTAAATGACCGAGGGCAAGTAGAAGTTAACGAGCATTTACAAACCAGTGCATCTAATATTTATGCTATTGGCGATGTAATAAAAGGCGCAATGTTAGCGCATAAAGCAGAAGAAGAGGGTGTATTTGTTGCAGAAACTTTAGCAGGACAAAAGCCGCATATCGATTATAACTTAATTCCAGGTGTTGTTTATACCTGGCCAGAAGTAGCTGCTGTTGGTAAAACGGAAGATGATTTAAAAGCAGCAAATATTGATTATAAAGTGGGACAATTTCCAATGCGTGCTTTAGGTAGAAGTAGAGCAAGTATGGATTTAGATGGTTTTGTGAAAATTTTAGCCGATAAAACGACTGATGAAATTCTAGGTGTACACATGGTTGGCGCTCGTGCTGCCGATATGATTGCCGAAGCAGTTGTAGCTATGGAATATAGAGCATCTGCCGAAGATGTATCGCGTATGTCTCACGCACACCCAACATTTACTGAAGCGATTAAAGAAGCAGCTTTAGCGGCTACTGAGGATAGAGCTTTACATATTTAAAACTCTTTTAACGGCGCAAATCTCACGATACGAATAAAATTAAAAGCGAATCTTATTACTCAACTTATTGAGCAATAAGATTCGCTTTTATTGTTTTTTCAATATTCCTTATATCTCAAAATCGGCATCAATCCAGCTTTGTTTTATTAAGGCTTCCATTCGAGCTACATTTTCAGAATCTTTAAGCCCTTGGTATGCTAATTTTAATCCATGATGTGCCCAACCATTTTTGGGTAGATGTTTTAAATCTTCCTCGTAAGTAATAATAGCATCGGTATATTTTTTAGCCGCAATTTGTACGTTGCCTAAATGATGACGAATAGAAAAAAACCAATCTGGTGGTTCGTTGTAATTAAGCGCATCTTCAATAGCAACAGCTTCTTTAAGCAGTATTATACTTGTATTATAATCGCTTTCCGAAGCCCATAACTCAGCTTCCAAAACCTTTGAAGCTATTGCAACCAATTCGTAAACCGAGTTAATGTCCCATACGGTTACATCTTTTAAGCTTTCGTCCTGTGCTAGTTTTTGCAGTTTAATCAATTCTTGTTTTGCTTTTTCTACATCGCCTTTACTTAAATGCGCCATACCTTCAGCATAATGCCTAATAGCTTTGGGATATTTTAAATTATATGTATTTAATTGCATAGCTAAAATGTCATCCCATTTTTTAAACTTAACAGCAACATTATAAGGCGTAATATAATAATGTTGTAATGTTCCCCAACCTGGTTCTTTCATTATGTCTGGATGTACGTGTTCGGACACTTTATTAGCACCAATCATTGCCCAATGGCTATTACCTTCTAGCGTCGCAGTTGCCGCCATAAAATGATAATTGTGCGGATAATAGGCCAACGGATAAGCGCCTTGTGCGTGACAAGTTGTTACATAAGTGCTGTCTGCTTTTACTGCTGCAATGTTTGAAAGTGTACCTTTGTGGTAGTCTCCAGTTCTAATATAAGTATGGGATGGCATGTGTAATAAATGCCCAGAACCAGGTACTAAACCGTCATCAAAAACCTTTGCGGATATGTTTGAGCGTTCAGGACTATTAGAGGCCTCAACCGCGTGAATATAAAAATGATGAGCTCCAGGATGTTTTGCATTTTTGGCTATTAGTTTTTCTAAAAGTGCTACAATTTCTATAGTCCAAGGTTTTTCAGAACCATCCTTTTCATTTAAATCCCACGGATGCAAGTTCATTAAAGATTCAGCATATAAAGCACTTATTTCAGTGTCATCTGGATATTGATTGTGTAATTTTTTTAATGCTTTAGAATATGCTAAGTCTAATGCACTCCTATCTTCGGGAGGTTCGGCTGCATAACGCAATGCCATGGCTTCAATAAATTGTTGCTCTTTTACAGTTGCATGCGCCGAAAGACTTTTTGCTTTTTTGATGGCTTCAAACGCACGTTGGTAATTATCATCTTCCATTCCTGCATTATAATTAGGCCCCAATACATAGGCGTACCCCCAATATGCCATAGCACAATTTGGATCTAGTTTTGTAGCGTAATAAAACGATCGTGCTGCTTCAGCATGATTAAACCCGTAAGCCAATGTCATACCTTGATTAAAATAGCGTTGCACCAAAGTATCGTTGGTTGTTATGGGGTAATTAACAGCATCTAAACCTTCTAATAAGGGCGCGATATTATCTTTTTTATACCATTCGGCATCAGTAATTTGTGGTACACAAGCATATTTTGAAGCTGGTGGCGTTTTTACAATCGGGTTGTTATTCTCATTAGAACCATTTTTACAAGCGTATAGAATAGATAGTGCTGCTAGAAATAATACATATTTTTTCATTTTGTAGTGAATTGATTATCAGATTTTTAAATATACAAAATATAAAAATTATATCTAAACCCTTCTTAGTTTTTTGGCTATTATTAGTTTTGAAATTGTTTCTAGGTTTTCGTATGTCATGATATTTGATAACCTAGATTTAAATGTTCAGAAGTAGTTTACTACTATTCATATAAAAATTTAGTAATCCAAAAACATTTAAAAAAAACAGCATAAAATATGCAACCTTTTCACCTTTTGGTTGTCTTGTATAAGTACATATTAAAATCAAAAAAAACGAATAGTAATGAAACATAAACACCAAAATAGTGTTAGTCAATCTTTAAATTCCGTTTTAGGTTTTGGATGGTTTACTGGTGCTAGCTTACAGGATAAGGTATCGGTAGAAAAAAACAAGTTTTATAAGGTTAAAACTTCCAAACGGAAATAAAACAGTTTAAAAATAAATAAAAGTTATTAGTAATCGTTTAACTTTAAAAAATGAAAAAATTAGTAATATTAAGTATGTTATTTACCATAGTATTGTCTGCTCAAGAGCATTATACCGTTAGTGGTATAATTACAGAAGCTAGCAATGGTGAAACAGCTTTTGGAGCTTCAGTATTTTTAAAAGGTGCTGCTATAGGGGCGGTAAGTAATGAATATGGATTCTTTTCTATTACAGCGCCAAAAGGCACATATACTTTAGTAATCTCGTATATAGGATTTGCAGATATGAGCAAAGACATTGTATTAGATAAAGATCAAAAAATTAACTTCGAAATTATAGAATCCTCAACACAATTGGATGAAGTAATCATAACAGCAGAAGAATCAGAACGTGTAAATATTAGAAATCCGCAAATGAGCGTTTCAAAAATAAAAGTTGAAACTATAAAAAAGATACCCGTTGTTTTAGGAGAGGTAGATCTCGTAAAATCCATACAACTTTTACCAGGGGTAACTAGTGGTGCAGAAGGTACAGGCGGATTTAATGTGCGTGGTGGTGCGGTAGATCAAAATTTGGTTTTATTAGACGAGGCCATTATTTATAACACTTCACATTTACTTGGGTTTTTCTCGGTCTTTAATACAGACGCCATTAAAGATGTTAAACTATATAAAGGCGGTATTCCTGCAAAGTTTGGTGGTCGAGTATCTTCTGTTTTAGATGTCCGTCAAAAAGATGGCAATAGTAAAGCTTTTAAATTAACTGGGGGTATTGGAATTATTTCTAGCAGACTAGCAGCAGAAGGTCCCGTTTTTAAAGATAAAGGTTCATTTTTAATAGCGAGTAGGGGCTCTTATGCGCATTTATTTTTAAAAGCAGCAGGAGAAGATAACAGCGCCTATTTTTATGATGTAAATTTAAAAACAAACTATAATTTTAATACAAACAATAAATTGTATTTATCGGGATATTTTGGAAGGGATGCTTTTAATTTTGGCGGAAATTTTAAAAGCGGATACGGCAATGCTTCTGGAAATTTGCGATGGAATCATATTTTTAACGATCGCTTGTTTTCTAATCTTTCTTTAATTTATAGCAAGTATGACTACGAGTTGGAGTTCGATTCTTTTGAATTCGATTGGGTATCGTCAATTAAAAACTATAATATTAAATATGATTTTAGTTATTATGTAAGCGATGCTTTTAAATTGAATTTTGGAGCTAATGGCATTTATTATCATTTTGATCCAGGAGAAATAAATCCAACAACCGAAACCTCAGCAATAAATCCGTTACAACTAGATCAAAAACGTGCTTTTGAAAGTGGTTTATATATAAGTGCAGAACATAAACTTACAGATAAACTAACAGCTAGCTATGGGTTACGGTATAGTGCGTTTTCAAGACTTGGCGGACAAGTCTTAAGTAATTATGAAAATAATTTACCAGTACGTTATAATAGCACTTTGGGTATTTATGAAAGCGGTACAGAACTAAGTGAAACTAATTATGAAAAAGGAAAACGTATTATCAATTTTGGGAATTTCGAACCCCGTTTGGCATTATCATATCAGCTTAATAAATCATCATCTGTAAAGGCGGGCTATTCTAGAACAGCACAGTATATTCATTTATTGTCTAATACCACAGCAGTAACACCTTTAGATGTTTGGACACCTAGCGGAACGTTTATCAAACCTCAATTATCAGATCAATATGCTATAGGGTATTTCAAAAGTTTTAAAGATAAAATATATGCTTTAGAAGTAGAAACATACTATAAAACTACCGATAATAGAATAGATTATATAGATGGTTCAGATCTAATTGGGCAAAATACAATTGAAACCGAAATATTAAATGGAGAGGCTAGAGCTTATGGGTTAGAGTTTTTAGTTAGAAAATCTAAAGGCGATTTTACAGGATGGTTAGCTTATACCATTTCTAAAGCAGAACAACGCACTTTAGGAGGAGCCGCTGGTGGTCCTGGTATTAACAATGGGAATTGGTATAAATCTTCGCACGATAGAACGCATGATGTTTCATTAACAGGTAGCTATAAGCTAAATAATAAATGGACATTTGGATCTAATCTTATTTTTCAAACAGGTCGTCCTGTGACTTACCCAGATGGACAATACGAGTACGAAGGCTTAAAGATTGCTAGTTTTTCAGATAGAAATTCTAACCGTTTAACGGCTTATCATCGTTTGGATATTTCAGCAACTTTAACACCAAATAAAAATGCAAATAGAAAATGGAAAAGTGAATGGGTTTTTGGTATCTATAATGTATATAATCGTAAAAATGCGGCATCTATTTCTTTTGGACAGAATAGAGAAACTGGCGCAAACGAAGCCACAAGAACAGCTGTATTTGGTGTAGTACCATCAGTAACTTATAATTTTAAATTTTAGCAAAATGAAAACTTTTTTAAAACATATCATATTACTTTTATGCATGGCGCTAACAGCTTGTACAGATGTTATAGATGTAGATGTTCCTGAAACTGAACCACGATTAGTTGTTGAAGCTTCGTTAGATTGGGAAAAGGGAAGTTTAGGAAATAATCAAATAGTAAAACTTAGCACATCTATTCCTTATTTTAGTAATCAAACAAACAATAGTGTTACGGGAGCATCAGTAAAAGTTACTAATACTACCAATAATTCAGAATTTATTTTTACAGATGAAAACGATGGCACGTATAGCATTGCTAACTTTGTTCCAATTATAGGACATACATATACTTTAGAGATTGCATATAACAATCAAATTTATACTGCCGAAGAAACTTTGATACCAGTTACAGATATTGCCAATTTATATGAATCGACAGCAAATGGTTTTGATAATGAAGCCTTAGAAGTTAATATTGATTTTAATGATCCAGTAAATGAAGAAAATTATTACCTCTTTAAATTTCAAGAACAAGGCGATTTACTTCCAGAACTATTAGATATTTCTGATGAATTTACAAATGGTAATACCATGACTGTTTTTTTTGAAAAAGGCGAAGATGAAGACATTAACCAAGATGAATTTATGTCTGGTAATGTTGTAGATATTAAAATGTATGGCGTATCTAAAACATACTATAATTACATTAAATTGTTAATAGAACAATATGATAGCGTTGGCGATCCATTTAGTTCAACTCCAGCAGCTTTAAGAGGGAACTGCGTAAATACTACAAACGTCAATAACTATGCTTTAGGGTATTTTAGGCTCACACAAGTAGTAAAAGCAAGTTATACATTTCAGTAAATAGTATAAAAAAATAGACTATCGTATATTTAAAAAAATTATGTGACCTTTTAAAAAAAGAGTGTCTTAACATACAAGTAACCATTAAATAGCGATAAGCTAGATTTGAAAACCCTAAAGAATATTAATACATCATCTGATGAAGATTTGGTAAATGCGATTGTTAAAACTAACGATACATTGCTTTTTGAAATCCTTTACGATAGGTATGCTGCATTAGTGTATAATAAATGTTTTGGGTTTGCAAAAGATGGTGATGAAGCTAAAGATTTAACACAAGATGTTTTTTTAAAACTCTTTGTTAAACTGGCAAGTTTTAAAGGAAAATCTAAATTTTCAACATGGTTATATGCATTTACATATAATCATTGTGTAAATTATGTAACCAGAAATACCGCTAAAAAATTTGAGAAACAAGCCATAGATTATAAAGATATTGAAAACCTCTCGGATGTAGAAAACGATTATAGTTTTCAAGATATGAGAGTAGATAAATTAAAAGCCGCTTTAGAACTTGTGTCTCCTGATGAGAAAATGATTTTATTACTAAAATACCAAGACAGTCTTTCAATAAAAGATATAGCAAGTGCTCTAGATATTGGCGAAAGTGCTGTTAAGATGCGAATTAAGCGTGCTAAAGATAAATTGATAATCGTGTATAATACTAACCTTAAATAATGGAGAATCCGTTTGAATATATAAACAAGCCTCTTAAGGAAGTTCCAGAAGAACTTAAGGGTAAGGTTATGAACGATATTGCCATGGCAAAATTACTCATGGAATTAGCAGCCTTGTTTTCATATAATATAGGTCATGTTATTGAATCTGTTATGAAAAATAGGAAAGATTAAAAAATACCAACACATATAAAACCAACAGTAACCCTAACTAAAATAGTACCAATCATGGAAAAAGCAACAGAATTTAAGGATATAGTCATGGAGTCTTTAACAACCATGTGGCTTGAAATAGCAAAAATATTCCCTAGTATAATAGGCGCCTTTTTTATATTATTAATAGGCTGGTTAATAACAAAGCTTGTTGTATGGATTATAAAGAAAGCCTTAAAACTAGCAAAAGCAAATAAACTTGATGAGGCGTTAAACGATATTGAAATTGTTGAAGGTAAAAAACTTAAGTTTGATACCATTAAAATTGTTTCAAATTTTGTAAAATGGGTGATGTATATTATGCTAATCATTGTGGTGTCAGATATTATGAATTTAAACATAATTTCTGAACAGATTAGTAACCTTTTAGGATATTTACCAAAATTATTTGCAGCTTTAGTAGTATTTACAATAGGTCTTATTTTGGCTAATGTGATTAAAAAGGGACTAAAATCCTTTTTTGAATCGATGGATTTATCTGGAGCAAAAATTATAAGTCAAATTGTATTTTTTTTAATTCTAATTTTCACTTCAATAACAGCTTTAAACTTAGCTGGTATAGATACAGAACTTATTACAAGTAATATCACTTTAATTTTAGGCGGATTCTTACTAGCATTTGCTCTAGCCTTTGGGTTTGGTGCTCAAAAGGTTGTGGGCGATTTACTAAGAACTTTTTATGCAAGAAAAACCTATGAGATTGGGCAAGTTATTGAATTTAATAACGTTAAAGGAGAAGTTGAAGCTATTGACGGTATATCGGTAACACTAAAAACAGAACAAGGAAAATTTGTAATTCCTATTAAAGATATAGTAGAGAGCCAAGTTAAGGTACAGGGTTAATTTTAAGTTAGGGTTAAAATTTGGTTGGTTACTGCCTGTAAATTAAGCAACTCTTTATGTGTCCCTTTCCATTAATCCCGATAACTATCGGGAGGAAAGGGATTTTTTTACTAAAACTGTTCTAATATGCTTAATACGTGTTGTTTGTAACTTCTACTAATTGGTAACGATTTATCTACAATAGTTATTTGTTCGTTTGTAAAAGATTCAATAGTTGTTATAGATATGATATACGATCTGTGAATTCTTATAAATGTATCTTTAGGTAATTTTGCTTCAATGGCACTAATAGTTTCTCGTGTTACTATAGTTTTATTTGCTAAATGAATTTTAATATAATCGCTATAGCTTTCAATATAAATAATGTCATTAAAATCTATTTTAACCATTACTCGGTCTGAACGCACAAACATAAAATTGTTGTCACTATTAGCTGTTGTTATTTCTATATGTGGCTTACTATAAACTTTAAAATACGTGTTAACTGCTTTAAGCAAACGTTCAAACGAAATGGGTTTTAGTAAATAATCTACCGCTTGCAATTCAAAACCTTCAACGGCATAATCGCGGTAAGCTGTTGTGAAGATAATTTTTATGTCTTTGTTAATCGATTTGGCGAAAGAAATTCCAGAGATCTCAGGCATATTAATGTCTAAAAACACGAGGTCAATATTATAATTACTTATATAATTAAAAGCCTCCATAGCATTAGTACAACTTGCCAAAACCTTTATACTGCTAATTTTTGCTAGATGTGTTGCAATAATTTCTCTAGCAATAGATTCGTCATCTATAATAAGGCACGATATGGTTTTTGTTTGTTGCAATTAGCTGTGTTTTAATTTAAGATTTACTTTAAAAAGGTTTTCAGTAGTGTTAATGGTTAGTGTGTAGTTGCCTTTGTATAACAAATCTAATCTTTTTTTTATGTTTTCTAAGCCTATACCATTACTGTGTGCTTCAGGTTTTATAAAATTATTTTCAATATAAAAGTGAAGGTTTTCAGTATTACAACTTAAGTCAATTTTTATATTTAAAACCCCTTTATTAAGATTCCCGTGTTTAAAGCTATTTTCAATAAAAGGGATTAATAACATGGGAGCAACTTTTGCCGTTTCAGAAATGTTATTGCAATTAAATGTAATGTTTAGCGTATCATTAAAACGCATTTTTTCTAACTCAATATAATCTTTAATATGATTAATTTCAGTAGTTAAAAGCACAAAAGGCTTATCAACTTGATATAGTAAATAATCCAGTAAATTAGAGAGTTTTAGTATCATTTCGGGAGTTTCATTGGCTTTCTTTAAAGCAAACCCGTACATGGTATTTAAGGTGTTAAACAAGAAATGCGGATGAATTTGCATTTTTAAATAATTTAACTCTTGCTCCTTTAATTTTAGCTGTGTTTCTAAAATTTTAGTTTCTAGTTTTTTGGTTTTTTCGGTATGTTTTAAATTAAGTTTTAAAAGTTTAAAAGCGCTCACTATTATAACGACTAAATAAACAGCAGTAGCAACAAACAGGAGACTTCTACTAATAGGTGCCATATTAGCATATTCAAAATTTGATAGATAAATCAATCCATAGAAAACAGAAATAACAATAAGGTATGTCGAAATTGTTATGGTACAAAAACTATAAAATCCAAATCGAATGTATTGTTTGGTTATAAGATATTCTGGTATTAATTTGTAAATAAAGACATAGGTAGTTGCTATGGTGATAGGCATTAAAAATAATGAGAATGATAAAACGTAATTGAAGTTGCTATTATTAAACCCAAAAAAATAAGTGTAAAATAAAAGCACACCGCACCAAAAAAGTATGTGCAATACTAATTGTCCAAATTTTTTTAAAAAGAATTGTAACGTAAACATTGACCTAAATTATATACAATAATAGTATATTTTTTATGTAGGGTTCTTTTTTGTAGACAGATAACCAAATTAGCTATGGTTTTAGCAATTTGTTATTTTAATTGCTAAATTGGTCATCCATCGCATTTTAATTACTAGAAGGATTAAGCATCTTATGTTTGTATCATGTTTAATTAAAACCATTAATTATGAATTTATTATCAATTTTTACGTTGAATGTTTTTGCAGATAGGTTTAGAGAAGGAGGTCCCTTTTTTATGTCTCTTATTTTAATATGCCTTTTACTTGCCATTGCTTTTCTTGTTTTAGGGTTTTTAAATGTGAAGAAAAACCAGAATAAATCTAAAAAAATGTTAGGATTAGCCTCAGACACTAGCATTTTGGGCTTGGTATTTGGGCTCTTGGGTTCTATTATTGGTATGATACAAGCTTTTGATGCTATTGAAGCTATGGGAGATATTAGTAACAGTATGATGGCAGGAGGTCTAAAAGTAGCATTGTTAACCACCGTTTTTGGAAGTATTACATTTATTCTTCCTAGAATTGGAATTATTGTTTTAAAAGCATTGCAAAAGGAATAGTTTTATTATATAAAGTCTTGGCATTGAAACTCCCTTTTCATTAATTTGAAAAGGGAGTTTTGTTTATTTATAGTTTTCATTTTCTGCGTTTTCTTATGTATAAAAAAGCCAATGCCCCAATAATAATTAACGGCCATACATGTATAATTCCAATAAACAGAGATTCAAGAAAGCTCCAGCCAAAGGAGATCCCCTCTTTAATTTTAGACCAAAACGTTTTATTGTAAGCAGTAGGTTCTTCCTTGTATTCAACAGTTTCATATAAATCAATATGAATGGTGCTGTAAGACACTTTGTTTGTTAGATACTTTAGCCTTCCCTGTGCGGCTTCAATCTCTTCTTGTATGATTCTTAATTTGTCTTCAGTTGCTAAAATATCCTCAACAGTTATGGCATTTTTACGCAAAATAGATTCATACCGCTGTTTTACTTCCAATTTCGTTTTAAGACGTGATTGTATATCAATATACTCTTCTGTAACATCTTGTGTTGTTATATTTTCATAATCAATAAACTCAACAAAATTGCTTATTGAATCCATCATTGAATCGAAGTGGTGTTCAGGGATTTTAATAGTGAAACGGTTTTCTTTTTTATAAAGATTATTTTCAAATCTGAGGTCGGAGATGTAGGCACTATATTTAAATGCTACTTGCTTTATTTGATCTGTTGCTTTTTTTACATCTTTCACCTTATATTTGGCCTTAGCAGATTTAATTATTTTTAAATGTTTGGGAATAGCATTTGTTGATGCATCTTGCTTTAACACTTTAGCGGTGTTATCCTGTATTATAGATTCGAAGTCTTCGTTTAGTTCTACTTCAGAAAGACTAATACTTTCGTCATGTTTAGGAACATTATTATTGCAGGCTACAACCGCTACAAGCATTACTAAAATGAATACAATTTTAAATACGTTTTTTAATTGATTTGCTTTCATAATTTTATATTTTTAAAGTTTACATGGCAAACCTATTAATGATGTTAGGTGAAGCGTTGTAAAAGCTTTGTATAATACTTGTAAACTATTTTACAATCCCAAAACGCTTTATATTCAATAGATTATCGATTTGACAAAAACGGATGCATATTGTTTTAATGAGCTTAAAAAGGCAGTTACAGCTTCTTTTTTAAAGCATCATAGCGCGCCAAATTCTATAAAAAATTGGAAAGGAGAGGATATTGTTCTATTTCAAGAAGATTTATTTAACACGGTTAAGGCTAAGGTTAGCGAAAAATGGTTTTACACGTATTTCAAAAATGATTCTGATAAACTTCCCAGAATTGATATGCTCAATTTATTGACGCAATATGTTGAGTTTGAAAACTGGCATGCTTTTAAAGATTCGCCAGGAACTTATAAAAATAAACACTATAAGAAATTGTATTTGTACGTGGTATTGCCAATTTTGGCACTGGCTTTGACCTTTTTGGGTTTGAGAGACGAAAACGAATTTCATTTTTGTTTTGTTGACGAAATTAAAAATCAACCCATAATAGACATTCCTCTTGATATTAAGGTTTTGCAAAAGGGAGAGTCGCCATTATATTATAAGACAGATAGTTTAGGTTGTTTCAACTATAAAACCAATGCTGATTTTATAAGGTTTGTAGTGCAATCACCATATCATAAAACGGATACTATTGTTAGGTTTATTGATTCTAATAGCAATAAAACAGTGAAGCTTGCAAGTGATGATTATGCGTTAATGCTGCATTACTATTCTAATGGTAATATTAAAGATTGGGAAAAGCATAAGAATCAACTTAATAAACTTATTGCGGAAGATGCAGAAATCTATCAATTATTTGATGAGAGTATTGGGGTTGAAGTGTTTACTAAAGAAGAATTTATTGGGTTATTAACCATTCCAACAAAAAGTTTAAAGCATGTTATGGTTTTGGATAAGACGATGCAAAATGAAAAAATAATTAAGCTGAAATTTATAATAAAATGAAAAAGATAGCTTGCATATTGTTAATTATTTTGGTTTTTTCATGTAAAAACGAATCTAACAAAACGCCTTTACTTGATGGAGCAGATATTGATTATGAAACCGTAATGGAAAGTAAGGCAGTTACGTTATCTGAAATTAATAGTTACGAGGCTTTGTCAATAGAAAAACTTACGGCGTATTTTGATTTATTAAAGTTAAAAGAGAAGCATCCTGAGTTTAAAGATGATATTGAACAGCAATTACAAAGTTTTTCAAATGATGCTTTACTAGACTATGCTGGTGATTTTTCAATAGATAGTATTTGTCAAATTGGGGAAGTTGAAAACATTTCAGATTCTATACGAAAAATAAAGCTCATCTATAATGTCGTATCAGATACTTACAATGGGAAAGATTCAATTTCGGCAGTCATTACATTTAAAACTATTAAAATGGATGGTAGGTCAACGGCTTCAAATAAAGTTTTGTTTTTAAAAGAATAAGCCTATTAAACAGCTCTTTTCTGATGTAAGTGTTTAATGAAATCTTGTTTTCAAATCATTATTTTTGTTTATAAGTGTTTATAATTCATTTAATAAATTATTGATTTTTAAGTAAGAAAATTCTAACTTCGCTTACTTGCGCTGAACTTGTTTCAGTATCATCAGAGATAAAATATTAAAACGATTTCATATCAAATCGTTGTGTGTAATTAAAACCAACCAATAATGAGCATACCTAATGTAAAGTTTCATCAATTATTATTCTATATAGGAATTTCATTATTATTTATAGGTCTGCTACAATTTTTTAATACATTCAAAGAACTTCATGAATTTCTTATTGAAGTATTAAATGGAGAATATAACACTGGAGACAGTGATTTTGACAGAGAAAAAATAGACGCCATATCGGAACTCTATGCTAAAAGGATGGGTATGGCAGGTGGATTAATCGGAGGAGCTATAAGCCCAATATTAGTAGGAGCTTTTATTTGGTATAAAAAAGAAACATTTAATATCAAAAAATATTGTCAGAGTTGTGGAAAATTTTTTGACTCAATGATAAACTATGGGACGCATAAAGATAAGAGCCTGAATGAACATTTCTGTTCAAAATGTTATAAGAAAGGTCAGTTCACCAACCAAGAATTAACAAAAGAACAGGTTTTTTCTACAATATTAGCCGAATTGAAAAATAAAAATATTATCACTAAATATTTTGTAAAAAAACATTTAAACAAATTAGACAGGTGGAAAAAGCATCATTATTATTAAACTATACACAACAACGATAAGCATAACATCCAAAAACTACTTCTTCTTATTCCGTTTATTATAATTCTTATCGCCTCTAGTTTTAGGTTTTTTGTACTTAGCAGCAATTTTAAATTTATAAGAACTACCTAAATTTTCTTTAGAGTTTTTTTCAGATTTCTCATGAAATGCTGGTCCAGGAGCATCATCATCTTTACGTTTTGTAGGATTGTTGCGTTCTTTAATCTGAGGGCGTTCTTCTTCAATTAAATCTGTAGATACTTCAACATGCTCAGGGAAATCCATTATAGGAATCTCCATGTTCATTAAAGTTTCAATGTTTTCAATAGCTTCTAATTCTTTTTCAGTAGAAAAAACAAGGGCTTCACCTTCACGTTCGGCACGACCTGTTCTACCAATACGGTGCATATAGTTTTCTGGATAATCGGGCGTATCAAAATTAATAACCTGAGAAATGTTATCAATATCTAAACCACGCGCCATGACATCGGTAGCAATTAAAATACGGTTCTCACCATTTCTAAATTGCTCGATACTTCGCAGTCTGTAGTTTTGAGTTTTGTTAGAATGTATCACACATAATTCGTCATGAAATATGGTGTCTAACTGTTCAAACAAACGATCTGCCATGCGTTTATAAGCCACAAAAATTAGGACTTTATTAAAATGTTCAGTATCATTTAACAAATGTGTCACTAAATTCACTTTGGTGTAAAAATTAGGCGTGTTATAGCGTTTTTGGGTAATATTATCTAGCGGTGTTCCAGAAACGGCAATAGATACGCGCTGTGGACTTTTAAAGAAATCGTTTATTAATACATCAACATCTTGCGTCATAGTGGCCGAAAACATAATGTTTTGTCGACGCTCTGGAAGTATATCAAAAATATTAATTAATTGATGTCTAAACCCCAAATCGAGCATCACATCAACTTCATCAATAATTAATTTTTGAATCGATTTAAGTTGTAGTACCCGACTTAATGCCAAATCGTAAAATCGACCGGGTGTCGCTACCAAAATATCTAAACCTTCAGCAATCGCTTGCTTTTGTGTATTAATATTTGTGCCACCATAAACACCTAACACGCGATTGTTAATATATTTTGAAAGCTTTTCAATGTCATCAACAACCTGTACAACAAGTTCTCGTGTGGGTACCAATATTAAAACCCTTGGATTTTCTTGCATTGAAAATTTTAGGTTTTTCAGCACTGGTAACATATAAGCAAAGGTTTTACCCGTACCTGTTTGTGCTATTCCAACCATATCTTTCCCAGAACTAACCACATTAAAAGCTTCAGCCTGTATTGGTGTAGGTGTTGTAAAACCTAGGTCGTCTAAGGCATTATGTAAAGGCGTGTTTAAATTTAAGTCTGAAAAAGTCACAATAATTATTTAGCTGTCAAAGTTAAGCTTATTCTATTTAAGATGTTTATTATTAACTTCAATACTATAGCTAGCTTTAAAAGTTTTGCCAGCATTTAAAGTTAAAATGCCCTCTTTAGTTTTAAAATCTTGATTTGTGTTTTCATTATCTCCAATGCCTAACCAAGGTTCAATACAAACATAATGCCCGTTTGATTGTGCCCAAATACCGAGGTATGGAAAATCTGTGTATGTAACAGATATTATATCACCATACGTTTTACTTTTTAAGATTACTTTATCCGATTTTAAATCTTTAAAAATTAACGCATCTCTATTAAACAAATGGTATGCTAATGCTATAGTGTTCGAATTATTAAATACAGGCTTGGTTTCAGATTTTATTAAACCATTATCCATATTTACCAAATAGGTTTCAGAATTTTCAATGTGATTAAATTCTAAGGTATAATCGTTATAATTTTCATTTTCAAAAATAGGGCATTTAAGCGCAGGATGCCCACCAAGAGAGAAATACATAACCGTATCATCACAATTTTTAATAGTGTGAATAATCTCTATTGTATTACCCACAAGTTTATAGGTAATATAAAATTCAAATTTAAACGGGTAGTTTTTAAGTGTATTTTTATCTGAAGACAGCATAAGCGTTAAGCTATTATCTGTCTTTTCGTGTAATTTAATATTTTCATTATTTCTTATAAATCCATGTTTTGGTAAACTATACGTTTTATTTTCATAGATATATTTTCCGTTTTTTAAACCTCCAATAATAGGGAACAGGTTAGGCGCATAACCAGCCCAAATATTAGGATTTGCATCCCACATAAACTGTGTATTGTGTTTTACTGATGAAATTTCGCAAAGTTCGGCACCTGCATTTTTAACAGCTATTTTTAGTTGATTGTTTTGTAATATATGCATGGGCATTTTGATTTTATATAATGAAGTCATTTTAAACTTTTTCAATCAGTTAAAAAATGACCCTTTTTCATTCACTTTTTGTCTTTTTTAACTTCCATAACGCTGTTATGCAACTTAAAAAAGTCTTTAATTGAATAAAAAATGACTAATTTTCGCTATAATTCAAAAAGTTTAAATGACTTCGATACAAAACTCTTAATTTTTTAAGTATTCTAACTAACTTTACCCCATAATTTTTTTCGATTGAGGATAAAACAAAAGCACAGTATAAATAATATAGAGCAATTTAAAGCTCAAATATTAAATTGGAGTCAGCAATTTCACGATGTCATTTGGCTAGATTCAAACCACTACAATCAAACACATTCTAATTTTGATGCTGTTTTAGCGGTTGATGCTTTTACCTGTATGCAAACCGATTATCATCAAGGTTTTGAAAAACTAAAAGACTATCAAAACACTATAAACGACTGGGTTTTTGGGCATCTAACTTACGATTTAAAAAATGACGTTGAAGAGTTGTCTTCAAATAATTTTGATGGTTTAGGCTTTCCTGATTTATATTTCTTTCAGCCTAAAAAGTTGTTTTTATTTAAAGATAATCAAGTTGAAATTCAGTATTTAAATTGCGTTGATGATGAATTGGAAAGTGATTTGATAACTATTAAGAATGAAGAAGAGCATCATCATGAGCGCAGTCGAAAGGCCTCAAATGAAATTAAAATTAAACTTCGTATTCATAAAGATGAGTATTTTAAAAAAATAAATAAGATGCTCGCTCATATTCATCGAGGTGATATTTACGAGGCCAATTTTTGTCAGGAATTTTATGCTGAAAATACAAGCATTAACCCTTTAGAAACCTATAATAAGCTTAATGCTATTTCTAATCCGCCGTTTGCAGCGTTTTTAAAATGTCAAGATAACTACTTGTTGTCTGCATCGCCAGAACGGTATTTAAAAAAGAAAGGTAACACCATTATTTCGCAACCCATTAAAGGAACGGCAAAACGCTCGCTGAATGCTAAAGAAGATAAATTATTAAAAACAAGCTTATTAAATGATGATAAAGAACGCAGTGAAAACATAATGATTGTAGATTTGGTTCGTAACGATTTATCTAAAACAGCAATAAAAGGAAGCGTTAAAGTTGAAGAATTATGCAAAATTTACACCTTCGATCAGGTGCATCAAATGATTTCTACAATTACATCAAAAATTGAAGACAATATAAATCCTATAGATGTTATTAAAAGTACATTTCCTATGGGAAGTATGACGGGTGCTCCAAAAATTTCAGCAATGAAAATTATTGAAGATTTAGAAGAAACGAAACGCGGATTGTATTCTGGGGCAGTTGGCTATTTTTCACCACAAGGCGATTTCGATTTTAATGTTGTAATTCGGAGCATATTATATAACGCAACCAAAAAGTATGTGTCTTATTCGGTTGGCGGTGCTATAACAGCTAAAAGTAACCCGCTAAAGGAATACGAAGAGTGTTTGGTTAAAGCAAAGGCGATGCGTACAGTACTTGAAGGCGAGTAAATAATAAACATTAACAGTATGTGATACCTACTTAGTGCTTATTGTTTTTACGAGTATAAAAACATTAACTTTGAATAGTGATAAAAAATTGAAAGTATGCTTAAAATTCTAATCTCTTTTAACTAGCCACTTTGTATAATAATTTTAAAAACCATATAACCCAAAACCTAGATTTTTTAAAGCAAAGTAAACTGCTTATTGCCATTTCTGGCGGATTAGACAGTGTAGTTTTAGCTCACTTATGCCACCAATTAAAACTGAATATAACCTTAGCGCATTGCAATTTTAATTTAAGAGGATATGAAAGCAATACCGATGAAAACTTTGTTTTACAACTAGCAGAACATTTAGATTTAGAAGTTTTTATTGAAAGTTTTAATACTGAAAATTATGCCAACGCCAATAAGCTATCCATACAAATGGCAGCACGTAAATTACGTTACAACTGGTTTGAAGAATTAGCAAATCAATTAGGTTTCGATTATATACTAACTGCACATCATGCCGATGATAATTTAGAAACCTTTTTAATTAATCTATCCAGAGGCACCGGTTTAGAGGGTTTAACAGGAATTCCAGAAATTAATGATAACATTGTTCGTCCGTTACTACCGTTCTCTAGAAATGATATTGCAAACCATGCTACAGACAATAATTTACAATGGCGTGAAGACAGTAGCAATGCTTCAACTAAATATTTGCGTAACAAATTACGGCATGAAGTTGTTCCTGTTTTAAAAGAAACAAACCCAAAATTACTTCACAATTTTAATAAAACATTACAAAATTTACAGGAATCAAATTATATTATTGCTGATGCTATCGCAAAATTTTACGATAGTGTAGTTAGTGTTTCTGAAGATAAAAAGAGCGTAAAACTTAATATTAGTAAGATTAAAACGTATCGATTCCCAAAAGCATACCTCTACGAATTTTTAAAATTGAAAGGGTTTACACAATGGGATGATATTGTAAACCTTTTAGATGCTCAATCTGGAAAACAAATATTTTCGACAACGCATAGATTAATAAAGGATAGAGGATATTTGTTACTAAGTGAAATAAGCACCGAAGCATTAAAAAATAGTACCATTCTTGAAGAAGAAGACGTAAATACTCCAATAGGAAAATTAACTTTTAAAACAGTAAATACTATTTCTGAAAACTCACACACTATAATTTATGTAGATAAAGACAAATTAAAATTTCCATTAACGCTTAGAAAATGGGAGGAAGGCGATTATTTTCATCCAATAGGAATGACGGGTAAAAAAAAGTTAAGCAAATACTTTAAAGATGAAAAATTATCGCTTTTAGATAAGGAACACGTTTGGCTATTATGCGCAGATAACGAAATTGTTTGGGTGGTTAATAGGCGCGCAGATAATAGATTTAAAGTGACTAAAAACACCAATACTATTTTAAAAATTAAGTTTCAATAATCTATTATTTCTGTAAAAACAGAACTCTACGCTTGCATCTAATTTATATAAATGATACTACAAGGCAACATAGTCGATATACAAAACAAACGCATTTATAAAGGCGAAGTAACCGTTATAAATGGTAAAATTACTTCAATAGTAGAAAAAAATCATGATGTTAATCATTATATACTCCCTGGTTTTATTGATGCACATATTCATATAGAAAGTTCCATGTTGGTGCCTAGTGAATTTGCACGATTAGCCGTATGCCACGGCACAGTTGCTACAGTATCCGATCCGCATGAAATTGCAAATGTACTAGGTGTTGCAGGTGTAGAGTTTATGATTGAAAATGGAAAGGAAGTTCCTTTTAAATTCAATTTTGGTGCGCCATCTTGTGTACCAGCAACACATTTTGAATCGGCTGGAGCAGTTATAGATTCCAACGGTATTAAACAGCTTTTAGAAAACCCAGACATTAAATATTTAGCAGAAATGATGAATTACCCAGGCGTATTATTTGACGACGACGAGGTGATGAAAAAAATAGCTTGGGCTAAACAGTTTAATAAACCTATTGATGGTCATGCCCCTGGTTTACAAGGTGAGGATATTACAACATATATAAATGCTGGTATTACAACAGATCATGAGTGTTTTACTTATGATGAAGCTTTGGAAAAACTTCAAAAAGGCATGAAAATTTTGATTAGAGAGGGTAGTGCCGCCAAAAATTTTGAGGCTTTAATTGATTTACTTTCTCTGCATTTTGAAAACATGATGTTTTGTAGTGACGATAAACATCCAGACGACTTAATAATCAGCCATATTAATAAACTTTGCGAAAGGGCAGTAGCTAAAGGAATTGATGTTTTTAAAGTATTACAAGTCTCCTGTGTAAATCCTGTTAAGCATTACAACCTAGATGTTGGATTGCTTCATGTAGGAGACGATGCCGATTTTATTGTTGTTAACAATTTAAAAGAATTTAAAACCATTAAAACCTACATAAATGGGGAGTTAGTGTTTAATAATGGAAAGACTTTAATAGCTTCAATTCCGTTTGAAATATTAAATAATTTCAATTGTAATAAAAAAGAAATTTCAGATTTTAAGTTTGAATCCTCATCAAAACAAATTAGAGTTATTGAGGCTTTAGATGGACAATTAATTACAAATGAATGTATTGCAGATGCTTCAATTTCAAAAGGAAATTTAATATCTAATATTAAAAATGATGTTTTAAAAATAACGGTTGTTAATAGATATAAAAATAAAAAACCAGCCATTGCATTCATAAAAAATTTCGGATTAAAAGAAGGCGCTATAGCATCATCTGTAGGTCATGATTCTCATAATATTATTGCTGTAGGCGTTAGTGATGCAGCTATTTGTAAAGCTGTAAATTTACTTATTGAAAACCAAGGTGGTATTTGTGCTGTGTCAAATACAGAACAATACATACTATCGCTTCCTGTTGCAGGAATTATGAGTGATAAAAATGGAGAAACTATAGGGAAACAATATGCCGAATTAGATAAAAAAGCAAAACAAATGGGGAGTAAATTAACAGCACCTTATATGACACTTTCGTTTATGGCGTTATTGGTTATCCCGTCTTTAAAATTAAGTGATAAAGGCCTGTTCAATGGTACAGATTTTTCATTTACAGCATTAGAAATTTAAATGTTTAGCATCTGCTTGTGGGTAGTTGAAAACTATTAACATACTAACGTAGACCTTCAACTTTATTAAAACTATGTTAAAAGAATAAACGGTAAACGTCGTTTTTAGTACTTTTAGTAAGAATAAAACCAAACTATTTATTCCTTTTTTAGCTAATAAATACTTCAAAGAAAACAACTATGCCAACATTCAATTTAACAATTAACAACAAAAAACATACTGTTGAAGCAGCTATGGATACGCCTTTATTGTGGGTGCTAAGAGATCATATAAATTTGGTAGGCACCAAGTATGGATGTGGTATTGGGCAATGTGGTGCCTGTACAGTACATGTTAATGGAACTGCAACGCGAAGTTGTTTACTGCAAGTATCGCAGGCAGAAGGTATGAAAATTACAACTATTGAAGGCCTTTCTGAAGATGGAAAACATCCCGTACAAGAAGCATGGAAAGATATTGATGTTCCCCAATGTGGTTATTGTCAATCAGGACAAATAATGACTGCTTCAGCGTTTTTAGAAAACAATCCAGCACCAAACGAATCTGAAATTAGAAATGCTATGCATGGAAATATTTGCCGTTGTGCATCTTATAATAGTATAGAAAAGGCCGTTAAAGTAGCAGCCGAAAAATTAAGTTAAACCTAATATAAGCATTCACAAAATGGCAACTTCAAAACAAATAACATTTAGTAGAAGATCTTTTTTAAGAACATCAACACTAGCAAGTGGCGGTATGTTAATAGGCTTTAACTTATTTAATGCCTGTAAACCAGATGTCGCACTACCTGTAGATATAAGTCAATTAAATTTTAATGATTTTAATGCGTTTATTAGAATTTCTGATGAAGGGAAAGTTACTATCTTTTCTCCAAATCCAGAAATTGGTCAAGGTGTAAAAACGTCTATGCCTATGCTTATAGCAGAAGAGTTGGATGTAGCTTGGGGCGATGTGTATGTTGTTCAAGGGAAATTAGACACTAAAAATTATACACGTCAAATAGCTGGTGGTAGCCAATCTATTAGACATGGTTGGGAGCCACTAAGGCAAACAGGAGCTACTGCAAAACAAATGCTTATTAATACTGCAGCGGCAAGGTGGGGTGTTTCTCCATCAGAATGTACCGCAAAAAAAGGTATTATAACCAATGCAAATGGAGAGACTCTAGGTTATGGCGATGTGGTAAAAGAAGCTGCTGTTTTAGAAGTTCCAGAAGACGTATCGCTTAAAGACCCAAAAGATTTCAACATTATAGGTAAAAACACGGCTAATGTCGATTTAAATAAAATTACAACCGGAAAGCCTCTTTTCGGATTAGATTATAAAGAAGAAGGTATGGTGTATGCATCGGTTTTAAGAGCCCCTGCTTTTGGGCAAAAACTCGAATCTTTTGATGCTACTGCCACTAAAGCAATGCCAGGTGTTTTAGATGTTATTACTATAGGAGAAAAAGTGAGAGCGTATTTCGATAAAAAAGAATCTAATTGGACTGTGCAATTAAATAGTAACGATAAAGTTGTTGTTATTGCAAAAACAACATGGGAAGCTATAAAAGGAAAAAATGCCATTAAAGCTGTATGGAAAGATGAGTCTACTCCTGAAAGTACTGAATCTCATGATAAAATCTTATTAGATTTATTGGAAGGTGATACATTTAAAACCATGCGATCTGATGGTAATGTAAAAAAGGCTTTCGCCGAAGCAGATAAGGTTTTAGAGCGCACTTTCGAATCGCCTTTTTTACCACATAATTGTATGGAACCTATGAATTTTTTCGCTAATGTAACTCCAGAACGTGTGCATTTAGTTGGTCCAATACAAACACCCGCAGCCGCAGCTAAAGTTGTTGCAAGCTTATTGGATAGAAATATTGAAGATGTGCATGTAGAAATGACACGAATGGGCGGTGGTTTTGGAAGACGCCTTTATGGCGATTTTGCATTTGAAGCAGCCGAAATTTCTAATGCCATACAGAAGCCTGTAAAAATGGTATCTTCTAGAGAAGATGATATGACAACAGGTGTTTATCGTCCTGCAATAAAGTATAAAATTGCAGCAGCTATAAAAAGTGGAAAGTTAACAGGTTACCATTTAAAAGAAGCAGCCATAAATGGCAATATGTACGGATTAATCCCTAATTTTTTTCCAGCAGGAGCTATTGAAAATTATCAGGTAGATGTTGCTAATTATAAAAGTAATATTACCACAGGAGCTTGGAGAGCGCCATACACAAACTTTTTAGCTAGTGCAGAACAAAGCTTTTTTGATGAACTAGCCGAAGTTTTACAAGTAGACCGGGTGCAATTGCATTTAAATTTATTAGAAAAGGTAAAAGGAACAACAGACGAACGTATACAGTATAGCCCAGAACGATTGCAAGGGGTTATAAAATTAGCAGTAGATAAATCTAATTGGGGTAAAACTAAAGCAGGAGGAGTTTATCAAGGCTTTTCTGTTTATTATTGCCATAATACACATGTAGCCGAAGTTGCCGATATTATTATGACTAATGGCTTACCTATTGTTAAAAAAGTAACCTGCGCTGTAGATTGTGGTATTGTTGTAAACCCATTAGGGGCTTTAAATCAAATTAAAGGGGGAATTATTGACGGTATTGGGCATGCTATGTATAGTGAGTTAACATTTAAAAATGGCGTACCGCAATCAAATAATTTTAATACGTATCAACTTATAAGAATGGGGCAAACCCCAACAGATATTGATGTTCACTTTGTAGAAAGCAATATGGCTCCTACAGGTTTAGGTGAACCAACATTACCTCCAATTGGTGCAGCAGTAGCCAATGCTGTTTATGCGGCAACAGGAAAAAGATTATATAAGCAACCGTATATGAGTAATATGAATGTTGAAGAACAGATTGTTGGCTAAAACCGTTTATGACTCACGAATTTAAGAACATTGTAAATGAAGCTTTTTCTGCTAAGAAAAATGGAATAAAATCTGTTTTGGCTTCAGTCGTTTCTTTAGATGGATCTTCATATCGAAGACCAGGAGTTAGAATGCTTATTCTTGAAACGGGTAAAATGATAGGGGCAGTAAGTGGTGGATGTGTTGAAAAAGAAATCCTATTGCAATCTGAATCAGTTTTTAAAACTGGCGAGTCAAAAATGATGACTTACGATGGTAGGTATAGGCTAGGTTGTGAAGGTATTCTATATATTTTATTAGAAGTATTTCAGCCATCAGAAACTTTTCATTCTTCTTTTTTAAAATGTTTAGAAGAACGACATGCTTTTAAAGTACATGCTTATTTCTATAATGGCGAAGGTGTTTATCAAGGCTTAGGATCTTCAGTAATAATAAATAACACTACTTTTTTAATATCAGGATTAGCGTCTAGAGTTTCAAATAAAAAATGTGCTGTTTTTAAACAAGATATGCCACCATGTTTTAAACTTGTTATTATTGGTGCCGAACATGATGCGGTTCAACTATGCCAGTATGCAGCTATAACAGGTTGGGAAGTTACTATTATTGCTGGGATTTCAGAATCTAAATCTATTAAAGACTTTCCTGGGGCTAATGCATTTTATGCTTGTACTGCCGAACAAATGGAGGTACAACATGTTGATAACCAAACAGCAATTGTATTAATGACTCATAATTTTGCAAACGATTTACGGTATTTAGTTGCTTTAAAAGATACCATGCCATCGTATATAGGGCTTTTAGGTCCAAGTAAAAGAAGAGATGATTTATTAAATCAGTTTATAGAATATTGTCCAAATGCAAGCGACTCGTTTTTAAAATGTATTCATGGTCCAGCAGGAATTAACATTGGGGCAGAAACGCCGCAAGAGATTGCTATTTCGGTTATTTCAGAAATTCTAGCTATTGTAAGAAAACAAGAACCCATACTATTAAGTAAGAAATCGGGTAAAATTCATGCTTAAAAATTAGTATATTGTTTTGTGTCTAATGTATTACCTAACATATCTGTCGTCATATTAGCAGCTGGAGCTTCAAAGCGTATGGGAACCCCAAAACAACTTTTAAATTGGGGCGATTCAACCTTATTAAATCACGCTATAGCAGTTGCTTCAAAATCAAAATTAAAAAACACCTATGTCGTTTTAGGAGCGAATTATAATCGCATTAGCGAAAGTATCACAGAATCTAATATTTCTATTTTAAATAACAAAAACTGGCAAAAGGGCTTAGGGAGTTCAATAGCTTACGGGGTTAATTATATTTTGCAATTACGAGATAAAACCGAAGGCATTTTATTTATGTTAGCAGACCAACCCTTTATAGATGTCACGTTTTTTAATACCCTTATTAATCACTTTAAAGTTGATGTAAATTGTATTGTGGCGACTTCATATGAAAACGATAAGTATGGCGTTCCCGTTATTTTTGATAAATCGTATTTTTCTGAATTGTCTAAATTACATGACGATAGTGGTGCGAAACACCTTTTGAAGCAGTATAAATCTAACATTAAAGTTTTAGTACCTCCAGTAAAAAATGTAGATTTAGATTTTAAGACAGACTATATAAAATTGTTTAATGATAATTTTAAAAGTGAGTAGAGCTATAAAATATGGATTCTATTTTTTATTGCTCTTATCGCCATTAAGTAGAGTTTAGCGATAGCTTCCACAGCTACTAAAAACAACACACCATAAAACAACGTGTCTTGATTTTAATAACAGATTATTTTTAAAAAAACTGAATAAGTATAGCATTGTTTT
>CANKVS010000027.1 GCA_947487155.1 uncultured Flaviramulus sp.
GTGTCAAAAATGTAGAATTCTTCCTCTTCAGACTAACTACTATTTTTGCTTAACACACAACAATTGGTCTTGATCCACTAAAATAGTGTAACGATTTACTCAGAAATCAAACCATTTTCAAGACCACTAATGAAAAAACCCTTGAAAATCATCTGATAATCAAGGGTTTATAAAATTTAAAAGTGGTACCTCCAGGAATCGAACCAGGGACACAAGGATTTTCAGTCCTTTGCTCTACCAACTGAGCTAAGGTACCTCGCCAAAGCGGATGCAAATATATATTCATTTTTATTATTCCCCAAAGAAAAATCATGAAAAATAGCATCCTTTAACTTTACTTTAGTTTATGTGCCTGATTAGGCATAATATAAAGTTAAATAAGAAGCATATTATAGCTTGTTTTGTAAATTTACATTTTTTAGGAGAATTATGAACTTAGTAATTGATGTAGGGAATACTTTTGTAAAACTTGCTGTTTTTAATAAAGGAAAAATTACTTTTAATAAAAGTATTGAGATTCGCAATGTAAGAGAAAGTATTAGTCTATTAAAAAAACAATATAAGGAAATTAATAAGGCTATTATTTCTTCTGTTGGCGAACTTAAAAGCGATGATTTAAAATATATTAATAAGCACTTTAAATTACTAGTTTTAAACGCTAAAACAAAACTCCCTTTTATAAATAAGTATGAAACACCTAACACGTTAGGCATAGACAGAATAGCTTTGGTTAGTGCTTCTGTAAATCAATTTCCAAAAAACAATGTGCTTATTATTGATGCAGGCACATGTATTACTTACGATTTTATTACCACTGCAAATGAGTATTTAGGTGGTGCAATTTCACCAGGAATTAGAATGCGTTATAAATCTTTAAATAATTTAACCGCTAATTTACCGTTGTTAAAAACAGAAATGCCTAATACTATAATAGGTAATAGTACAAATGAATCTATACATTCTGGAGTTGTTAATGGTGTTTTAAATGAAATTGACGGAGTAATTGCAGACTATAAACTTAAATTTTCAGAATTAACAGTTATTTTAACAGGAGGCGATGCTAATTTCTTGTCTAAACAATTAAAAAGTAGCATATTTGCCAATTCAAATTTTCTTTTAGAGGGACTGAACTATATTTTACAATTTAATATAATCTAAATGATAAAAAAACTTGTATTAGTTTTTATTGCAATTTTTGCAATTCAGTGTTATGCACAACAAGGAACAGCTTCACCTTATTCGTTTTACGGAATAGGAAGCCTTAAATTTAAAGGAACTGTAGAAAACCGTAGTATGGGAGGCTTAAGTATACTGGCAGATAGCGTTCATGTAAACTTACAGAATCCAGCATCATACGCTACAAAAAATTTGGAAGGCTGGGAAGGAAGCAGACCTGTTAAATTTGCTGTAGGAGGAAGTTACTCTAGTATCAATTTAAAAAGCGAATTAAGTTCAGGCAATGCAACATCAACAACGTTTGATTATTTAGCATTATCCATTCCCATGGGGAAATTTGGTTTTGGTTTTGGCTTGTTGCCATATACAGCGGTAGGATATAAATTAGAATCTTTAAAAGATAATAATCCCGATACACCATTAAACAGGTTTCGGGGAGAAGGTGGTATTAACAAAACATATATAGGCCTTGGGTATTTAATAACCAAAGGATTAAGTATTGGGGTTGATGCTCAATATAACTTCGGAAATATTCAAAACAGTACTATCGAGTTTGCTTATGATAGTGATAATGTTCCTGTATTTTACCAATCTCGTGAAACTAATAGATCGGACTTAAGCGGCTTAAGTTTTAATTTAGGACTTTCATACAATACGATGCTAAATGAAAATTTGGAATTTGTTTCAGGAATTACATATACACCAGAAAGTAATTTAATATCAAAAAACGAACGTCTATTTTCAACAATAGTAATTAATACAACTTCAGGTCAAGAATCAACGATAAATACTATTCAAGCAAACCTTGAAGCTGCTGGGTTAGAAGAAACAGAATTGGTTATGCCTTCAAAATATTCGTTTGGAGCAGGAATTGGTAAACCTAAAAAATGGTTTTTAGGAGCTGAATATTCGGCACAAAAAACAAGCGACTTTTCTAATGCTTTATATAGTGGTAGTACTTATGAGGATGCTTCAACTATTTCGGTAGGAGGGTTTTATATTCCTAAATATAATGCCTTTAACGGTATATTTAAAAGAAGTACATATAGAGCAGGTGTTCGCTATGAAAAAACAGGATTAGTTTTAAATGACGAATCAATAAAAGAGTTTGGCATATCTTTTGGAGTAGGTTTACCACTAGGTAACGGATTCTCTAGTGCAAATTTAGGTTTTGAAATAGGTAAACGAGGAACAACTGATAATAGTTTGATTCAAGAGAATTTTATTAATTTCCAGATTAGCTTATCTTTGGCAGATAGATGGTTCCAGAAACAAAAATTTAGGTAACAAGCATAAAATTAGAATTATGAAGACGAAAATTACATTACTATTTACATTATTATTCTTAGGATTAAATATAGGTTTTGCGCAACAAGATGAAGAATCTATGACTAAACTCTCTATATTCCACGAGTATGTAAAAGCTAAAAATTATGATGCAGCTTATGAGCCTTGGATGGCAGTAAGAAATAAAGCTCCAAAGTTTAATATAGCAATTTATGCCGATGGCGATAAAATTTTAGCACATAAAATTAAAAACTCAACTGGTGCAGAAAAGGTAAGTTTTATTAAAGATCTATTAAAGCTTTGGGAAGAACGTGTAACTAATTTTCCAAGTAAAACCAAAAAAGGCGAATACGCAGCAAAGGGGTGTCAACTTATGTATGACAATAGAGAGGCTTTAGGTAAAACAAAAGAAGAATTATATGAGTGCTTTGATGCGGCTTATGAATTAGATAAAGCAACATTTACTAACCCAAAGAGTTTATATACTTACTTTTCTTTAATGGTGGACTTGTATGATGCTGGCAAAAAACCTGCTAAAGACTTATTTAATAAATATGATGATGTTGTTGAAAAGAAAGACGAAGAAGTTAAAAATTATTCAGAGAAGCTTAATAAACTTATTGCTAAAGAAGATGCAGGTACAGAGTTAACTAAAAAAGAAAAATCATATAAAAAATCCTATGAAAGTTATTTAAAAGCGTACGATCAAATTTCTGGAAGTATAGATCAGAAATTAGGAGATAGAGCAAATTGTGAAAACTTAATTCCATTATATAGAAGAGATTTTGAAGAAAATAAAGGTAATGCCATTTGGTTGCAAAGAGCAGCTGGTAAAATGTCTGAAAAAGAATGTACAGACGATCCGTTATTCTTTGAGATGGTAAATGCGTATCATGAGTTAAGTCCGTCTGCTAATTCTGCGTATTACTTAGGTATTTTAAAAGATAAAGAGAAAAAGTCTAGCGAAGCTATCGCGTTTTACGAGCAAGCCATTAGTTTAGAAGCTGATGATTTTAAAAAGGCAAAACTTTATAATAGAATTGCTTTAAAATTAAAAGCAAGAAAAAGCTATTCTAAAGCTAGAAGTTATTTTAGACAAGCATTAAAATTAAACCCATCAAATGGTCGCCCACATTTATCAATTGCTGCGATGTATGCTGCAAGTGCTAAAAATTGTGGAGATTCTAACTTTAATAAAAGAGCAGTATATTGGTTAGCTGCAGATGAGGCAAGAAAAGCTGGTAGAGTAGATCCAACTCAAAAGAAAAATGCAGCAAAATCTGTAGCAAATTATTTGGCTAAAGCACCAAGTAAATCTGAAATTTTTAGCGAAGGTAATGCAGGACAAACTATAGATATAGGCTGTTGGATTGGAGCTTCGGTAAAAGTGCCAAAACTTTAAATGAAAAAAAGTAGTACATATAATATAATAACCATAGTCACAGTATTTTCTGTGGCTATGTTTTTTTCGTGTAATAACAACATAAAAGATGTGCAAAAAGTTGGTGTTTCAGAAAATGAACCTGTTGGAGATGCAGAAAACATTAATTTTAAATACACAGATTCAGGAAAAATACAAGCCGTTGTTATTAGTTCTAAAATGCTAGACTATAGTAATAGAGATTTTCCGTTTATGGAGTTTCCTAATGGCGCTACTATGGATGTATTTGACGATAAAAACAAAAAAACGGTTATTGTTGCAGATTATGCCATTATATATGAAAATACAGGACTTATAGATTTGCAAGGGAATGTAGTTATTACAACGCACGATAAAAATATTTTAAAAACCGAACAACTTTATTTCGATAAAAAAAACCAGTGGTTATTTTCTAATTACCCAACAGTTTTAAATTCTAATAACGGAAGCTTAGGTAAAGGAAATATTTTTGACTCTAATACCAAGTTCGATTTGTATAATATATATGAAATGCAAGATTCCCGAATGGTTTTAGATGAATAAAATTAAACTTTCCTATTTTAATTACCTTTACATAATAATAAATATAACAGATGAAATATTCTAAGTTTTTTCAATACGCCTATTTAGTATTTGCAGCACTATTTTTATACAATGCTTTTGCTAAGTGGTCTAACACAGGAGAAATAGCCTACGGTTCTTTAATATTGGGAGCTTTGGCTGTTTTTATGCTCTTCTTTAAAAGAAAATTTAGTAAAAAATTCGACAATAGAAACGATTCAAATTAAATGAGCCTTTATGTAGTAATCATAATTGTATCATTAATGCTTTCGGCGTTTTTTTCAGGAATGGAGATTGCTTATGTGTCTTCAAATAAAATTCATATTGAAATTGAAAAAAAACAAGAAGGTATTCTCGCAAAAGTATTAAGTAAGTTAACTGCAAAACCTTCAAAATTTATAACAACCATGCTTATTGGTAATAATATAGCATTGGTTATTTATGGGTTTTTTATGGGCGATTTGTTAGTAAGCTGGTTTCAGTCTATGTTATTATCATCTTCTTCAGCTTTTATTAATTATATGCTTATAGATTTAAGTTTATTATCGCAAACACTTATTTCTACTTTTGTTATTTTAATTACTGCCGAATTTTTGCCAAAAGTATTTTTTCAAATTTATGCAAACACATTAATTAAAGCACTCGCAATTCCTGCATATATGTTTTATATGTTGTTCACTTTTATTTCAGATTTTGTGATTTGGATTTCAGATTTTGTTTTAAAACATGTGTTTAAAACAGAAGGCGATCAAATTCAATTGGCGTTTACAAAAGTAGAATTGGGAAATTATATAAGCGAGCAAATGGAATCTGTTGAAGCACATGATGAGGTTGATGCCGAAATTCAAATTTTTCAAAATGCATTAGAATTTTCCGATGTAAAAGCACGAGACGTTATGGTACCTCGAACCGAAATTATAGCGGTTGAAATTAACGATTCTATTAAGGAACTTAACACGCTTTTTACCGAAACTGGTTGTACTAAAATTTTGGTTTTTAAAGAAACAATTGACGATATTTTGGGGTATGTACATTCTTTCGACCTGTTTAAAAAACCAAAAACTATAAAATCTGCAATGTTACCTGTAGAGTTTGTGCCAGAAACGGTACTTATTAAAGATGTATTAAATGTGCTCACCAAAAAACGAAAAAGTATTGCTGTGGTTTTAGATGAATATGGTGGGACTTCGGGTATTATGACGGTTGAAGATATTGTAGAAGAACTTTTTGGAGAGATTGAAGACGAACATGATACTATTGTTTTAACAGAAGATAAAATTGATGAAACCACCTTTGTGTTTTCGGCACGTTTGGAGGTCGATTATTTAAACGAAACCTATAAAATTAATCTTCCAGAAAACGAAAATTACGAAACTTTAGGCGGGTTAATTGTAAATTATACCGAAGAGATTCCGCAACAAAACGATATGGTGAAAATTGAAAACTTTCAATTTAATATTTTAGAGGTGTCTAACACTAAAATAGATATGGTACGACTTAATGTGTTAGCAGAAGAATAAAGAGGACTATACAATTCAAATAAACAATAATCAATTAAATTAAAAGATTGATTGTTGGTTCTACTGCATACAAAGCGTATTAAAACATAAGTCTATCAAAATCTATAGAGGTATTCTAAAATTAAAGCGTCGTTCTACTTTCATTATTAAATAGAAAATGGTATTTTCGCGCACGATATTTTTTCAATAAAAGATTAATTTACTTTAATTGATTAACAACTTAACAAGCTAAAATCCTAATAAAAGGATTTCTAAAAATTTAAATGACAGATGGCAGTTTTAAATAAAATTAGACAACGTTCACTATTTTTAATATTAATTATAGCATTAGCGTTATTCTCTTTTGTATTAGCAGATTTATTTAAAAATGGTGATGCACTTACCTCAAAATCGCAAAGTATAGTTGCTACCATAAACGGTAAAGATATTACGCGAGAGGACTTCTTGAAAAAAGTAGAAGTTGCCCAAAAACAAGCAGGTGCTTCAGCTACTAATACACAGGTAATGAACCGAGTTTGGGAGCAGGAGGTAAGACAAGCAGTAATGGAAACTCAATTTGAGGAGTTAGGTATTTCTGTTGAAAAAGATCAAATGCGAGATTTGTTAAAAACAGCTTTGGCCTCTAGTCCAGAATTTTTAAATGAAGCTGATCTTTTTGATGAAGCTAAGTTAAACGAATACATTGCTAACTTAAAAGAAACGTCTCAAGTTGGATATGCATCATGGGTAAATTACGAAAAACAAGTTGCAGCTAATGCATTACAACAAAACTATTTTAATTTAGTTAAAGCTGGTTTAACAGGTACGCTTGCAGAAGGAGAATTAGACCATAAACTAGAAGGAAATAAAGTTGATATTAAGTATGTGCAAGTTGCTTATTCTTCAATTGCAGACAGTCTTGTTAAAGTTTCTAAATCTGATGTTTCAGATTATATTAATAAAAACAAAAAGCAATACGAAGTTGAAGCATCAAGAGATATTAAATTTGTAGAGTTTAAAGAAATCGCAACTGTTGAAGATGAGAATGCTATTAAAAACCAACTTGAAATATATTTAAACGGTGGTACTATTAATGTTAATGGAAGAAAAGATGCTATAGCTGCTTTTTCTGAAATTAAGAATGACGAAGAGTACATAAATACTATAGCAGAATCTGATATAAAATTTGATAGTCGTTTTGTTTTTAAATCTAGTTTACCAACGGTAGTTGCAGATAGTATTTTTAATTTAAATGAAGGCGATGTTTTTGGGCCGTATAAAGATGCGGGGCATTTTAAATTATCTAAAGTTGTAGCCGTAACAAAACAAGCTGATTCTGTTAAAGCTAGACACATTTTAATTCCTTTTATAGGTTCTCGTTCTGCTACAGATTCATCATCTACAAGAGAAGTGGCTAAAAAACAAGCAGACAGTCTTTTAAAGATATTTAAAAGAAATAAATCATCATTTGCAGATGTAGCAAAAGCACTTTCTGCAGATCCAGGAAGTGGTGCAAAAGGTGGTGATTTAGGGTATTTTGGTCCTGGTAGAATGGTACCTCAATTTAACGATTTCTGTTTTGAAGGTAAAAAAGGAGATGTTGGTGTTGTAGAAACCATGTTTGGTTTCCATATTATTGATATTGAAGATCAAAAAAATATTCAGCGAGCTGTACAAGTTGGTACTATTGCAAAAAAGATTGAGCCATCTGAATCTACCATTGATAAAGTATTTAGAGATGCTTCAAGTTTTGAAATTAAGGTTGGCGATGAAGATTTTCAAGAAACAGCTACCAAAGAGAAATTTATTGTACGTCCAGTAAATGGTATAAAAGTATTAGATGAAAATATACCAGGTGTTGGTAACCAAAGACCAATAGTACGTTGGGCGTTTGAAGCAGATGCTGAAGTTGGAGATGTTAAACGTTTTAATATTCCTAACGGCTATGTTATTGCACAATTGGTAGCAAAGCATGAAGAAGGACTGATGTCTGTTGATGATGCTACATTAAGTGTATTGCCTATTATTAGAAAAGAAAAGAAAGCAGAAATGATTAGAGATAGAGTGTCTGCTTCAACTTTAGAAGATTTAGCTAGTGCTGAAAATACATCGGTAAGATCTGCTTCTGCTATAAATATGAAAAACCCAACAATATCTGGAGCAGGTAGAGAACCTTTGGTTGTAGGTGCAGCTTTTGGATTAAATGAAGGTGAAACGTCTAAGTTAATTGACGGTGCAAATGGTGTTTATATGGTACAAGTTACTAAAGTAACACCAGCGGTTGAACTAGATAATTACCAAGCTGCTGCAAATAGAGTGGAGCAACAAAAATCTAGTGTAGTTAATACAAAGCTATATAACGCTTTAAAAGAAGCTGCCGAAATTGAAGATAATAGAGTAAGTTCTCAAGTTCAATAGAAGTTATTTCTAAAGACTATAATAAAAAAAACCTCGTATGAGGTTTTTTTTATGGCTTATAAAACCATATCCTTATACGGAATTATGGTATTATAACCTTTATTTTGAAAATAGGAGCTTGGGTTTTCTATACTCGTAGCTAAGACAAAGTCGCCACCCCAAGCACCAAGACTTTTAATACAGCCTTTAAAATCGTTAAATAATAAATCTTTAACGGGTGTTTGCTTAGTAAGATTAGAGATTATTTGTTCGTGCTCAGTTATCAATATTTCAAAATCATTTAAAGAATTACAAGAAATCACTTTAGAAGTTATATCGCTAATTTGATTAATAGCACTATTGGAATGTCTTTTCTGTTCATTGTAATGTTTAATACCATCTCTACTATTCTGCTTTTTATTTAAATGAACAAAGTATAGGTGGTCTTTAAATGATGGATTAAAATTTATGTCTTTAATAATTCTAGTTTCGTCATGCTGAACTTGTTTCAGTATCTCATTATTTAATAATTGATAAGTAATTGAGGTGTTGTTTTGTGCACAAGCAATATCATAACCACTACCACCAAAAGTTTGTTCTAAAAGTGAATAAGCATCAACTTGTGCCCATTGCGCTATATTATTTATTAAAGTTGACGATGTGCCTAGGCCCCAATTTTTAGGAAAGTCTAATTTGGTTGTAACTCTAAAACCTGTTTCTAAATTTAAAAATTTTGAATTAAGTTGTTTAGCGGCATGGAGTATTTGAATAAGTCTATTTGATGTTTCGTCATGCTGAACTTGTTTCAGCATCTCATTACTATTTAATTGAAAAGAGCCTTCAAACCAAGTATTTCCATTTTCATCTAAGCTTGTCCATAAAATTTTTGACTCGTCAATAGTTTCAACCTTTAACGATTGTCCATATTTTGTTGGAACAGCAAGTGATATTGCACCGTCGAGCACGACGTATTCGCCAGTTAATAATAATTTTCCGTTGCTGTAGTTTATACTATGCTCAGTTACCGTTTTGTTATTATTTGTGGAATTCATGTTTAATGCAGAATTTGGTGATTGTTTATTTTTGATTGTAGAAGATAGTCTATTTTCGGTGGCTGAGCGTAGTCAAAGCCACTCTTTGTAATGACTATCATTTTTACATTCAGCATGTTTTTTTAAATCCTCAAAATTATTATTAATTAATGCTGTTTTTTTCTTTCTACTCCAGCCTTGAATTTGTTTTTCTCTATAAAAAGCATCATCTATTCTTTGAAATTCTTGAACGTAAACTAAATTTACTGGAAGTCTTTTTTTAGTATGATTTGCTCCCTTACCATTTTGATGTTCATATAATCTTTTGTCTAAATTAATTGTGCTGCCAGTATAAAAAGTACCATCAGCGCATTCTAATATATAAACAAATCCTTTAGGCATTGTATGTTATATTATAAGTGTCTTCGACTACGCTCAGACACCACTGTTTTACTCAATATAGTATTTTTATAGGTTCAGATACCAAATTATTAATCGCTATGCTTAACTCTTAAATTATTTATAGCCTCAACAACAGCATTATGTGTAACTGTATTGTTTTTAAAATGTTCAGTTAGGGTATGTTTTTCATCATCATTCGCTTCAAACTGATTAAGAATATTCATTAAATGCATTTTCATATGCCCCTGTTGAATCCCAGTTGTTGTAAGCGACCGCAGTGCAGCAAAGTTTTGTGCTAAACCAGCAACGGCGACTATTTGCATAAGCTCTTTTGCTGATGGTTTGTGTAATAACTCCAAAGCTAATTTCACTAATGGATGCAAACCTGTAAGTCCGCCAACCGTACCTAAAGCCAGAGGTATTTCTATCCAGAAATTGAAAACACCATTTTCAATTTTAGCATGTGTTAAACTACTATATTTTCCGTGTCTTGAAGCATAAGCATGTACACCAGCTTCAACCGCTCTAAAATCGTTTCCAGTAGCTAACACAACGGCATCAATACCGTTCATAATACCTTTGTTATGTGTTACAGCGCGGTAGGGTTCAACTTCAGCTATATTAACAGCCTGCACAAATTTATTAGCAAATTCTTCACCTGTAATAGAATTGTTTTCATTTAAACGATCTACATCACAGCTAACTTCTGCACGTACTAAACAATCTGGAACATAATTAGATAAAATACTCATTACTATTTGAATATTTTTTTCTTCTTTAGAAAATCCTTCAAACTGTAACGCTTCATCTTTAAAAGTTTTGGCAAACTGCTCTAAACATGAATTTATAAAATTGGCACCCATGGCATCAAGTGTTTCAAAGGATGCGTGCAATTGGTAGTAACCTTTTATGTCTTTTGTTTTATCTTTTAATTCAATATCTAAAATACCGCCTCCGCGCAATTCCATGTTTTTGGTAATGGCTTTAGTGTCTTCAATAAGTTTAGGTTTAACAGTTTTAAAAAACTGCAGCAAAGTGTTAAAATTGCCGTGATACATAAAATGAACCTGACCAATCTTATTAGTAGAAATGACTTTAGTTTTAAAACCACCTCTGTCTAGCCAAAATTTTGCGGCTTTACTTGCTGCTGCTACTACCGAGCTTTCCTCAATAGCCATAGGAATGGTATAAAGCGTGTTGTTAATTAAAAAGTTTGGAGCAACGCCAAGTGGTAAATAATAGTTGGTTATTGTGTTTTCAATAAACTCATCATGAAGCTGTTGAAGGGTTTCGTTACTATTCCAATATTGCTTTAAAATAGCTTTAGCATCATTAGTTTTTGAAAAATAAGTATCGACTATCCAATCAATTTTTTTAGATTTTGAAAGCTTAGAAAAACCAGAAATAGATTTACTCATAAAATGATAATTAATGATGCAAAGATACTACTCTTGGTATGAATATGAAGAAACAAGTTGTAGAGGTTATTTAAGTGTTAATAAACAGGGTTTTTTGCATAATTTTTAGTAAACTTGACATCATTTTGTGAAATAAACAGTTTTTGATGAAATATTTGAATTTACCGCTTTGTGTTTGCCTTTTTTTTACTACAATTTTATTTGCTCAAACTAAAGAGATTTCCCTAGAAGATATTTGGAATGGTACGTTTAGAACCGAGAGTATGGATGTATTGCATTCTATGGCTAACGGACAACAATATTCGGTGTTAGATTTTGATAGAAATAAACGAACTACGTCTATTGATATTTACGATTACCAAACATTAAAAAAGGTATCTACTTTGGTGAGTTCTGGAAATTTAGATGCTTTAAATTATTTTTCAGATTACACATTCAGTAAAGATGAAAGTAAAATTATTTTAGCAACAAATCAAGAATCTATATACCGCCGTTCAACTTTAGGGATATATTATGTCTATAATACAACAGACAAATCACTCACATTAATTTCAGAAAACAAAATACAAGAACCTACGTTTTCGCCTAACGGAAATAAAGTAGCTTACGGATTTGAAAATAATTTATATGTTAAAGATTTAATTTCTGAAACCACTGTACAAATTACTTTTGATGGTAAAAAAAATAAAATAATAAATGGCATTACAGATTGGGTTTACGAAGAAGAGTTTGCCTTTGTTCGCGCTTTTGAGTGGAACGCTGTTAGTAATAAAATTGCTTTTTTAAGATTTGACGAAACTGATGTTCCAGAGTTTTCAATGGATGTTTATGGTACAGGATTATATCAAACACAGCAAGTGTTTAAGTACCCAAAAGCAGGAGAGGCTAACTCTAATATGTCATTACATATTTACAATTTAGATTCAGAGAGTTCTAGTGAGGTTAAAGTAAGCAAGTCGTATAACGATTTTTATATTCCAAGAATTAAATGGACAAATAATCCAGATGTTTTAAGTGCGCAATACATGAACAGGCATCAAAATGAATTGGATTTATGGATGATAAATGCCAAAACAAATACATCTAATTTAGTTTTAGCAGAAAAAGATGATGCTTATATTGATGTTACAGATAACTTAACTTTTTTAAAGAATAACAGTTTTATTTGGACTAGCGAAAAGGATGGCTATAATCATATTTATCATTACTCAAAAGACGGTGAGTTAATCAATCAAATAACCAAAGGTAATTGGGAAGTTACCAATTATTATGGCTATGATGAAAATACTAATAAAATTTTCTATCAATCTGTAGAAAATGGCTCTATAAACAGAGATGTATATTCGGTTAAATTAAATGGACGACATAAAATAAGGTTAACTAAAAGCGAAGGCACAAATAATGCGTCGTTTAGTGCCGATTTTTCATACTTTATAAATATATTTTCAAGTGCATCAACACCGCCAGAATATACGCTTAATAGTGCTGTTTCAGGAAATCTTATAAAAAGTATTAAAGATAATGATGTGCTATCGCAAAACCTTTCAGATTATAAAACGTCTAAGAAAGAATTTAGTACCATTCACGTCAATGGTAACGATTTAAATATGTGGATGATTAAGCCTGCTAATTTTGATGCTTCTAAACAATATCCATTATTAATGTATCAATATTCAGGACCAGGGTCTCAACAGGTTGCAAATCGCTGGAATAGTGCTAACGATTATTGGTATCAGCATTTAGCACAACAAGGTTATATTGTGGCTTGTATTGATGGTCGTGGAACAGGGTTTAAAGGTGCAGCCTTTAAAAAAGTAACACAAAATCAATTGGGTAAATATGAAGTTGAAGATCAAATTCAAGCGGCTAAGCAATTAGGGGAACTACCCTATATAGATGCTAGCAGAATGGGTATTTGGGGCTGGAGTTATGGCGGATTTATGAGTAGTAATGCGTTGTTTAAAGGTAATGATGTATTTAAAATGGCAATTGCTGTGGCACCTGTAAGTAGCTGGCGTTTTTACGATACGATTTACACAGAAAGATATATGACCACACCACAAGAAAATGCTAGTGGTTATGATGATAATTCGCCAATAAATCATGTAGATAAGCTTAAAGGCGATTATTTGTTAATTCACGGATCTGCTGATGATAATGTACATTTACAAAATACCATGCGTTTGGTTGAGGCTTTAATACAAGCCGATAAGCAATTTGATTGGGGTGTTTATCCTGATGATAATCATGGTATTTATGGTGGAAATACAAGGCTTCATTTGTACAGAAAAATGACCAATTTTATTAATGCTAAACTTGGTGATAAAATTGAAAAGGAAGAAGAAGTAAAGTCGCAAAAGGAAAATAAAATTAAAGGATAAAATTACTAATTAATAATAAATTTATGGCAGCTACGGCATTAAAACCACATCAAAAAGAACTTTTCGGACATCCAGTTGGGTTATATGTTCTATTTTTTACAGAAATGTGGGAGCGTTTTTCTTATTATGGAATGAGAGCACTTCTGGTACTTTATTTAACTTCAAAAACTACGGACTTAAATCCAGGTGTTGGTTGGACTCAAGGGGATGCATTGGCGCTTTATGGATGGTATACGGCATTAGTGTATATCATGTCTATTCCTGGAGGTATTTTGGCAGATAAGTTTCTTGGACAAAAGAAATCCGTAATTCTAGGAGCAATACTTTTGGTTATAGGTCATAGTGTTTTAGCGGTCGAAGCGATGTGGGCATTTTATACAGGACTTGTTTTTATAATTCTTGGTGTTGGGTGTTTAAAACCTAATATTTCTACAATGGTAGGAGGGCTTTATAAAAAAGGAGATGTGCGTAGAGATAAAGGATTTACTATATTTTATATTGGTATTAATGTTGGAGCGTTCTTATCTGGATTAGTAGTTGGGTATGTTGGTGAAGTTCATGGTTGGCATTATGGTTTTGGATTAGCAGGTATATTAATGGTTATCGGTCTAATTCAGTTTTTAGCTGGTCAAAAATATCTCGTTCATGTTGGAAATTATTTGGGGAAATCAGATAAAGTGGAAGATCAAGAAGCTTATAAGAGGCCGCTTACCAAAATTGAAAAAGATAGAGTTATTGTTTTACTTATTTCTTTCTTATTAATTATCGCGTTTTTTGCTGCATTTGAACAAGCTGGAGGTTTGATGAATATTTATGCTAAAGAAAAAACAAACAGAATGTTAATGGGATGGGAAGTGCCAGCTACATGGTTTCAATCTTTAAACTCTTTTTTCATAATAACTCTTGGTGTTGGAATTGCTGCTTTTTGGGCTAAAAGAAAATTGAAAGGAACTGAAGCTTCTTCTTTATTTAAAATGATTATCGGTTTAGGAATTACTGGTATTGGATTTCTATTTATGTCTGCCGCAGCTTCAGAATATGATAGCACGGGAAGTTCAATGATGATTTGGCTTGTTTTAGCTTATTTATTTCATACAGTTGGTGAATTATGTTTATCTCCTGTATCACTTTCATTCGTTACAAAATTAGCACCCGCAAAATATGCTTCTATAATGATGGGAATTTATTTTGCAACAACAGGATTAGGAAATAAAGCTGCAGGTTTACTTGGGGAATCTTCTTCTATTTTTGGAGAGTTTAAAGTATTTACTGGAATCGCTATTTTCTGTGTAGTATTTGCGCTTTTAGTATTTATGTTCTTTAATAAATTAAAAGTACTTACTCATGGTGCGGAAGATAATGAAACCGATTTCAGTACTAAAGAAGCAGAAGGTTTCGAATTAGCAGATAATTAATAAAAATATTTAAGCCTTACATTCTCTTATGTAAGGCTTTTTTCAATTACAACAAATTATGGGTACTCCTAATACCAATGAATTTAGTTTATTAAATCACAAACCAGCTTTATTCGTATTGTTTTTTACAGAAATGTGGGAACGTTTTTCTTATTATGGAATGCGAGCAATTTTTGTATTGTTTTTAGTAAAAAGTTGGGATTGGAGTAATGAAAGAGCTGTTGGTTTATTAGCAATTTATACTAGTACAGTATATTTAACACCTTTAATAGGAGGCATCATTGCTGATAAACTTTTAGGTTATCAGAAGGCAGTTGCATTAGGCGCTTTAGCAATGACCTTGGGTCATGCATCAATGGCTCTTGAAACAGAAATGACCTTATATATTGGAATTGGATTGTTAATTATTGGAAACGGGTTATTTAAGCCAAATGTTACTTCTATTGTTAGCGGTTTATATGATAAATACCCAGAACGAAAGGATGGCGCTTTTACTATTTTTTATATGGGCGTAAATGCAGGTGGTTTTTTAGGCGTATTACTGTGTGGGTTTTTAGCAAGTAACTTAAGTTATTCTTGGGGTTTTGGACTAGCAGGAATATTTATGTTTTTAGGAACATTACAATTTTGGTTTGGTAGAGAAATTTTTGAAAGAGTAGGGAAAGAACCATCAAAAAAAGTAGATCTGTCTGATGCTGTTGAAAGGATTGGGTCAGCAAATAGCGGTAAAGAAATAGAAGAAGCCCCTGCAAATGTTCAAAGAGATAGATATATTGTTGTGGGTCTGCTAGCATTTTTTACAGTTTTTTTCTGGGCAGCTTTTGAACAAGCAAGTGGTTCAATGACCATTTTTGCAAGCGATTATACACAGAGAACATTAGAAGGGAATGCTGCTACAATTTTTAAAATCGTAGATGTTTTAGTTTCTACAGTTCCACTAATAATTATCTCATGGGTTTTATTAAAATTATTTGGACAGACCTTTAAAAAAATATCATTATCTAATAGTGTTCTGGGTATTAGTTTTTTAAGTATTTGGGGTATTGTTCTTTGGAAATTAAGCATTATTATACCTAAAGATAATGCCGAAATTGAAGCCTCTTGGTTTTTAATTTTAAATTCACTCTTTATTATTTTTTTAGCACCTTTATTTTCTAAATGGTGGGAAAGTAAATATAACCCTTCTGCTGCAGTTAAATTTGGTATTGGAATGTTGCTTTTAGGTATAGGTTTTGGTGCGTTAGCGTATGGAGCTTCTACAATACCCCAAGGAGCAAAAACAGCTTCGGTTAGTTTAATATGGTTGGTAATAGCTTATCTTTTTCATACTATGGGAGAATTGTGTGTGTCTCCAGTTGGGCTGTCTTACGTTTCAAAGTTAGTTCCGGCAAAGAAAATAGGAATGATGTTCGGTATTTGGTATTTAGTTAATTTTGTAGGCAATCTAACAGCTGGAACAGTTGGAAAATATATTGATACTATAGTAGAACAATTCTCTATGTCTCACTTTTTCTTAATATTTACAATTATTCCAGCAGTTGTTGGTTTAATATTTTTAGTATTGAATCCAATAATGAAAAGGTTAATGCATGGTATCCGTTAATCGATAAAACTGTTAAAATATATTCAAAAAGTGTCTAATTAGGTGCTTTTTTTGTAAGTTCGGAGCGAGTTTTACAACTATAAATCTGGTTTTGATGACCACCTCGGTTATTAAATATTGGTTACTGAGCGTAGTCGAAGTAAGCATAATAAAACGAAATTATAATTAGATTTATACAATAAAGTGTAACATGAAAAAAATAACATTTATATTACTTTTAGTGGTTTTAGTAACTGTAAAAGTATCGGCACAAGAAATAAATTGGGTAACTTTAAACGAAGCTATAGAGCTCCAAAAGACAACCCCTAAAAAAATTATGATGGATGTTTATACCAATTGGTGTGGACCTTGTAAAGTGTTAGATAAAAACACCTTTCATAATGCAGATGTAGTAAAGTATGTAAACGACAATTATTATGCTGTTAAGTTTAATGGAGAAGGTAATGAAGAGGTTACCTTAAACGGCAATACATTTACTAACCCAAAATATAACCCAGCAAAAGTAAATGGACGTAATTCAGCACATCAATTAGCAGGTTATCTACAAATTAGTGGTTACCCAACTATTGTGTTTTTTGATGAACAAGGAGGGGTTATTGCTCCAATAGTAGGGTATAAAACACCATCAGAATTAGAGCTGTACTTAAAAATGTTTAAGGCAGATGAGCATAAAAGTATAGATTCTCGTGAGAAGTTTTCAGCTTATGCTAAAGCTTTTAAGGCTGAATTTAAAGGTTAAAGAAAAACGTCTTGAAATTTTATTTCAAGATTTCAAATGAATTTGTCATTTCCGAGACATCGAAAATCCATTAATAATTTATAATAAAAGCTCCTTTTTTACTGGTTTGGTGAAAAGGGAGTTTTCTTTTTTTACAAATAGCTTCCCAGTACTCTACATACGATTTGTAGTTGCTGCCATCGGCGATAATATGTTTTGGTTGTATAGAATCTATTAAGCGATTCAAATTTATTTTAGGCGATTGTCTCAATAATACATAATCTGGTTGAAATGAGTTTATGTTGTAAATACCTAAACTGTCAACAATCAAAAGTTTTTTATTATTCAATATATAGAACGGTTGTAGAGTGTTTTCTTCAATTGTGTTAATATGATTTCCAATAGTAAAATCTTTTATAATATTGTTTTTTGATTGTGTAGTGCTATCAAAATCATGCGCAACTATTATTTTGTTTTTTGCTACATTTCCTATTAAACTATATCTGCTTTTATGAAATACAATAAATTGATTTGAAGGTTTATTATAGGCTATATAAATAGAAGCACATTGAAATATTAAAATGGTAATTAAAAACAATTTCAAATTAGTATAGCTTCTCTTTTTAAATAATTTTATAAGTGTAATAATAACCAAAAAGGAAACTAAAACGTTTAAAATATTGAAAGGAATATCTTTAAATAAAAAGCGTTCTTGTTTAGAAATCCATTGTACAAAATCATTCATTAAGCTTATAATGTATCCGTAAATTTGAGCTAAAAATTCTGGTAATAGCTGTATTGAGGCTAAAAGAATTATTAGTAACCCAAAACCTAAAACAAACCCTAAAAAGGGTATGATTACTAGATTTGAAATAAAAAATAAACTAGGAAATTGATGAAAATAAAACAAGCTAACAGGAATAATTCCAAATTGAGCAGAAACAGTTACAGTTAGGGTATGCCAATAAAAACGTATAATCCTATTTTTAGGTTGCCAAAGGGTATACAAAAGCGGGTCTATAGCTACAATAGCAAAAACGGCTAGGTAGCTTAACTGAAATCCAACATCAAATAAAAAGAGTGGTTTAAACAGCAAAATAATAAACATAGAAATGGCTAATGTATTGTAAACATTGGTAGGTCGTTTTAAATTCATAGCAATAGCCACAATGCTAAACATGGTTACAGCCCGTGTTACAGATGCCGATAAACCAGCTATTAAAGCAAAGCTCCATAACATGGTTACAAGTAAAACGGCCTTTAAAAGTTTACCATGTTTAAAACGCTCTAAAGGTTTAAAAACAAAACTTAAAATGAGTAGAATAATCCCTATATGTAACCCAGATATAGCTAAAATATGTATCGCTCCTGCATTAGTGTAACTCGTATAAACCTCTTCGCTAATATCTTGCCGTTGTCCCAATAAAAGGGCGTTAATTATGGCAAGTTCATCGGGTTTAAAGTTATAGCGTTTAAGTTTTGTGTTAATGAATGTTCTAATATTATCAGCAATTCCAAATAGCGTACGCGTTTTATTATCTATTTTGAAAAGTGCTTGATTTTTTGTGGATATTTGATGGTAGATGTATTTTTTTGCAAGGTACTTTTTATAGTTAAATTGATTTGGGTTTAAAGGATGAATTAAATCCTTAAACTCGGTTTTACTTATAAGAATGTCATCTACGTTTAATTGGTGTTGCGTCGAATCTTTTTGAATGTTAAGCAAAGACTTTCCTAGAACGGTGTTATCTTCAATTTTTAAAATATCAATAACGTATTTGTCGTAATAATTCCCTGGTTTTAAAACTTCTCTAACCCTAAATGTAACTGTGTTTATAGTGTCGGTTTTAATTGAAATATAATTAGAGTAATGATTGGAAATATTTTTTTGATTATGAAAATTAACAGTTAATATACCAATTGAAATTAAGGTTGAAAAAGCTAAAACCCCGAACCAAATAGTTTTAATAAATTGCTTTTTTGAAATAAGAAACAGAATAAATAAAACAACTAAAAGAGAGAGACTAACATATAGGCTAGTTGTTAATGGAATGTCAAATAAATATCCAATTATAATACCTAGTATAAGGCAAATAGTTAGTTTGATTATTGTGAAATTGAGTAATTTCATCTATTTAAAATTTCATAAACCATGGGTAAACCATTTTTACTCGATAATCGAGATTTAAATGCTCCAAAGTTTACTTCGAGGTAGTTTACTTTATTTTGATTAATTATTGCATTTATTTGTTAAATGCTCATTATGGACTCATAATCGAAAGTTACTAAAAAAGCACTTATAAAACTCGTCTTGCTTGAACAAATGCAAAATACCAATAACGTTCAGATAATAATGAAGTGATAACACCTTTGCTTGTCGTAGCGTGTATAAACTCTGTATAGCCAGCTCTAGAAACCGTTACAATACCAACATGGTTAACTTTACGGCTATTCTTTTTAGTAGCGAAAAATAGAAGATCTCCTTTTTTTACATCTTTAAGGTCTATCCAATCTCCAGTAGTTGATAAATCTTTTGTTGTTCTAGGAAGTTCAATATCTTCATTTTTAAAAGCAGTATAAATTAAACCAGAACAATCCATTCCTTTTTTTGTAGCACCGCCATATTTATACCGAACACCTTCAAACTGTTTGGCATAATTAATAATACTATTTGCTTTAGGGAGTGGTTTGGTTTCTGTTTTTGTGGTTTTAGTAATTGATTTTCTCTTTTTACTTGCAGACTTTGAAGATTTACAACTGCCAAAACTAGCAATTATGAGCAGTAATAAGATAAACGTTCTCATTTACGATTTAATAGCGTTAAAAATTAAACGAGCTGTTTTTTCACTGGCACCTTTTCCGCCTAAAGCTTTTTCTAAGTCATAATAGTCTGAAAATAGTTTTTCGCGTTGTTGGTCGTCAAGTATTTTTTCAAGTTCTTTTTTAAGTCTTTTAGAGTTGAAATCACTTTGAATAAGTTCGGTTACTACCTCTTTATCCATAACTAAATTCACTAACGATATAAACTTTAAAGTAATAATACGCTTTGCAATATGATAAGAAATTGCACTTCCTTTATAACAAACAACTTGCGGCACTTTAAATAAGGCCGTTTCTAGGGTTGCCGTTCCAGAAGTAACTAATGCTGCAGTTGAAACGCTTAGTAAATCGTATGTTTTATTGGTTACAAAGCTAATATTAGATGTTTTTATAAATGTTTTGTAGAATTCAAAATCCTGACTTGGTGCGCCCGCAATAACAAACTGATAGTTTGGAAAATCGGCAACCAAACTCAGCATAACCGAAAGCATTTTTTTAATTTCCTGTTTTCTACTTCCTGGTAAAAGTGCAATAATAGGTTTGTTGTTAAGTTGGTAAGTTTTCCTAAATTCAAATTCGTCAACCTGCTTCCTATCTGCAATGGCATCAATTAAAGGATGACCAACAAAAGTGACCTTGTAATCATATTTTTTGTAGAAATCTTCAACAAACGGAAGAATGACATACATGGCATCAATATCATGTTTAATGGCTTTTACTCTACTTGCTCTCGATGCCCAAACTTGGGGTGAAATATAATAGTGGGTTTTAAAATTTTCTTGTTTAGCCCATTTAGCTACGCGTAAGTTAAACCCCGAATTATCAATAAAAACAATAACATCTGGATTAAATTGTTTAATATCGTTTTTACAAAAGGAAATGAGTTTGAATATTTTATTTAAGTTGGTGACAACTTCAATAAATCCCATAAAGGCACGCTCTTTATAGTGTTTTACCAAAGTGCCTCCAGCAGCTTGCATAAGATCGCCACCCCAAAACCTAATGTCTGCATTTACATCTTCTTTTAGTAATGCTTTCATTAAGTTGGAGCCGTGTAAATCACCCGACGCTTCTCCAGCAATAATATAATATTTCATTTATAAACGACTTAAAAAAGCTTAAATACAAATGTAAAAACAGCAATAAAAACAGTAATTAATAAAACACCACGCGCTCTGTAATCTTGTCGCTGTTTTATAAAAACAAAAAATGCTACTAAATTTAAAATGGCACCTAAACTTATTAGTTTTCCTAAAAAACCTTCAGATGTTGCCGCTTTTATTACGGTTGTAAAATCATCACCTTGTCCAAGTAAGTTGGCTGTAATAAATAAGCCAATGGTATTGGCTATTAAACCTACTAAAATTCCTATAAATATATCTTTTTTCATTTATATTAAGCTTGCTTGTACCGAACTGGTTTCAGTATTATAATTTCCAATGGTTTAAATTTTTTATAAAATGATGAGCTGTTAAATCAAATTGAACTGGAACAATTGAAGCATAACCATTTTCTAAGGCCCATACATCAGTATCATCACCTTTGTCTAAATTAACAAATTCACCAGAAAGCCAATAATAATCTTTTCCAGAAGGGTTTTGTCGTTTATCAAAATCTTCAACCCAATTCCCTTTGGCTTGTCTGCAAATTTTAATCCCTTTTATATTGTCTTTATCAACATTAGGAATATTAACATTTAAAACAACACCGTTTGGTAAACTATGATGCAGTACATTTTCTGTGATTGTTTTTACAATGTCTTTACAAGCATCAAAATTTGCTAACCATTTGTAGTTGAGTAATGAAAAACCAATAGCAGGAATACCCTCAATACCTGCTTCTAATGCAGCACTCATTGTGCCCGAATAAATAACATTTATTGAAGCGTTCGAGCCATGGTTAATACCAGAAACACACAAATCTGGTTTTCTATCTAGTAATTCTCTTATGGCTAATTTTACACAATCTGCAGGTGTGCCAGAGCAGCTATATTCTATTTGAGGCCCATCAGAATTCAATTTTTGCACATAAAGTGTAGCATCTACAGTTATAGCATGTCCCATACCACTTTGAGGGCTGTCTGGTGCAACTACAACAACGTCTCCAATGGTATTCATAACAGAAATTAATGTTCTAAGCCCTGGAGCATTTATACCATCATCGTTAGTTACTAATATTAAAGGTTTTTTTGTCATTTAAGTTTTCAATAGCATCGCTAAAATACATAATTTACTTGCTAAATGTGTAATTTCTTCGGTTTAACAAAAAAATAGTATTAATTGGCTTTATTGGCATGGTTTTTTCTTTATTTTAGTGCATAAATTTAAGTGAATAAGAAATGTAACATGTTATTTTGAGATAATTAGAAAACGATATGTTACCAATGACAAAGACCCAAATACGATGAGGAAAATTATGAAGAGTAATTATAAAATTTTAATGTTAGTTTTATTATTAGCATTTGCATCATGCAGTTTTACTAGCAAAACATTTAGTAACCCAGATAAAGATAAGTTGTTGATGCAAGTTATAAAGTTTGTTTTAGAGCAGGGACATTTTGATCCTTTGGCTATAGATGACGATTTTTCTGCTGAATTATTTAAAGATTATGTAGAATCTATGGATCCTGTAAAACGTTATTTCTATGAATCGGATTATAAAGATTTTGAGAAATTCAAATTAACAATTGACGATCAAATTATAGCATCAGATATTACATTTTTCAATATAACTAATCAAGTAATACTGAAGCGTATTGAGGAAGCTAAAGTAATTTATAAAGACATTTTATCTAAACCATTTGATTATACAATTGATGAAACTTTTGAAACGGATTATGATAAAATTGATTTTGTTAAAAATAAAAAACAAATGAAGGAACGATGGAGAAAACAACTTAAGTTTTCAACGCTTTCTAATTATGATGATCTTTATGCACAAGAAAAATTAGCTAAAAAGAATGATGCTTCTTATGTTATGAAAACAGAAGCTGAGATTGAAAAAGAATCTCGTGAAGCAACTTTAAAATCACTGGATATTTATTTTAATGATAATATTGACGATTTAGAACGTCACGATTGGTTTGCACTTTATATTGACGCTATTGTTGGAGAGTTCGACCCGCATACCTATTATCTAGCACCAAGAAATAAAGAGGTTTTTGATGAACGAATGGCAGGTAAACTAGAAGGTATAGGTGCTAGATTAACAAAAAACATGGATTATATTAAAATAGTAGAACTTATATCTGGTGGTCCTGCGTGGCGAAGTCAAGAATTAGAGGTTGAAGATGTTATTTTAAAAGTGAAGCAAGAAGATGAAGAATTTCCTGTTAATATTGTAGGTATGCGTATAAACGATGCTATTAAATATATTAAAGGTCCAAAAGGAACAAAAGTAACTTTAACTATAAAAAAGATAGATGGCACCATAAAGGATATTGTAATTACACGCGATATTGTTGAGTTAGTGGAGACCTATGCAAAATCATCATTAGTTAAAAAAGATAACAAAACATTTGGTGTTATTAACCTACCAGCATTTTATGTAGACTTTCAAGATTATAAAAAAGTAAATGCTGCTATTGATGTAAAAAATGAAATTGAACGTTTAAAGGCTGAAGGTATGGAAGGTCTTGTACTCGACTTGCGTAATAATGGCGGAGGCTCTTTACCAACAGTTGTAGATATGGCGGGTTTATTTATTGAAGAGGGACCTATAGTGCAAGTACGGTCTACTGGTGAGGCTAAAGAAGTTTTAGAAGATAACGATAGAGCTATTGCTTGGGATGGACCTTTAGTGATTTTGGTTAACGAAATTTCGGCTTCAGCATCCGAAATTATGGCGGCTGCGATGCAAGATTACAAAAGAGCTATTGTTATTGGGAGTAAACAAACCTATGGTAAAGGAACGGTGCAAAATGTTATAAACCTTAATAATATGCTTAGATCTAATACTTCTGGCGATTTAGGTGCTTTAGCCTTGACCACTCAAAAATATTATCGAATTAATGGTGGATCTGTACAATTAGAAGGGGTAAAGAGCGATGTGAAAGTACCTGGACGTTTTTCTTTTATTGATGTTGGAGAAAAGGATAAAGAAAATCCATTGCCTTGGGACGAAATTGATGCTGCCGATTATACTGTTTGGGATAATTATTTTGATTATAACCAAACCATTAATAAAAGTAAGGAAAGAATGAGTAATAATGCGCAATTAAAACTTATTGAAGAGAATGCAAAATGGGTTAAAAGCAAAATAGACGAAACAACTTTTTCTTTAAACTATAGAAAATACAAAGAAAATATAGATATAAATGAAGAAGAGTCTAAGCGTTTTGATGCTATTTCTAAATATAAAACAAACTTAACTTTCGAATCGCATGCATACGAAAAAGCACTTTTTGCAAGTGATACAACAGATTTAAAAGAAAAACGAGAACGTTGGCATTTAAGCTTAAGTAAAGATGTTTATATTGAAGAGGCTTTAAATGTGTTGGAAGATTTAAAAACATACGGTATAAAGAAAATAGCTAAAGTAAAAGATTAAGTTATAGTTATATATGAGTAACAAACCACACTCACTAAAACAATTAGCGCTTCAAAAATTTAAAACCAATTTTTGGGGCGTTTTTAGTTTTTACTTTATTGTGTTGGCAGGAGTGATTTCTGTGTTTGCTTATGCTTTTGCACCCGATAATTCACAACATGCCAACCAGATGCATTTGTCTATTCATTCAAAAAAACCTGGATTTAAAGTTGAAATATTAACGCTTCCGTCGCAAATAGAAACAAATCAATCGGTATTTAATAAGTTGTTTTTTGGTCGAAAAAATTCAGATACCGAAATTCCAATTTCAGAATTTAAAGAAGAAAATGATGTTTTAACATACACAGAGTATGCTTCTGACGGATTGCAAGGTGTTAATAAAAGCATAAACACAAATGTATTTCCTAATAATTCTGCCTCAAGTTTTATTAAAGAAAAAACGTTTTATTTTGGAACAGATAAATACGGAAGAGATTTATTAAGTAGAGTTTTAGTAGGAGCTAGAATATCATTTTTTATAGGCTTTGTAGCCGTTTTTATTTCATTGATTATCGGCATTTTTATGGGAAGTGTCGCTGGATATTTTGGAGGTAAGATTGATGCTTTTATTATGTGGGTTATAAATGTAACATGGTCTATTCCTACATTGCTGCTTGTTATAGCTATTACTCTTGCTTTGGGTAAAGGGTTTTGGCAAGTGTTTATAGCTGTAGGACTTACCATGTGGGTTGAGGTGGCAAGAGTAGTAAGAGGGCAAATAATAAGCGCTAAAGAAATGCAATATGTAACCGCAGCTAGAGCCTTAGGGTTTAATGATTTTAGAATTATAAGCAAGCATATTTTACCTAATATTATGGCACCTGTTATAGTTATTTCGGCAGCTAATTTTGCGGCGGCTATTTTAATAGAAAGCGGGCTTAGTTTTTTGGGTATTGGGGCGCAACCACCAATGGCAAGTTGGGGCGCTATGATAAAAGACCACTACAATTATATTATTCTTGGAAAACCATATTTAGCAATTATACCTGGACTTTGTATTATGAGTTTAGTCATGGCATTTATGCTTATAGGTAATGCGTTACGCGATGCTTTGGATGTGCGAGGAGTAAAAGGTTAGGTATGTTTTATTACCTTGACTTAAAAAAATAGATGTAAAAAAGACTTGTTAGCTATTTGTGTTCTAAAAAAAGAATATGATCTTTTCATTTGGGTTTTTACTGTATTAATAGAAATATTGTACGTTTTAGCAATTTCAGAATAACTCATACCGTGTACAACATACGAAATGAAAATATTACGTCTGCTTTCGGGTAACTTTTGAAGCAAATCATAAGCTTTTTTATTTTTTAAAGATGTATTTTCTAAAGGTATAGGCATTTCATATTGGTGTAATTCTAGTTTAGATAACATAGTTTTATAACGCTTTTTTTTCTTTAAATAGATATACGAAATATTTTTAATAGCTTTAGTTGCATAACATTTAAACGTATTATTTAAATGAACGTTTGAATGATTTTGACAATACCATACAAAGAAGTCTTGAACAATATCTTTTGCTGCTTCCTCATTATCAACAATATAAAAAGCTGTTAGAGTTAGAAAAGAGTAATGAGTTTTGAACTGTTCTTCCAAATCTTTTTCTTTGCTGTTTATACTCATTGTTAATCTTTAAAAAATATTATTTGGTAATTGGTGTCTATACCATAACCATTGCTTTTTTATGCTATATTAAATATACTTTAGCATCTCAAAATATTAAAATTTAATACTTTTTGCAAGTAAATCTTAGGAAGCTAATTTAATGTGGCTAGTGTAATTGTGATAAATTACAGGTATTCATAATATGTTAAAATAGTTTAGTGTAAAGTGTTTATCTGTTGATAAAATTACATTTTTTTTATAATATTAAAAAAAAACAATGCTTTTGATTGAAAAAAAAAGCATTGTTCTTGTCACCCTAAAACAGAATAATGATAACTTAAGTATAAAAGTTAGAATATGTCGAGTTTAGAAAAATCCCAAAAAATAAAGATAGTTTTAGAGCAACTTCAATCTCAAGGTAAAATAAATCAAAATATTGAAGATTTATTAGATGATGATGAAAAGGAGCTTGTTGAAAATATAAAGAAAAAAGGGAGGATTAAAGAATCATTACAATTTTTAAATAGATTAAACGTGAATGAAGATTGGAATAAGGTCGAGAAACGTTTAGTAAAGCAGAAGCCTGTTTGGTTGCTACAAAGATCTTTGTTGAAGTATGCTGCAATCCTAATAGTATTTATGTCAATGTCGTATACTTTCTGGGTACAAATATATGCTAAAGAAGGAGCAGAAATAGAAAATGAAATTGTTTTAAAACTTAATGAAAAAGAAGTTCAAATAATAGTTCAAGATAAAAATGAGGAGATTGTAATTGCTAATGGCACTTTAGTAGGAACCCAAGTAGGGAATTCATTAGTTTATAGTGAAAACTCTAAAGTTGATAAGTTAATATATAATGAATTAATAGTGCCATACGGAAAAATATTTAATGTTAAACTGTCTGACGGTACTGAAGTTTATCTAAATTCAGGAAGTAGTATTAAGTATCCTGTAAAGTTCGTTGATAAAAACGTAAGAAAAGTGTTTCTTAAAGGAGAAGCTTATTTTAAAGTGGCTAAAAATGAAAAACTTCCATTTATTGTAAATACAGAAGATTTAGAAGTAGAAGTGTTGGGTACAGAGTTTAATGTGTCTTCTTATAAAGAAGATAATTGTATAAGCACAGTGCTGGTTGAAGGATCTGTTCTGTTAAAAAAATCTAATCAAGAAGTTATACTGAAACCAGGATATGAAGGTATTTATAGAAAAACAAATCAAGTTATTGATAATAGAAAAGTTGATTTAGATATACACGTTGGTTGGATTAAAGGAGAATTGGTTTTTAGAAAATCATCGTTTAATAATATGATTAAAAAAATAGAAAGACGATATGATGCTATTATTAAAAATCAAAATAATGAATTAAACCAAAAGAAATTTAATGCGAGGTTTAATGTTAATGTAGAAAGTATAGAAGATATTATGATATTTTTAAACAAAATAACACCTTTTAAGTATGTGATTCAAGGCAATGAAATTATAATAACTAACTAAAAAACTTATGACAATATGACAAAATAATACATAATTATACCACAAAAAAGAAAATCGGAAAATGCTACCAACACTTTCCGATTAAAACTAAATTAAATAACTCGTAAAAAATTATTTAACAACTAACAAAATTATGAAAAAAACAAACATAATTGGCAGGCTGTACTATATATACTTGCCAAAATTTGATTTAAAAATGAGACTTTCAATTATAATGCTCGTCATTTCACTGTTAAAGGTTCAAGCAAATACATATTCACAAAACACTAAATTAACATTAGATATGGAAGATGTTAGTTTAGAGACTGTTATTGATAGGATAGAGTCTATTTCAGAATTTCGATTTTTATTTGAAAGTGAAAATGTAGATTTGAATAGGAAAGTAAGTTTGATTGTAGAAAAGAAAAGTATTAAGCACGTTTTAAAACTGCTTTTTAAAGGAACTGATGTCCAATTTCAAACACTTAACCGGCAAATATTACTTAACAGAAAAAATGGTCTAGTGCCACTCCCTACAGGAACTCATTTAAGTGATGATATTAATGAAAATAGGCAGCAGTATAAGGTTTATGGAACAATAACAGATGTAAATAACCAACCTTTGCCAGGGGCTAGTATTTTAGAAAAGGGCACCAACAATGGATCGCAAAGTGATTTTGATGGCAAGTTTATACTTGACGTAACTAATGAAAATTCAATTTTAGTAATATCATACCTTGGGTTTACAACTAAAGAAATAAATTTAGCTGGTCAGTCAAATGTAACAATTGTACTAGAAGAAGATGTGTCTGATTTAGAAGAAGTTGTTGTTGTTGGTTATGGTACTAAAAATAGAGCAAGCGTGGTAGGAGCCATTGCGTCTATTAATTCTGAATCGATTTCTTCAAGACCTACCACAGGAATAATAGATGTTCTACAGGGGCAAATACCGGGTCTAGTCATTACTAGAGGTAGTGGGCAACCAGGTACTAGAGCTTTTAATATTAGACTTAGAGGAGTTACATCGGTAACAGGAAGTGGTATATCAAATATACCTCCTTTAGTAATAGTTGATGGTGTTCAAGGGAACTTAGATGATATAAACCCCGAAGATGTAGATAAAGTTACTGTGCTAAAAGATGCAGCAGCAGCTATTTATGGTGCTAGAGCAGGTGGTGGTGTTTTAATGATAACAACTAAAAAAGGTGGTAAAGAAAATAAAATGAAGATTTCATTCTCTAGTAATTTATCCATTAAAACACCAACATTACAACCTAGAAGAGCAAATCCAGAGCAATATATGGATATTGTAAACGAAGCAAGAGCTAATGTGGGTAGAGATTCTTTATTTACTTACGAGTCTCATTATCAATATTTAGGGAATCCTACTCAGGAAGTGGTAGTGCAAGGATCTGGTGCAAATGCTACACATAGAGAGCAACGCACGGTATATTTAATAGATAATAATATAGATGAAGTTTTTTGGGATACTGGAATCCAGCATACACATAATTTAGCTGTTAGTGGAGGGACTGCTAAAAATTCTTATTTCGTATCTGCAGGCGTTTTAAATGAAGAAGGCGTATTAGCTTATGGCCCTGATAGTTTTAAGCGATATAATTTAAGGATGAGATATAGTACTCAATTGTCAGATAAAATATCATTAGAAACAAATACAAGTTTAGTAAAATCTAAAAGAAATCAAGCAGCTAACTTGGGAGGTGCTATAGGTAGTTATTGGGGGTTTTACGCAGCGTCTCCTTTTAAAAATCCATTAGGGCAATGGTATGGAGCAAGGAACGTGCCCAACCCTATCTATATGCTAGAAGAAGGAGGGTTTTCTGATACAGATGATTATATTATTAATTCTAATTTTTCTACAAAAATTCAATTATTAGATGATTTGAAGTTTGTTGGTAATGCATCGTTAAGATATAGATTTAATGAGCGATTTATTAATACCAAAACATTAACTCGATATGGGTGGACAGGATCTGTTATAAATAGTTATGGGAGTACAAACCCTAATAGCAGAAGTAGAAGAAGTTTTAAAGATTATACAGGAACTTTATATGGCTACTTAGAATATTCGAAACAGTTAGATGACCATAAATTTACTGTTTTAGCGGGGGGATCACATGAAGAGTTTGACCAACAAGGATTCAATGCATGGCGTCAAGATTTTTTCATAGAAACAGAACCATATACTTTAAATACAGGGAACCCTGATAATCAGTTTAATAATGATTTTGGGTTTGATTGGGCCATTACTTCAGGATTTGGTCGTTTAAGTTACGATTATAAAAACAAGTACTTTTTGGAAGGTAATGTTAGGTATGATGGCTCTTCTAGGTTTCATCCTGATGAGAGATGGAAACTTTTTAAAGGTGCTTTGCTAGGTTGGAGAGTATCTCAAGAAGATTTCTTTAATGTAAAAGCAATTAACGAGCTGAAATTAAGAGTGTCTTATGGTGAAAGTGGAAATCAAGAAAATATTGGATTGTACGATTATATCCCTACACTTTCTACAGGAGGTACAGTAATTCTTGGTGCTAATAATACATTAAACACAACCGTTGCAGAATCTGGAGTTGTTTCTAAAGATAGAACTTGGGAGATTATAAAAACTACAAATTTTGGAATTGAGGGAACTGTGTTTAAAAATAGATTAAATTTTAGTTTTGATTATTATATTAAAACAAATAAAGATTTATTGGTAAGAGGAGAATATCCTGCAGTTTTTGGAGCAACACCACCTAGTGCAAACTTGGGAACATTAAAAAATTGGGGATGGGAAGCTAGTATAAAATGGAATGATAATGTTGGAGGTTTTGCTTATAATATAGGTTTAGATCTTTCAGATTCTAAAAATAAGCTTATAGAATTTGGAGGTAATGAAATTAGAACAGCTGGTGCAGGAAATTTAATAGAAGGTTATCCAGCAGGATCAATTTTTGGGTATCAATATGAAGGTATTATTACCACAGAAGAAGAATTGGCAGAATATAAAACTTTAGGAGGCGTGCCGTCAAATGTAAGTTTAGGTTCTAGTAGGTTTGCCGATTTAGATGGTGACGGGGCTTTAACTACTAATGGAGACCCTAGTGTAGGAACTAAAGGAGATTTAGTGTATTTAGGGCAAACATTGCCAAGATATACCTTTGGTATTAACATGGGAGCTAGCTTTAATAATTTTGATTTTAGCATGTTCTTCCAAGGCGTTGGAAAAAGAACAATATATAGGAATGATGCCTGGACAGTTCCATTTGCAACAACATGGAATGGCGTATTAGACTTTTTCCATGGAAAAACATGGAATGTAAATAACCCTGAAGGAACATTACCAGCAATTAATGCTAGTAAAGGTTTTAATTACAGATCATCATCGTTAAGAGTAGAGAATGGTGCGTATTTAAGACTTAAAAATGTACAATTTGGATATACTATTCCAAAATCATTTTTGAAAGATAAATTTATAACATCTGCAAGAGTTTATTTTAGTGGAAAAGATTTATGGGAAACTTTCAATTTCAAAGGAGCGCAAGCAGACCCAGAAACTGGAGGAGCAATTAACTTTTATCCGTTCTCTAGAAATTATTCATTTGGTGTTCAATTAAATTTTTAAACATTTTGGTTATGAAAAATATATTTAAAATATCGATAGTAGGCTTGTTTTTGATAATTATCACTTCGTGTGAAAAAGATCTAGATTTAGCCCCTAAGGCTGCTCTATCTGGAGCTACATTTTGGCAAGATGAAGAGCAATTTAGATTTGCAGCAAATAGGTTTTATAATGATTTGCCTGGTCATACTACGCAAGATAGTTGGTCTGATATTGTTTATCAAGGCGGTGATAATGCCGATGTAGCAGTTAGTGCAGGAACATTGGTTACCCCTGCAACAGATGGTTTTTGGAATGGAACCTACACTAGAATGCGTCGTTATAATGCGCTAATTGAAAATGGTGCTGATAAAGAATTTGCAATAAGATATGTTGCAGAAGCACGTTTTTTTAGAGCTTATGATTATTATAGAATGTTTGTTAGATATGGAGGTGTTCCGTTAATAACAAAAGTATTGAATTTAAATTCAGAAGAATTGAAGCAGCCACGAGCTACTAGAACCGAAATGATTGCCTTTATCTTAGATGAGTTAGATGCTTCAGCAACAAACTTACCTAAGGAAAGTGAGTTAAATAATGCAGATAAAGGAAGAATAACATGGGGTGCTGCTATGGCATTAAAATCAAGAGTTGCTTTGTTTGAAGGTACTTGGGCTAAAAACCATGGAACAGAAGGCGATGTAAATAACCTTTTAAATATTGCTGTTAGTGCTTCAAAACAAGTAATAGATAGTAATGAATATGATTTGTTTGTCTCGTCGTCTTCTCCTAATGAAAGTTACCGTTTATTGTTTGTGAGTGATGAGGCCAAAGACGGCACTGAGCAAATATTAGCTAGAAGATATTCTGAAAGTGTAAATAGAACCCATAATTTTAGCAATATTACTGGACGTACAGGAACTAGTTTTACCAAAGCATTCGCGGATTCATATTTATGTGTTGACGGGTTACCTATAGATGAATCTCCATTATTTGAAGGTAGAGCTTTAATGACATCAGAATATAATCATAGAGATCCTAGGATGACACAAACAATTATTGAACCATTTTCTTTAGTGTTTAATTCTGAGTACACTAATACAGATTCAAATGGAAACCCCGCTCAAGAAGTTACACCTAGATTTAATGCATTAAATTCAGGGTATTTTTTGTTTAAGTTTGTAACTCAAGATCGTCAAAAACTAGTTAGTGGAAGACAAGATTTTTATGCACAAATAATTAGATATGGAGAGGTACTTCTTAATTATGCCGAAGCAATCTATGAGCGTGATGGTAGTATTTCTGATGACGATTTAAATATATCTATTAATAAGCTAAGAGATCGAGCTCAAATGATACGTCTTACCAATGCTCATGTAGTAAGCAACGGATTGAATATGCAACAAGAAATTAGGAGAGAGCGTACTATTGAGCTGGCGTATGAAGGATTTAGATGGGATGACACGCGTAGATGGAAAGTTGCAGAGGAGGTGCTTCCAATGGCAAAAAGGGGAGCGCTTTATGCTGGTACAGAATATGAAACTTTTTATGAAGATGATACGACCAAAAAAATTGAACTCGATGGAGACGGATTTATTTTGTTGTCAAGAGAATCTGATAGAAGTTTTGAGGCTAACAAAAATTATTTGCTACCTATTCCGTCAAATGAAATACTGTTAATGGAAATTGAACAAAACCCTAATTGGTCATTATAATGTATTGTAAAAAAAAATATCAATATATGTATAAAATAAGTTAACGCACATATTGTATGAAGTTTTTAAGGTCTTTCATTTATTTGAGAGACCTTTTTTATGTGAAAACCATATTTAGCAATTATACCTGAACTTTGTATTATGAGTTTAGTCATGGCATTTATGCTTATTGGAAATGCTTTACGTGATGCTTTGGATGTGAAAGGTTAGATTATAGAATGCTTTTTTTATTTGTTACGATACAGAAAATAAAGTTTCATCATATCATAAGGTATTTTTAAAACATGTTTTAATTTTATTTTTGACCCATTTATATCCTCCCAGTTTTCTAATGCTATTTCTTTGGCTATTGTATTAATATCAGAGTTTTTATTATTATTAATAAATCTATAAAATATTTCAAGGTCGAAAATCCAATTACTGTTGAATTTTTCTAAAAATAGATATTCTATAATTGTACTTTTGAAAAACTTTGCACCGCATTGGGTATCGTATACGTGTAGCTTGAGCATGTTGCTCGCTATTGTAGCAAACACTCTGCCTAAATAATGTCGATATGATTTTCTTTTTATTTGGAATCCAACTCTTTGAAATCTGGATCCGTAAACAAATAACACGTCATTGTTAAAATGAGAAATTAATTTTGAAACTTCTTTTAAGGGAGTGGACAAATCGGCGTCTAAAAACCCTATTACGGAAAATTTTTTCAAATATAGAGCGAATAAAACACCTTTTCTGACAGCTTCACCTTTTCCTTTGTTTTTTTTTAAATCGATAACAATAATTCTATCTTCTCTGCTCTGTTTTATTGTATTTAATAATTGGATGGTCGTGTCATTGCTACCATCATTAACTAGTATAAAATGAATGTTTTTATTTTTATTGTAGAATTTGATAATATCATTTTTAGAGAGCCTATTTGCTTCATTGTAGCAAGGGATAACTAAGCAAATTTCCTCTGTCATTTTTTTGGCTCTTTAATTATGATGCTTTCTTTTCCAAAATAATCTTTATATGATAAGTTTTTCCAATTACTATGCTCTTTAGTTATGTCATAAGCATATATTGTTGTTGGTTTGTACTTTAGTTGAGGGACGTAACATGTATCGCTATTGCAATGCTTTATTGTTTTATATCTGTTTTTGAGTTCTTCATTATATCGTTTAGCAGTTCCGTTAAATAGTTCTATGTAAGCTGTTTTTATGTTATTTTTATGAGAGAGGTTAATAAATAGAATTATTATTATGAAGGTTCTTGCCCAAGAAGAAAACTTTATAAAAGGCTTTTTGTACGATTTTAGCCTAAAAAAGATACTTAATGTTAAATATAAGTAAGCTAAAATAAAGAAAAAGTATATTACATTAATGGTTCTTTCGGGTGGTATTCTGCCTACGCTCCAGTAAGCAGTGAAAAAACCAATAAAAATTCCACCAAAAGAAACTATTAATATTAATTTGGGGTTTATGGTAAATAAAATTGATTCAAATTCTGTTACTTTTTTGTCTAAGTAATTAAAAAAAATAAATGTCAAAATAATTGAAAAAGGCAGCCAGATTCCTATATAACTTTGTACTGCTTTGGTTGATTTTATAACAGAATAAATAAGGTCTTTATTATTTTGAAACTGTAATGATCTTATTTCATTTCCAGGAGATTCAATTACCGCAATTGAAAACAATAACCCTATAACAAATAAAATGATGAAAGAATAATGTGTTTTTTTTTGATAAAACTTATATATTAAAACTGTAAATAATAGGTAATTGATTATTAGCATAGAAGTTTCATTAGACCCGATTACTATTATTGCGCAGATACTTGATAAAACTAAATATATTGGTTTATGAGTATAAAGTAGTTTTAATATAAAACATAGAAACAGAATTGTAAAGATATTTGCTACTTGGTAAGTAATTGAGCCAGCTAACCAATATAGTCCTTCAGCTATATTTGGCATTTGCATCAAATAAAGTATAATAAATAGAAAAGAGGTTATGAAAAACAACTCTTTTTTAAGCTTATAAAAGACAATAGAAGAAAGGTAGTAAAATGAAGAAAAGAGCGATGATAATAATATAATTGGAATAGCTTTGTATAGAGTAAAATGGTTAGCAACTAAGGTCTTTATACTTAAAATAGCGGTTGAAAAATACCTTCCTGACCAAGTTTTATACCAAAATAATTGCGCTTTCCAATAGCCTAGGTTATGACTTTTATAATTGTAGTTAAAGTCGTCTGCTGATGGGTTGTTGTAATATGATATAATAATAAAAGGAACAACTGTTAAACAACCAAGAAAGATTATTAGATTTTGACTTTTAAAAAATGAGCTAAAGTATTTGTTAATTTTGCTGTATGTGTTTTTCAAAAATGAGATTGTTTTTTAATACTTAGCAATATAGTATTTAGCTAAGTTATCAATTATTTATGGTAAAGACAAGATTGATTTGCTACTTCATTTAGTTTTGTTAATATTAATTGTGGTAGTTGGTTAATTTATTAGCATATCCCTATTTAACTCTTCTATATAACCTAAAACATCATCCTTACCAATACCCTTAGATGAAGATGTAACAAAATAATTAGGTGCTTCTTCCCAAGTTTCTAATAAAACTGTTTTGTAATCGTTTACATGATTTTCAATAGCTTTTGATTTCAGCTTATCTGCTTTTGTAAAAATGATAGAAAACGGAATACCGTGTTCACCTAACCACTGCATAAAATCTAAATCTACAGGCTGAGGTTTGTGGCGAACATCAACTAGAACAAAAGCAGAAACAAGTTGTTCTCTATAATTAAAATACTGCGTTATAAATTTTTGAAATGTTTTTTTAGCACTTTTAGAAACGCGAGCATAACCATAACCAGGTAAATCTACCAAATGCCAGTTTTTGTTAATTAAAAAGTGATTTATAAGTTGTGTTTTACCAGGTCTTCCAGATGTTTTAGCAAGACTTTTTCGGTCGGTTAGCATGTTTATTAAAGACGACTTCCCAACATTACTCCTGCCAATAAAGGCATATTCTGGTAGCATGCTTTTTGGGCATTTAGCTACATCAGAATTGCTCATTACAAATTCAGCAAATTTAACCTTCATATTCTGTCATTTTCTCCAAGTAGGTAATCTCATTGATTTAACTTAGTTGTTTTTTCTTTTTACCGCTTTTATTAAGTGATAAAAACTACTTTTTTGTATTTTCGGGTAAGGTTTTAAATCCCCTTTTAGTCAACCAAGTATCAAGAATTTCGTTAAACTCATCAGGATGTTCCATCATGGCAGCATGCCCACATTTATCAATCCAAAACAAGTCAGAATCAGGTAAAAGTGTATTAAATTCTTCTGCAACTTCTGGTGGGGTTACATTATCGTTTTTACCCCAAATAATACAAGTTGGTGTTTGCATTTTAGGTAGATCTTTACCCATATTGTGCCTAATGGCACTTTTAGCAATAGCTAAAGTTTTTATAAGTTTATTTCTGTCGTTTACTGTTTCGTAAACTTCATCTACAATGGCTTTAGTTGCAACTGCAGGATCGTAAAACACATCCTGAGCTTTCTTTTTAATAACCTCATAGTCGCTACGTTTGGTGTAGCCGCCACCCATAGCACTTTCATAAAGTCCAGAACTACCAGTGATAACTAATGCTTTAACTTTTTCTGGATATAGTTTTGTGTGGTACAAACCAATATGTCCACCAAGAGAATTCCCTAATAAAATAACATCTTTAAAACCTTTAAACTCAATAAAATCATGTAAGTATTTTGCAAAACTTTTTACATTGGTTTTAAGCAATGACATAGTGTAAATTGGTAATTCCGGAATTATAATTTTGTAGCCTTTTGAGCTGAAGTATTTTGTAACAGAATCAAAATTACTTAAGCCACCCATAAGTCCGTGTAACACTATAATTGGCGTGCCTTCCCCAGCTTCAATATAGCTGTAATTTTTTTCCTTTTTTAAACGATGCGTCATTAATTGGTTAGTCATTTCGTTAAAAACAAATATAGTTATTTCATTCATATTTTAATCATTTTAATTAATTCTCAAAGAATAATTATGGAGAATAAAAATGTTAATAATGTTATTACACTTTATGGGTTGGTGTAACTTATTGATATTGAGATTGTAAATTTTTTTTAAGCATTTAAAATCGAATTTTAACAACCGTTAATCGAAAAATTATCAACAAAGTGTCATAAAGTGGTAAAATGTGGTATATTTTTCAATATATTTGAATCTTAAAGACAAAACCCTTAAATATTCGGTTTGAACTCATTAATAGGAACATACGATTGTAAAGTAGATGCAAAAGGAAGGCTTATGTTGCCATCTGGCATGAAAAAACAATTGGCTTCTGTGTTGGAAAGTGGGTTTGTGTTAAGGCGGTCTGTATTCCAGTCGTGCTTGGAGTTGTATCCAATGAGCGAGTGGCAAGCAGTAATGCAAAAGGTGAATAAGCTCAATAGGTTTAAAAAAAAGAACAACGATTTTATTCGTCGTTTTAATGCAGGAGCAAGGATGGTTGATGTTGATACGAGTGGGAGATTGTTAATTCCGAAAGATCTTATCGGTTTTGCAGGTATTACAAAAAACATAGTGATTTCGCCCGCGGTAAATATTATTGAGATTTGGGATAAAGAGAAATATGAACAAGCCATTAATGACGCAGCTTTAGATTTTGCTGATTTAGCTGAAGAAGTTATGGGGCAAGATGATGACGGACATGGAATATCATAACCCAGTATTGCTTAAAGAAACCGTTGATGGTTTAGAAATTAAAGAAAATGGTGTTTATGTGGATGTGACCTTTGGGGGTGGTGGACATAGCAAAGAGATAATGAATCGTCTTGGGGAAAACGGAAAGTTGTTTGCTTTCGATCAAGATCAGGACGCACTTAAGAATACCATTGATGACCCTAGATTTACATTGATACATGAAAACTTTAGATATGTAAAGCGGTTTTTACGATTTCATGGCATTAAAGAAGTGGATGGTGTTTTGGCAGATTTTGGGGTGTCCTCTCATCAGTTTGATGTGGCAGAAAGAGGGTTTTCAACACGTTTTGAAGCCGATTTAGATATGAGGATGAATCAGCAAAATGAATTGTCGGCATTCCATGTGGTTAATGAATATGAAGAAGATCGATTAAAGCAGGTTTTTTTGCAATATGGTGAATTAAGAGCTGCTCCTGCAATGGCAAGGTTAATTGTTGAGCATAGAAGAACAGAAGAAATTAAAACGAGCGAACAGTTAAAAGCAGTGTTGAAAAAGTTTTTACCGCCACGTCATGAAAATAAAGTATTAGCTCAAATTTATCAAGCTATTCGTATAGAGGTGAATCAGGAAATTGAAGTGTTGAAAGAGTTTTTGCAGCAAACACCAGAAATATTAAAAGTTGGGGGGCGTTTAAGTTTTATATCCTACCACTCTTTAGAGGATAGGTTGGTAAAACGATTTATTAGAAATGGCATGTTTGAGGGAGAACCAGAACGTGATATGTTTGGGAATTTTGAAGTTCCTTTAAAAAAAGTGAATGGTTTAATAGTGCCAACTAAAGAAGAAATAAATGTAAATAGTAGGGCTAGAAGTGCAAAGTTGCGTGTTGCTGAAAAACTATAAAGCTTAATTAGTAACGATAAATTTTTCCCTTAGGGGAAATGTCTGCAGGACAATGGGGCTTATGAAAAAAAGTATCTATAGCATATTAAAAGGAACGTTTTTAGTTAGCGATGATGCTTTTAAAAATTGGAAGTGGATTATTTTTATTTCAGTGTTAGCTATTATAATGATTGCGAGTTCGCATAGTGCAGATAAAAAGGTACATGAAATAAAACGCTTAACTAATGAGGTTAAAGAAATGCGATCTGCTTTTGTAGATGGACGTTCTAAGCTTATGAATCTTAAGTTAGAATCTGTAGTGACAGATAAAATGAATAAAAAAGGGTTGGAGTCATCAGAGGTTCCTCCAAAAAAAATAAAAGTAAAACCACAACTAAAAAATTAAAGCTTAACCTTGGCAATAAACGAAAAAGGCATATTAAACCGATTGTATTTTATAGCAGGATGTATGTTCGTCTTCGGGATTGCTGTGGTTTTTAAGTTGCTAAGTATTCAGTATCTCCAAGGCGATAAATATAGAGGTCTAGTTGAAGAGCGGGAAGTTAAAGATGTAGCTATTCCAGCTAATAGAGGAAATGTATATTCTGCTAATGGAAATTTGTTGGCGACTTCTGTTCCAAAATATGATATTGCTATTGATGCTGTTGTATCGCCAACAAATAAGTTTGAAGAATTTATAAAACCACTTGCCGATTCGCTTTCAAATTACACGGGTAAACCCTCTAAGTCTTACGAAAAACTTATTAGAAAAGCTAGAGCAAACAAAAATCAATATTTGCTACTGGCAAAAGGAATTAGTTATACAGATTATATACGATTTAGAAATTTTCCGCTTTTAGAATTGGGAGCTATTCCTGGAGGTTTAATAGTTAATCAGAAGACCAAGCGTGAATTCCCTATGGGTAGTATTGCCCGTAGAACAATTGGTTATGATAGATCTGATGATGATGGAAATGTTACACGAGCAGGGATTGATGGTGCTTTTGGGGTTAAATATTTAAGAGGTGTCGATGGAAAACGATTAAAACAAAAAATAGCAAAAGATAAATGGAAGCCGCTTACAGATAATAATCAGGTTGAACCTAAAGATGGTTATGATGTGTATACAACCATCGATGTTAATATTCAGGATATAGCGCATCATTCGTTACTTGGTCAGTTGGAATATTACGAAGCTGAACATGGTTGTGCAATAGTGATGGATGTGAAAACAGGAGAAATAAAAGCGATATCAAATCTTGCGAAAACAAAAAATGGAGGTTATTATGAGAAGCGCAACTATGCTGTTTGGGAATCGCATGAACCTGGGTCTACATTCAAAGTGATGGCTTTAATGGCTGCTTTGGAAGATAAAGTTATTGATACATCAACTATTGTAGATACAAAAAAGGGAGTAAAAATATTTTATGGTAAAAGGATTTCTGATTCACACCATGGTGGCTATGGTAAAATATCTGCGGCAAGAGCTTTAGAAGTATCTTCCAATATTGGATTAGCAATACTAATTGATGATAATTATTCTAAAGATCCAAAAAAGTTTTTAAAGCGATTAAAAAAATGGAATCTACACGAACCTATAGGGGTTTCAATTGTAGGTGAAGGAAAACCATTTATTCCAGAACCTGGTCATAAAAATTGGAGTAAAAATGCATTACCGTCAATGGCTTATGGGTATGGTATTTCTTTAACTCCTCTTCAAACGCTTACATTTTATAATGCTATAGCTAATGATGGAGAGATGGTGAAACCTAGATTTATTAAAGCTGTTAAGGAATTTGATAAACAGATAGAAGGTTTTGACAAAGAAGTAACTAATAGAGAAATATGCTCTTATAAAACGCTTAATGAGGTTAGAGATATATTAAAAAACGTAGTTGTTAGAGGTACAGGGAAGAAATTGTATTCTTCAAGTTTTTCAATGGCAGGAAAAACGGGGACTGCACAAACAGAATATTGGATGGATGATTGGAAAGAAAACCCTAGATATATTTCATCTTTTGTAGGTTATTTTCCAGTGGATGAGCCTAAGTATTCATGTATAGTTGTTATTCATAAACCTAGTACTAAAAAGGGGTATTATGGAGCCGATGTTACGGGGCCTGTATTCAAAAGAATTGCTCAAAAAATATATACAGACACCCCAATTGTTGATGAGATTCAATTACTCGATGTTAAAAGCCCTTCCACAGAAAAAGAATACGAAGACTTTTATAAAAAAGCACAAACATATAAAACTGTTATGCCAAATGTAGTGGGTTTACCAGCAATGGATGCTTTGGCACTTCTGGAGAATATGCAGGTCAATGTTAAAGTGAAATTAGAAGGTAACGGTGTTGTTAAAAAACAATCGGTAAATAAAAACATAAAATTAAAAAGTAATCAAGTTATAGTTTTAAACGCTTTATGATAGCATTAAAAGACATATTATATAAAGTAACCATTAATGCAGTTGTTGGGAGTACGGGTATTGAAATTAATGCAGTCGATTTCGATTCTCGGAAAATAGGCAACAACGATGTGTTTATAGCTATTAAAGGTGTTTTAGTTGATGGACATAATTACATAGATGTAGCTATTAAACAAGGTGCTTTAGCAGTAATTTGTGAAGTGCTTCCTGAAAATTTAATTGACGGTATTACGTATGTTGAAGTCCATAATTCTAGTAAAGCTCTAGCAATAATGGCTTCCAATTACTACGACACACCATCAGAGAATTTAAAACTTGTTGGTGTAACGGGTACTAACGGAAAAACTACCGTTGCAAGTTTGTTGTATCAGTTATTTAAAAAAGCTGGTTACAAAGTTGGGTTGTTATCTACTGTAAAAATAATGGTAGATAATAAAGTGCATTCTGCGACACATACAACACCCGATTCTCTGACTATTAACAGGTATTTACATGAAATGAATATTGAAGGTGTCGAGTTTTGTTTTATGGAAGTGAGTTCTCACGGAATTCACCAAAATAGAACTGAAGGATTGTATTTTGAAGGCGGCATTTTTACCAATTTATCACATGATCATTTAGATTATCATAAGACGTTTGCTGAATATAGAGATGTGAAAAAGTTGTTTTTTGATAAGCTTTCATCTAAAGCGTTTGCGCTTGTTAATGTTGATGATAAGAATGGTTTGGTAATGCTTCAAAATACTAAAGCAAAAAAGCAAACCTATGGTTTAAAAGGCTATGCAGACTACAAAGCACAAATATTAGAGAATCAGTTTAGTGGCTTATTGCTGAAGGTGAATGATAGCGAGGTTTGGACACGACTTATAGGGAACTTTAACGCTTACAATGTGTTAGCTATTTATGCTACAGCTGAATTGTTAGGCCTTGAAAAAGTAGAAATACTAAGATTGATAAGTGATTTGGAAAATGTTAGTGGTCGTTTTCAATATTTGATTTCAGATGAAAAAATTACAGCTATAGTTGATTATGCACACACGCCAGATGCACTTAAAAATGTATTAGAAACTATTAATAGTATTAGAACTAAAAATGAAGAGCTTATTACTGTTGTAGGCTGTGGTGGCGATAGAGATAAAACCAAGCGTCCAAAAATGGGGCACATTGCTTCGGCATTAAGTACAAAAGTTGTTTTTACTAGTGATAATCCACGAAGTGAAAAACCAGAAGCTATACTTGAAGATATTGAAGCAGGTGTAGAACCACAAAATTTTAAAAAAACACTTTCAATTTTAGATAGAAAGCAGGCTATAAAAACTGCTTGCCAGTTAGCGCAGCCTAATGATATTATTTTAATAGCTGGTAAAGGGCATGAAACGTATCAGGAAATAAATGGTGAATGCACCAATTTTGATGATTATAAAATAGTTCAAGAATTTTTAAAGCAGTTACAGAAGTAGATAAAAGTAATGGAATGTAAAGTGCAAAATATCGAAAACCAACAACTAATAACAAACAACTAGGAACTAAATGCTGTACTACCTATTTGAATATTTAGAAACGCAATTCCAATTTCCTGGAGCATCACTTTTTGGGTTTATAACTTTTAGAGCTGCTTTTGCAATGATAATCTCATTACTAATCTCTACCATTTATGGAAAAAGAATTATACGCTTTTTGCAAAGGCAACAAGTAGGTGAAACTATTAGAGATTTAGGTTTAGAGGGGCAAAAGGAAAAAGCTGGTACACCAACCATGGGTGGGATTATAATTATCCTAGCAACATTAATTCCTGTTCTGCTTTTCGCGAAATTAGATAACATATATATCATTCTTTTGATAGTAACCACGCTATGGATGGGGACTATTGGTTTTATTGATGACTATATTAAGAAGTTTAAAAATGATAAAGATGGTTTAAAGGGACGTTTTAAAGTGTTGGGACAAGTTGGTCTAGGAATTATTGTTGGAGCAACATTGTTTTTTCATCCTGAGGTTACAATTAAAGAAAAATTACCAGTAGAACAGCAACAAGAGTTGCTTGCTGAAAACCCATATACTGAACCTGTTAAGCTTTTTAAAGCTGAAGAACGTTCAACAAAAACAACAATTCCTTTTGTAAAAGGTAATGAGTTTGACTATGCAAAGCTTATTACTTGGATAAGCCCAAGTTTAGAAAAATATGCATGGGTAATATTCATGTTAGTTGTCATTTTTATAATCACAGGAGTTTCCAACGGAGCAAACCTTACTGATGGTATTGATGGCTTAGCGGCAGGTACATCTGCAATAATAGTGCTTACGTTAGGCATTTTTGCTTTCGTTTCTGGACGTTTTGATTTTTCCGATTACCTCAACATTATGTATATCCCAAGGGTTGGAGAAATTACAATTTATATATCTGCTTTTGTGGGTGCGCTTATAGGGTTTTTATGGTATAACACATATCCAGCTCAAGTTTTTATGGGTGATACGGGGAGTTTAACAATAGGTGGAATTATTGCGGTAATAGCTATTGCAGTAAGAAAAGAATGGTTAATCCCAGTCTTATGCGGAGTGTTTGTAGCGGAAAATCTATCTGTTATTATGCAGGTGAGTTGGTTTAAATATACTAGAAAAAAATATGGTGAGGGGCGGCGTATTTTTAAAATGTCTCCATTACATCACCATTTTCAAAAATCAGGATATCACGAAAGTAAAATAGTTACGCGATTTTGGATAGTAGGTATTCTGCTGGCTATTATTTCGATAGTGACATTGAAAATACGGTAACAAACTTGTTGTTCCTGTGAAGACGGGAATCTCATGAAAGAAAATAGAATGACAAAACAAAGATTAGTCATATTAGGTGGAGGAGAAAGTGGTGTGGGAACAGCGCTTTTAGGTAAGTCAAAAGGGTATGATGTTTTTGTTTCTGATAACCAAAAAATAAAAGAAAAGTACAAACAAGTTCTTATACATAATGAGATTGAATGGGAAGATGGAAAGCATTCTGAAGCTAAAATTCTGAATGCAGATATCGTCATGAAAAGCCCTGGAATTCCAGATAAAGTGTCTTTAGTTCAGCAGATTTATTCAAACGAAATTGAAGTGGTGTCTGAAATAGAATTTGCATCGCTGTTTACTAAAGCAACAATTGTTGGAATTACAGGAAGTAATGGTAAGACAACTACGGCAACATTAGCACATCATATTTTAAAACAAGAATTAAATGTTGGTTTAGCAGGAAATATTGGAGACAGTTTTGCGAAACAGGTTTTAGAAGAAGATTACGAAAATTACGTACTAGAAATTAGCAGTTTTCAGTTGGATAATATAACAAGTTTTAAACCAAATATTGCTGTAATTACCAATGTAACACCAGATCATTTAGATAGATATGATTATAAGTTTGAAAATTATATAGCATCTAAATTTAGAATTGCTATGAATCAAACACAAGAAGATTTTTTGATTTATGATGCTGATGATGAGGTTATTGTAAATCATTTAAAACATAATCCAGTGCAATCCACATTATTGCCATTTTCATTAGAAAAAATAATTGAAAACGGTGCGTATTTAGATAACGATAATATAAAAATAACAATAGATAACAACCAAATAATTATGCCAACAACAAATCTAACATTAGAGGGGAAACATAACATTAAAAATGCTATGGCTGCCTCAACAGTAGCACATTTATTAAAAATAAGGAAACAAACTATTAGGGAGAGTTTAGAGAACTTTCAAGGGGTAGAGCACCGCTTAGAACAAGTACTTAAAATTAATAAAGTACAGTATATAAACGACTCTAAAGCTACAAATGTAAATGCAACGTACTACGCTTTAGAAAGTATGGACGCACCTACCGTTTGGATTGTTGGTGGTGAAGATAAGGGCAATAATTACGAAGAGTTATTTCCTTTTGTTAACGAAAAAGTAAAAGCCATTATTTGTTTGGGAATCGATAATGATAAGCTAATGAAAAATTTTAGCAGTATGGTAGATGTTATCATTGAAACTCAGTTTATGAGTGAAGCCGTTAAAATTGCATATAAAGTTGCCGATGCTGGAGATAATGTATTGCTGTCGCCTGCATGTGCAAGTTTCGATTTGTTTGAAAATTATGAAGATCGTGGACGTCAATTTAAAAATGCAGTAAGAAATTTATAAAACTTGTCATTCCTGCGAAGGCTGGAATCCATAATAAAAATATTAATTATAAATAAACAAGTTCTTTCCTATGGGAAGATGTCGCAAAGCGACAGATGGGATGCAAACACTGTTTAAAAACATAAAGGGAGATCGTTTAATATGGGCAATTGTGGCGTTGTTGGCTATTTTGTCATTCTTGCCTGTTTATAGTGCTGCCAGCGATTTGGCATACGATAAGTACGACGGAAACACGTTTATCTCTTTTGTTAAGCATTTTATGCATTTGTTTTTAGGTTTTGCCATAATGTATGGGGTTCATAAAATCCCATATCGTTATTTTAAAGGTTTGTCTTTAGTCATGATTCCTATAGTATTGGTGCTATTGGTTATTACCATGCTTCAAGGTACGGTTATGGGAGGTGCAAGTGCTAGCAGGTGGATAAAAATACCCATAGTTGGTATGTCTTTTCAAACATCAACTTTTGCTTTTGTGGTGTTAATGGTTTACGTGGCACGCTATATGTCGAAAATAAAGGATAAAAAAATCACTTTTAAATCTTCTGTTTTGCCGTTGTGGATGCCTGTGTTTTTGGTGTTAGCACTTATACTACCTTCCAATTTTTCAACGGCTGCTATTATGTTTTTAATGGTACTGATACTAGTTTTTTTAGGCGGATATCCAATTCAATATTTAGGGATTATTATTGGTACAGGTGTAATAGCTTTGATGTTTTTTGTAATGGTGGCAAAATTAACCACTGGTCCGTTAAATGTAAAAGTAACGACTTGGGAAAATAGAATTAAAAACTTTTCAAATAAAGAAGATACTAAGGCGGATTATCAAATTGAGAAATCTAAAATTGCAATAGCGTCTGGAGGTTTTTTTAGGTTTAAACCAGGAGGAAGTATTCAAAAGAATTTTTTACCACAATCTTCGTCAGACTTCATTTTTGCGATTATTATAGAAGAATATGGTTTGTTTGGAGGTTTTTTAATAATGGTTTTATATATGTGGCTTTTGTTTAGAATTGTTATTGTAGCTCAAAAATCTGATACCATATTTGGAAAGCTTTTGGTTTTAGGGGTGGGGTTGCCTATAGTGTTTCAAGCATTAATAAATATGGCTGTGGCTGTGGAATTGTTCCCTGTTACAGGGCAAACTTTACCATTAATAAGTAGTGGTGGAACTTCCATTTGGATGACGTGTTTAGCAATAGGGATTATACTAAGCGTAAGTGCGAAACGAGAAGAAATTAAAGAAAAAGAAAACATGGAAGACAATCCGCTTGAAATTTTAAGTGAAGCAATTTAATGAAGAACTATAAAATCATATTATCTGGAGGTGGTACAGGAGGACATATTTATCCTGCTGTAGCAATTGCTAACGAACTTAAATCGCGTTTTCCAGACGCTGAATTTTTGTTTGTTGGTGCTAAAGATAGGATGGAAATGGAAAAAGTTCCGGAGGTAGGATATAATATTAAGGGGTTATGGGTTTCTGGTATTCAAAGAAAGTTGACCTTAAAAAATTTAATGTTTCCGTTTAAGTTGCTAAGTAGTTTATGGAATGCTAGAAAAATAATTAAATCATTTAAACCAGATGTGGCTATTGGTACAGGAGGTTTTGCAAGCGGACCATTACTTTACATAGCGGCATCAAATAAAATACCTAGCCTTATTCAGGAGCAGAATTCCTATCCTGGGATAACAAACAAATTGTTAGCTAAAAAGGCACAGAAAATATGTGTGGCATATGATAATTTAGAACGTTTTTTTCCGAAAGATAAAATTATTAAAACGGGGAATCCAGTACGTCAAGATTTATTAGATATTGAAGATAAGACAGTAGAAGCTAAAAACTTTTTCAACTTAAAACACGGAAAATATACACTTTTAGTTTTGGGAGGTAGTTTAGGTTCTAAACGAATAAACGAATTGATTGAACAAAAATTAGATTTTTTAGATACACAGAATATTCAAATTATTTGGCAGTGCGGAAAGTTATATTATCAGCAGTATAAAATTTATGGTAATACTAATAATGTTCAAGTTTATGAGTTTTTAAATAATATGGATTTTGCCTATGCAGCTGCCGATGTAGTAATATCTAGGGCTGGAGCGAGTTCGGTATCAGAGCTATGTATTGTTGGCAAACCAGTTGTGTTTATTCCATCTCCTAATGTTGCTGAAGATCATCAAACAAAAAATGCGATGGCGATTGTAAATAATGATGCGGCGATGATAATTAAGGAAGAAGACTTAGATGCAGATTTTGAAAACAAGTTCTCGCAGCTTATAGCATCACCAGAAAAGCAAAAGCAATTAGGTGAGCATATAAAAAAATTAGCCTTAGTAAATGCAACAAAACAAATAGCAGATGAAGTAGAAACACTTTTAATCCCGTCTTCTCAAAGTGAAGAAACTAAAAAATAATGAGCAAAAAAGAAACTAACATACAATCTGCTAAAAAAACCCTTCCTTTAGGAAAGGGTTTGGGATGGGATAACATTTATTTTATCGGCATTGGCGGAGTAGGTATGAGTGCCTTGGCTCGTTATTTTAAAGCTGCTAATAAAAACGTTGCTGGATACGATAAAACTGAAACCGAAATTACAAATAGTTTGGTAGGTTTAGGTATAGATATTCATTTTCAAGATGCGATAGATAATATAAATGTAGCCTTTTTAAATACAGAAGATACATTGGTTGTTTATACACCTGCTGTACCTAGTAGTCATTCTGAATTAAACTATTTTAAAAATAATGGGTTTTGTGTTTTAAAGCGATCTAAAGTTTTGGGGCTAATTACCGAAAATACCTTCTGTTTAGCTGTAGCGGGTACTCATGGTAAAACAACAACAACGAGTATTTTAGGGCATTTAATGTATGAGTGTAATGTGGCACTTACTGCCTTTTTAGGCGGAATAAGTGAAAATTACAATTCTAATTTAATATTGAATGGTCATGCAGTTTCGGTTGTTGAAGCTGATGAATTTGATCGTTCATTTTTAACCCTATCACCAAATATGGCTTGTATTACATCTATGGATGCCGATCATTTAGATATTTATGGTGAAGCAGAAACGTTGCATGATTCATTTATAGAATTTTCAAAAAGAATTAAGCCAAATGGGAAACTATTTGTTAAAAACGGATTGCCTTTAAAAGGCATTACTTATGGTGTTGAAGACGATTCAGATTATTCAATTCAAAATATAAAAATAGAAAATGGTACTTATGTTTTTGATGTGAAAACACCAAATACTGTACTTGAAAATTTACAATTTAACCTACCTGGTAGACATAACTTGTCTAATGCATTAATAGCCTTGGCGATGGCTGTAGAATATGGTTGCCCTAACCGGCAGCTCGCCAAAGCTTTAGCATCTTATAATGGGGTTAAGCGTAGATTTACATATCATATTAAAACTGATGATTTAGTTTTTATTGATGATTATGCACATCATCCAGAAGAAATTAATGCGGTACATCAAGCTGTTAGAGAAATGTACCCTAATAAAAAAGTGTTGGCTATTTTTCAACCACATTTATATAGTAGAACACGCGATTTTATAGACGATTTTGCTAAAAGCTTATCACAATTCGATGAGCTTATATTACTTGATATTTATCCAGCTAGAGAATTGCCAATTTCTGGGGTTACTTCTACTTGGTTATTAAATAAAATTAACAAGAAAAACAAAAAGCTGGTAAGTAAAAAACAATTGTTACAAGAGCTGCGTAAAACCAATGCTAAAGTTATACTAACTATAGGTGCTGGCGATATAGGGGAAGAAGTAAAACATATAAAAAAAGAATTGAGCATTGCGAGTTAATTGGAACTACATAAAGATGATTGTTTTACTAGTTTTAGTAGTGTTTTTATATGCTTTTGCGTCGGGGAGAAACAGTGTTAGAATAGTGTCCACTCCAGTAGTGAAATTTGTTGGAGAAGACAACCTTTTTATTACTAACGAAACTGTTAGTAAATTGTTAATACAAAATTATCCAGGGGTTAAAAATGTACCCAAAGAAACTTTAGATTTGAATGTATTGGAGAATGCCCTAAATTCTAATCCAATGATTAAATCTGCAGAAGTGTATGTTGCTGTAAATGGTGCGCTTAATGCCGATATTGAACAAAAAAAACCTATTGCGAGAGTGAGCACAAATGCGTCTTATTATATTGACGATGAAGGTTTTTATATGCCTTTGTCATCCAACTATTCGGCGCGAGTACCACTAGTTACTGGTCATATTGATAAGAATAAACTAAAAAATGTCTATAAAGTAGCACGTAAAGTTAATAATGATGAATTTTTAAAAAAGAATGTTTTCGAAATTCATCAAACCATAAATAATACCATTTATTTAAAACTTAGGCAATGCAAATTTATAGTGCAGTTAGGTAGTGTTAAAGCTTTAGATAAAAAAATAAATAATCTAAAGGCGTTTTATCAAAAAAGTCTAAAAGAAAAAACGCTTGATAATTATAAAAAAGTCAATTTGCAGTTTGACAACCAAGTAGTGTGTACCAAAACGTAAACAATGGAGCATAATATAGCAGTAGGATTAGACATAGGAACCACAAAAATTGTGGCCATGATTGGCCGTAAAAACGAATACGGTAAAGTTGAAATTTTAGGTATTGGTAAATCTAAAAGCTTAGGAGTTCATCGTGGTGTGGTAAATAATATTACACAAACTATTCAGTCTATTCAACAAGCTGTTCAAGAGGCCGAAGTTGCTGCAGATATGAAGATTGAAGGTGTTACTGTTGGTATTGCAGGTCAGCATATTCGTAGTTTACAACATAGCGATTATATAACCAGACCTGATTCTGAAACGGTTATAGATGAAGAAGATATTGATAGACTAATAAATCAAGTGCACAAGTTGGTAATGCTTCCTGGAGAAGAAATAATTCATGTATTACCCCAAGAATATAAAGTAGATGGTCAAGCCGAAATAAAAGAACCTATTGGTATGTATGGCGGTAGGCTAGAAGCTAATTTTCATGTAGTTGTAGGACAAGTATCATCAATAAGAAATATAGGGCGTTGTGTGCAAAGTGCAGGATTAAATTTAGAAGGTATCACTTTAGAACCACTGGCATCAGCAAATGCAGTTTTAAGTCAAGAAGAAAAAGAAGCAGGTGTAGCGCTTATTGATATAGGAGGAGGAACAACCGATTTGGCCATTTTTAGAGATGGCATTATTCGTCATACAGCAGTTATCCCTTTTGGAGGTAATGTAATTACTGAAGATATTAAAGAAGGATGTTCAATAATTGAAAAGCAAGCCGAACTTTTAAAAATAAAATTTGGTTCTGCGTGGCCTGGTGAAAATAAAGATAACGAGATTGTTTCTATCCCTGGATTACGTGGGCGAGAGCCAAAAGAAATTACCCTTAAAAATCTCTCTAAAATTATTCATGCGCGTGTAGTTGAAATTGTTGAACAAGTATATGTTGAAATTAAAAATTACGGACACGAAGAGCAAAAGAAAAAACTAATAGCAGGTATTGTTTTAACGGGCGGTGGAAGTCAATTAAAACATTTAAAACAATTAGTAGAATATATAACAGGAATGGATACCAGAATAGGGTATCCTAACGAGCATTTGGCTGGAGATAGCGATGAAGATGTTACGAGTCCGCTTTATGCAACAGCTGTAGGTTTGGTTTTAGATGGCTTAAAACGTCAAGACAGAAAGAAAATTGAACAGCAAAACAATGTAGTTGAAGAATCGGAAGAAAACCAAAATGAAGATATTCAAGAAAAACCAGTTAAAGAACGCCGTTCTTTTCTTGATAAATTAACAGAACGTGTTAAAGATTTTTTAGACAACGCTGAATAAAAACGAGTATAGAAAAAATATCCATAGAATTAAAAAAATATAAGTACAAAACCCCAGTAAAACAGAATTTATGAGCAGCAAAAAAGAATTCGAAAGCATCGCATTTGATTTACCCAAGAATCAATCAAATGTTATTAAAGTTATTGGTGTTGGCGGTGGTGGTAGCAATGCCATTAATCACATGTTCCAACAAGGCATTAAAGGTGTCGATTTTTACATTTGTAATACAGATGCACAAGCACTTCAAAATAGTGGTGTTCCAAACAAAATTCAGTTAGGACTAAACTTAACCGAAGGACTAGGTGCAGGAGCAAACCCAGATATAGGAGAGCAATCGGCAGTTGAAAGTTTCGACGACATCTCAACAATGCTAGATTCAAACACAAAAATGGTTTTTATTACTGCTGGAATGGGCGGTGGTACAGGAACTGGAGCTGCGCCAATTATTGCTAAAATGGCTAAAGATTTAGACATTTTAACAGTAGGCATTGTAACTATGCCATTTCAGTTTGAAGGTAAAATGCGATTAGAACAATCGCAAAAAGGTATCGAAAAATTACGAGATGTTGTAGATTCACTAATCGTAATAAATAATAATAAACTTCGTGAGGTTTATGGGAATTTAGGTTTTAAAGCTGGGTTTTCTAAAGCCGATGAGGTCTTATCTACCGCTGCTCGTGGTATAGCCGAAGTTATAACGCATCATTACACACAAAATATCGATTTACGTGATGCTAAAACGGTATTAAGCAATAGTGGAACTGCCATTATGGGGTCTGCCTTGGCATCGGGTCAAAACCGTGCGCAAGATGGTATTAGAAAAGCACTTGATTCCCCATTATTAAACGATAATAAAATAACAGGAGCTAAAAATGTATTGCTGCTTATTGTTTCTGGATCTCATGAAATTACTATTGATGAAATAGGCGAAATAAACGATCACATTCAAACAGAAGCTGGTCATGGTGCTAACATTATTATGGGTGTTGGTGAAGATGAATCTTTAGAAGAATCTATTGCAGTAACTATTATTGCAACGGGGTTTGATGTGGAACAACAAGACGAAATTTCTAATACAGAAACCAAAAAAGTGGTGCATGCGTTAGAAGAAGAACAAGATTTAGGAACAACAGATCGCGAACCTGTAATTATAGCTCCAATTATAGAATTAAAGCAGAAAGAAGAAGAACCTATTGTTAGGCATACTTTAGATTTTGAGGCTGAAGAAGAATGTACGCTTAAGGAAACTAAAACGGTTAATGAAGAAGCTCCTTCAATTTCAGAGGATATTAATTTAATACCAACTTCAGAAATCATTAAAAATATTGATGTTGTTTATGATGAAGTAAGTGCAACTTTTGAAGAGGAAGAGGGTTTTGTTATTAAACCTGTTACCAGAATGTCGACCGATATTGCTGATATTACCGATGTTGAGGTTGCTTCAGATAATATAGAAGAAGAACAACAAATAACGTTAACATTCGATTTGCCATTATCATCTAATAACAATGCAGAAGAAGAGGAGGAAAATAATATCATATCCTACGATCTTAATGAAGAAATAAAAGAAATTCCTGTAAATGAAGTTGTAGAACTTATTACGGTAAATGAAACAAATGAAGAAGGCGATATTCGGTATGCTTTAGATGATTATATAGAAGTAGAATCTTCAATTAATAAGAAACAAGCGCCAAATGAGGTTATGGAAGACATTGAGCAAGACATTGTTTTTGAAAAGAAGATGATTGAGCAAGATGTGGTTGAGGAACTACCAGTAGAAGAGGTAGACCCTATGAATAGTCCAATTTCAGAATTGCTTAAAGAGCGTGCCGAAGAGCGTAGAAAAAAAATGAAAGATTTCAATTATAAATTCAATAGTGCAAAAATTGATGATATTGAAAAAGTACCTGCATATAAGCGTCAAGGTGTAAATTTAGAAGATGTAAAACATTCTTCTGAAACCGATTTATCTAGAACTAGTATAGGTTTAGATGATAATGACGATATTCAGTTAAGAAGTAATAATTCGTTTTTACATGACAATGTAGATTAATTACAATACACTGGCCTAACTTTGTTATGAACCCGATAAGTCCCCTCAGCTTATCGGGTTTTTATTTCTTGTTTGAAATCACTATAGTTGAATCAAAGTAAACTATCATAGTATGGGCAGACCTGTCAGGTTTAAAAAACATAAGTGTTCGGAAGACACAAGTTCAATGACATATTTCCATAAATTAGTATAATAATTGAATTATTA
>CANKVS010000028.1 GCA_947487155.1 uncultured Flaviramulus sp.
GAGGTGTCAAAAATGTAGAATTCTTCCTCTTCAGACTAACTACTATTTTTGCTTAACACACAACAATTGGTCTTGATCCGAGATTCCTGTTGAACTATCATGAATACAAAATACAAAAAACGGCAAGTATCTAAAATACTTACCGCTTTTATTTAAGTTCGTGACTTTTTCAGTAGCCTCGAAGCAATCAGAGTCTTTTTTATGAAATTTTGTAGTAAAATTACTTATTATAACGTATTTACATTATTTAAATCTTCGAAAGCCTTTTTTAAACGCTCAACAAATGTTTTTTCTCCTTCGCGTAACCATACTCTAGGGTCGTAAAACTTTTTGTTAGGGACATCTGCTCCATCTGGGTTACCAATTTGTCCTTTTAAGTAATCTGTTTTTGCTCCCATATAATCGCGGATACCACTCATAAATGCGTATTGTAAGTCGGTATCGATATTCATTTTTATAACACCATAGCTAATACCTTCTCTAATTTCTTCAACTGTAGAGCCCGATCCACCATGGAAAACAAAATCGATATGATTTTCTTCTACACCGTATTTTTCAGTGATATATTTTTGAGAATTCAATAAAATTTTCGGCGTTAATTTTACATTACCTGGTTTGTAAACACCGTGTACATTTCCAAAAGCTGCTGCAATGGTAAATTGATCACTTACTTTACTTAATTCTTCGTAAGCATAAGCAACTTCTTCTGGTTGTGTGTATAATTTAGAATCATCAACATCGGTATTATCAACACCATCTTCTTCACCACCTGTAATACCCAATTCAATTTCTAAAGTCATGCCCATTTTAGACATTCTTTCTAAGTAGGTTTTACATATTTCTATGTTTTCTTCAATTGGCTCTTCAGAAAGGTCAATCATATGAGAACTAAAAAGTGATTTTCCTGTTTCAGCAAAATGTTTTTCGCTAGCGTCTAATAAACCATCAATCCAAGGTAAAAGCTTTTTAGCACAGTGGTCTGTATGTAAAATTACTGGAACACCATAAGCTTCTGCTAAAGTATGTACATGTTTTGCACCAGCTATGGCACCAGCAATAGCTGCTTTTTGACCATCATTACTTAGTCCTTTTCCTGCATTAAACTGTGCACCACCGTTAGAAAATTGAATAATTACTGGAGCGTTTAAATCTCTAGCAGTTTCTAAAACACCGTTTATAGTATCTGAACCAATAACGTTAACAGCAGGAAGCGCATAATTATTAGCTTTTGCATGGTTAAAAATAGCCTGTACTTCTTTACCTGTAGCAACACCTGGTTTTATATTGTGTCCCATATTTTTTGTTTTAATTTTGATTTGTAATTATTAGGAATCAAAAGTAATGCTTTTTTGAATAAATAGCTGTGATTTTGTGGGTTGAAAACACTAAAAAAGCACTAAAACGTTATAGTTTATTTTACTGAATTGGATTATTGTTAAAGTTTATCTTGAGCGTAAACGAAAGGTAAGAATGATAGTTTTAAATAAATTTTAATGTTAAGTAACGAGGCGTTTTTACAATTTAAAAAGGATAGTTAATACCAATATTATAAACGGCATTGGAGAAGTTGTAATCGTTAAACCATCGGTTTTCATCTTTATAAAAGGGATCGTAAGTTTTAAAGCCCATATCAAAGCGAAACACAAAAAAACTAAAATCGTAGCGTAAACCAAAGCCAGAGCCAATAGCTATGTCTTTTAATGAATTAAAATTAGTGAATGTAGCACTGTCGTCTTCAACATTGTCTAAAACATTCCAAATGTTTCCAGCATCTACAAATACGGCACCGTTTAAGTTTTCAAATATATTAAAACGCTGTTCTACACTTAGGGCTAATTTTAAATTGGCTTCATTAAATTCGTTTATAGATTCTGAACTTCCTGGGCCAAGGCTATATGCTGTCCAAGCACGATTATCGTTAGAGCCACCAGCAAAGAAACTTTTTGAAAACGGAATATTATTAGAATTTCCATAAGGTAATGCTATGCCCAAAAATGTTCGCATTGCTAAAACGTTTTCTTTACCTAAATCCCAGTGTTTTATATAATCTAATTCTGTTTTTATGTATTGTGAAAAGGCAACATTAAAAACTTCGTAGCGATTATCAGAATTTTTTTCAAGCCCTAAAAGCTTGGATGTATTTGCTAGTAAGTTTCCTGCAAGTTCTAATTTAAAACGAAATATTGAAAAATTTTCATCAAATAAATTAGTTCTTCCATCCTTTATAAAACTAAAATTTGAAGAAAAAATTAAGTTGTTTTCGGTTAAACGATCCTTACGTTCGTTAATAGCAGAAACTGTTTTATAATCATCATCTTCAGGACTTAAAGCAGTGTTATTGTTTAAAACATCGCTTAGAAACGCATCGGTTTGTTCAGGAAAAGTTAAAGTAATACCGTTGTTATAATTCAAAGATTCTGAAATACCATTTAAGGTATTAAACGAATTTTGATAAACATCAAAGTAGTTTCCAATATTTAAATTTCTAACATACTGTACATTAAATAAATCTAATCTATTAGTTACTTTTTCGTTGGGCTTCCAATTATAAGTAAATGTTCCTGTAAACGTTTGTTTGTCTAAACCAATATTGGTTTGCCCTGTGGTAGATAAACCAATAGTGGTACTTGGAGACATGTGTTTTGGTACTATTCTTTCGGTGTTAAACGGTGAAAAAAAGCGTGGAATATTTAATTTTAAATCAACTCCAATTTCGTTAATGTCTAAAAAAGGATCACTTGCATTGTTTCTATCTTTTGAAGAACCCAAAGATCCTATTGCAGATATTTGAAATGTTTCTGCGCCATTAAAAATATTACGTATCAATAGACTTGGATTAAAAGAAAAACCAACACTTTGTATGTTGCTTTGAAAGGCATCAGCACTAAAATCTAAAGAAAATTTCTTTAAAGGTGTTAGCTTTATTGTAGTGTTAAGTTTGTTATCTGAATTTGTTATTGTGTTATATTCAATATCAGGGTATTTAAATGTTTGCAACTCGTTTAAGTGTCTGTATGTTAATGTACGATCTAGGTCTTTAAAAATAGAATCTGGTGTTATAAAAACGGCATCGGTTAATGCTTTAGGGCGAAAACGCATTTTGTTATAACTATAAAGCGTATAATTATTATAATAGACAGTGTCTTGAAATGGTTTGTTTTGAGCTTCGTATTCAAATTTATAATCTGTTATAATTTCTACATTTTTTATTTTTTGAACTTTAAAAGGCAGTTTAATAATCGAGTCATGACCAGTTGTAACACTTCTATTTTCAATAATAACATCAATATTTGCTTTTTTATTGGTGTCTATCGTATCTACAGCAAATCGAATATAATCTTGATTAAAATGGTATAAACCAGAATTGCGTAATTCGTTTGATATACGATCGCGTTCTAACCCAAGATTAGAAATTTTGTATTGCTCGTTTTGTTTTATTAAAGCGTTGCGTTCTATTTGATTGTATAAAATTTCAACAGTTGGTGATTCTATTTTTTGAGAAATTGTATCTATAATATAAGGTTCGCCATGATTTACAATATAATCAACGCTAGCGCGTTTATCGTTTGCCTTATTAATTTTATAATCAACATTAACGTTACTCCAACCATTATATTTATAATAATCTTCTAAATTTATAACCGATTTTTTAATTTTTTCATTATTTAAAATTACGGGAGCTTCCCCAGTGCTTTTTAACCATTGGTTAAACCCAATACGCGATTCTTTATACCGGTGTAATTGTTTTTTAGATAGGAATTTTTCGTATTTGTTTTTTCGCTTTTCAGTTTTATAAATGCTAGCATCAACAATAGAATCTATATTAGCTCGTGCGGTGTTATAAATATGTAAGCGTAATGGAATGCCTAATAATTTTCGGTTTGGTTTCTGGTAAAGAAGATTATTTATAGCCTCTGCATTATCTTTTTTACCATTTATCAGTATGTTATTATCAGTAAGTAAATGTTCGTTTTCTGCAACTCGTTTTACGGTATCACAAGATGAAAAGTATCCTATAATGAAGATTAATATTATTATTTTTGAGAGTTGTTGGTGCAAACGAAATTAGAATTTATTATGTTATTGTTGTTTTTTGCTGATAGAAATAATAAATGTCCATTATGGACTCAAAAATACATTATTTCATCTGTTTATTTTTATTTTTTTTGAAGGGTCTTATCAATCATCTATTATTTTTCATTTTCTTTATAAAATAAATACGCACCATAAAAAATAGTTTGTATGCTATCTAAAAATCAGATAAAATTAATAACGCGTTTAAAACAAAAAAAATATAGATTACAAGATGGTTTTTTTGTTGTTGAAGGCATAAAAACAATAAAAGAACTACTACAATCTAATTTAACACTTCATGTATTATATACGACCGAAACATTCAATATTGATGCCAAAAATGAAATTTTAATTTCTGAAGAAGATTTAAAACGTATTAGTTTTTTAAAAACACCAAATAAAGCTTTAGCCATTTTTAAAACACCTAAGGCTAAAGTTGTTGAAACTAATAGACTTATAGTGGCACTTGACGCTGTTAGAGATCCAGGTAATTTAGGAACTATTATTAGACTTTGCGATTGGTTTGGAATTACAGATTTGGTTTGTAGTAAAGAAACGGTAGATTGTTTTAATCCTAAAGTTATACAGGCTACTATGGGGTCTATTACAAGAGTTAATATTAGTTATATTAATTTGGAAGCGTTTATAAAGAACACAGATTTACCTGTTTTTGGTGCTTTTATGAAAGGCGAAACAGTTTATAATAAGCAATTGCCTAAAAAAGGCATTTTAGTAATGGGCAATGAAGCCAATGGTATTTCTAATGCTATTGAAACTTATATAACCGAAAAAATTTCTATTCCACGATTTGGAGATTTACAAGCAACTGAAAGTTTAAATGTGGCAACCGCTACTGCTATTTTATTGAGTGAGTTTAGGAGAGGTTAGTATTAAGTCTTCAGTAAAAAAAATGATAGTTGTTTTTTAAGTTGATAGTTTTTAATTAAAAAATCATACCATATTTGGACTTCAACATATCGGTTTGTGTAAGGATAGTTACGTGATTAAGCTATTAACTAACCAAAAATGGAACGAACCAGAGGAAAATCCGCAGGATTTTCCGAGTAGGCAAGAACCGAGCAATTATTTTTAGCATGTTAGCAGGCGTATTTAATTCGGTGATATTAATATTTGTCCGTCGAATGTGTTTTTCTCAGGTATAAACTTCTCTTTCATCATTAGTTCTAAATCCGAGTTGCAATTCTCGTTATATTCCGTATAAGCTGTACCTTTAAAATTAATTGTGTCTGTTTTTTCAATCCATTCCATTAAAAAAATGACTAGTCCAAAATTAGATTCATTTTTGACCGTTTCTCTAACTTCTTCAAAAGTTGGTGAAACTGGGTTTCCATTTTTTAATGTATGATATGACATTTGGTTTATATCAATTAGTAAAACACAGTTATTGTCAGCATAAAGATTGCGATTTTTTTCTCGAAATTTGGCTAATAATTTTCTTCCAGGATTTGTTTTATTTGATTCTTCCGAAAACCTTGAAGATGTAATTTCAAACCCAAACTTATTGACTATAAAGTCAGGTTCATCATTGTTAGCATCTCCAAATTCGAAATCCAAATGTTTTTCTTGGGAAACTCTTATAAAATGTGCACATTGGTTAATTTCAAAAAAATGTCCGTGTACAGAAATATCCTTGTTATTGACTATTCTCTTTAAGTAATATTCATAAATTTTCTCGTCATACTCTTTGATGTCCATTAAGGAAAGCCCTAAAGTCCGAAGATGGTGTTCTTTAATTTTTTGGTCAATTTCTGAACTTGACGGTAAAGAATCTATTTTTTCAGTAATAGGATGTTGCAAATCAGTTAGGTCAATTCCTAAAACTTCTTTGTAATATATGATGATCTTCTCCATATGTTTGCTAACTATCGTATTTCATTTCTTTATGAGTATTCCACATTTCTTTAGAAGAGAGACCATGTTGCTCTAATAATTCTGTTATTTCATTTAATAGATATACTTATTATTATATTACTTTTTAAGGACTGCTAACTGAAGACTGAATACTGGAGACTGGAGACTGAATACTGCAAACTAGTTTTTACTGAAACGTAAAATTAATAAAAACACCTCTGGTTTGCATACTCGCAATATTGCTAGTCCAAGGGCTATTAGGGTCTTTATCTCTAACAAGTTCGTCGTTTATTCCAAAAAGGCCGCGAATAGACGGCGTAAACTTAAAGTTGTACAAATACAAATCGATGCCAAAACCAAGTTCGTAAAACAGTGAGTTCTTTTTGGTTCTAAATTGGCCATTACTATTATCGTTAGGGTTATCTTGATTACTAGACAGGTTTAATGCCGTAGAAATACCACCAACAATAAATGGTTTAAAATTGTTAATACGCTTTGTAGAAAATTTAAGGAGTAAAGGAACATGAATGTAGGTCGATTTTACTTCTCTAGTCAAATCGGAAGCACTAGGTGAAGTTCCTTGAAAATATGTTGGGCTATAGTGTAAAATTCTTGTAGTAATTAATAAACCAGGTTCTAAACGTAAATCTAAAAACTTGTTTATACGTAAGTTTCCTATTAAACCAACATTAAAACCAGGGCTACGTTCTATACTAATATCGCGTAAATCATTATTGTAATCGAAGTTAAAATCGTAAGAACTGAAACCTAAAAAATAGCCCCATCTTAATAAATTATTATCTGTAGTTCCTCTTCCTTGATTAGCATCATAAGTTACTTTTTCTTTTCTAAATAACTGTGCGTTAGAAGTTTCTGCTAAAAATAAAAATGATATTAAAATTAGAAAACGTTGCATATTATTGTTTAGATGATGTATAAATTGTTGCCACACCAAAGGTTTGTGGAAAATCTTTAACATTAATAAACCCAATTTTACGCAAAATATTGTTTAAAGCCTCTCCATAAGGAAATACAGAAGCAGATTCGCATAAATATTTATAAGCACTTCTATCTTTAGAAAATACTTTTCCTATTAGAGGTAAAATATTTTTGGTATAAAAATTATAGCCTTGTTTAAATGGTGTTTTTTCAGGCATAGACGTTTCTAAAATAACAAATATACCATTAGGTTTAAGAACTCTTAATATTTCCTTTAATCCATTTTCTAAAGTTTCAAAATTCCGCACTCCAAAAGCAACGGTAATGGCATCAAAGCTATTATCTTCAAAAGGCATATTTTCAGAATCACCCAAAACCATCTCTATTTTAGAGTCTAATTTTTTCTTTTTAATTTTTTCCTTTCCTATATCAAGCATGCCACTACTAATATCTAACCCCACTATTTTGGTAGCATTGGTTTTGGCTAAATTAATAGCCAAATCACCTGTTCCTGTAGCAATATCAAGAATTGTTTTTGGTTGTTTTTCTTTAACCAGTTTAACAACTTTTTTTCGCCATTTAATATCAATTCCAAAAGAAATAACACGATTTAAACCATCGTAATCTTCAGAAATGGTATCAAACATTTTAGTTACCTGCTCTTTTTTACCTAAATCGCTGTTTTTGTAAGGCTTTATTTTTGACAAATCTGTAAATTTTGGACAAACGTACATATTTATTTTTAATTTGAAATGAGAAGACATTATCAATTATACCATTTTCGATTTAAAATTCCCTAAATAAAATGCAAGTATAGTCTTAGTTACGGTTAGATTTTATTTTGAAATATAAACGGAAAAGAACAAATTTTAGTAAGTATTTTTAAATCAAAAACGGTATTAAATAACGCAATATCTATTTTATAGTATATTTGCTCTACTTTTTATGATTAATCAGAAATGAAAATAATAATAGCTGGAGCTGGTGAAGTAGGATTTCATTTGGCTAAATTGCTTTCTTACGAATCTCAAGAAATTACATTAATAGATACTAATAAGGAGAGTTTATCTTATGCCGATAATCATTTAGATATAAAAGTTATTAAAGGAGATGCAACGTCTATTGTTATTTTAAAAGAAGCACGAGTAGATAAAAGTGATTTGTTAATTGGTGTAACCGCATCTGAAACCACAAATATTACCGTTTGCGTTTTAGCTAAGCAATTGGGAGCAAAAAGAACCATTGCCAGAATATCTAATACCGAATTTATAAACCATAAAGATGAAGTTGGATTCACCAAATTTGGAATAGATGAATTAATTTCTCCAGAAGCTTTAGCGGCATCAGAAATTCAGTTATCATTAAAACAATCGTCTTTCAACGAAAATTACGAATTTGAAGAAGGCGCACTTACCATGGCTGGATTAACGTTGTCTAAAGAAGCATCGTTTGTTGGAAAAACAGTAAAAGAAGCTGCTGAGATATTCCCAGAAATTCATTTTGTACCCATTGCAATACAACGTGCAGGAACGCAATACACATTAATTCCTCGTGGCGATACACGTTTTAATGAAGGCGATAATGTGGTGTTTATAACTTCTGAAGGTGGTGGCGAAGAGCTTTGTAAATTAACAGGAAAAGAAAATAGAGAAATTAAAAACGTAATGATTCTTGGTGGGACTCAAATTGGGTTTAAATCGGCAAGACATTTAAGCGAAAAAGGATTTAACGTTAAGTTATTAGAGCAAAATAAAGAGCGTGCTTTTGATATTGCCGATGATCTTCCAGAAGTGCTAGTTATTAATAGTGATGGAAGAAATGTTGATATTTTAGATGAAGAAAATATTAGCGATATGGATGCATTTATAGCAGTTGGTAATAATTCTGAAACCAATATTATGTCTTGTTTGGTTGCAAAATCTAAAGGCGTAAAAAAATCTATTGCTTTGGTTGAAAATATGGATTATTTTGAATTATCGCACTCTATAGGGATCGATACATTAATAAATAAGAAGCTTTTAGCGGCTAATAATATTTTCAGGTATATACGTAAAGGCGAGGTTGTTGCTATGACAAAGCTTAGTAATATGAATGCGGAGTTATTAGAGTTTGAAGTAAAAGCAACTTCGGCAGTTTGTAATAAACGTATCAGGCATATCGATTTTCCTAGGTCTGCAATTATAGGAGGCGTTATTAGAGATGGTATTGGGTTAATTGCATTAGGAAGTTTTAGAATTCAAGAAGGCGATCGCGTTGTAGTTTGTAGCTTACTACGTTCAATAAAAAGAGTAGAAAAACTATTCCTTTAATATCTTATAATGAAACTTAATTATAAAATAATTTTCCACTTTTTAGGATTACTCATTTTGTTTAATGGCGGTTTCATGTTATTATCATCTTTAATGAGTTTAGTTTATAAAGATGGTGTTACTTTTCAATTGTTTTTAGCAGGTATTGTTACCCTTATTGTTGGCGTTCTAGCCATGGTGTTTACCAGACGTCATAAAAAAGAAATGAATAAACGCGAAGGCTATATTGTAGTAGCTTTTGGTTGGTTAATAATGGCTTTGTCTGGTACCTTGCCTTATATGTTTACAGAAAGTATTACATCTTTTACAGATGCGTTTTTCGAAACCATTTCTGGATATACCACAACAGGTGCTTCAATTTTAAATGATATTGAAGCAGTGCCAAAAGGGGTGTTGTTTTGGCGTAGTTTAACACACTGGATTGGTGGTATGGGAATTATTGTATTAGCTATTGCTATACTACCATTATTAGGTATTGGCGGGATGCAATTATTTGCTGCTGAAGCTCCTGGACCAAGTGCTGATAAATTACACCCTAGAATTACCGATACTGCTAAGCGATTATGGTTAATTTATTTTGGCTACACAGCAGCCGAAACGTTGTTGCTTAGTGTTGCAGGAATGTCTTTTTTTGATGCTATAAACCATGCGTTGTGTACGCTTTCTACTGGAGGTTTTTCAACCAAAAATGCCAGTGTTGCCCATTGGAATGGAGAACCCATTATTCAATATATTATTATCTTCTTTATGTTTTTGGCTGGAACAAACTTTGTTTTAAGCTACTTTGCTTTTAAAGGAAAAGTTCAAAAAATAATTAAAGATGAAGAGTTTAAGTTGTATTTCAAGTTTATTACGATTTTTACTATTATAGCAGCAATTATTATTTACTTTATAACAGATGTTTCGGCATCATCAGTGTGTCATCCTATGGTTTGGGGAGAAGCAGAAAGTGCTATTAGGCATGCCTTATTTCAAGTTGTAGCTATTATAACAACTACAGGATTTGTAACTGCCGACTATACCATGTGGACACCGTTTTTAGTTGTTTTCTTTTTTGGTTTAATGTTCTTAGGGGGATCTGCAGGAAGTACATCAGGAGGCGTTAAAGTAGTTCGACATTTAATATTAATAAAGAACGGGTTTTTAGAATTTAAACGAGCATTACACCCCAATGCTATTTTGCCTGTACGCTATAATAAAAAGGCTGTTTCTGGAGGTATTGTTTTTAATGTACTTGGTTTTTTTATTCTATATATGCTGTCTTTTATTATTGGTTCTTTAGTATTTTCTATGTTAGGAATTGATTTTGAATCTGCTATTGGTTTAGCAGCATCTAGTTTAGGAAATGTTGGACCTGCATTAGGCGATTTTGGGCCTGTGAACAATTATGCAAACTTACCAAGTTTTGGTAAATGGTGGTGTAGTTTTTTAATGCTTATTGGCCGTTTAGAATTATTTACAGTATTGGTTTTATTTACGCCTTTCTTCTGGCGAAATAGATAATAGTTACAAGCTTTATAATTTACCATTAAAATTTACGTTTAATTCTCTATTGTATTTAATTTGACGCCCCATTTTGATACTTCATATTATTTTGGAACAAACTCGATGACGTGTTATCTGTATGTTAAAATTCATTTTTTTTATTGAATGAATAGCGAATTGGTATAGATATTGATGTGTATAACCTTACCTAATGAACTTAACAAATAAAAAATAAAAACATTGAAAAAGAAAGTAATACTAGTTGCAATTGTAATGGTTATTTTGCTTCTAAATTTAGATTATGTAGTAATTATTGATGATTATTTTAAAGCAATAATTCTTTTTGTTATGGCAGGACTTCTTTCTGTCTTTGAATATAAAAGAAATAAAAGTTGTGATTGAAATAAACCATCAAAAAGTATAAAATAGTTTAACTAAATAAGCCCTATTTTTTTAGCACCTTTTATCTTATTAATAAAGGAATTAATCAAATTTAACTTGAAATGAAATTTGTTCAACTGTCTTATTGCTTTTCAAATTTCACATATTCAGTTGGTGTCATGTTAAATTGTTTTTGAAAACTCCTTCCAAAGCTTGTCGCTGAATTAAATCCAACCATCTCAGCAACTTCATAAATTTTATAATTGTCAGTTTTTAATAAGACTGCTGCTTTCTTTAATCTACTTATATTAATTAGTTCATTAGGACTTAAGTTAGAAATATCTTTTATTTTTCTATATAAAGATGATCGACTCATATTCATTATTTCTGCAAGAGTATCAACATTTAGATTTGCATTAGAAATATTATTGATAATAATTTCATCAAGTTTTTTAATAAATTTTTCATCAATTTCAGTATGGGCAATACTTCTTATGTGAGCTAAAGGAGTTGTTGAGAAATGGTTAATAATATGTTTTCTATTTTTTACCAAGTTTTCAATTTGGTGTTTTAGATAATCTATAGAAAAGGGTTTTTCAACATAGGCATCTGCTCCAGATTCTAATCCTTTAATCTTTGCCTCGATAGCACTTTTTGAAGTTAAAAGAATTATAGGTATATGACTTGATTCTACATCAGTTTTCACTTTAACACATAACTCAAAACCATTCATTCCTGGCATCATAACATCGCTAATAATAAGTTGTATAGTCTCCGACTGAATTGTCTTCAAAGCATCTTCAGCGTTAGTAGCTTTTATTACCAAATAATTTTCCATTAAATCTTTAGCTACAAAGTCTAATAAGTCTTCATTGTCTTCAACCAGTAAAATGGCTGATTTATGACCATTTTGAGTTGCTGTTAAGTGTTCTTCAGTAATTATGCGTTTACTCTTTCTTACTAGATTTTCTTTAGATAATGATAAATTATAAAACTCTTTTTCTTGATGAATTGGTAGTTTTAAAATAAAACAGTTCATAGTAGCATCACTGGTATCTAGTTTTAAAGTTCCTTTATGAAGTTTTGTAAGTGAAATTGCTAAAGAAAGCCCTATGCCAGACCCTGAGATTCCATTATTTGGAGAAATACGATAAAATGGTTCAAATACTTTTTCTTTAAGATATGCAGGGATAAGCACACCATCATTTTTTATTTGTACCTCAAAAAAGCCCTTGTCTTCTTTTAAAGAGAGTTCTACGCTTTTATCGGAATATTTTAAAGCATTATTAAAAAGATTACTGAGTATTTTTTTAACAGCTTCAGCATCTACAAAAGCAAAAGTATCGGTTGGAGAAAGATTAAGTTTGAAGTCTTTTTTTTCATCGGAAAAAGCAGGTTTAAACCGCGAATAGATATTTCGTATTAGATCAGAAATATTAGTTTTGACAAAGATTAAATTTACTCTTTCCATTTCGGTTTTTCTAAAATCCAGTAATTGCTTAACTAAATCCAGTAAACGAGACGTGTTTTTACTCATTATTTGTAAATGTTCTTTTAATTTGGAATCGTTGTAATTAGCTTTAAGTAATTTGTCTAACGGACTTTTAATAAGAGTGAGTGGGGTTTTTATCTCATGAGAAATGTTAGTAAAAAATTCTATTTTGGCCTCATAAATTTCTTTTTCTTTTTTATTATTGAGCTCCTTGATTTTTAAAGAGTTCTTATTTTCTATCTGTAAATAATAATACCTTAATGTTAAGAATAATAAAGAACAAAATATTATAAAATATAAAAAGTATGCCATGTTACTAGCCCAAAAAATGGGCTTAACTTCTATTTTAAGTAGTGATTTTTCATTACTCCATACATTATCTCCAATAGACGATTTTAATAAAAAATTATATTGTCCTGCTGGTATTTGAGCTAAAGACACACTGTTAGAGGTACCTAAATCTATCCATTTGTCATTAAGGCCTTTTATTTTGTATGCATATTTATACAAGCCATAATTATGAAAATCTAGTGAAGAAAAATCGAGTTTTATCGATGATTGGTTATGTTTAAGGTTTATACTATTAGTAAATGTTATGGATTTTTTAAGAGGAGAATTTTGTATTCCAATAGGTACTTCTTTATTATTTATTAATAATCCTGTTAAAATTATTTTATCATCTTTTTTGCTTTCTAAAAGATTATTGGGGTTAAAAGAGATCATACCCTTACTACTACCAAAATATAAGATACCATTGGTATCTATAAATCCAGATTTGTAGTTAAATTGATTGCTTAAAATGCCATTTTCATTCAGGAATACCCTAATGTTTTCTGTGTTGGTGTTGTAATGCACTAAACCATTCCCAGTACTGATCCAAAATGAGTTTTTTTTATCTTCTACCATAGAATAGAAAATATTACTAGGAAAACTTTGATCTTTAAAAAAATGTTTAAAAGACTTATTACCATCTTCTTTAACATTCAATCCATATTCGGTAGCTACCCATATGTTTTTTAGGCTATCTTCAAAAATATAATTTATGGCATTACAGCTTAAATTATTATGACTATTTTGCTCATAAAAAGTCATAATATTTGTGTTTGGGTCATAGCAATATAATCCTTCACCATAAGTTCCGGCCCAAATTTTTCCTTTAGAATCTTCTAGAAAGCAGGTATATCCATTATTAAAAGGAAATTTTTCTGATAAATAAAATTTGTCCTCAAACGGATTATATTTATATATGCCTGCTGGCGTAGTTATATAAATAACATTTTTTGAAGTTTTATAGATGCCGTGTATAAAGTTAGTATTAAGACCGCTTTTTTCACCAATTTCAAAATGTTTAATTATGCTACCGTCTTTTCTATTAAGTACGTATAGCCCATTTTCAAAAGTGCCTATCCAAATGCGGTTTTCATCCGGGAGAATTCCATGAATATTGTCATGCTGTAAATTATTAGAATTTCTTTTTAACGGTATTTTTTTAAATTGCTCAGTTTTCGGATTAAAGGTGTTCAATCCGGCATCTTCAGTTCCTATCCAAACAAGACCAGATTCATCTTGAATTATTTCTCTTATTGAGTTCCCGCTAATAGAATTCTTATTTGAAATATAATAGTATTTATTAAAAGGGGTTAATGATTTTGGCATGTAGTTAATACCTCCAAAATATGTGCTAATCCACACCCCTCCATGATTATCTGTGCTTAAGTTATAAATAGCATTGTCTGAAATAGCATAGGGATTACTGTGGTTGTCCTTTTTTAAATTTATAACTTTTTTGGTTTTTAAATTATATATATAGACTCCAGATTCAGTAGCTACCCAGATTTCATCATTTATAACCAAGATGTCTCTAATATATAATTCATTTTCAGAGAGGTTAAGCTTTTTAATGGTTTGATTATCTATATTGTAGATAAAAAAACCGTCGTTGGTAGTTCCTATACCAAGCCTATTATCACTTAAAGCATAAATCTTGGTAATATTAAATAGTTTATACTGTTTTAGCAGAGGTTTTAAATCGTATTTTTTAACGTTACCGTCAGTATAATTATATATATCATGAGAGTTAGTTGAAAACCAAATTTGCTTATTAGGAGTGATCGTTAAAAATTCAACAAATTTGGAAGTGTCTGAAAATATTTGAATAATTTCTTTGGTGAGGTCATTATATTTATAAACGGCACCACCTGAGACAAACCAAACAAAATGTTCTGTTGTAATAATATTGGGTATATATTTATCTTTAGTGAATCCTACAAGGGAGAATTTTTCAGTATGAAAATTAAACTTAAATAGCCCTTTAAAAGTGCCTATCCATAATTCATTTTTAAACGATGCCAAACTCCTAATATTATTGCTGCCATATAAATTTGTTTCATAAGCATTGTTTTGATATAATTTAAATGTATGCCCGTCAAACCTTACTATTCCATTTTTTGTACCAAGCCACATAAACCCCAAATTGTCTTGTACAGAGCAATGAACAGAATTGTGAGGTAGCCCATTGGTAATATCGTAATGCTTAAAATAATATTTTTGAGCATAACAAGTGCCTATAATAAAAAAGCAAAAAATTGATAAAAAAGTTTTTCTCAACATTCCATGAATTTTATGAGTAAAAGTAAAAACTAATATTCTACAAAATGTGTCAAATGCATACTTTTTTGTTCAAAAATTGTATTTAAAGTTGAATGCATGGTGTTTTGACCTATTAGTTTGAAATAATGATATAAAATGAAATGTTTTAATGTTAATAATTATGTTTTTTTGAATAAAAATGAATTACCTTAGATTCAAGGGAAATAGGAATTCCTATTTTATTTCGACGCAAGCGTCGAAATATTAAACCCGAAAATGATTAAAAACTATTAATTAACTAACTTTAAAACTGAAATTTTATGAAGAAAAACTACAAAGAGAAGAACAAAAAAATTAAATCTAAAACTAATTAAGAATTATTAAACAAACTTTTATGAGAAAAATAAAAAGAACAATAGAGGTTAGCTTTTTATCTTTAAAAAAGATTAAGCTTATATGTATCTTAATATTATTTGTTTCTTTTACTTATGCGTCTAATAAAAATGAATTTGTATCTATAGATACTTATGTCATCCAAGGACAAACAGTAAAAGGAACTGTGAAAGATGTTAATGGACAGCCCTTAATAGGAGCAAACATTATTGAAAAAGGAACATCAAATGGAACACAAACAGATTTTGATGGTAATTTTAATATTACAGTTTCTGATGCTAATGCAATTTTAGTCGTTTCTTATTTAGGGTACTTAAATTTAGAGATGCCGCTAAACGGTCAAGTTAATGTTGATTTAGTTTTACAAGAAGATGCGTCTCAATTAGATGAAGTGGTTATAGTAGGCTACGGAACACAAAGAAAAGAAGAAGTTACAAGTGCTATTACTAGAGTAACTGTCGAAGATTTTAATGGAGGTAATGTAAACGATGCTAACCAATTATTGCAAGGTAAAGTAGCTGGACTTAATATTACTAGAGTAGGAGGAGATCCTAGTCAACCTTTTGCTATTCGTCTAAGAGGTTTAAGTACTTTTGGAGCAAATGCACAACCATTGGTTATTATTGATGGTGTGATTGGAGGTTCTATTGATGCTGTTGACCCTAGCGATATTGCTTCTATTAATGTTTTAAAAGACGCTTCTGCTGGTGCAATTTATGGCACAAGAGGAAGTAGTGGTGTAATTATTATAACGACTAAGTCTGGAAAAGGAAAATCTAAACCAGAATTAGAATATAGAGGTTACGTTGCTTTAGAAAGTCTTGGAAATGTTATAAATATAGCGAATAGAGAAGAGTTTTTAGCTGTAGGAGGTCTAGATTTAGGCTCTGACACTGATTGGTTAGAGGAAGTAACCAGAACTGGAGTTACCAACGTTCATAACCTTTCATATTCAGGTTCTTCCGATAATGGACTTAATTATAGAGCCTCTATAAACTACAGAGATGTAAATGCTATTGTTCCAGGAACTGGCTTTCAACAACTTAATGCACGTTTAAATTTCACTCAAAGATTTTTTGATGATAAATTAAAGGTAACAGGTATTATTTCTAATACAGATCGTAAATCTAATATAGGTTTTGCGCAAACGTTGCGTTATGCATTAACGTTTAACCCAACAGCACCTATTTTTAATGATGATGGTACTTATTTTCAACCAGCAGTACAGGATGTCTATAATCCAGTTGCCATTAATGACTTGGCTCTAAGAGACGAAGATAGGTCAGTGCTTTTGAGTAATTTTAAAGCCGATTTAGAGGTTGTAGATAATTTAACAGTTAGTGCTAATTACTCCAGTCAGGTTACAAATATTTTAGAAGGGGAGTTTTGGCCAAGTAATTTAAGATGGAATGGAGTGACAAATAATGGCGCTGCAACGCGTAGATCATGGAGAAATACTTCAAACCTGTTTGAGTTAACAGCAAATTACCGAGGTGAAGTGAATGACTTCAATTATGAAGTTTTAGGAGGATATTCATATCAAGAGCTTGACTTTCAAACTGTACAGGCAGCTAATAGTGATTTTATTACAGATGAGGTTGGTTATAATAACTTAGGTTTAGGGCTTGGTATTACTGATTTGAGAGATGCTTTTGTTTTCTCTAATCGTCAAGAAGCTAAATTGTCATCTGTTTTTGGTCGATTTAACTTAAATTATAAAAACACAGCTTTTTTATCGGCTTCGGTTAGAAGTGAGGAATCTTCAAGATTTGGTGCCAATAATCGTAGAGGTACGTTTTGGGCTGTGAGTGGAGGAATTAATTTAAATCAAATAATTGATGTTCCAGCTATTGATCAATTGAAATTAAGAGCAGGTTATGGGGTTACAGGAAATGAACCTTCACAGCGATTAGCGTTTTTACAAACATTAAACAGTGTGGGCTCTGGGTTTATTAATTCAGAATTTGTTACTGCTATTGGACCTACATCAAACCCTAATCCAGATTTAAAATGGGAAGAAAAAGGCGAGTTTAACATCGGTTTAGATTTTTCTTTATTGAATTCTAGATTATCTGGTTCTTTTGATTACTTTAATCGTACTACCAGTGATTTATTAAACATTGTTGCAGTGTCTTCGCCTCCAAATATTTTTGAAGAAACTCTTCTTAATGTTGGTGAGTTAGAAACTAACGGTTTTGAAGCACAAATAAATTATGCTGTAATTCAAGGTGATGACTTTAGTTGGGATTTTGGAGGTAACATTGGAACCTTTAAAACAACATTAGTTGAATGGAATGGTCAAGAAGATGGATTTACTGAATTTAGAGGAAATTTTGGAGCACCTGGATTAAACGGTACAGAACCAATTATTGTTGAAGAAGGCGCTGAATTAGGACAAATAAGAGCAGGGATATTTGCTGGGTATAATGATTCAGGGCAAACCTTAATTATAAACCAAGAAACAGGAGAAGCAACTACCGATAGAGAATTAGATCGTGACGGTGTTGTTGTTGGAAATGGATTGCCAGACTTTACTTTTGGAATTAATAACAGTTTTAAATACAAAAATTGGGATTTAAACTTTTTCTTAAGAGGTGCGGTTGGACACTCATTAGTAAATATCCAAAGAGCTTATTGGGAGCACCCTACATTAAGCGGTAGACAAAACTTTGTAAGAACCAAGTTTTTTAACCCTGACGATGCAGAACAAGATGCCTATCATTCTGGACATGTTGAGAAAGCAGATTTTTTAAGATTGGATAATGCTACATTAGGATATAATGTAAATTTACCTGAAAATAGTCTTATTCAAGACTTGAGAGTGTATATATCAGCAAACAATTTATTTACTATTACTGGATACTCAGGATCAGACCCTGAAGTAAGATACTCAGATCCAGGACCTATTGCTGATAATGATACTAGAAGAACTTTTGGAGGGGATATATTAGTTCCTGGTATAGAGAGAAGGGCTAGTTATTCGCCAACAACAGCGATAACCTTTGGTATAAATATTAAACTATAAATTATTTATTGTTATGATAATAAAAAATAGATTATTTAAATTAAGTACACTTTTACTTTTATGTGTATCTTATTATTCTTGTGATGTAGAACCAGAAATATATTCTGAGATTCTGCCAGAAGAGTTTTTTCAAACTCCAGAACAGTTTGCCTCGGCAGCATCTTCTGCATATATTCCATTGCGACGATCTGTAGATTGGATTCATCCAGTGTCTGATGGAGCATCAGATCAATCAACAGTACCAGTTCGATCAAATAATGGATGGGATGACGGTAATGTATGGCCACGTTTAATGTCTCACGATTTTTCGCCTACACAGTTTTATACGAGTAGAGCATGGGACTTAAGTTCTGAGGGAACTGCAATCTGTAATCGTTTAATAGAAATATTTACAGAACAAGCTGGAGCTGATTCTCCTGCCGTAGCAGAGTTAAGAACATTACGTGCCTACTATATTTATATGGCTTTAAGTTACTATGGTAACATACCAGTAGAATTACGTTTCAAAGATGCAGATCCTGCGCCTTCGCAAATATCACCGCAAGAAGCGTGGAATATCTTGGAGTCTGAATTGTTAGCTTCTATTGATAATTTATCGGAAGAAAAATCGTCAGCTACTTATGGTAAAGTAAATAAGTGGGTTGGTTATAACATTCTTGCACATTTATATTTAAATTCAGAACGACTTACAGGAGTGCCTAAATGGCAAGAAGCTGCAAATGCCGCAAATGTAATTATTAATAGTGGAGCCTATAGTTTAGAATCAGGGTATTTTGCCAATTTTAGAACCAATAACGAAAGCTCTAATGAGAATATTTTTATTGTACCTTTTGAAAGAGGATTCTTAAATGGATTTAATTTTAGGCATACCGCATTACACCAGTCTGCGGCGCCAACTTTTGGTATGGCAGACACACCATGGGGAGGCTTCTCAATTCAAGAAGATTTTTACAATGCTTATGATGCTAATGATAAGCGTAGAAATATGTTCTTAGCTGGACAGCAATACACTATAGAAGCTGGTCCAAATTGGAATGATGATACTGGATTTAGTTATAATAATCCAGATTCAAGCTTTGAGCTTGTAAACTGTGTTGAAGATTTTGATAATTACTCTGCAAGTGGACAAGCTGAATTGGTAGGTGGATGTAATATTTTTATAACTACAGATTATAATGAGATTGAAAATAGATACCCATATAGACATGGAGCTAGATATGTTAAATATGAAATAGCTTTAAATGAAACAGGAGATATTAGTAATGACTGGGTAATTTATAGATACGGAGGTGTGTTGTTATTGAGAGCAGAAGCATTATGGAGAATGGATAACGGAAGCTCAGAAGCATTAGCTTTAGTAAATATGACAAGAGCTAGAGCGGGTCTAGATGCTTTAGTAGCTCTTACAGAAGATGATTTATATTGGGAAATTAAAAAAGAGTTAGCCATAGAAAATCATGCTAGAGCTACAACTATTCGTTTTGGTCACTGGGAAGATCCTTGGTTCCAGAAAGGTGTTGGGAATGTTAAAGGAGTTCCTTCAGTTAATAATAACGAAGAATTCCGTAGATTTTATCCAATACCAGATGCTGCGTTACAAGCAAATCCAAGTTTAAATCAAAATACTGGATACTAATATTTTAGGTTATATAAAATATAATAATATCTAGTTCAGGAAACATTTAGTTTTTTGTTTTTGCTTGAGTGTTAATATTCCGAGAAGGGCTAATAGATGCCCTTCTCGGATATTTTAGCTTAGGTATTGGTTAATTAATAATTTTCTTTTTTTACCAGTTTATTTATTTAAACTTTAATTAGTTTTGTCCAAGCAACCTTACTAATAAAACACTTATATTGATTGTTATGGCTATATTACTAAAGTATAGATTTAATGCCGTTATATTTTTTATAGTTTCTCTTATAATAATATCATGCAATCATAAAAATATTAAAAGCGACCAAAAGGTTTTTGAATTATTAGAGGCTAATAGTTTGGGTGTCGGTTTTATAAATAATCTTGTCTATACCGAAGAATTCAATACTTATCTTTATAGAAGTTTTTATAATGGAGCAGGAACTGGATTAGCCGATTTTAATAACGATGGTTTTTTAGATCTATTTTTCTGTGGAAACCAAGTAAACAACGCACTATATTTAGGTGATGGGAACTTTCAATTTAAAGATATTACACATGAATCGGGTGTGTTAAGCCCTGACGGATGGAGTACAGGAGTAAGCATTGTAGATATTAATCAAGACGGTTGGTTAGATATTTATGTTTGTAAAAGTGGTAATCCTAAAGATAAAAACAGGAGAAATGAGTTGTTTATAAATACGGGGTTAAATTCTAATGGAATTCCTGTGTTTAAAGAATCAGCAGAAACCTATGGCATTAATGATCTGGGTTTTTCTATTCATGCCATCTTTTTTGATTATGATAAAGATGGAGACCTAGATATGTATCTTTCCAATAATTCAATTAATCCATCTGAGGTGGTTATAGATGTTCGAAAAGGAATCAGAAATAGACCTGATTCTGGAGGAGGCGATAAATTGTATCGTAATGATAATGGTTTTTTTGTAAATGTGAGTAAAGAAGCTGGCATTTACAGTAGCGCCATTGGATTTGGTTTAGGAATTTCCGTTTCTGATATAAATAGAGATGGTTGGCCAGATATATACGTAGCTAACGATTTTTTTGAGAAAGATTATTTATATATAAACAATCATGATGGTACATTTACAGAATCCATAGATAAACTTGCTGGTGAAATTAGTATGGGATCAATGGGGGTCGATATTGCAGATATGAATCATGATGGTTATCCCGAAATTTTCGTAACCGAAATGCTACCATCCGATGAGGGGCGCCTTAAAACTAAAACAATGTTCGACAACTGGGATAAATACGTGCTTAAAGAAAAAAATGGTTATCATCGTCAATTTTCTAGAAATGCATTTCAAATGAGTCATGGAAGAACGAATAATAATAATGTCTTTTTTAGTGAAATATCCAGATATGCTGGTGTTGAAGCTTCAGATTGGAGCTGGGGAGTACAAATGGTAGATTTTGATCTTGATGGAAATAAAGACATATTTATAACAAATGGTATAGCTAAAGACCTTTTAGATCAAGATTATATCGATTTTTATAATGACCCTTCCAAAATCAGAAAAATTTTAAGAGAAAAAGGAGTAGTAATTAAGGAACTCATTGATAATATTCCTTCACAACCAATTTCAAATAACCTATTTACACATTCAGGGAATTTACAATTTAAAAATGTAGCAACAGAATGGGGTCTGGATCAACTGAGTTTCTCAAGCGGAGCTGCATATGGTGATATCGATAATGATGGAGATTTGGATTTAGTTGTTAATAATATAGATCAATCACCATTTATATATAAAAATAATACCGAGCATCAAAAAAAGCATTATATATCCCTCGATATAAAAAACGAAAATGGTAATTCGGCCATTGGAGCCCAAGTTACTCTTACCGTTGAAGGTAAAAAGTATTTTCAAGAATTATACCGTATGAGAGGCGTAATGTCTGTAGTCGATAATCGGTTAAATTTTGGACTTGGAGATGCCACTTCTATTGACACACTTGAAATTATTTGGCCAAATGGAGCTAAACAAATTGAAACAAATTTAGGCACAGATACATTTTTGACTTACCAACAACCAGAAGAAAAAAATAAAAACTCTTACCATGAGTCATCGATACAAAATAAAACGACATCGCTCCTAACCGATGCTACCAGTAGTTTAATTCTTGACTATGTGCATCAAGAAAATAATTTTGTAGATTTTGATAGAGAAAAGTTATTATGCCATATGATATCTAATGAAGGACCTAAAATTGCTATTAGCGACATCAATAATGATGGAAAAGATGATTTTTACATTGGTGGAGCTAAAGGTGTATCGGGAGGACTTTTTGTTCAAACTAAAAATGGGTTTTTAAAAACCAATGAGGAACTATTTGAAAAAGATAAACTTTCTGAAGATATCGGAATTCTATTTTTTGATGCCGATAATGATAACGATATGGATCTTTTGGTAACCAGTGGAGGAATCGAATTTTCTGCAAGTTCTTTTGCTCTTTTTGATCGATTATATATTAACATGGGAGATGGAAACTTTAAGAAATCGCATCAACTATTACCAAATGCAAGACCATTGAGTACCTCGGTAGTAATTAATGTTGACTTTGATTCTGATGGGGATCAAGATTTGTTTTTTGGAGGACGTGTTGCTTCAGAAGCCTATGGCATCCCTGTTTCCAGTTACTTATTGGAAAATGACGGACAAGGTTTTTTTAAAGACATTACCAAAGAAAAAGCTCCCGATTTGTTGAATATTGGAATGGTAACAGATGCTAAATGGACAGATTTTGATGTTGATGGAGATCAAGATTTGATTGTTGTTGGTGATTGGATGCCCATACGACTTTTTGATAATAATAATGATGTTTTTGAAGAAATTACAAATCAAACGGCATTAATAGATAGCAATGGTTTTTGGAACACTTTGGAAGTTGTGGATTTAGACGGCGATGGATATAAAGATATTATTGCTGGAAATATAGGTGAAAATACACTGTTTAAAGCAGAACCAAACAAACCTGTACAAATGTTTGTTAACGATTTTGATAGTAATGGTACCGTAGAACAAATAATAACAACTTATAATGGAGGCAATAATTACCCAATTGTTCAGAAAAAAGAAATCACGTCTCAAATGCCTTACTTACTTAAAAAATATTTAAAACATTCCGATTATAAACTTAAAACAGTTAAAGATATCTTTTCTAATGGAGAATTAGAAAATGCCATTGTTTATGAAACATATCAAAATAAATCAATGATTTTTTGGAATGATAAAGGACGTTTTTCGAGTCAGGAGTTACCTATAGAAGGACAATTATCACCAATTTATGCTATTTATACAGATGATTTTGATAACGATGGGAATATAGAAATTGTGCTAGGAGGAAATCAATATAAAGCAAAACCTCAAACAGGAATTTACGACGGTAGTTATGGTACTCTTTTAAGAGTTGATAGGGATAGAAATATAAAAGTTATAGATTTTTTAGAATCAGGTCTTCATGTTAAGGGGCAAATAAGAGATATAAAAAAAATAAAAATAGATAAAGAAGACTTTTTGATAATAACCAGAAATAATGAGAAAATTAAATTGTATGCTATTAAAGATTAATAAATTATTTATAATAAAACATATTGCTAAAGTAAACTTTACAATTCTACTTATTTTATGTTTTGCTTTTTCATGTAAAGAGAAGCGATCTTATGAAAAAGTATTAAAAGAAGAATTAAAAAAAGAAATGCGAAATGATAGTATAATTTATGGAGTTCATTTGGGAATGACATACGATGATTTTTATCATTACTGCTGGGCAAGAAATGTTGACGGTTGGTTTAAACCAAATGAAATGGGCGATGCGGTAATTTGTGAGCTAAGTTCTGGCTTTAATTATCCGATTATATTTGAATTTTTCCCTGTGGACATTACAGACAATCTTAAACCAATTAACGAATTTAGAGTTTTAATAAGGTATAAAGGATTCTCTCACTATAATGAAAATATGTCCATGGAAAATTTGGTAAAAGACGTCATTAGTTATTTTGAAAAAGGTTATAGAGGTAATACTTTTTTTGCTATACCCAATACTGATAATCCAATGATTAAAAATAATTATGTGAAAATTGATGGCAACAGAAGAATTACGTTAATCCCATCTTATTTAGGACAAGAACTATTTGTGCAATTTGTAGATTTAAAACCATTACATAAAAATGAAAGCTAATCCATTTTACATTCTAATAATACTATTATTATCACTTTTTTCTTGTAAAAAAGATACAACGTATAAAAAACATCTGAGTGATCCAGAACTCTATTTAGCAACAGCTAAACAATTAACCGATGTTATTGTTTATGATATTTTTTCACCGCCCGTAGCGAGTAGAGTATATGCGTACCCAAATATAGCTGCGTATGAAACAATGATTCATGCTTACCCAGACAAATATGTGTCATTAGCAGGACAGCTTTCAGGGTTAAAGCCACCACCACAACCTAAACAACAAAATATAGATTTTCACTTGGCTTCCTTGCAAGCGTTTTTAAAGGTGGGTAAAACTTTAATTTTTTCAGAAGAAAAAATGGACACTTATTCCCAAGCCCTTTATAAAAAAATGAAAGATAACGGAATATCAAAAACGGAGTTTAATAATTCAATTGCATACGGAGATATAGTAGCTCAACATATTATAGATTGGGCAGATAAAGATATGTACAAGCAAACAAGAAGTTATCCTAAATATACAATTGTTGATAAAGATAGTTTATGGAAACCAACACCGCCAGATTATATGTCTGGTATTGAACCACACTGGAATAAAATAAGAACAATGGTGTTAAAATCTCCAAGGCAATTTCCTTCTATCCCACCCGTTAAGTTTGATTTGGAGGAATCAAGTGAATTTTATAATCAATTAAAAGAAGTATATGATATAGGAATTAAACTAGATGATGAGCAAAAGACTATCGCAAGCTTTTGGGATTGCAATCCTTATGTATCTCATCATAGAGGGCATGCCATGTTCGCTACAAAAAAAATAACTCCAGGAGGCCATTGGATGGGGATTTCGGCCATAGCCTCTAGAAAAGCCAATAATTCTTTTGATGAGACCATAGAAACACATACGAAGGTGTCCATAGCACTTTTTGATGCTTTTATTAGTTGTTGGGATGAAAAATGGAGAAGTTTAATGGTGCGTCCAGAGACATTAATCAATGAACACATAGACGAAGACTGGCTTCCTTTGTTGCAAACACCGCCATTTCCTGAATATACTAGTGGACATAGTGTTATCTCCAGATCCGCGGCCGTTATGTTAACCGAGATATATAAAGATGGATTTGCCTTTAAAGATACGGTTGAAGTTGAGTATGATTTACCTTCAAGAGATTTTAAAAGCTTTTTACATGCATCTGAAGAAGCAGCTATAAGTAGGCTTTATGGTGGCATCCATTATAGAATGGCAATAGATAATGGCGTAACACAAGGACATCAGGTAGGAGAATATATTGCAAATAACATACAAACCCGTGTAGCAAAATAAGAATGAGAGTAATTATTAGTAAAATATGTAATACCAAATTAACTACTTGTTTGGCGTTTCTTGTAACAAGTATGTTTTTTACATCATGTACTGAATCTAAACCAGTTGTAGAAAATGTGTTATTTGAATCATTAAATAGTAGCCAAACGAACATAGTCTTTCAAAATAAACTCTCTTATACCAATGATTTTAATATCTATAAGTACAGAAACTATTATAATGGCGGTGGCGTTGGACTTGGCGACATTAATAACGATGGATTGTTAGATATATATCTAACGGCCAACCAGCTTCCAAATAAACTGTACCTCAATAAAGGTAATTTCCAATTTGAAGATATTACAGAAAAGGCAGGAGTTCAGGGAACAAAAGCATGGTCCACAGGTGTGTCCATGGTTGATATTAATGCAGATGGTTGGTTAGATATTTATGTGTGCAATTCTGGAGATGTAAAAGGAGATAATAAACAAAATGAATTTTTTATCAATAATGGTGATGGCACATTTACAGATAAAGCAGAAGAATTAAATATAGCCGACCAGGGATTTTCTACCCACGCAGCATTTTTTGATTATGATAAGGATGGCGATTTAGACGCGTATATTTTGAATAATTCTTACAGGTCAATAGGAAGTTTTAATCTACGCAAAAATGAACGTCCAAAAAGAGATGAATTGGGAGGAGACAAATTGTTGCGTAATGATAATGGAACGTTCACAGACGTTAGTGAAGCTGCTGGTATTTATGGTAGTGTTATTGGGTTTGGGCTTGGTGTATCTGTCAGTGATTTGGATAAAGATGGATGGTTGGACATGTACATCTCGAATGACTTTTTCGAAAAGGATTATATCTATATGAATAATGGAGATGGTACTTTTAGAGAAGAATTAGAAGAACAAATGCGGTCTATAAGCGTTGCTTCAATGGGGTCAGATATAGCCGATATGAATGGCGATGGATTTCCAGAAATATTTGTTACCGAGATGCTACCTGAAAGTGATGAACGATTTAAAACTACCATGACTTTTGAAAATTGGGATAAATATCAATACAATGTAAAAAATGGATATTACCATCAGTTTACCAGAAATATGCTACACAGGCATAATGGTATTGTGCCTGGAGAAGGAGTTTCTTTTAGTGAAGTTGGCAGATTAGCTGGTATAGAAGCAACAGACTGGAGTTGGAGCGCTTTAATAGCAGATTTTGATAATGATGGTAATAAAGACCTCTTTGTAGCCAATGGTTTAGCTCAAGATATTTTAGATCAAGATTATCTAAAATATGTCTCTAATGAAGAAGTAACACGTATGGTGGTTAGCGATGCTGGAGTAGATTTTAAACAACTTATAGATATTATTCCAGTAAATAAAATATCTAATTATGCCTATTCCGGAAATGGTGATTTTACTTTTAATAATGTTACAAAAGCATGGGGTGTAAATGAACCCAGCCATTCAAACGGAGCAGCATATGGCGATTTAGATAATGATGGCGATTTAGATTTAATAGTAAACAACGTAAACATGCCCTTGTTTGTATATAAAAATACAAGCAAAACAGATTCAGGAACCTCAAATTTTCTACAAGTAGAACTTAAAGGAAGTGTATTAAATACTAATGCCGTTGGAGCTAAAGTAACGTTAAAAGCTAATGGCAAAACATTTTTTCAAGAACAAAATCCAATAAGAGGGTTTCAATCTACCGTAGACTCTAAATTGAATTTTGGCTTAGGAAACATAAGTAAAATAGATACATTAATAGTAGATTGGTATTACGGAAAACAAACTGTTTTTAAGAATGTACAGGTTAATCAAAAACTCGTTTTAGAAGAGGATAAAGCTTCTAAAGAAAATATATTAAAAAACAATACAGAAACAAATTTATTATTTTCAAAAACAAATCAGGTATTTGATTTTACTCATATTGAAAACGAATATGTTGATTTCGACAGGGATCGCCTTATATATCACATGAAGTCTACCGAAGGCCCAAAAGTATCATTAGCAGATGTTAATGGCGATGGTTTAGACGATGTTTACATTGCTGGGGCCATAGGATATTCGGGTACATTAATGATTCAAAACAAAAATGGCGATTATTCTAAACGTCTCGTTAATGCTTTTGAAAAAGATAAAGATTCTGAAGATCTGGCATCTGTATTCTTTGATGCAGATAATGATGGTGATCAAGACTTGTATGTAACTAGTGGAGGAAACGAAATGTCTGTAAATTCTTTTGCATTAATAGACCGTTTATATTTAAACAATGGTAAAGGAGATTTTGTTAGATCTAGCCAATTACTTCCCAATGGTAAGCCAGAGAGTACATCAACTGTTAAAGTTGCAGATTTTGATCAGGATGGCGATTTAGATTTATTTGTTGGAGTAAGATTAAAACCAGGCTTAATTGGAGTGCCTCAAAATGGTTATTTGCTTCAGAATGATGGTACAGGAAAATTCACTAATTGTACTAAAAAAAGTGCACCACAATTGCTAGACATTGGAATGGTAACTGATGCCTCTTGGGCAGATTATGATAAAGATGGAGACAACGATTTGATTGTTGTGGGAGAATGGATGAAAATAAGAATATTCAATAACAATAAAGGCATATTTACAGAAACAACTCAAGAAGCAGGATTAGAAGCTACCAATGGCTGGTGGAATACAATTGAAGCTGATGATATTGATAACGACGGCGATATAGATTTTATTGTTGGTAATCACGGTTTAAACTCTAGGTTCTCTGCTAATCAAGAGAAGCCTATTACATGTTACATCAATGATTTTGACCAAAACGGAACACCAGAGCAAATTGTTTGTACTTATAATGGCGATACATCTTACCCAACCGTATTGCGTCATGATTTGGTAATGCAACTACCGGGATTAAAGAAAAAATATTTGAAATATGAAGCTTATGAAGGGCAAACCATACAAGATATCTTTTCTACTGAAGTATTAAATGAATCAATAATCCATCAAGTAACAATGTTGGAAAGTGTAAGCCTCATTAATCAGGGTGATGGAACATTTAAAATTGAAAAGTTGCCACAAGAAGCGCAAATTTCTCCAGTGTATGCTATTTTAATAAAAGACCTTAATAACGATCATGTTAAGGATGTTGTTCTTGGAGGGAATTTACATCAAGTAAAACCTGAAGTAGGTCGTTATGATGCCAGTTTCGGGACTTTTTTAAGTGGTCAGGGTAAAGGACAATTTAAAGCAATTCCAACAAGAAAAACAGGACTCTTTTTAGAAGGGCAAATACGTGATTTTAAACTCTTGAAAAAAAATAAAGAACAAGTTTTAATGGTAGCCAGAAATAATAAACCAATGCAATTTTTTAAAATTTCAAATTTAGAATAACTATGAAAAGTGTATTAAAAATACAAAGTATTGCAGTATTGGTTGTTCTGTGTTCTTGTTTATCATGTAGTAAAAAGGAAGAGCAGTTGTTATTTCAAAAAGTGTCTTCTAATGCGTCAGGAATAAACTTTATTAATAAAATTACAGAAAGAGATTCGCTTAATATTCTCAATTATTTGTATATGTATAATGGCGGTGGCGTGGCCATTGGAGATATTAATAATGACGGTTTATCTGATATATACTTTACGGCTAATCAAGAATCTAATAAAATGTATCTCAATAAAGGAGATTTTAAATTTGAAGATATCACTGATAAAGCAGGTATTGCTGGTGAAACAGGAAGCACAAGTTGGTCTACCGGTGTTGTTATGGTAGACATTAATCATGATGGATGGTTAGACATATATATATCCATGGTAAATGGTAATAGAGGACAAGTAGGAATCAATAAACTATATGTTAACAATACAGATGGCACCTTTACAGAACGTGCAAAAGAATATGGACTAAACATTAGCACTTATGCGCATCAAGCGGCTTTTTTTGATTATGATTTAGATGGCGATTTAGATATGTATTTGCTTAATCAAGCGGTGCATACACCAAACTCCTATAAACCAGGAGAAATTAGGAAACGAAGAGACGCTATGTCTGGAGATCGATTATATGAAAACCAAGATAATAAATTTGTCGATGTTAGCGAAAAATCAGGAATTTACGGTGGGTCTAATGGCTATGGATTAGCCTTAAGTATAGCCGATGTAAATAATGATGGTTACCCCGATATCTATGTTTCTAATGATTTTCACGAAAATGATTATCTGTACTACAATCAAAAAGACGGAACTTTTAAGGAAGGCATCATTCAGTCTATGGGGCATACTTCAACCTTTTCCATGGGTAATGATATAGCAGATATTAATAATGATGGGTGGGCAGATGTTATCACCCTAGATATGCGCCCTAAAGAAGAACCCGTTTTAAAAACTTTAATGGGCGTAGAACCCTATAGCATATATCAATTCAAAATAAAGCATTCATATCACTTTCAATACCCTAGAAATATGCTTCAATTAAATCAGGGTGATTTGTTTAATAATAATACGGTACAGTTTAGCGAAGTAGGTGAGTATAGTGGTATTTCAGCTACAGATTGGAGCTGGGGAGCACTCTTTGTCGATTTTGATTTGGATGGAAAAAAGGACCTTTTTATATCTAATGGTATTCCTAGAAGACCTAATAATTTAGATTTTATCAATTTTAAATTTAATGAAGAAGATAAAAAAGGTAATTACGATTTTAAAGCTAAAATAGCTTCAATTCCTGAAGGGCAAGTTACAAATGTAGCCTATAAAAACAATGGCGCTAAATTTGAAGATGTTTCCAAAGAATGGGGGTTGGACCTATATGGATGCTCTAATGGTGTAGCTTATGGCGATTTGGATAATGATGGTGATTTAGATTTGATTGTTAATAACCTAAATGAAAAAGCTACCATATACAAAAATACAGCTTCCAATAAAAAGGAACCCTTAAACTATTTGAAATTGAAATTTAAAGGATCAGATAAAAATCCTTTTGGCATCGGAACTAAAGTCATTATAGAATCAGGTGATAATGTTCAAATGCAAGAGTTATATCCTGTAAAAGGTTGGTTATCAACTATGGAACCAACAATGATTTTTGGGCTAGATAGTATTGCTAAAATAGATAAACTAACGGTGCGTTGGAATAATGACAATGAGCAAGTTTTAAAAAATGTAGCACTTAATCAAACCATAACTTTGGCTTATGAAAATGGTCAGATTGAAATGGCTAAACTTTCAGAGACTTCACAAGAAGAGAAAATATTCCAAGACATAAGTGATAAAAGCGGCATAAGTTTTAAACATATAGAAAATAATTTTGTTGATTTTGAACATGAAAAGTTAATCCCTAGAATGTTATCCAGTGAAGGTCCAAAGATAGCCGTAGGAGATATAAACAATGACGGTTTGGATGATTTTTATATTGGTGGCGCAAAGAACCAAACAGGAGAGATTTATCTACAGCAACCCAACGAAAATGAGTTGTTTGTAAAAATACCATCAGAAGCTTTTTATGAAGATAGAGCCGCCGAAGATGTTGGTACCGTTTTTCTAGACGTAGATAGTGATAATGATTTAGATTTATACGTGGTAAGTGGTGGCAGCGAACCTTTTAATGAGATTAACACAAGTGATAGATTGTATGTTAATGATGGTCAAGGAAACTTTACAAAATCAGAGATGCATCCAAAATTAGGTTTTAATGGGTCGTGTGTAGTTACTGCCGATTTTAATCTTGATGGACATCCAGATCTTTTCGTCGGAGCACGTTCAATTCCAGGGTCTTATGGAAAGCACCATAGAAGTAGAATATTATTAGGCAATGGTAAAGGTGCTTTTTTAGATGTAACCCCCAAAGTTTTTGGTAATAACGTTAGTCTTGGAATGGTTACCGATGCAGCATGGTTAGAAGATAGTAGGGAGTTGATTGTAGTTGGCGAGTGGATGCCAATTACCATACTTGATTTTAAAGACATTCCTTTAAAAGAAAAAAAGATACCAAATACTTCTGGTTGGTGGAATAAAATCTATGCGGCAGATTTAGATTTAGATGGAGATCAAGATCTATTGTTAGGTAACGCAGGGATTAATACCAATTTAAAAGCTTCAAAAGAATACCCTGTTAATTTATACCTTAAAGATTTTGATAACAACGGTAGTCTTGATCCTATTTTGAGTTATTATAAAGATGGCATTGAATATCCTTACTATGGTCTTGATGAATTAACAGGTCAATTAGTAGCTTTAAAAAAGCAATATAGAACATATGAAAGCTATGCCAACAGTACGTTCTTTGACGTTTTTACGAAAGAAATACTTCAAGGTGCAGGACGTTTACAAGCGGTCACGTTTGAGTCTGCTTATTATGAGAATAAGGGGCAAGGGAATTTTGAAGCACAATCAATACCATTAGAATTACAAATGGCGCCTTTATATGCCTTTGCAGAATGTGATTTTGATAATGATGGTACTATAGATGTGTTGGCTGCTGGTAACTTTTATGCTAATCAGATTAATATGGGTAAATGTGATGCATCATATGGTTATTTCATCAAAAAAAATCAAGAAAATAAAGACTGGAAAAATGTAAAGTCCAGATTATCAGGTTTTGCAGTAAATGGCGAAACAAGAGATATTAAAATATTAAATAGTAGTGATGAAAAAAAGTTAATCTTGGTAAGTAGGAATAATGATTCGCCCTTACTTTTTTCTTTAGTAAAGGAGCATAAAAATGAGCCATCTAACTAAAGCTAAACAGGCAACTATTATGGAAACAAACAACAACAAGAAAAAATTTGATAGACAATGCTTGTTGCGTATTAGCATTGGGCTAATTTATTTATGGTTTGGAATTCTTAAGTTTTTTCCAAACATAAGTCCTGCAGAAGAATTAGCTAAAGACACCATTAATTTATTGACATTTTATTTAGTACCAAGTTCAATATCATATTGCGTATTAGCTTTTTGGGAAACAGTAATAGGACTCTTATTGATACTTAATTTTAAATTAAGAATAGTTATTGTGTTAACATTATTGCATATGCTAGGCACGTTTACACCATTGTTTCTGATTTCAGACATAGTTTTTGGTAAAAACCCTGCAACACTTACATTAATAGGTCAATACATTATGAAAAATTTAATTATAATAAGCGCATTAATAGTGATTTGGCCTACTAAAAGCTCAAAAAAGGTGCCTAATGAGTTAAAAATCACAGAGAAAAATAGAATTAAAGGATATTTACAAAGAATATAAATAAACATGCTGTACATTTTGATTTATTTGGTAAAACTTAATGTCAGTTCGAGTGTTTTTTGAGGAACGAAAAAAATGTATCGAGAGCAGGTTTTGAAATGAAAAATTTTATTCTCGATACAAATTTCACTTATAAAAACGAGTGAAATTTACTCGAATTGACAAATTTTCCCCAAAATGCACAATGGGTTAAATAAATCTTTTAGTACATGACAAAAAATAATTTTAAAATCAGTAGGTGTTAATAGTAACACGTTATCTATGTTATTATTTTAGTCAGGTTTTTAAAACCTGACAGGTCTGGTAAACAAAGAGAAAATAAAAATTTAAAATGAAGTCATATAATTTTTATCATGTACTTATAGTAAATGTATATCGTATAATCTGTTTAAAGTGAATCTTTTAATAATCTAAAATCTATACTTATGAAAACTGTAATTAAAATTCTTGCTATTGTAATGGTAGTAATGTTGGGTTGCAAAACCAGCAAAGAAACAAGTACAGAACCTTTGTTAACCAAACAAAAAGAAAGAAATAGTTCCGAAATAGAAGTTGGAGAATTTAATTCAAGTTTGTCTTTAGCAGATTACCTTAAACGTCAAGCAGGGGTGACCGTTAGAGGAAGTTCTAATAACCCTATTATTAGAATAAGAGCTTCAGGAACCATATCCTCAGACCCCTCAAAAGGGGGCAATGTAGCGCCTCTTTTTGTAATCGATAACCAACAGGTAGGAAACGACTATAATCATGTGAGTGCTGTAGTTGATGTTAACCACATTAAATATATACGCATATTAAAATCTACTTCAGAACTTGTAGATTATGGCTTGCAAGGTGCTAATGGAGTCATATTGATAACTACAAAAGGTGATAAATAATGAACAAAATACAAAGTACAAAAAGCAATCTTACTAGAATAAGCTTAGAGGAATCTAAATTATTGAAGCGAAGCGTACTTTGTGTTTTACTCATATTAGTATTTCAACAAACATTTACTCAAAACCCTACAAACGAACTCAAAGGAACAATAACTTCTGCTACTAATGGTAAACCTATTTCTGATGTAAATATTTATACTGAGGATAAAAAAAGAGGAACTATAACAGACAGTAAAGGGCACTTTAAATTAGAATTAGCGAAAGGTATTTACACTATTATAATTGATTTTTCAGGATATAAAACAGAAAAGTTAAAAGTAGATATGAGTCAAAATCGTACTTTAAATGTAAGTCTGTCTGAAAGTAATGTAAATTTAGACGAAGTTGTAATTACTGGTGAATCAGATAAAAATGTAAGAGGGCTTGCTATAGGCTTAAAAACCATAAAAGTCGAAGAAATAAAAACGCTCCCTACCTTTTTAGGGCAAACAGATATTGTAAAAACATTGTTGTTACTACCAGGGGTAAGTAGCATTGGTGAAGGTGCTTCAGGATTTAATGTACGTGGTGGTAAGGTAGGACAAAATCTAGTACTTTTTAATGGCGCACAGTTATTTAACTCGTCTCATGTATTGGGTCTTTTTTCTTCTTTTAATGCTGATGCCATAGAAAGTTTTGATTTGTATAAAGGTCATATTCCTGCGCGTTTTGGTGGGCGATTATCTGCCGTATTAGATATAAAAGAAAAAGAAGGTGATTTTAATACTATAAAATTTGACGCTAGTTTAGGTTTGCTTACAACAAAAGTGCTAATGCAAGGGCCTATAATAAATGATAAAACCTCTTTTTTAGTAAGCGGGAGAGTTACTTATTCTGATTGGATACTTACATTGGTTAATAACCCAGATATTAAAAATAGTAGTGTTGCGTTTCATGATATAAATGCTAACATAACTCATAAATTTAACGAAAACAATAAATTTTCCATGAGTTATTATAGAAGTAACGATCGTTTTCAATTTTCTGATGCTTTTGGCTTTAACTACGAAACCAATATTTTAAGTGCCAAATGGAAAACAAATTTTAATTCTAAATTAAGTTTAGATGTAAACGGATCTTATGGTAATTATGATGCCACATCTTTTGATCCAGAAGGGTTTGATGCCTTTAATTTAGATACAGGTATTGACTATATAAACGCTAAAGGAATGCTTAGCTATAAATATAATGATAATTATACTCTAAGAGTAGGAGGCGAATGGAGTGACTTTGATATTACTCCAGAACAATTTCAGCAGGATGATAGTAATGGAAATGCTATAATTGAGAATATAGACAAAGAGCAAGCAAGAGAATTTTCTATTTTTTTAGAAAATGACATACAAGTTTTTCCATGGTTGTCGTTTTCTTTAGGTGGCAGATATACGATGTTTCAAAATTATGGGCCTTATGAAGTTTTTAATTATCAGGAAGGATTACCTATTGTTGAAGAAAATGCCACAGGATCTACTGTTTTCGGAAGTGGAGAAACCATACAGGAATATAGTGGTTTTGAACCTAGAGCATCTGCATTATTTCAGGTAGGAAAACACAATTCAGTAAAACTAAGTTATAATCGTACAAGACAATATATACATAGTGTAACCAATTCAGCATCGCCTACACCTGCAGACCTTTGGCAATTAAGCAATCGTTATTTTAAGCCACAAGTAGCTGATAATTATTCGTTAGGGTATTTCCATAACTTTAATAATAACAGGATTGAAGCATCACTTGAAGGTTTCTATAAAGACATTAACAATCAAGTAGAATATCGTGATTTTGCACAGCTTTTCTTAAACAATCAACTAGAAACAGAATTGGCTGTTGGTAAAGGAAAAGCCTATGGTATAGAATTTCTATTAAATAAAAAATCTGGAGATTGGACCGGGTGGCTCTCTTATGCCTACACCCGTAGTTTTGTTACAGTAAATAATCCATTTCCTGAAGAAACGATTAATAATGGTATCGAATTCCCATCTAATTTTGATCAACCCCATAAGTTTAATATTGTGATTAAAAAAGAACTGGGTAAAAAGAGTGCTTTTTCTGCTAGTTTAACGTACATCACTGGTAGACCCATTACAGCCATAGGGTCTAGTTTTAATGTGGGCCCAACAGTGGTACCTGTCTTCACTGAAAGAAACGGAGAGCGCATTCCAGACTTTATTCGTTTAGACGCCTCTTTTACTGTAGCAGAAAATATTTTTAAAGGTAGAATTGTAAAAAAACCTAACAAAAGATTTAAAGACAATTTGTCCATTTCATTTTATAATCTGCTAAGTAGAAAGAATGCATTTTCTGTATTTTATCAACGATCAAATGATGAATTATTACCCGTAGCAAAACGCCTATCGGTTATAGGAAGTATTATCCCTTCATTAACTTATAATGTATCCTTTTAAAAATAATGAATAAAAGAGTCATCATATTAATTTCCATAACGCTATTTACACTGGTAGCATTATTGTTTACTAGCTGTGTTGACGAAATTACTTTTGATGCTCAAAACGTAGGTAGGCAATTAATAGTGAATGGGGAGATTACCAATGGCAACCGATTGCATACTGTTACTATAAGTCGTACCTCGGATAAAGGAGGTATCCCTATCCAAGTGACAGGAGCTAGCGTATGGATAGAAGACGATATTGGCAATCGTGAGCAATTGATAGAGAATTATATTGAAGACCTTGGATCGATTTTTTCCCCAAATACTATCTCTGGTTATACATTAGTTGGAGATATTGTACAAGGAACGATGGGACATAGTTATGTTTTAGAAATAACCTTAGAAGATGGTACCACCTATCGTTCTAAGCCAGACACCATGCCAACAGTATTAGCGAATGACACTACTCATTTTGAAATAGGTACGGAGCAAGAATTAAGCTCTGGAGGCATAATTCAAGATATAACCAGAGCTCAAGTGTTTTTAGACAGTCAATTACCCAGCGAGCCTATTTATCTTAAATGGGATTTTGAACACGTATTTGTACGCATAACACCTGGAGGTCTGAGGGATATAATCTGTTTTGTTAGTACGGCACCTAACCCTCAAGGTTTTGTGCTTTTTGATGGGAGTCAAGGCGTAGCTTTGAATTTAGAAAATCAACAAGTAGGTTCTAGAAAGATAAATAATGATTTTTTCTATATCAGCTCGTTAAATGTAGTACAATCATCTTTTTCTAGAGTAACCTTTGAGTATTGGGAGCGTATTAAACAAGTAACAGCTAATGTGGGTACCATTTTCGATACACCCGGAGCCACACCCATAGGAAACATTTTTAATGTCAATAATTCGCAGGAACACGTTTTGGGCCATTTCTCGGCAGTGGCAAGAGATACTTCGAATATAATAGTTAGTAGAGGAGATTTTCCTTTAGATGTAGTTTTTAATCCCTGCTCTTTTATAAATTTTGAAAGAAATATGGAATCGTGTGCCAATTGTTTAAGTATACCAAATAGTACAGAAAAAAAACCAACCTATTGGCCCAATTGAAGATATGAAAAAGCGAACTAAAATAGTATTGTTATTTATAGGTTGCACATCATTTTTGATGGTGTTTAGTTGTGTTGATGAGATTACTTTTGATGCTCCAAAAGTAGGCGGGCAGTTAATTATAGAGGGTACTATTACCAATGGCAGACACCCACATACAATAACTGTAAATCACACCTCAGGTAAAGGAGGCATACCCATACCGATAAACGACGCAAAAGTATGGATTGAAGATGATTTAGGTAACAGGGAACAATTGGTTAATAGTTTTTTTGAACCTGACCCTGACCCTGTAATAGGACATCCTGCATTTGAGTCATTTAGAATAGAAGGTAATTATACCCTTTTAGGTAATATTATAAAAGGAGAAATGGGACGTTCCTATACAATTGAAATGGTTTTGCCAGATGGTACTACATACCATTCTAAACCAGATACCATGCCCACAGTTTTGGCCAGTAATGTAGCCAGATTTGAAATTGGAACAGAAACTGAATTGAGTGCAGATGGGGTGATTTCTGAAATTGGAGTAGCTCAGGTATTTCTGGATAGTGATTTACCTTCAAACCCTTTTTTTATCAAATGGGATGTAGAACATACTTACGCATTTAGGCAAACCCCTATACCAGTAGGAGGTAATTCTGTGGAAAGGTTTTGTTATATAACAGATCCTGTAACAGCACAAGGTTTTACACTCATTAATAATGATAGTGGGCTTAGTATTAGAAACAAATTAGTAGGTTCAAAAGCACTAAATAACGATTTTTTCTTTATTAGTGCATTCAACGTTATACAGTCCTCAATATCAGATAAAGCCTTTAAATATTGGGAACAAGTACAGGAGATTACCCAAAATGTGGGAACCATTTTTGATGTTCCTGGAGCAATACCTGTTGGCAACATATATAATATTAATGATGAGCAAGAAATAGTATTTGGTAATTTTCAGGCAGTTGCCAGAGATACATCCCATGTTATACTTTCTAGGGTAGACCTCCCTTTTTTAACAGAATGGGATTGTCCAATAACTCCATTTAATGGTGATAGAAACAAACTTTCAACAATTTGTGATGATTGTAGAAGAGTACTCTATAGTAGATTAAAAAAACCAACCTATTGGCCCAATTAAAATAGATACTGTGATTAAATAAAAGAAATAATTAAAATCCTGACAAATATGAAAACTATAACTACAAACAAATTGAAATTAAAGCCACAAGGAAAGGCAAGAATATTCTTTTATTTGATGAGTTTTTCATTCGTAAGCATGAGCTTACATACCCAATCCATAAAAAATGATTATCCCATTACGCCTGTCCCTTTTACTCAGGTAAACATACAGGACAATTTTTGGCAACCACGTATGCAAACTAATAGAGACGTAACGGTACCTTATACGTTCCAGAAAAGTGAAGAAACAGGAAGGCTTCGAAATTTTGCTATAGCAGGAGGTTTAGAGAAGGGCGAATTTGAAGGCATCTATTTCAATGATTCTGATGTATTCAAGATAATTGAAGGCGCTAGTTTTTCACTACAAGTTAACCCAGACCCAAAACTTAGGGCATACTTGGATAATCTTATTATTAAAATAGTCGCTGCACAAGAAGAAGATGGGTATTTATATACAAACCGCACCATTAATCCAAATAAAGCAGCAGATAAAGGCGGAGAAAAAAGATGGACAAGCCTAAGAATACACCATGAGCTATACAACGTAGGGCATATGTATGAAGCAGCCGCAGCACATTTTCAAGCAACAGGAAAACGCACCCTTTTAGATGTCGCCATTAAAAATGCAAATCTTATTGATAGTGTTTTTGGTCCGGGAAAAAATATGGGTGTTCCAGGACATCAAGAAATAGAAATAGGCTTGGTGAAACTGTATAGAGTTACAGGAAATGAAAAATACCTTAACCTCGCTAAATTTTTTGTGGATCAAAGAGGCAATGCAGAAGGGCATAAACTCTATGGCGAATATTCGCAAGACCATAAGTTATTTTCTGAACAAGAAAAAGCCGTAGGACATTCAGTAAGAGCAGGTTATTTTTATGCTGGAGCTACAGATATTGCAGCTATTACGGGTACAAAAAAATATGACAAAGCACTAGATAAAATTTGGAAAAATATTATTGAAAGAAAAATATACCTCACTGGGGGCATAGGTGCAGAACCAAAGCATGAAGGTTTTGGACCCGATTACGAATTGCCTAACGCCACAGCTTATACCGAAACTTGTGCGGCTATTTCATTAATGTTATGGAATCATCGACTGTTTTTACTACAAGGCGACGTAAAGTATATGGATGTATTTGAGCGAACACTTTATAACGGATTCCTTTCAGGCGTATCGTTTGAAGGTAATACCTTTTTTTATCCAAACCCTTTAGAAGCAGATGGTGTTTATAAATTCAATCAAGGTGTTTGTGGTCGCTCACCATGGTTTGATTGTTCTTGCTGTCCTGTAAATGTGGTGCGCATACTTCCATCTTTACCAGGATATATTTACGCTACCCGAGGAGAAGATGTATATGTAAATCTGTTTATTGGGAATGAATCGGCATTTGATGTTAATGGAAAACTGCTCGAAATTGAACAAAAAACCAACTATCCGTGGGATGGAAAAGTAGCGCTTACTATCAATAATAATGAACCAGTTCCAGCGCACTTAAACATTCGTATACCTGGTTGGTTACGAGATGAAGTCATGCCAGGAAACCTTTATAGTTATGTTACTAAAAAACAACTAGGCTATACCTTATCTGTTAACGGAGTTAAACAAGAGGCTATTGCTAAAAATGGATATATAGTATTAGAACAAAATACTTGGAAAAAAGGAGACCACATACAAATTGAGTTTGATATGGCTGTTCGTAAAGTGATTACGCACGAAAAAGTAGAAGCTAATAAAAACAAAGTTGCTTTTGAACGTGGCCCCTTAGTGTATTGTGCCGAAGAAATTGATAACCCTAATGGCATACTTAATCTAAAAGTAAATACAAACGATGTCTTTAATTATTCGTTTGATAATGATCTTTTTGGAGGCTTAGGAAAAATTAAAGGCACGGCAACAAAAAATTCTAAAAGCACAACATTTACTGCTATCCCTTATTATGCTTGGGCACATCGCAAAGTAGGCGAAATGGCGGTATGGATAAATACCAATTAGTGTCAAAACAATTTAGACATACATTTTATAAAATAATTTAAGAAGTTGTTAAAAAGCTAATATATAAGCAATGCATTTATTAAACATTAAAAAAAAGGTTTTAAAACTTATTTTAATTTCAGTTATAACAGTATTTATTGGCTGTAATGAGGGTTTAAAGACGTCATCATCTTCTGATATTTCAACAAATAAAGAAGCCAATTACCTCCAAAATCGTTCACCATTAAAAACCAAACCCTATTTGGAATTACCTTTAGGAACTATTAAGCCTCGAGGATGGTTATTGACGCAATTAGAAAGTATGAAAACGGGTTTGACGGGGCATTTGGATGAATTGTACCCAGAAGTAGTTGGCGACCGTAACGGTTGGCTTGGTGGCGATGGCGATGGTTGGGAACGAGGACCATACTGGATAGACGGTTTATTACCACTTGCCTATATTCTTGATAATGAAGCTCTAAAATCCAAAGTGCAACCATGGATAGAATGGACATTAAATAACCAACAAGAAGATGGCTACTTAGGACCTATCCCTTTTGAAGTGGAGCCAAAATATGAACATGGAGTTCAAAGAGGACAACGCAAAGACTGGTGGCCAAAAATGGTCATGTTAAAAGTATTACAACAGCATTATAATGCCACAGGCGATGAGCGCGTGATTACAGTACTTACTAATTATTTCAAGTTTCAATTGAAAGAATTGCCAGAAAGACCACTTGATTTTATAACCATTTGGGGAAACCGTAGAGGAGGAGACAATTTACAAGTAGTATATTGGCTTTATAATATAACTGGAGATAAATTCCTTTTAGAATTAAGTGAAATAATTGCAGAACAAACCTTTCCTTGGACTGAAGCGTTTTTAAATGATATTACAAGAAAGAAAATAGAATCACCATGGGAAAGTTTAAGAACAAATAAATACCCATACAATCCTGAAGAATTAAAAGACACACATATTTCCAAATTAGGAAGCTTCCATTGTGTTAATTTTGCACAAGGGCTTAAAGAACCCATCATTTATTATCAGCAAAATCAGGATGAAAAACATATAAAAGCAACCAAACAAGCCTTAGAAGATATTAAATTTTTTCACGGACAGCCACAAGGTATGTTTGGTGGAGATGAAGGTTTGCACGGACAAGACCCAACAAAAGGAGTAGAATTTTGCTCTATATCAGAGTCTATGTTTTCTTTAGAATCCATGCTTACCATTACAGGAGATATGGAATATGCAGATTTGTTAGAAAAAATAACCTATAATGCTTTACCTACACAAGCATCTGACGATTTTACAACCAGACAATACTTTCAAGCAGCCAATCAAATAGAAATCTCTGATAGATTACAAACGGCATATCAAACTTCAGGACATGGAGGGACTGACTTTGTGTTTGGGTTACTAACGGGATACCCGTGTTGTACTACAAATATGCACCAAAGCTGGCCTAAATATGTGCAAAACCTATGGTATGCCACAGCAGATGGAGGGGTTGCAGCATTATTATATGCCCCTAGTGAAGTCACCCTTAAAGTCGGAGACGATATAACAGCTACAATTACAGAAACTACAGGGTTTCCTTTTAGAGAAACAGTAAACTTCTCTATTAGTGTTGATAAAACGGGTAAGTTTCCTTTCCATTTGCGTATCCCAGGATGGGCGAAAGGAGCAAAAATTAGTGTGAACGAAAAAGTATGGGAAGGAACTATCACTAATCAGGTTGCAATTATTGATAGAACATGGAACAATAATGACCAAGTGAGCATTCAAATGTCCATGGAAATTAAAATTAGCCAATGGTTTGATTTTGCTAAGAGCGTAGAAAGAGGACCATTAGTATATGCATTAAAAATAAATGCTGAAACAACAGCAAAAAATAGAGGGGATGGTTATAAAACCTTTTATGAAGTATTTGCTAAAGATAAATGGAACTATGCTTTGCACGCTGACGATTTAAATAATGCAGAAAAGGCCTTTGCCGTTGAGGAGTTGGATTGGGATGGCTCGTATCCATGGAATTTGGAAAACGCTCCTATTCAGATTAAAACTCGTGGAGTAGATTTTCCCGAATGGACATTACAAAATGGCATTCCGACTTTTCCTGCTTGGTGGGGTACAAGCGGAGATAGAAAAGCGCAAGCCAAATTTGAAGACATTATTTTAGTGCCTTATGGTACTACAACGCTTCGAATTACAGAATTTCCAGTATTCGACCAGCATTAGATAGATGCTTTTATTAAAGAATAAAACAGATACAGTGCAGAAACATAATCATAGCATTACAATCATTTTTTTGTTCATCATAGGAACGCTTTATGCGCAAAAAAGTGTAACAGGAGGAGAACTTAAATCCAAATGGAGCGATAAGGTCAATTTTGAACACCCATTATCTGAATATCCAAGACCCCAGATGAAGCGGGTAGAATGGCAAAATCTAAATGGTCAATGGGATTATAAGATACAAGATTGGCTCGATGAGTCTCCTGTTTCTTATGAAGGAAAGATAACCGTTCCTTTTCCTATTGAATCACCACTATCAAAAGCGGGAAAGAAAGTGACTTCAAAACAGCGTATCTGGTACCGTCGACATTTTGAAATTCCATCAACATGGGAAAATAAAAGAGTAGTGCTTAATTTTGGTGCCGTAGATTGGGAAACCGAAGTATTTGTGAACGGGCAAAAAGTAGGAAACCATCAAGGAGGCTATGATCCTTTTTCGTTTGATATAACTACAGCCTTACATGAATCTGGAAAACAGGAAATTATTGTTGCGGTATGGGACCCATCAGACGATGGTTTTCAATCCGTAGGAAAACAAAAACTGGATCCCAATAGGCTCTTTTATTTCTATACACCAGCTTCAGGAATATGGCAAACAGTTTGGTTAGAACCAGTATCAGATTATGGGATAGAATCCATTCGGATAACTCCAGATATTGACAATGAACAACTATCAATAGAAGTACAGGGACACAAACATTTGTCTGGAGAAGATTACTTAACCATCACTGCATTTGATGGCAAACAAAAAGTAGTCAGTGTAAAAGGAAGCTTCGGAGAAACCTTAACGCTACCTATAAAAAAGCCAAAACTTTGGTCTCCTGATACACCTTTTTTATATGATCTTAAAATCTTTCTAACTAGAGGAGGAAAAACAATTGATAAAGTAGATAGTTATTTTGGGATGCGAAAAATATCTATGGAAGAAGACCAAAATGGTTGTCAACGTCTTCTATTAAACAACAAAATGCTTTTTCAATATGGCACATTAGATCAAGGTATGTGGCCCGATGGTATTTATACAGCACCTACTGATGAAGCACTTAAATACGACATAGAAATCACCAAAAGGTTAGGCTTTAATACCATACGCAAACACTTAAAAGTAGAACCTGCACGATGGTATTACCATTGTGATAAACTGGGTATAATGGTTTGGCAAGACATGCCTAATGGTAATGGCTATGGCCCCTGGAAAAAACCATCAGGTTACGATGAAAGAGAAGGTGAACGAAATCCGCAATCTGCAAGGCAATTCTATAAAGAATGGAAAACCATTATGGAAGCCAATCATAATAACCCGTCTATAGTAGTTTGGGTACCATTTAATGAAGGATGGGGACAATTTAATACTGCGAGAACAATCAACTGGACTATCAAAAAGGACCCTTCCAGATTAGTAAATGGATTTAGTGGTGGGAACCCTTTTCCAGTCGGTCACATGATAGATACACACATTTATCCTGGCCCAGGTATACCACAAAGAGCTAATCATGCACCCAGAGTTTTTGAAAATAAAGCCATGGTTTTAGGTGAATTTGGAGGACTAGGGCTATCCATTGACGAGCATCTATGGAAGGAAGATGGAAATAGAGGCTACAAAAAAATAGCCAACCAACAGAGTCTTTTAGATAACTATAAAGCATTGATGGACAAAATGCCTGAATTAATAAAAAAGGGGCTTGCCGCAGCAATTTATACACAAACAACTGATATAGAAACTGAAGTAAATGGTTTGATGACATACGATCGAGCCGTTATAAAAATGGATGTTAAAAAAATGAATAAGATAAATACAAAATTGTATAAAATAAATTTAAAGAATCAATAACAAAAAATTTAAAATAAGCATACATATCTAAAAATCTTTAATTAGGACTCATTTCTTAGTCCATCAATGATAATTGAAGGAAGCGAACATAAAATTTTAAACAAAATGCTAAAAAATATAAACTTTGCAAGAAAATAAAAACATAAATAAACCCGATATTCAAATAGTTGATAAATTATTAATTAGTTCCAGGAATCTTGCAATTGTGCTCTTTCTGTTGTCTTTTGCAACCGTTTTGTTTACGTTGATTATTTTTAGGTTGCTCAGCTTTTTTATAATGCCATCGCTATTTTTTGATCTATTATTCATTGGCTTTCCTGTTGGTGCTTTGATTGGAGCCACTTTTTTCTCCATTAATATTAAATCGTTTATAAAAACACTTTGGATACTTCAAGGGGCATTGGTAATATCCATAATCGCATCACTTTTCACTCATAATTTTGATTATTTGCGTATTCATTTATTTGATGTTGAAGTATCTCAACTTTTAATCAATATAGCAATTTTTGCGGTGCTTTTCATCCCTTTTTTCATTGCGTATGGGCTTTCCGAGTATATAGGTTATCAGATAGGAAGACAACGATTTTCGGCAAAAATGAGGGGTGTATATGCTATTTATTTATTTGGTGCAGCCGCTTCTTATCTTATTGCTTATTGGGCTGTTCCTTTTTTAGGAATAACCAAATCGCTACTCGTTGTTTTGCTAATAATGGGCATTTCAGGATTATTAATTACGCAAGGAAAAAAGCGATTAATGGCCATTTTACAGATTGTTATTATTATAGCCTGTTTTTTCACTCCAAACTTAGAGAAGAGTTTTTTAAAACTATATAAAGGCGTAGCACCACTTTCAACGCAGCAATTTGAACAAAGAGGCTTTGATATGGCGTTTCAAGAATGGGGTCGATATAGTTTAACCGAAATAATGGCATCCCCAGATGGGACAAGTTATTTTGGTTTTTATAATGATTTTTTCCAGTGGGAATTTCATCCACGTTATGGTTTTTATGGACCTTCTATGGGAGCAGTTCCTATTAAATTAGCAGAAAAAGAATCCAGTATTGCTATTATAGGTAGTGGCGGTGGACGCCAAGTAAGATATGCTAGCGTTATTGGGCATACAGATATAACCGCCGTAGAAATTGAACCAGCTGTGGTTAATGCGGTACGCAATAAAGACCATTTGCGAGATGAATTTCAAAATGTATATGATGTGGAGGGCGTAAACTTAATACGCTCTGAAGGAAGACAATTTTTAAATTCAGTTGATAAAGAGTTCGATTTAATATTTTTACCTAGTGTTGGTGGTTATCCACAAATGATGTTAGAACCAGGGAATCTTATAAGAACAATTGAAGCTTATAAAACGATTAAAAGTAAACTTTCTAAAGATGGGTATTTTGCCATTTGGTATCCTTTAGGTTTAGACGAAAAAGGGTTGCTAACAGACCAATACGTACGTACTTTGCGTTCACTAGAGATGAATGTTAGAGCTTACAAAAATCAAGGAGAATTTCTAATCCTTGCTAGAAAAGACTTAAATCTTCCATTGCCAACAGTCAAAAAAGTAACAGAACTTTTAACACAACTTTTACCTTCAGAAGATAGAGCAACGGTATCGCCTAATAATATTTCGCAAAATATTAAACCTGTTGCATATAATGTTAACGAGGATAAATTATTTAGACCCGTAACAGACGACCGTCCTTTTTTAGGGGGAAATTTAAGACACATATTTTCAACAACTCAAGTCATTCAGTTATATGGCTTTGGTGCGATAATATTATTTCTTGTTGGTATTTTAACTTGGCTTGGTTTACGCAAAAGAGGAAATCCTAAAATACCTAATAAAACCTATAATTCAGTGGCTTTATTGTCGTTTTTTCTGGGTGCAAATTTTCTTGTTGTAGAGCATCATCTGGTACTCATGTTATTTCAAACTACATTTGTATATTCTGATGCCCTTATGATAGGAGCAGTTAGTTTCCTGATATTATCAGGAATAGGAAGTATGATTTCGACTCATAAAATACAAAAACCACTAATTGTACTTTCTATAATTACTTTTATTATCTCCATAGTATTTTCGCAATGGCTCCCTCAATTATTCCAATTAATCTTAATTATACCAACAGCAATAGTTTCAGGAATGTTTTTTCCGACGTTATTTGAAAGAGCTTCAAAAAATCCATTAGGAGTTTTTGCTTTTGATGCTATTGGGGCAGGTGTAGGCTCACTTTTAGCAGCTTCAATTCCTTTATTATTAGGATTTAAAGTCTTTGGTTATGTGTCTATAATAATATTTGTTTTAACTGTATTTATAGATAAGAAATTCCATAATAAAACGCCTTAAATATTGAATATTTAAAAATTTAAACTGAATTAGAAATAATATAAATACATAAAACATAAAACATATAGAAGCATGCAAAGACAATCCTTTTTATCATTATTGATTGTAATAACTTTATTTTTTATTGGGTGTAAAACTTCAGAAGAAAATACTTTAAATGAAAATCAATCTCAATTAATTCCAATTCCTTTTAATGAGGTAAGTTTAGAAGATAATTTTTGGAAACCCAGATTAAAAACACAAGCAGAAACATTAGTACCCTTTGCTTTAGATAAAACAATTAAAGCGCAAAGAGCTTTAGAACAGGCAGGAAATTTTTTAGCTGGTATTGAAGATGATTTACCTAAGGCTCATAGATACCAATCTTCAGACTTATACAAAGTAATGGAGGGGGCAGCATTAATTTTAATGGAAAACCCTGACTCCAAACTCGAAAATCGTATGGATGGTATTATAGATATTATTGCTGCTGCCCAAAAAGAAGACGGTTATTTGTACGTAGCACATATAACAGGTGCTTCTAAAAACCATGACCATTGGGGAGGTGGAGGTATGGGAGATAAACCTTATTCTTTTGTGTTTCACAGCCATGAGCTATATAATATGGGGCACATGTACGAGGGTGCTATTGCTTATTATCAAGCTACAGGAAAAGATAAGTGGTTAAAAGTAGCCGAAAAAAATGCACAACATATTAATAAAGTATTCTTTGAAGGGGATCCTAACTATAATGATGGTAAACCAGTTAACCAAGCACCAGGACATCAGGAACTAGAATTAGCACTTACTAAACTACATAGATTAACAGGTAAGGCACTTTATTTAGATATGGCTAAAAAGTTTTTAGACATAAGAGGAAAAACATTTGTGCCTGATGGCAAAGGTGTATTGTCAGCTTCCTATGCTCAACAGCACAAACCAGTAGCAGAACAACGAAAAGCAGTAGGACATGCAGTTAGAGCCACATACCTCTATTCAGGAATGTCAGATGTAGGTGCTTTAACGGGTAGTGATGATTATAATGAGGCTTTAGAAAGTATATGGCATGATTTAGTTGATACCAAAATGAGTATTACTGGAGGTCTGGGGGCAGTACATGGTATTGAAGGTTTTGGCCCTGAATATGTATTACCCAATAAAGAAGCATATAACGAAACCTGTGCAGCAGTAGGTAGCGTATTTTTTAATTACCGCATGTTCTTACTTCATAAAGATGCGCGCTTTATGGATGTAGCAGAAATTTCATTATTCAATAATTCGTTAGCAGGTGTAAATATGGAAGGCAATAAGTTTTTCTATGTAAATCCACTTGAAGCAGATGGAATAACACCTTTTAACCATGGTAAAGCAGGACGCTCACCTTGGTTTGGTACGGCATGTTGTCCATCAAACATTGCGCGGTTGATTCCTCAAGTTTCGGGTATGATGTACTCACATACAGACGAGGAAATATATACTACTTTCTATGCCAGTAATTCAACTACTATTCCACTAAAAAAAGGAGATGTTTACATAACTCAGAAATCTAATTATCCATTTGATGAAAATATTAGCCTAACGGTTTCAGTCAAAAAAGAACAAGAATTTGTGCTTAAGTTAAGAATACCAACTTGGGCAAGGGAACAATTTGTTCCAGGGAAATTATACAGTTATATTGGAAACGTAGATAAGAAATGGAATGTAAAAGTAAATGGTGAAACAATAACAACCGTTTTAGAAAAAGGATTTGCTAATATTAAAAGAACTTGGAAGTCGGGAGATAAAGTTGAACTTTTATTACCAATGCCTGTTCGATACAATAAATCAATAGACCTCGTAGAAGCCAATAGAGGAAGAATAGCAATTACTAAAGGCCCACTTTTATACTGTGCCGAAGGAAACGATAACGGAGGAGCAGTTCAACGTTTTTTCTTGAAAAATATAGTTAGTTCTTCTAAAATGCAGACAGAAATAATTTCTGAGGGTGTTTTAAAAAATGTTGTGAGTGTGTCAATTCCTGGGGAGTCCAAGAGTATTAATGGAATTAAAAATGAAAACATAACACTTATTCCATATTATGCATGGAATAATAGAGGTAATGCGTCTATGAATGTATGGTTTCCAACAAAATCTGAAATGATTCAGTTTACTGATGGTAATGAGCTAAAAGGCGGAAAGTATAAAGGCGTAAAAGCATCTTCGATTGCTCAACATGGAAACCTTGGCGCAATAGCTGATGGACGCAGACCAATAAGTTCTAACGATACAACTATTCCTGTATGGATAAGTGATAATGTGGAGAATAATCAATGGATAGAAATTGGTCTGGATTCAGGTAAATCAATTAGAAGCATAAATATATATTGGTACGATAACAATAAATCTGTGAAAGTCCCTTTAAGTTGGTCTGTGGAATATTTAAAAAATGGTAAATGGGAAAAGTTCAAAGTATATGTAACAGATTCTTATGCCACACAAAAAGACCAGTACAATGTACTGCACCCTGCAGAAGAGTTAAAATGTGAAGTCATTAGGATACATATGAAATCTGTTGATAATATATCTGTTGGTATTTTGGATGTAGATATTGAATATGAAAATATACAATCATAAATTAATTTATTAAAGTTTAACAGTTATAACAATTAAAAATGGAAACAGTAAGAAGTATATCACCTTATCAATTAAAAGTCATTAAGCTATTGGTAATAGTTTTCACCTTGTCTTTAAGTTCATGTAAGGACACTAAAAAAGAGAGTGAATCTATAATGGCTACAGTAGTTAAGTCTCCCAATGTTTCACTTAGAAACACTCATTACGTAAGCAACCGAGCACCTCTACAACCAAGTGCTTTAATAAAACTTCCAGTTACGGCTATTAAACCTGATGGTTGGTTAAAAGAATATTTACACCGCCAACGAAAGGGGCTTACAGGTAATTTAGTAAACATTAGTGCATGGCTTCAAAAAGAAGATAATGCTTGGTTAGCCAAAGATGGAAAAGGAAAATGGGGGTGGGAAGAAGTACCATATTGGTTAAAAGGCTATGCAAATATTGGCTATATTTTAGAAGATAAGGAAATGATAGATGAAGCTAAAATATGGATAGAAGGTGCGCTAAATAGTCAAATGCCTAATGGGTATTTTGGGCCCGATTTTGCTTGGGAAAGTTATGTTTCTGAAGAAGAAAGAACCGAAGCTAATTTGCTCAAGGAAACTCAAGTAAGAGATTATTGGTCTAATATGATTATGTTATATTGTTTGCAGTCATATTATGAGTACTCAAACGACGAAAGAGTTATAACGCTTATGACTAACTATTTTAAATATCAATTAAATGTTCCTGATGAACTATTTCTTTCTGAAACTAAGTACTGGCAAAGAATCCGTGGAGGCGATAATTTGCACAGTGTACTCTGGTTGTATAACAGAACTGGCGAAGCATGGCTTTTAGAATTAGCAGAAAAAGTTCATAGCAATACAGCACCATGGTCTAGTCGTGGACATTCATTGGATGCCATTGGAAATCATAAAGATATTCGTAAAGGCATGGAGTGGCCAAATTGGTATGGCGATTTAATAGATTGGCATAATGTAAATGTAGCACAAGCATTTCGTGAGCCTGCACAATATTATCTTGTTAGTGGTAAACCCGAAGACCTTCAAGCGTCTTATGATAACCATAATATTATAAGAAAACATTTTGGACAAGTACCAGGAGGTATGTTTGGTTCCGATGAAAATTCCCGCCCTGGATATGATGATCCAAGACAAGGTGTTGAGACCTGTGGTATGGTAGAACAAATGAATTCGGATGAACATATGCTTCGAATAACTGGTGATATCTTTTGGGCAGACCATGCAGAAGAAGTTGCGTTTAATACATATCCAGCTGCCGTAGCTCCTGATTTTAAAAGCTTAAGATATATTACAAGCCCTAATATGGTGCTTAATGATAGTGAAAACCATTATCCTGGGATTGACAACAAGGGACCTTTTTTAATGTTTAATCCATTTAGTTCTAGATGTTGTCAACATAACCATTCTCAAGGTTGGCCTTATTTTAATGAAAACCTTTGGATGGCTACTCCAGATAACGGTTTGGCAGCAGTTATTTACGCAGCTAATACGGTAAAGGCAAAAGTAGGTAATGGCTCTGAAGTGATTATAAAGATGACATCTAATTATCCTTTTGAAGAAGCGCTTAATTTTGAATTAGAACTTCAAGAAGAAACAGCTTTTCCATTGTATTTTAGAATACCAGGGTGGGCAGAAAATGCATTAATAATGCTAAACGGAGAAAAAGTAAACATAAAACCTGAAGCAGGTAAGTTTGTGAAAATGGATCGAATTTGGAAAAGTAGTGATAAAATAGTATTGCAATTACCAAAAAAGATTAAAGTTAAAACTTGGGAAAATAACCATAATAGTGTGAGTGTAGATTATGGTCCACTAACATTTTCATTAAAAATAGGAGAAGATTATATTAGAAAAGCAAGCGACAAAACTGCGATATTTGATTCCAAATGGCAAAAAGGTGTAAATACTGACGATTGGCCTTCTTTTGAAATCAATCCCACAACAGCATGGAACTACGGATTAGTACTTGGCAAAGACCCATCAGCCGCTTTTGAGATAGAAACAAAACCTTGGCCAAAAGATAATTTTCCGTTTATTACCGAATCAGCACCAATTGTATTAAAGGTTAAAGCTAAAAAGATTCCTAATTGGAAAATCGATAAAAACGGTTTAGCAGGAGAGCTAAAAGATAGCCCTGTAAAATCAAGTGAAGCCATAGAAACAGTAGAGCTTATACCAATGGGAGCAGCACGTTTAAGAATAAGTGCTTTTCCTGTAATTGAAGAAGGAAAAGATGCTACGGAATGGTAGTATAACAAAATAAGGAATTCTAAAAAAAATGTAAGACATATTGATTATTTCAATAATTATAGCCATGTGACTTAGTTTTTTGGAACTCCTAAAGGCTTCTAAGTTATTTCAGAATACGCAAATTCGAATTTAAACTCTTTTTAGGTTTTTTGTTTTTGGTTGCTTTTATATCTCAATCAATATATGATACCTAAATGATTGTATAAAGTTTAATGTAAACGCTAAAACTGGTATTAAACTAAATGTGTCATATGTATACATTTTGGTTCAAAAACTGGATTTTAAGCTGAATTCACGATGTTTTGACCTATTAGTTTGGAATAATGATATAAAAAGTTTGAATATCCGTAATTTGCCATAATTATAAAAAAGATGTAAATTGTAAAGAAAATAAAAGGTATGAATTTATTTAGTTTTACTGCAAATTTTGATAGTGAAGCGGCTTGTCGATTACATTTTAAAGAACAGCGAGACAAAGTAGGTGTTGTATGTAAATGTGGACATAAAGAACATTATTGGATAAAAAGCCGATGGAGTTATGAATGTAAAAGTTGTAGAAGCAGAATCTCACTAAGAAGTGGTACCATCATGCAAAACTCGAATTTATCTTTTATGATTTGGTACAAAACGATGTTCTTGTTAAGCGCGACAAAGAAAGGTTTTTCATCAAAAGAAATCCAACGTCAATTAGGGCTTAAGCGCTACGAGCCTGTTTGGGCTATGGTTCACAAGCTACGTAAAGCTATGGGTAATAGAGATGCGATGTATACTTTAGAAGGTATGATAGAAATGGATGAAGGGTACTTTACAGTAGAATCTTCAGAAATAGAACAAGATAAAGGTATTAGGGGGCGTGGTGCAGCAGGAAAACAAGATGTGGCTATTATGGCAGAAAGTACTGCTTTAGAAAATGAAAAGGGAGATATACAACGCCAATGTCGCTATTTTAAA
>CANKVS010000029.1 GCA_947487155.1 uncultured Flaviramulus sp.
GATTTTACGGAAGAATTAAATATGGAAATAATCAAGGAGATAGTTGTGATTTGCGATGGAGATCCTAGCAAATCACAGCTATTTAGTTCTGCTTAGAACTCTTCCGAACACTTATGTTTAAAAAATCTGACAGGTCTTTTTAATTTCACTTAAATATAATTATAGATTATGACAAATTATGATGGTTTAGCAATATCTAAATAAATCCATAAACTTTTATTGTTTTTTTAATTAAGTTTACAAGGCTACAGTTATTATAGAAATGTTTAAACCGATAGTAAATCTATTCTTCCCAAAAGTATGTTACGCTTGTCTTGATATATTGAGCGACAACACAGATACTATTTGTATAAATTGCAGACATGATTTACCTGTAACTAATTTTCATTTTGATGATAATGATGCCGTTAAAAATGTACTTTACGGGCGCGCAATAGTTGAAAACGGAACAGCATTATTTCGTTTTGAAAAAAAAGGACTCGTACAGAAACTTATACACGGATTAAAATATAAAGGCTACGAAAACATTGGTACTTTCTTAGGTAATTGGCTAGGTGGCGAGTTAAAAACCATAACGAGTTATAATGCTATTGATATTGTAATTCCTGTGCCTCTACATAAAAACAAACTTAAAAAAAGAGGATATAATCAAGTTGCAAAATTTGGGCAACAAATTGCAAAATCTTTAAATGTTACCTATAAGGAAGATGTGCTTATAAAAATCACCCATACAACATCGCAAGTAAACAAAAAACGATTGGCACGTTGGACAAACAGTGAAGAACTATTTGCTTTACAAAATGAAGCTTCAATTAAAAACAAACATATTCTTTTGGTTGACGACCTAATAACTACAGGTGCAACATTAGAAGCTTGCAGCTTAGTATTAAACCAAGTAAAAAATGTAAAAATAAGTATTGCAACTATGGCAATAGCGTAAGTTATTAGTCGTTAAAATTATGTAGGTTTGCTAAAAATTTAAAAAGTAATAATGAAAATATCTGCTTTTAAATTATAAAACAGATATAACGATTTACCTATTACAATTAAAAAACCATATTAAATAGCGCATGAAAAAACTCCTTTTAAATCTTCTTTTAGGTATATTTTTAAGCCTAGTTATTATAAATTGTGCCAATAGAGGTCGACCAGAGGGAGGACCTAAAGACATTGCTCCTCCTGCTATTGTTAAGTCTTCTCCCGAAAATTACACCACTAATTTTACAAATAAAGAAATTGAAATTGTTTTTGACGAATACATTAAAATTAAAGACATAAAAAAGCAGCTAATTATTTCGCCTCCAATGACATGGGATCCAGATATAACCCCACTTGGAAGTGCTAGTAAGACGATTAAAATTAAAATTAACGATACGCTTGAAGCAAATACCACCTATGCTTTTAACTTTGGAAATAGCATTACCGATAATAATGAAGGCAACCCATTCCCGTATTATAGATATGTATTTTCTACAGGCGATTATATCGATTCGCTTTCTGTAAAAGGGCAAATAATTGACGCTGTAAAAAGAGAAACCGAAACCTTTGTTTCTGTAGCATTATATGAAGTGGATTCTACATTTACCGATTCTATAATTTACAAACAAACCCCAAAATACATCACCAACACATTAGATAGTTTAACCACATTTTCTATTGATAATATTAAAGCTGGCAAATACATGCTTATGGCTATAAAAGATAACAACGGTGATAATAAATTTCAGCAAAAAACAGATCAAATAGCCTTTCATAAAAACTTTATTGAAGTGCCAACAGACTCATTATATACTTTAAAATTATTTTCTGAAGCATTAGATTTTAATGCTATTAGGCCGCGTTTAATTTCTGGTGAAAAAATTGTTTTTGGTTATGAAGGCGATTATAAAGACATGAAAATTAAAATATTATCTGATGTGCCCGAAGAATTTGTATCGAGAGTTACAAAAGATAAAAAAACAGATTCACTTTATTATTGGTACAAACCCAGATTAGAGGTAGACTCACTTCTTTTTAGGGTAACACACCCAACATTTAAAAAAGATTTCACAGCCCGCATTAGTGAACAAGAGCGAGATTCGTTAACCATTGTAGCCTCTCCTAGTGGTAATATAGACTACGACGAAGCTTTTAAGATTACTGGAAGCACGCCTTTTACTGTTTTTGATGAAACCAAAATTAGCATTATGGACAAAGATTCTGTTAACGTAGATTTTACAACTAAGTTTGATTCGATTACAAATACATACGATTTTAATTTTAACAAAACGGCAGACAACTCTTATCAAATACAAGTGTTACCAGAGGCATTTGAAGGTTTTTTTGAAAACAAAAATGACACTTTAAATTATTCAATTAAAACTAAAAAAGAATCTGAAAGCAATTTAAGAATTGATTTAAAAAATGCTATTTATCCAGTTATTGTTCAACTTACTGATAAGAATGGAGAAGTAAAATTAGAACAATATGTTACCGAAGAAAGGCTTATAGATTTTTTAAATATTGAACCCGGTAAATATTTTTTACAAGTTGTTTTTGACACCAACGGAAACAGAAAATATGATACAGGGAGTTATCTTAAAAAAATACAACCTGAACGTATAAGTCTTTTACCAAGTAAAGACGATGACGATATTAGAGGAGGGTGGGATTATATTTGGCCTATTAATCTATTAGATTAAAATCGTCCTTATCATTTAAAAATTTTAGTTTATTTCTGTAAAGTTCAATATGTCGTTTTTCTAAAGTAATAACTTCGGTTTGCTCTTTAAAAGGTATTATGGATGTTATACCATTTCCTAAAACATCGTAAGCTGCCGAATGCCCTGAATATTCAATATTTACGCCATCTATTCCTACTCTATTTACACCAATACAATAACTCATATTTTCTATAGCACGCGCTTTTAACAAGGCATCCCAAGCCGAAATTCTTGGTTTTGGCCAGTTGGCAACATAAATTAAAACATCATAATTCTGGGTGTTTCTTGCCCAAACAGGAAAGCGTAAATCGTAACAAATTAAAGGACAAATTTTCCATCCTTTATAGTTTATAATCACTTTTTTTGTACCCGCAGTAAACACTTTTTCTTCACCAACAAGCGTAAAACAATGTCGCTTATCATACGTTTTTACACTACCAGAAGGTTCAACAAAAAGTAAGCGATTATAATAGTTATTGTTTTCTGAAATAATGATACTGCCAACAACTGCAACATCAAACTTTAATGCAATTTCCTTCATCCATTCAACGGTTTTACCTTGCATCGTTTCTGAAACTGCGGAAGCATTCATAGTAAAACCTGTTGTAAACATCTCTGGCAAAATAATAACATCAACAGGGTTGATATTTTTAATTTTTTCTGAAAAATTATTTCTATTCTCGCTTGGATTCTCCCAAACTAAATCTGATTGAATTATGGCTACTTTTAATTGATCTTGCATAATTATATGGTGTTTAAAATATGGGCAGCGCGCTTTAACGTATCATCTTTTTTTGCAAAACAAAACCGAAGGATTTTACCATTAAACGCGTTATTATAAAAAACGGATATGGGTATTGAAGCTAATTTATTTTCAATGGTTAAACGTTTAGCAAAATCGACATCGTTTTCTTGAGTAATTTTTGAATAATCTAAAAGCTGAAAATATGTACCTTTTGATGGTTTAAATTTAAACCTGGAATCTTTTATTAAACTTAAAAATAAATCTCTTTTTTCTTGATAAAACGTAGATAATTCTAAATAATGTTTGGTTTCTTTTAAATATTCAGTCAGTGCTATTTGCGTTGGATGGTTTACGCAAAACACATTATACTGATGTACTTTTCTAAACTCGTCCATAAGTGCTTTTGGTGCACAACAATAGCCTGTTCGCCAACCTGTATTATGAAACGTTTTCCCAAAAGAAGCCACCACAAAGCTTCTAGATTTTAAATCGGGAAACAAACAGGCGCTTTGATGCTTTTCATCATCAAAAACAATATGCTCGTAAACCTCATCACTTAAAACCATAATATCTGTTCCTTTGGTTAAAGCTTGCAATTGAAGCATGTCCTTTTCAGAAAAAATAGTGCCAATTGGGTTTTGGGGTGTATTAATAATCATCATTTTAGTACGATTATTAATTTTTGCTTTCACAGCATTCCAATCGACTTTAAAATTAGGTGATTTAAGTTCGATAGAAATTGTTTTTCCTCTGTTTAATTCTATCGCTGGTTCGTAACAATCGTAAACGGGACGAAAAACAATAACTTCATCGTTTGGTTTTATAAACGTTGAAATAACACTAAAAATAGCTTGAGTAGCACTAGCAGTTATCGTAATTTCAGTTTCAGGATGATAACTTGTTTTATAAAGTACATTAAATTTATTGGCTATCGCTTCCCTTAATGCTATACTCCCTTGCATAGGTGCATATTGATTATGGCCTGAATGCATTGCCTTGGTAACTAAATCTATAAGTTTTTTATCCATTTTAAAATCTGGAAACCCTTGAGATAAGTTTATAGCGTTGTGCTTTTTAGCCAAAGCACCCATAATAGTAAAAATTGTAGTTCCTACATTAGGAAGTTTAGAAATATGCTGCATGGGCTAAAGATACTGACTTCTTTATACAATTTGAGCAACAATTTGAAAGGAAATAATTGAATTAAACCCCTAGAACTTTTAATAATTCCTGCTTATAAGTTCTTCCAATAGGAATTTTATTCGCTCTAACATAAATGGTGTTTCCCGAAATTTTATCCACAAATTTGCTGTTTATTATATACGATTTATGAACTTGTACAAACTGATTCTCTGGAAGTTTAGCTGTCCAGTTTTTTAAAGAATCTATATAGGATAGTTTTTGAGTTTCAGTAACCACGGTTATATAATTTCTATCAGATTCAATAAATAATATAGCGTTTAAAGTAAGTTTATGAAGCGTTTTATCTACATTTAAAAAAATCGTTTCTTCTGTGTCTTCAACAATAGAACTCTTTACTGTTTCTATACGACTTTTAGCTTTATTAATGGCTTTTAAAAAGCGATTGAACGAAAACGGCTTTACAAGATAATCAACAATAGTATCGAGTTCAAAACTACTAACGGCATAATCAGGATACGCTGTTGTTATTATAATTGCTGGCGGATTTTTAATGGTTTTAATAAAATCTAACCCAGACATATCGGGTAAATTAATATCTAAAAAAACAACATCAATATTATTATTTGCATTTAAAAATGAATTTGCTTCAATAGCAGCTTTAAAAGTATTAACCAAAGTGAGACTTGGTATTTTATTAATAAAACTTTTTAAAATTCTTTGTGCCGGAATTTCATCTTCTATTATAATACAATTCATTTTAAATTCAATTTTAGAGACACTTTAAATGTTTCAACTTTATCAATTTTAAAAGAGCAGCTATTTTTATAAATAAGCTCTAATCGTTTTTCTAGATTTTGCAGGCCTATTTTAAAATCAGTTGTACTTACTTTTTTGGCATCAAAATCGTTTTCGCAAATACATTCTAAAACCGTATTTTCAACTGTTATATCAATTGAAATTTTGCTATTTAAAGTACTGTGTTTAAATGCATTTTCTATAATTGTTATTAAAAGTAACGGTGCTATTTTATGATTGAACGAATCGATATTTTTTTTATAATGAATTTGTTTTACACCTTCAGTCCGTAGCTTTTGAAACTTCATATAATTATCTATAAACTGAATTTCTTTTTCTAATGAAATTGTTTTAGCGTTGCTCTCGTACAGCACGTGTTTTAAATTATCAGATAACATTAAAACAAGCTCTGGTGTTTCTTTTGGTTTTTCTAATGCATAGGAGTAAATGGTATTTAGGTTGTTAAACAACACATGCGGATTTATTTGCGATTTTAAGAATTTAAGTTCCATTTCTACATGTTCTTTTTTTATAAGCTCTACTTCCTCTTGCTTCTCTGTAAAACGATATAGCATCCATATAAACGAAAAGAAAATTAAAGGCACCAATGATTGCCACAAATAATCGCTTAAACATTTAACAATACTACAACCGCATTGAGCAAATGCATAACAATACAATTGAGTTGCTAAAAATGAAATAACCGCAAACACAAAAACATACAGTATGTATAACTTCTTTTTAACAAAAAAGGGGAGTAAGAAAAAGTTGTTTAAGTACACAATAATGACCAAAAGTGACACATATTGTAAAAACGGGTTTTCTTTCCAATAAAAATTGGAAAACAAAAAAAGAGACACAAACACAAAGAGCATCCAAAAGAGGATATGGACTAAAATTTGCGAAATAAGCTTGTTTACTAAAACCATTTATAGTTGGAAAATAATTAGAAAAGTTAAAACCATCAAATAATATGTACAAAAATCAGTTTTGTAGTTACCAACGTTCAAAATAAAAAATTGATACAACCTTGAAATTGCATTAGTAAGCTTAATAAAGGAGATACATCTATCATTTCGCTTTATTTAAAATCACACATAAAAGTTGAGAACATATGTATAAAAATTAAAACCCAATAATTTTACTAGAAAGAATATTAGATTATTTTGATTTTGTTTCTCACAAAACGGAAACACAAAACGGAAAATGAAAGGAAAGATGGATTAAAATATAACAAAAAAGAAAATCGCCTGAAAATTGCTTTTCAGGCGATCTTTTTTAATTTATCAATTTTTAAAAATCAGATAAATTTCGTCTTCCAACATTAAGCCCTTATGTAGGGTCATTCAATGCTAAAAATAATAGCAGTGTACAAAATATTTGCATTATTTATTCAACAAAAAATTCCATTTCTGCAAGTGCTGTTCTTTTATGGTCAATATGATTTGTTATTGCTCTGTAACGTACATATCTATATGCCTCCACAGAGTTAATTACCTCGCCATATGGTGCTGTAACTCCATTAAAACTATTAGGCGTTTCAGAATCATGAATTAGTACCCACCCTTTGTCTATAGATTCAGTTTCCCAACCAGAATCGTAAGAAACCAAAGTGGTTTCTGCATCAGTTAGGTCATTAATTCCCCATAATTGATATCTTTTTACATTTCTTTCTTGGCAACAACTTGTTCGTGGCCATAACTTAATACCCTTAAGCACTGTAGGGATTCCAAAATCTAAAGTAAAATGGTGACCAAATTCAGCAGGACTATTACCAAAAGAATGATAATAATTACCTGTTGAGCCATCAAATAAAAGTTCAACAGATCCTCCAAAATGTTCTCCAGATTCATCCGTAGGCAATAAAATTCTGGCTATTCCACTACTAGGAAATTTAGATAAGGACTGCCCTTGATATACACCACCAAAACCATTACCAGATGTATTAGATACCAAAAGTGTAAAATCTTGCCCAGTTTCTAAACCATCAATCACAATAGATCCGTTTATATCTGAAGATGATACGCTAGTTCTTTTTTCCTCTCCTCCAGAAGTATAGACTGCTGTAACCACAATATCTAAATTATCGCTATTAGTCCAATTTGCAATTGTACCCCCAACCCCAGGAGAAAGAGTAACTGTTTGTAAAATAAGTGATAAGTCTAAAGGAAGGGTTAGTTCAACCCAATTTGATTCAAACATATCAATGGACGTTTCCGTGTTTCTTTCTTCATCAAAAGATGTAGGTACAAAGGCTGATAAATACTCTATTTTCTCATTAGGATCTAAATTGAGTAAAGATGTTTCAGAATCTTCGGGTGAAGCGTCTAGCACAACTTCTTCTCCAGAAGTATTGATAAATCTTATGCGACTTCCTCTTTCAAGGCTGTTACTAGGATTCCATACAATTATACCATTAGAGCCATCAAAAACTAAGTTTCTAATGGTTCTAGGAGATAATCTGTTTTTGTAATCTTCTCCATAAGAGGTAGCAAAAGTTCTAGAAGTCACTGATGAATTGTTATCTCCGTCTTTAGTGAAGATTGTAAACTCATATGTACGTTCCTCTAAATTAGGAACGATTAAATCAACCCTTTGCGTCGTTTCGCTATTCTTTGTGAATGGAAAACTAACATTGTCATTGCCATTATTATAACTCACAACAAACTCAGTAACACTAAAGGCATTGGTTACAAAAGCACTTAACTGAATTCTTCCATCACCTGCAAAACTATAAATAGAATCTATTCTTGTGGTATAAAGTATTTCTCCCTCTTCCAGATACTCTCTGTAGTTTTCATCTATATCTTCACATGATACCACAGCTACTAGAACTACTAGAGCTAGAAGCATCAATGCTTTTATATTTAGTTTATAACGATTCATATTCTATTTTTTTTAATTATTTATTTCTCCAAAGGCCGTAAACTCTCCTATATGGGCAGCACTTGCCGTAAACACTTTATTGATTCTGATACGAACATATCGAATTAAAGGACGATCAGTAATACTAAACTCATGTTCTTCACCCAAATCTGCCGTAATTCTATCCTCATCTGTTAAAAGTCCAGGTTCCAAACCAGAAGGCTTTACCGAAGTTGCAGAATATAATAAGGTCCATTCGTCCCAATCACCACTTTGACTAGGTGGATCCTTTCTGCCGAAAACTTCATATTCTTCTGGATTACCATGATTAAATGCATACTCTCTAGCACTATCTGACCCTACTCTATGATTAATGACAATTCTGCTTACATAGGCCTCTACTCCCAAATCTATGGCGATGGATACTGGAAGTGGGCTAGCACTAGTAGTATGAACATAATTACTAACGCCATGTTCATCATCAAAAAGGCTTGTATGACGTCCTGCAAAATTTTCCCAACCAGAAGATGGACCATTGTCCAACGGAACAACTTGCATTAACGATTTATCTAAACGTTCTTCTTTAACAGGGGTTAGTTTTTTATCAGGAGTATCAGGATAAACCTCTGCAGTATTTCCATATTGATCTCGTATTGAAACTTTAAAAGCTTGAGGTACAGATTCTCTATCTCTAAGTGAAAAATCACTTTGCTCCGCTTGAGAATATATAGTTTCAGTAATTTCTAGGCTTCCAGTTTCATTCTCGGCAAAAATCTCAAAGGCCAAAGGTGCTTTAGTCACGTTTTTCCATGATATATTTACACCTGAATATGTTTCAACTATGCTCAATGAATTAGCTGCTACTTGAACAACAGGATCCAATGGAACTTCAGTAAAAGCGACTCCTGCGGATTGATTCTCTGATCTATCCACTGTAAAAATATCTACTGTTTTAGGTTGAGTGTCTCCATAACCTTCTATACGCATAGTATTGGTAAATGCAGAGGCTCTTACTTCAGAGTTTTCTCCGTTACTATCAATATATACTGCCTTTACATACAATACGTCTTTGCCAGAAGGCACATTATATGAAATATCAAAGCCTCCATTAATAGGAGTTACGCTTAAATTTGAAATATCTTCAGGAGCTTCATTATCGGTCACAATAGGACCATTAACATCTTCTTCACACCCTATATTAAATAATATAAGACAAATTGTCAATAGTTTTAATACGTTTTTCATAATACTCTTTTTTAAAATTATTACCACCCAGGGTTTTGTTGTAAATTGGACAGGTTGATTATTTCAGAAAGGGATATCGGCCAAAAATAATCACGCTCTTCGAACAACGAAAGTTTTCTAGTATTCCATTGAGTCACCTGATAAAATACTTCTGGAGCCCCAGTATTTGAATCACCATCTAAATTCCAGCCTCTAATAGGGGTATTCATTAAGTCTTTTAAATCTAACCAACGACGTAAATCCCAATATCGTCTTCCTTCAAATGCTAATTCAATTAAGCGTTCATTCTTAATAACCTCTCTCATACCTTCTTGAGTTGAAGGTTTGCTAGGATTATTGGAGAAGTTTTGCCAACTTTCCACTACGCCATCCAAATTGGCTCTCTCTCTTATTAAATCAACATAGCTGTAAACTTCAGCTGAAGGTCCATTGACTTCATTTAAGGCTTCAGCATATAATAAGTACAAATCGGATAGTCTCATAATTGGGAATGGATATCTTACAGAAGTAAAACGTCTTTGAGGTACATTTAATGTGGTTTTAACACCTACCAATTTTTTTGCCTGATATCCCGTAATTGCCGCTGTAGTTTCGTTTTTTCGATTATTCGTTTCATTCTTTCTCCATTCTACAACAAATTCATTATCTGTACCATTTCCAAACCAAATACTTCTATCAAATGATAAATCAGAATAGAATCTTGGCTCCCTGTTAAAATGCAGATTGACAGTTGTTTCTCCTTCAGCAACAAAGAGTGCATCCTCTGTTTGAGATGTCTTTAACTTATATCTGTTCGGGTAATCCCAAGTAGCATCTTCATCAATCGGAACTCCATTATTTGAATAATACAACTCCGCCATACGCAATGTTACAGCCAAGTTACGCTGAATAATTGGTGTAGCAGCTACAGCTTGATTTAAAGACTGTGAGCGTCTTTGAAGATCTACACTGTTATTTGAGGATGCTCCCCATATAAGTTCAACATTCCATGGGTCGGTAACACGTCCTCTTAGCCCTGCTTTGAGTATGGTAAAATCATTTTCATCTCTAATGGAATTATAGGTAGCTGGATATATTTCAACTCCATTAGCCAGACATAAGTCTATAGCTTCTTTACATGCTAACGCTGCCGCTTCCCATTTAGATGCATCAAACGTTTGTGGAAATAGTGGAACTCCTTCCGAATTAACAAATTCGTTAAAAGTATTATTTCCATTAAATAAAGGACTGGCATATTCTACCAATATTCGTGCCTTAATGGCTGCGGCTGCCGACTTTGAAACACGTCCGAAATCAGCTGGTTGAACAGTATTAGGTAATCCAACTAAAGCCTCATCTAGAAGATTTATAATATAATTGAATGTTTCGTCAATGGTACTTCTACTCGGAGATTCACGAGCTAAATCTTCACTTACTGGAATGTTCTCATCAACAATTATGACTGGTCCGAACATTCTTGCCAAATAAAAGTGATAATAGGCTTTTAAAAATTTCACCTCAGCAATCCACTGCGTTTTTTCAAATAATTCCAAATCTCTTACTCTATCAACATTTTCTAGAAAGATATTACAATCGCGAATACCTCTATATAAACTATTGGGTGTTTGATTACTAGGTGTGCCTACTCCCCAATAATTGAAGTAAACATTGGATGGATTTAAAAACCCGTTAGACACCAAAGAACCTCCAAAGTCGTCTTGTTGTGAAATAGGTAAAATTAATTCATCTCCACTTAGCATTGCTGGGTCTTCGCCTAAAGACCCTTCTGCAGGCAAGTATGAATAACAGGTAGCTAAAAAGCCTTGAGCAGCATTTCTATTAGAAAACGCATTGTCCAGCACAGCAATATTGTCTGGTACTACATTCAAAAATTCTTCTTCACAAGAAGCGAAGAATAAAATTGAAAATACTATTAATATATATTTATATTTTTTCATGACACTTTTTTTATAATGAAATGTTTAGTCCAAAGTTTATAACCTTCTGTATTGGGTACCCTAAGCCATTACCAGCCAATTCTGGATCCCACAACTTAAATTTACTAAATACAGCTAGATTAGTTCCATTCATATAAATCCTGAACTTTTGTAAATTCATTTTAGATGTTAAACTTTCAGGAAAAGAAAAACCAATTTCAAGGTTCTTTAATCTTAAAAAGCTACCATCATTGATAAACCAAGTACTTTGTTGGTTATTATTCGTAACAATTTCTGTAGATAACCTTGGCCATCGAGCATATAAATCTCTATTGTTTTCAGACCAATGACTATTCGCCCATACTTGTAATATTTGTGTATTGGTAATCCCTGGATCAGTAGGAGCTAAGCCTGGAGAAAATGCTCCAGAAATAAATGGTGCCGTAGCGAACTGATTTATAAAGAAAGAGGAGTTTGCCGATCCTTGAAAGAATGTAGAGAAATCCCAATTCTTATAACCCGCTGAAAATCCAAATCCGTATACAATTTCTGGTGCAGAAGGTTTTCCTATTGGTACACGATCCAAATCAGTAATTTCTCCATCTCCATTTATATCCTTGTATTTAATGTCTCCACCTCTATATTCACCAAATTGATCTGGAGAATTTCTTACTTCATCATCATCTATAAAAAGACGTTCAGCAATATACCCAAACGGTTGCCCAATAGGTTGACCTATTGCTGATCTCCATGGGGTTTCAGAATAGTCTGGCTCTTCTATTTTAGTGATTTCGCTCGTAGAATAGGTAAAGTTTCCTCGGGCTTGTATCCAAAAATCCTCGGAAAAACTAGAAGTGTAAACCAAAGTTCCATCTATACCTTTAACTCTAGCTTCTCCAATATTAGCCCTTACGGGTGCTTGCAACCCTAAACTAGAAGGCAAAATCCTATCTGCTAATATATTACTACGAGTTTCGGCAAAATAATCGGCCTCTAGAGTTATTTTGTTGAAGAGTCCCAATTCTAAGCCTATATTTAATTTTTTTCCTGTTTCCCATGTGATTTGATCGTTACCGTATCTAGAAATTGATACACCTTCTTGAAATTCGTCAAAATTCAAACCTGTTAAAAACCCTCTATTATCCGAATTTAGGTTTACATTTGATAAATAGAAGAAACGATCATTTACATCACCTATTCTATCGTTACCAACTAAACCATAAGAACCCTTAAACTTAAGATTATTTAAGAAACTTACGCTTTCCAAAAACTTTTCATTGGAAGCAATCCATCCTACAGCTATAGAAGGGAAAAAGCCCCATCGTTCTTCACGAGCAAACCGTTCGGAACCATTATAACCAAAGTTGAATTCTGTAAAGTATCTATCATCGTATCCGTAAGTGAAACGTCCTGAAAGTCCTCTGTTACGAAAAGGAAGTGAGGCCTGAAGGTCATTATTTTGCGGAGAAATCACTCTATTATTTTGGGTAAATACTAAAAGTCCAGAAGTATTGTGTTTTTCATTAAATTCTCTATTATAACTTATATCAAACTGTAAATAAGTAGATGACTCTACTATGGAATTGGAGCCTTCAAAATCTAAATTTTCTGTACCTGGTGCAAATCCTCCATCATTACCACCTGGATTTAAACCAACCAAAGGTATCTCGCCTGTTAAAAAGTTTTGTTGGGGCTGATACCAAAAAGGTTGATATCCCCTAGAAATTGAGTATTGAGCTTTTCTATTTGAATTAAGTACAGCCTTAAAAGCTAAACCTTCAGTTATCGAAGCCAAATCTTGAGTTAATTCTAATTGTGCTAAAATTCTTGAATCATCATTTTCTCTATACCCAGTAACTAAATCTGCATATGGGTTAAAAAAGAAACTGTTGGTGCCTGGTACAATATCATTCCCAAATAGGATATGATTATTGAATTGTGTCCCTTCGTCTGGCTGATAGAATGGTAAAAAGCTCACAGGACTTGTACGTACTGAACGATCAAAAATTGCTGCACCACCTTGTCTTGGACCTATATAATCATCAAAAGCAGTATTAAATCCTAGCTTAACCTTTGTTGTTGGTGATAAACTAATGTTGATATTTGAGCGTAACTGAAACTTCTGTAAATTAATATTATTATTAAAATCATTAGCTTCTGGAACATCTAATACACCAGTATCTTTACTATATACCAACGAAACAAAATAACGTGCTACTTTCCCTCCTCCTTTTACATTTAAGTTGTAACGCTGATTAATAGTAAAGTCACTAAATAAGCGATCTTGCCAATCAACCGTTGGGTATAAAATAGGATTCGTCCCAGCTATGGTATTTTCTATTTGTCTTTGAGAAAAAGGAAGGGGTTGTAATGGATTTCGAGTAATGGTAGCTTCATTGAATAATCTCATATATGTAATGGGATCTGCCAATTCTATTGTACTTGTTGGCGTAGAATAAGATGTTTCTGCTCTAAAAGATAATTGTGCTGGACCTTCAACACCTTCTTTTGTACTAACATAAATAACACCATTAGCACCGCGCGCTCCATAAAGAGCGGTTGCCGAAGCATCTTTAAATATAGAGAAACTTTCAATATCATCAGGAGATAGTCTAGCAAGATCGTCTACATCTAATTCAGCTCCATCAATTAGTATAAGAGGATTATTTCCCCCTAAACCAAAAGAGGTAATACCCCTAATAAAGAACTCAGCATTATTCTGTCCTGGTTCACCAGATCTTTGATATGAAATTACTCCAGATACTCTTCCTGCTAAAGCAGTAGTTAAATTACTAGAAGGTATTTTTAATTCTGAAGGCTTTACAGTAGTAATAGAAGATACTACACTGGATTTTTTCTGCTTACCAAAACTAACCAATACCACTTCATCCAGAGTCTCGGAATCCTCTTGCATAATTACATTTATAGTACTTCCACTTACAAGGATTTCTTGAGTTTTTAGACCTACATATGAAAATACCAAAACGGCTCCTTGAGAAACTGAAATACTATAATTTCCATCAAAATCTGTTTGTGTCCCTTGATTTGCAGTTCCTTTAACCAATATATTTACTCCAGGTAGAGGAATACCGTCTTCGCCTGTTACCGTTCCTTTTATTTCTTGTTGAGGAATGTCTATGGTTTCTAGATCTAATTCTTTTAAAGAAACACCTTGAGGTTTTAGTTTCTCTAATCGTTTTTTTAGAATAATTTGCTTGTCAAAAACTTCAAAATCTATAGATGAATCAGAAAATATTTTTTTTAGAATTATCGATATTTTTTGTTTTTTAAATTTAGCATTAATACGTTTATTGAAATTGATTTCATTATTGTAAAAAAACTTAAATTCAGTTAATTTTTCAATTTCCAAAAACACCTTCTCAATAGTTACATTCTCTAAATCTAAACTAACTTTAGTGTTTTGAGAATATGTGCTCGCTTGTATTTGAAATAAAGCAATAACAAATAAATAGAGAGAAAGCTTCATTTTTAAGTCAAATTTAAAAGCATAAGGGCGGAATCGCCTTAACTTTATGAAATTTTTCATACTTTTGTGGTTGATTTTTGTGGTTAATTAATAGTTTTTTAGCCGCTCTATTATAATCGAGAAATCTTCCACATTTCTCGATTTTTTTTTAGAAAACAGCTTGTTTAATTTTATTAAGTAGTGTGTTGTTTGTCTAAATCATGTTTTATCTCCTTTCCTCTTTTGTATTAGTTAGTATTAATATATAATTATTTGATTATTCTCAATTCGGTACTTAATAGTGTGATTACTATTTTTACTAAACGATTCTAAAATTTGTTCTATAGTTTCCACGTCAAACGAAGCTGTAAAAGTTTTTTCTTCCAAATATTTGTTTTTGTTAATTATGCTAACATTATAATTTCTTTCCAATTTCTTAATAATGTCGTTAAATTTCATATGGTAAAATCTAATTCTCCCATCAATCCATCCTATATATATATTAGGGTCAACGGTCTCAATAGACATTTCCTTATTGCCTTTATTCCAATCTGCTTTTTGATTGGGTTTTAAAATCAGTGATTTTTCAGGATTATAGTTTTTATTATTATTGTAAACACTTACAGAACCTGAAACTAAAATTGTATTAATACTTAAATCTTCATCATATGAAGACACATTAAATTGTGTACCTAAAGCCCTAATATTTATCATATTTACATTGACAATAAAAGGATGCTTTTCATCTTTTGCTACATCAAAAAATGCTTCACCATTTAAAAATACTCGCCTGTCTTTTCCTTTAATAAATTTTACAGGATATTTAATTGAAGTCCCTGCATTTAAATGAACTATGGTTCCATCTGATAAGGTTAATTTGTAAGTTTTCCCAAAAGGAATGTTCAAAGTATTATAAACCAATTCACCTGTACTATAATCATTTGTCTTACTATACTGATTCGTCAATTTAGTATTATAGTCTAACATTTCTCCGCTATGTTGACCTATAGTATTTCCTTTGTTATCTTTAATCAATTTTTTTTTAGAAAGCGATATAATCTCTATATCTCCATTTTCTAATTGAATAGTAATAGCTTCTTCACCAATTATTAATTCTTCTGGAGTAAAAAACACTGTTTTAAGAATAATTGAAGTGCCAAATAATGTAATAAAAATAGCTGCATATTTCACCCATTTCTGTCCATACAATAAAATAGATTTACGCTTTTGTTGTTTTAAAATTTCATTTTGAACAGATTCCCAAGAAGCGTTTACATCCAACTCTGAGATTATATGAGCATCTTGTCCTTCATTTTTTAGTTGAAGTAATTTTTTATACAGTAATCTATTTTCATAGGAATCCTGTAACCACTCATCAAATAAAACATCTTCTTTTGGAGTTAAGGTGTTCTTTATTTTTTTTAATAAAATATTTATATCCTTCATTAATTTTTGCCTACTATTAAATTAAGACCAAAAATTTAAATTTAGGGTGAAGTCTTTTTTGTTTTTTTTAACAAAAGTCCTTTTGAGGAAATAAAAAGAACAATAAATGGTGATCTTTTAGTGAAGATCTTAGTACTTTGTATGCTTTTTTCATCTGCGTTTTCACAGTATTTATAGACACACCTAATAAGTTTGCGGTTTCCTGATATTTTAAATCGTCTAGTGCGCATAATAAAAAAACTTTCCTGCATTGTGGGGGTAACAAATCAATTTGCCTATATAAGTCTTGTTTATTTTTGAGAGCTATAGCCTCTTCTTCGGCAGTATTTTTATCGTTATAAAATAGGTAGTAATCGCGAATGGGTTCTAATATTTGTTTATTTTTAATTCTTTTTAAACTGGAGTTACGTATTGCAACTCTTAAATACGCTTCAATATCAACAACTTTTTGTTCCTTATTTCGCTCTATTAGTTTTATAAAAATTTCTTGAACTATATCTTGAGCTTCATTAATATCCTTTAAATAAAAATAAGAGATAATACATAACTCCTTATATTTTTTTTTAAATATTTCTTCAATTGCATTCAATAGTGTTTTTTATTAAGTAAATGACGATTATTCAAATAATATTAGATAAACAAATCTAGTCTTAACATTTGAAAAAAGCAAAAAGTGATAACATAAAAATGACTTTGTATTAAAAAGCGGACAACAGGTTTCAAAATATACTTATTACTATTTCGAAGCCTTTATTCATTGTTTTTACATCATCTAAAGTTATTGTAATTCGTCAAATTTTAAGAGGCTATAAAAAATTCTGAATGAGGCACGAAGAGGAATCTCATCTTTATAAGATTTCTCATCACTCGTTCCTCGCTCTATCGCAATGACAATATACACTCTTAAAAGTTTATAGAAACTAAAATAGAAGGTGTTATTTTCATCTAGATAATTCCATTTTAGTTAGTCAATCACCCAACGAACAGTTATTTTTTTACGCTGCTTTTTACTTAACCTACTTTAGTTATACCTATAATTACAACCATTAAACAAGTAATATAATAGCATATTTAATCTAATATTTTCTTATAGATTTTAAATTCTAACCAAATAATCTTGCAATAATTGTCATATTTTTAAAGCTCTTGTAACTAATATAATAGATACAAGAACAAAATTTATGAGTAAAGAATTTGAGGATTTATTTTTAGAAGCACTTAAACAGAATTAACAAAAGCTATTCAGAATATGTTCTGTTTATTCCAAAAATTCTGAAGACACTAAAGATCTTCTCCAAGAAGTGTTAATCCATATTTGGAAATCACTACCTTCTTTCAAATCTAAATCTTCGATTGAAACTTGGATATATCGGATTACGCTTAATACTTGTCTTCGTTTTCGTTCAAATGATATTAAAAAACGAAGACGATTCGTTTCCATGGACAACCTTAATGACGTTAGCGCACTTACTCAGGCAGAACACAGTGAGCAGAAAGAAAAATTAATACAACTTCGAAATTGCATAGCTCAACTCAATAAAGCCGATAAGGCAGTCATTACACTTTACTTAGAAAAATTGCCTTATAAAGAAATTTCAAATATTACTGGCTTGACCGAAAATAATATAGCCGTAAAAATTAAACGCATAAAAAAGAAATTACTAACCTGTATAAATAAAACATTATGATAGAAGACGACGAACTCATCAATATCTGGCAATCGTCCAGCAATCAAGAACGTATTAAATTTGAAAAGTCTAGATTAATTTTAGAAATGAAATCTAGTTTAGATCGTTTTCAAAAATCGGTAAAGTATCGTGACCTTCGTGAAACATTAGGCACCATAGTTATGATTCCCATTTTTTCATATATGGTCTATACCATTCCTTATACATTATCAAAAATTGCCGCTTTCTTAATAGTTCTGTGGCTAATTTTTATGATTATTAAACTTAAAAGTTTAAATAAACACAAACCAAACACCTTGACCAATTCTTATATTGACTACTTATATCAATGGAAAAACTATCTCAGTTTACAAAAAAAAATGCATGACACAGCACCTTATTGGTCTCTTTTACCTGTTTTAACATTTACTGTCCTATTTATTCTTGGAACTGTTCTAGGAACAAATATTAATTTGAAGCAACATCTATTGAGATTAATAATTATGGGTGTTATTATTATAGGATGTGGATTTTTTATATATTTTTATAATAAATGGTATATAAAAAAACAATATATCCCAAGGTTAAAGAAAATGGAAGAGCTTATTAAAACGATGGAAGAGTAAGTTTTAATTTGCTTCTCGATACAAATATGTTTCGTTTTACTTCACAAATTCACTCGAAGTGACGGACAGACATCAAAGAAACTAACTATACTGTCAGTTCGAGTGATTTCGATTTTTTTATAGAAATTGCACTTCGACAGGCTCAGCAGAACTATCGAGAACTAATTGGAATTAAAGTTCTTCTTTGAAAGGTTAGGTAACTTTTCAAACTCATTATTAATCAATGCTTCTTTTTTTACTTTAGACCATTTCTTTATTTGCTTTTCGGTTGCAATTGCCATATTTGGATCTGTGAATTCTGCGTAAAAAACTAAATTTATAGGTCTTCTAGAGTACGTATAACTATCTTTATGTTTCCCTGTTTTATGTTCGAAATGCCGCTTTTCAAGATTTGAAGTAAACCCTGTATAATATGTATCATCAGAACATTTTAAAATGTAAACATAATAGGTTTTCATAATCAAAGTTTTACTTCTCGACACAAATTTGATTCGCTACCCTTACAAATTCACTCAAAATGACAATCTAGTTTCAAAGCAAATTATTAACTATGTTGTCAGTTCGAGTGGTTTCGATTTTTTATCGAAATTGTATCGAGAACAAGTTATAATTAAAAAGCTTCTCGATACAATCTCTCATTCTTCGGAATCACTCTAAGTGACAAATAAAGTAACTATACAATATTCATCTTTTTAAGTAAAAAAGAAGCATTCATATTTTGGCAAATGCCTTCTTTTAAAGTGTAATCGAAATGAAGTTCGTCATTTACAATTTCGGCATCAAAATAATAGTTTTTAACATCGTCGAGTTCTTTTTCAATTTCACATAAACTCAAATCGTGTGTTGCTATAATGCCCGTTGCGTTTGAAGCTACTAGTTTCTCGACAAACTTTTTAGACCCAATAGCCTTATCTGTACTGTTTGTGCCTTTTAAAATTTCATCTAAAACAATAAAATAAGGTTCTTTTGCAATAGCATCTACAATGTATTTTAAACGGGTTAATTCTGAAAAGAAATACGAACTATCATCAGTTAAAGAATCTGTAGTACGCATGCTAGTAATTAACTTTACTGGCGAATATTTACTCGATTTAGCACAAATGGGCAATCCCACATTTGCCATAACAATATGCAAAGACACTGTTCTTAAAAATGTGCTTTTCCCTGCCATATTTGCTCCAGTAACAATAAAAAATTGTTCGTTTTCTACAGTTAAGTCACTATCCACACGCTTGTTAACATCTAATAAAGGGTGCCCTAAACTTTGCGCATTTATAACTACTCCTTGAGTATCTATTTTTGGAAAGATGAATTGCGGGTGGTTGTATGTATAGGTTCCTAAAGCATTATAAGCATCAAAAAAAGCAACAACTTCAAACCAATCTTTAACTTTATTACCATATTGTTCAATCCATTTTTCAATACGATAACTGTTTTTAATATCAGTTAAAAATAATCCGTTACCAAAAATGGCTCCAATAATATTATTTCTATTATCTAACGCATCTAAAGACCTAGACAGTTTTTTAAAAATATTAGACGCTTTTTCTGTATCTAATTGAATTTTTTGTTGTTTTTGTTTTAATAATTGTGATGAGAAATTTTCATTTTCAATTAAATCTAATAACAAAGCATATTGTCGAAATGTATCTTTAACCTTATCTGTTTTTGAAGACAAAATATTGGTTTTTTTAACATATAGACCCGTAATAATTAATCCTAAAAGCAACCAATAGCCTATTAAACCTTGATTAGTCATACTATTAAAAAAGGTAAGTGCAAGTATTAATATTGAAAGCAAAGTAAATACTAAGAGTACCCATTTCATTATTTTAGGAAGGAACGATTGATAACTTTGCAACCAATTAATAATATGCTTTGCAGGAGTTTCAACTTCAACTAAAGTAGAAGTTGCCGAATAATGCTGGCGCCATTTAGGTTTTGTACTTAATTCCTTTATGGCTTCCTGACGCAAAACAATATTATCAATATCGTTTGCTTTTAATGCATTTGCTAATTGTTCTGTGCCTTCGTTAATTGTTGTTCTATTTATAAATTGAAAAAAAGAACCTCGACCAAACAAATCAATATCTAAACTGTAAAAATGATTGGGATCTTGGAATTGCAATCCTTTATCTCGATCATAAAAATCGCCCGATGCAATTTTAATTTCATCTTCATTTATATCTACAAGTACTTTATTAAAATTTCGTTGCGATTTTACATCGGTATGTTTTGACAGTAAAAAAACAAAAACACCAATACCTATAGCTCCAATTAGCAAAGCGACCTGCCAATATTCAAAACTTAAATAAATTCCAAAACCAGTAGCCAAAAATACTAATAACCTTAGTGTACTAAGAGCTGTCATTCTTTTATATAGCTTTTCAACCTGAGTTTGGTAAATCTTTAAATGCTCTTGATAATATGTTAATGGCTTATTCATTTTAGTTTTTTAATTGGCGCATAAAGAAACAAAAAAGCTCTGAAATTACTCAGAGCTTTTAGTATGTATTTTTATTGTTTTAATCTCTTCCTCCAAATACTTGAAGTCCCCAATATACTAAAGATGCTAAAGCGCCAATTGCAGCTACCAAATAAGTTCGTGCTGCCCATTTAAGCGCATCTTCAGACCCAGCATACTCCTCTTGAGATACCATATTTTTATTTTTCAACCACGCTAAAGCGCGATTACTAGCGTCGTATTCTACAGGAAGCGTAATAAAACTAAATAATGTCGCAAACCCCATCATAACCAATCCTGCAACTGCAACCCAATAACCAAATCCAGCGGCAGCACCAAGCATAATACCACCTATAACAACCCACTGAGACATCCCAGAAGTAACACTCACTACAGGTACTAAAGCAGAACGCATTTTTAACCAATCATAAGCTTGAGCATGTTGCACTGCATGACCACATTCGTGAGCAGCAACAGCCGCAGCCGCAGCATTACGCTGATTATAAACCGCCTCACTTAAATTAACGGTTTTATTTTTTGGGTTGTAATGATCGGTTAAACGCCCTGGAGTAGAAATAACTTGTACATCTCTAATACCATGATCTGCTAGCATTTTTTCAGCAATTTCGGCACCACTCATTCCATTTCGTAATTGTACTTTAGAGTATTTTTTAAACTTCTTTTTTAAAGTATTGCTTACCAACCAACTTACAAGTGCTATAGCTCCTAATAATATATAATATTCTAACATTTTTGTGTGTTTTAATTTTTATAACACAATAAATATAACAATAATTACACCAACTTTATAATATGAAAATTTGTCAGTCGCTATATTACTTCTTATCGTATTTAATCTTAAAATAAATGAGAAAAAATGAAGAAACAATAGTAATCACATTTGCCATAATCATGGAGGGACTATTAATATAAATGGCATATACAAGCCACAGCACTATCCCCACAAAAAACATAAGCAACATGGGTAATGATAAACCAGAAACATCTTTTGTTTTCCACGTTTTGTACACTTGAGGTAAAAATGCAGCAGTGGTTAAAAATGCTGCGATAAAACCAATGATTTCTATATGGTTATTATTCATAATATGTTGTCATAACGAGGAATGAGGTGACGTGGTTATCTTTTTAATTGAAACTCAAAATAAACAGATTGCCACATCATGCAAAAAAGCATGATTCGCAATGACGTTACCCAACAATATTTACAATCTTACCAGGAACAACAATCACTTTTTTAGGTTTGCGCCCTTGTAATTGCTCTTGAGTTTTTTCATGCGACATAACCGCTGCTTCAATAGCGTCTTTACTCATATCTAATGGTAATTCCATAATAAAACGCATTTTCCCATTAAATGAAATCGGGTAATTTTTACTGCTTTCTACCAAATGACTGGCATCAAATATTGGAAATGCTACAGTTGAAATAGATTCACTATGTCCTAACTGATTCCATAATTCCTCAGCAATATGTGGTGCGTAAGGTGATATTAAAATTAATAACGGTTCTAAAATTTCCTTATTTGTACACTTTTGAGCAGTTAATTCATTAACAGCAATCATAAAGGTTGACACCGAGGTATTAAAAGAAAAGTTCTCGATATCTTCTTGTACCTTTTTAATGGTTTTATGTAGTGTTTTTAAAGCCTCCCCTAGCCCCTCCGAAGGAGGAGTACTCGTTACGTAGAAATTCCTGTTTTCTCCTTGATGATATAGCTTCCATAGTTTTTTAAGGAATGAATGCACTCCTGTAATACCAGCTGTATTCCAAGGTTTGTATTGCTCTAATGGGCCAAGGAACATTTCGTAAAGACGCAAACTGTCTGCGCCATATTGCTCGCAAATGTTATCTGGATTTACAACATTAAACCAACGCTTTGACATTTTTTCAACCTCTCTTTTAACTTTAAAAGTTTCGCCTTCTTCTCTTATAAACTGAGCTCCTTTAAAATCTGGGCGCCAGTTCTTAAATGCCTCCGTATCCAATTCATCTGAAGCATTTACAAAAGATACATCTGCATGAATTTCAGTAAACTTGTTTACATGGTAAATTTCATCTATAGAAAAATGACTATTTTCTTTATTCATAAAATCATTTAAGCCTTTTCTAATTTCCTTTTCATAATTTTCATTCAGATATTTTTTTAACTCATAAACCCCTAAAACATTTAATCTCTCATATTGAGATTTCGAAATGAAAATAGGTTTAACCATTAAGCTGAACTTTTCTGATTCTGCTTGACTATCATCATTAAGGTTATCTAAGTTATTTAAATTAGGCTCATATTCTAATCTATAAACAATAGCACTAGTCCCCAAAATCATCCCTTGGTTAATCAGTTTTTTCGCAAACTCATCAACGGGTACAACGCCTTTATCGAACAAGAATTTTTGCCAAAAACGAGAGTATAATAAATGCCCTGTAGCATGTTCGCTTCCGCCAATATATAAATCGACATCTTGCCAATAATTAAGTGCTTCTTTACTTGCAAACTCACTATTGTTATTGGCATCCATATAGCGGTTAAAATACCATGAGCTTCCTGCCCACCCTGGCATGGTGTTTAACTCTAAAGCCCCACCTAGCCTCCCCGAAGGGGAAGAATTCTCAAACTCTTCTTTTGATACTATTTCACCTTTATTCCCATATTGTAGCCAATACCATTTTTTAGCATTTCCCAAAGGTGGTTCGCCTGTTTCGGTTGGTAAATATTTTTCTACTTCTGGTAATTTAATTGGTAAATGTTCCGCTTCAATCATTTGAGGCATCCCATTCATATAATACACAGGAAAAGGCTCTCCCCAATACCGCTGACGAGAAAATACAGCATCGCGCAAACGGTAATTGGTTTTTCCTTCGCCTTGACCCATTTGCTCCAATTCGTAAATAACTCGTTTGGTTGCTTTTTTATAGTTCATTCCGTTAAGGAAATCACTATTAGCCATTTTTGTGTTTGCTTTATCAGCAAATGCTTCTTTAGAAATATCAACCCCATCAAAAATATTAGGAATTGGAATATTAAAATGTTTTGCAAAGGCATAGTCGCGTTCATCACCACATGGCACTGACATTACAGCTCCGGTTCCGTAACCTGCTAATACATAATCGCCAATCCAAATAGGAATGGGTGCTTTTGTAAACGGATGTTCTGCATACGCTCCTGTAAATGCTCCCGAAATGGTTTTTACGTCTGCCATTCTATCACGCTCACTTCGTTTAGCTGTTGCTAGAATATAAGCATCAACCTCAGCTTTTTGTTCTAGTGTTGTGATTTGTGTTACTAAGTCGTGTTCTGGAGCCAAAGTCATAAAGCTTACTCCAAAAATAGTATCGGGACGTGTTGTGAAGACTTCTATCCCCCTAACCCCCGAAGGGGGGATTTGCTCACTCAAATGTGATTCACTCAACTCTGAATTACTCTTAATGGACTCTCTTTGAGATAATTCTTTTTTTATTTTTTCTAAAACACCTTCGATGTTTCCTAAAACCTCTTCATTTTTAAAACGAATAACCTTGTAAAAGTCATTTTCTAAAATTTCAGTTCGCTTTGCATCTTCTTCAACTTGTGTTTCGTGAATTTTTCCATCAACTTCAACAATCAATTTTTTATCTAAACAAACAAAGTCAACTATAAAATCTCCAATTAAATGTTGTTGTCTAAATTTAGCATCTAGGTTTTTATTTCTAAGCTGTTCCCATAATGCCGCTTCTGCCAGAGTTGGATTGGCGCGCATTTCCTTGGCATGACTCAACAACAAATGTGAATTATTCCCACCAGTCATATAACCAGGCCTTTTAGTACCTGCTTTCTCTTCCCCTGCGGGGAAGGATAGGATGGGGAAAGTAACCGACGCTCCAACAGATTTTCCTATCCAATTTCGCTGACTCTCCTTTAAAGAATCTGTCCAATCAATAGTATCTAAACCTTGAAGCAAACGTTCTGCATACGCAGAAATCCGCATACTCCATTGAGTCATTTTTTTACGAACTACTGGATGTCCGCCACGTTCTGAAACGCCATTTACAATTTCATCATTTGCCAAAACAGTTCCTAAAGCTGGACACCAATTTACTTCAGTTTCAGCTAAATAAGTCAGTCTATATTGTAATAATATTTGTTGTTGTTTTATCGAATCAAAAGCATTCCAATCTTCAGCAGAAAAGGATTCAATATTATCATCGCAAACCGCATTTACATGTCTATTTCCTTCCGAAGAAAATGTTTTTATTAGTTCTGAAATATCTTCAGCTTTATCAGTATTCTTATTATACCAAGAATTAAACAACTGAATAAAAATCCATTGCGTCCATTTGTAATAACTTGGATCTGACGTTCTAACTTCGCGAGACCAATCGAATGAAAACCCTATTTGATCTAATTGACGACGATAGGTTTTAATATTTTCGGCAGTAGTAATTGCTGGATGCTGCCCTGTTTGAATGGCATATTGTTCGGCAGGTAACCCAAAACTATCATACCCTTGTGGATGCAATACATTAAATCCTTGATGACGTTTGTAACGCGCATAAATATCTGAAGCAATGTAACCTAGCGGATGACCAACATGCAAGCCTGCTCCACTTGGATAAGGAAACATATCTAACACATAGTATTTTGGTTTGTTACTATTCCCTTCGGCTTCACCAAGGGCAGGATTCTCAACTTTAAACGTTTGGTTTTCTGCCCAATATTTTTGCCATTTGGCTTCAATTTCGTTGAAATTGTACTTCATAATTTTTATAAACTATTTACGTCATTGCGAGGAGTAAAGCGACGAAGTCATCTTTTAAATTGAAACTTCAAACATACATATTCCCGCGCTTCGCTCAGAATGACGAATTTGAAGTTGCAAATTTACGCTTTATAAACAAACTGGAAAATCTTTAGTTTTATTAAATACCCTTGTTTATTGCATTTAAAATGTAATTGTTGAATAATAGATTTACTTTTGAAAATCTTTAAATACTAATTCTTGACTAAAAACATTTACAAAGCGCATTTCGCACTACTAGGAGCTAATATAATTTATGGTGTAAACTATATTATAGCAAAAGGCATTATGCCTGATAAAATTGGACCTTCGGCATTTGTTTTTATTCGTGTTTTTTGTGGTACACTTTTGTTTTGGGCAATTAAATTATTTATAAAGGAAAACGTAGAACGAAAAGATATATTTAGACTTGCACTATGTGGGTTTTTTGGTGCCGCAGCTAACCAGTTATTATTTTTTCATGGTATTAATTTAACCTCTCCTATTGATGCTTCTATAATAATGACAACTATTCCTGTTATTGTTTTAATTTACAGCTACTTTCTACTAAAAGAAAAAATTACTTCTAGAAAACTATTAGGTATTAGCATAGGAAGTATTGGTGCTATTGCACTAATTATGCACGGAAATAACTCTGGAGGCACAAGTTCTCTTTTAGGGAATTTTCTAGTGGTTTTAAATGCAGCTACCTACAGTTTATATCTAGTTATTGTTAAACCATTAATGAAAAAATACCATGCAATAACCGTAATAAGCTGGGTGTTTTTATTTGGGTTTATTTTTGTGTTTCCTTTTGGGATTAGTGATTTAATTTCTACAGATTTTGCTGCTTTTAGTTTAAACACGTATTTAGTTATTGGATTTGTTGTAATATTCACCACCTTTTTTGCTTATCTTTTTAATGTTTATGCGCTTAATTATGTATCGCCGTCTGTAAATAGTAGCTATATTTATTTACAACCTGCCATTAGTTTTATTATGGTAAGTATTTATGCTTATGTTTTAATGGACAATACTTATATACAAGATATTAACGCTGTAAAAATACTATGCTGTTTACTTGTTATTATTGGAGTATATTTATTAAGTAAAGCACCAAAGAAATTAGCATAATTACAACAATATTAATATGTTTTAGTTTATATAATTATATTTTGAATGGATTCTCAATATCTTGGGAATGACAATTTAAAATGAAATAAAAAGACTTTTAGCCTTTTGAAGTTTTATAAAAATACTTTATTATTTTTACACAGTTAATCCATTATTTTATGAGTTCATCTTTCGAAAAGCATCAAAAACGCAGACTTATTTCTTCCTATTTTTCTGTTGTATTAAGTATTGCTTTGGTTTTGTTTTTATTGGGCTTATTAGGTATGCTTATTCTTAATGCGAATAAAGTTTCTGATCATTTTAAAGAACAGGTTGTTGTTACCATTTATTTGAAAGATTCGGCTAAGGATGTAGAAATGAAACAACTTGAAAAAAGTTTAGCGATGGCAGATTATGTAAAATCTACCGAATACGTTTCAAAAGAGCAGGCTGCAGAGTTTATGAAAGCCGAAAACGGTGAAGATTTCATGGATTTTGTGGGTTATAATCCGTTACAAAACTCTATCGATGTGCATTTAAAAGCAGATTTTGTAACCTCAGAACATCTTGAGAAAATTTCTGCGGAAGCAACAAATAAAAACTTTGTTGATGAAGTAACTTATGATAATGACTTAGTAAATTTAATGAACGACAACGTTAAAAAAATAAGTTTTTGGGTGCTCGTTATTAGTGCCATTTTTACTTTAATTGCTGTATTACTTATTAATAGCTCTATAAGATTAGCGGTTTACTCTAAACGTTTTACCATAAAAACAATGCAAATGGTTGGTGCTACAAAACAGTTTATACGTCGCCCATTTGTTTGGAAAAGTGTGCGTTTAGGGATGATTGGAGCTGTATTAGCTTTAATAGGAATGGCGATTGTGCTATATTATCTCAACCAAACGTTTATTGAATTAGAACTATTAGGCAACCCCGTTTTAATTGTTTTATTATTTGTTTTTATTTTTGCTTTAGGGGTTATTATAACTTGGATTAGTACGCATTTTGCCACACAACGTTTTTTAAATTTAAAAACTGACGAGTTATATTACTGAACTCATCTTGACATTTTGTGTTTAACCGAAAATGAATTAAAATTTATCCATATGAGGCACTTTTTGAAATGCATAGCAGTGATACGGATAAGAAAAGTAACAAAATATGGGTGAATTTTGGGCATTTTTTAGGAAATAGAAAAAGTCAAGATGAGTTCAATAAATAATTTACAAAGGTGTTAACATTACTTTTTAAATAAATCCGTTAATTTGCATATCTACTTTATAATAAATTATGGGAGATAAAAAACGAAAAGAAACTACAAAACCTGTATTTGTATTCGGAAAGAAAAACTATAAATTCATGTTTATAGGCTTAGCATGCATTGCTTTAGGTTTTATACTAATGTCTGGAGGTGGTAGTGACGATCCTAATGTTTTTAATCCTGAAATTTTTAATTTCCGCCGTATTCGTTTAGCACCCATGTTAGTTCTTTTAGGATTTGGTATTGAAATTTATGCTATTTTGCTGAATCCCACTGGTGGTTCAAATTCCAAAAAATAAATTCCAAATTTCAATACACTTTTAGGTTTTGGTATTTGTATTTTAATATTTTTGTCCTATGGATATAATCGATTCTATTATTCTTGGTATTATTCAAGGACTTACCGAGTTTTTACCTGTATCATCTAGCGGTCATTTAGAGTTAGGAAAAGCCATTCTTGGCGATAACTCAGTTCCAGAAGAAAGCTTATTATTTACTGTAGTATTACACTTTGCAACCGCTTTAAGCACTATTGTTGTTTTTAGAAAAGACATTTTAGATCTTATTAAAGGAGTTTTAAAATTTAAATGGAATGATGATTTGCAATTTGTTTCAAAAATTGCAATTTCCATGATTCCAGCAACTACTATTGGTTTTTCTTATGAATCTCAATTTGCAGAATTATTTGGAGGAAATATAAAGCTTGTTGGTTTTATGCTTATTATTACAGCACTTCTACTTTATTTAGCAGATCAAGCCAAAGACACCAATAAAAAAGTATCTTTTAAAAACGCCTTTGTTATTGGCATTTCTCAAGCTATTGCTATGCTCCCTGGTATATCGCGCTCTGGAGCTACTATATCGACATCGGTATTACTAGGAAATGATAAAACCAAAGCTGCTCGTTTTTCATTTTTAATGGTAGTGCCTTTAATTTTCGGAAAAATAGCTAAAGATATTTTAAGTGGAGATATTTCAACGGAAAGCCAAAATATCACTTCGCTTTCCATTGGTTTTGTTGCTGCTTTTGTAGCTGGTTTATTTGCTTGTACTTGGATGATTGCTTTAGTAAAAAAGAGCAAGCTCTCTTACTTTGCTATGTATTGTGCTATTGTTGGTATTATAGCTATTGTGTTTTCTTTATTAAATTCATAACATGATTTCTAAAGAAGATTATCTTTCTGGTCAAGTACTACTTATCGATAAGCCATTAAATTGGACCTCATTCCAGGTGGTAAATAAACTTCGTTGGGAAATTCGGCAAGCTTTCAATATTAAAAAAATTAAAGTTGGACATGCTGGTACTTTAGATCCTTTGGCAACAGGTTTACTCGTTATTTGTACAGGAAAAATGACTAAGCAAATTAACACCTTTCAAGGTCAAATTAAAGAATATACAGGCACTTTTGTTTTAGGAAGTACAACGCCTTCTTTTGATTTAGAAACCGAAATCAATCAAACATTCCCAATCAAACATATTACACACGATGTAATTCACGAAACTACCAAGCAATTTATTGGAGACATTCAACAATATCCACCCGTTTTTTCAGCATTAAAAAAAGATGGAAAACGATTATACGAATTTGCTAGAGCTGGTGAAGATGTTGAAATTAAATCACGAACAGTAAGCATTCAAGAATTTAAAATCACAAAAATTGATAATCTACATATTAATTTTAGAGTGGTTTGTAGCAAGGGGACTTACATACGGTCTTTAGCAAATGATTTTGGAAACGCACTACAGTCTGGTGCGCATTTATCTGCCCTAAGACGCACAAAAATTGGTGATTTTAATGTTGATAATGCAACTTCTATTGAAGGTTTCATTACAAGCTTAAAAGGCTAAATTGCTCAATTTTACGTATATTTCATATATAATTGCTATAAAATAACTCGATTTGCACCTAACAAATCAACATAAAGCCCTACTCATTACGTTGTTCTTATCTGGAACGGTGGTCTTATCTGTTTTCAATTTAAGTTTGAATAAACAAAGTGAAAGGATGGCCGAAAGTTACTATGAAATGGAACCTGAAAAGGAACTTACCGAAGAAGACATTAAAGTAATTGAAGCCTTAGAAAAGCTAAATGCTAGCAAAGCAGAAACGAACAAAGCGTTTAACGAAACCAAAAATAATTCCCGATTTTCAGAAGCTTACAAACCTATTGCACCTCCAGAAGATTATGTACCAAAAACCAACAGTGAATCAGAAAGTACAGATCGATTTACGAAAGCTTACGAAAGCACAAATGATTCGAAATTAAACACCGAAGAACTATCTTCTTTTAGTAAAGTAAGCGACCTACTAAAAAAGCAAAAAGATGAAGGCAACAATACTAAAAGCACTATAAGTTTCTCTTTAGTTGATAGAACAAAAGTTCATATTCCTATACCCATTTACCTTTGCGAAATTGATGGAAAAATAGTTGTAAACATTACGGTAAATGCTAAAGGCCATGTTACTGATGCTTATATAAACACATCGTCTACATCGTCTAATGAGTGCTTAGTAGAACATGCTTTAGAGTATGCTAAAGAGTCACAATTTAACGCTGATGCTTCTAAAAAAAGTCAAATAGGTTCAATTACCTTTTATTTTATAGGCAAACACTAGGTTGTAATTCGCACAACATTTCGGTAATATCTTTTACAATATTTTGTCCTTTATCGTTATTATACCAATGCTGTAAATCTTCCTTAAATTCTGGCGTTAACTGTCCATATTTAGCTTTATATTGATTTACTAATTGGGTCGCTTTACTAGGTCTAGGTCCATAGGTATTTAAAACGCCTCCCGATGCATCATCAATCATAATAACCTTAGCTATAGCTCTTCCGCCGTTAGTTAAAAAGTTATCCATAAGCTCAAGGTTTTCATCACGAAGTACTATTCTAATATTAATATTAGGGTTAAATTCTGCTACTTTATTAAGTGCTGGTATAACATGAGCCGCATCACCACACCAACTTTCGGTTATTATAAGCCACGTTGTTTTTTGATCGAATTCTGAAATTGTCTGTTTCGTTTCTTCTGAAATTTTTATTGTTTTATCCCACCGTTTCATACGTCTGTCGTTAAGTTTTGTGTAATTTGCTAAAGCTTCGGTTTTTTCTAAACCTGAAGTAGAATTATCTTCAGCCAATTGTTTAACCAAATCTCTATAAGATTGATACGACATACTTTTTTGCAAACTTTTTTCTATAATTGAGCTCATAATCTTATTTTTTGATGACACAAAATTAGTATCTTGGGGTTTTAATTAAGATGATATTTGTCATACTTTATATTTAAAACTTACAACATTAAACAACTGTTTTATATACGCTTATAATTGTACATGAAAAAACATAGATGTAATTGGTGCGTTGACGATTCTTTATACGAAGCTTACCATGATGAAGAATGGGGTGTTCCTGTTTATGATGATGCTACACTTTTTGAATTTTTAATTTTAGAAACGTTTCAAGCTGGTTTAAGTTGGATCACTGTATTACGTAAACGCGAAAATTTTAGAAAAGCGTTTGATAATTTTGACTACAAAACAATAGCAAAATACGAACAAAACAAAATAGATGCTTTGCTGCAAGACGCTGGTATTATTAGAAATAAATTAAAAGTTAATGCCACTATTACCAATGCTCAAGCGTTTATAAAAATTCAAGAAGAATTTGGGAGTTTTAGTAAATATATTTGGGAATTTGTTGATGGAAAACCTATTAAAAACTCTTGGCAATCGCTAAGCGATGTTCCTGCAACTACGCCAATTTCTGATGCACTAAGTAAAGACCTAAAAAAACGTGGTTTTAAATTTGTTGGCTCTACTGTTGTTTATGCTCATATGCAAGCTACTGGTATGATAAACGATCATGTGGTTGGGTGTTTTAGGTATGAGGAGGTTTGATAATTATGCAAATAGATAATGAACAATTTAGGCTTTTTCATATCTTTAATTTTTATTGAAGTAATCGCATTTAGCGCTTATGATTTGATATGGAGAATCATTTTCAGAAAACCAAAATTTACTCGATAATAGAGATTTAAATACTCCGAAGCTTACTTCAACTATGTTTTGTTCTTTCCTTACAAATGGCTCGTGAGTTTGCTCTGAGGTAGTTTACTTAATGAAATACTTCAAAAAGCTTTCCCTAGACATATCTTCGGCACCTAAGCTTTCTAAATGTTTTGTGTAGACCTGACAATCTATAAGCTTATAATTTGTATTCTGAATAAAGGTTATAAAACCTACTTTACTAGCATTACTTTCTTTGGTAAACATACTTTCTCCACAAAAAACACCATGACCTAAATCGACACCATAAAGTCCTGCAACTAAGGCATCGTTTCTCCAAACCTCAATGGATTTTGCATAGCCTAATTTGTATAAATCTACATAAGCTTTTATCATGCTTTTGGTTATCCAAGTATCTATTTGCCCACTGCGTTTTATTTTAGAACATTGGGTAATTACATCTTTAAAAGCTTTATTAACGGTAACCGTGTAGTTACAATTCCGCAATACTTGTTTCATACTTTTTGAAATTTTTAGCTTTTTAGGAAACAACACAAATCGCGGATTGGGTGACCACCACAAAATAGGTTCTTCTGCCTCGAACCATGGAAAAGTCCCTTGCTTGTACGCATACAATAAACGCTCAACAGATAAATCGCCACCAATGGCTAATAAACCATCTTTAGTGGCGTCTTCAACGTTTGGAAACCATATGTCTTCGGTTAAGAGTTGCATTGTGATTATCTGTAAAAGTAGTAAACCTCCAAGTTTAAATAAACAAAGAGGTTTATACAAAAATAAGATTCCCGTATACGCGGGAATAATAAAATTATTTAAAAAGGTAGATCGTCGTGATCGTCTTCTTTTAAATCGCCAGCAGGTTCAAAAGCATCCATTGGTGCAACTGGTGGCACATTACCTCCTGCAGCTTCAGGTTGTAACGCTTCTATTCTCCAACCTTGAATTGAGTTAAAATACTTTGTTTCTCCTTGCGGATTAACCCATTCTCTACCACGTAAATTAATACTAATTTTTACTTGCTGCCCAACTTGATAACTATTTAATAAATCAGTTTTATCTTGAACAAATTCCACCATAATATGCTGAGGGTATTGCTCTTCTGTTGTTACTACTATTTCTCTTTTTCTAAACCCATTACTTCCAAAAGTTTGAGTTTCTCCTACCATTTTAATTCTTCCTTGAACTTCCATTAATTATTATTTATATCTATTAATTACTATTTTAAATTCTATTAATTTCTCGTTGCAAAATATTGAGTTTTTCTTTAACTTAACAATATTTTCCATGCACTTTCTACATCTCCAAAACTTATATAGTTACGCGCTAATTTGTGTTTTTCTCTATGTGTTGCTGTTTTTATATTTGGATAACGCTCACCAATATCTGCAATAAAACTGTTTACCATAACCACTGTTGGTAAGGTTTCCACATTAGCTAACATTCCTAAATCGTTACCCGTTAAAATCATACTATTTTTAACATGTTCTGGAAAATTATCAACGCCAATTCCCAATGTAGTTAGGGGTTTCGGAATTTCAAAAAACCCTTTTTTTGCTCTGCTATAATAGCTACCACCAGCTCGTGCTACTAAATCTAATTTTTGTTGGTTTATAACACCATCTTTATTAAGTATATCACTATCAATATGTAATTTTACAACTTCGCAAATTATTAAATTTCCTGCGCCACCTTCAGTTCCTAACTTTACAATATCGTTTATTGTACACTCAAATTGCACTGGCGATTCGGCTACTCGAAATGGCTTAACAATATCCGATTTCAACATGGTTAAACCCGCCTTATCAAACTCGTTTATGCCATCTCCATACTCAGTACTACTCAACGACATTTGATGCACTATGCTATAATTTACCGCATTAATTACAACCTCTTTTGTTGCTTCTGCATTTTGCAAAGTATGCTTTGTGGTATTATCTCTAACACGACGGGCAGGCGAAAAAATTAATATTGGCGGATTCGCACTAAACACATTAAAAAAGCTAAATGGAGACAAGTTTGGGTTTCCTTCAGCATCCATAGTACTAGCAAAAGCAATTGGTCTAGGAGCAACTGCACTAAGCAAATAACCATGCAATTTACTAGTAGAAATGTCTTTTGGTTCAAACGACGTCATAAAACTTTTTTAGTTTCAACAAAACTAATCAAAAAATACATGATAATTTAAACTAGTTTTCAACATAAGTTTACCGCTGTCAACAATTTATCGATATTTGTCGTCAGAGAAAACATAACCAATCTGTTATTTAACTAAAAACAGATTTACTAATAACTTAGACAATAATATTAGCAGATTTGCATTATATTACATGTTAAATTTATTTTAATGATTTTTACCGAAAACAAAAATACGTTTCGTTGGATAATGATAGTTATATCTTTTGTAATGGTCTCATTTATTTTGTGGGAAACGTATCAGTTTTTTCAAGATTTTAAAAATGATGAACGTTCCAAAATGGAAATTTGGTCATTAGCACAAATTGATTTAATTAATTCTGAACCTAATTCTAACACAGACCTTGCATTAGTAATTTTAAACAGCAACATCGCAACACCTATAATAGAGGTTAATACAAATGGCATTGTAGAAAATTTTTTTAATGTAGATGAAAATAAAATTCAAGATTCTACTTATGTTCAAAGATTAATTGAAAAATTTGAAAAAGAAAACCCACCTATTCCATTAAGACTTGATGGCTCACTCCATACAACCATATATTATGGTGATTCCCCATTAATAAACAAAATAAAATATTATCCCTTAGCTCTATTACTAATTATTTTTCTATTTGGAGCCGTTATATACCTTTTTTATAAAAGCACAAAAAACGCTACAGAAAACAAGCTTTGGTCTGGTATGGCTAAAGAAACAGCGCATCAAATTGGTACGCCTTTATCATCTTTAATTGGCTGGACCGAAATTTTAAAAAGCGAACAAGTAAACCCAGATTATATTATTGAAATTGAAAAAGATGTAGATAGACTACAAACCATTACAGAACGTTTTAGTAAAATAGGTTCTGCAACAATTTTAGAACCCTTAGATATTATTAAAGAAACCATTGATTCTTACGATTATTTAAAAACACGTTCTTCCAAGCTTATAGACTTTGAAATTATTATTCCTAAAGGCGATATTATTGTAAATCTTAATAAACAACTATATAGCTGGACTATTGAAAACCTTGTAAAAAATGCCATAGATGCGATGAAAGGCAGAGGTAAACTTACCGTTGAAATTTCACAATTAGAAAACAACATAAAAGTAAACGTTACCGATACTGGTACGGGCATTCATAAAAAGCAGTTTAAAAGAATATTTGAACCTGGGTTTACCACAAAAAAGCGTGGTTGGGGATTAGGCTTATCGCTAACAAAACGTATTATTGAAGATTTCCATAACGGAAAAATTAAAGTACTACAATCTGAAATAGATAAAGGAACCACAATACAAATTGCACTAACACGAGCCTAAATATATTATGTCTGAAACATTGGTTACTATAAAGGAAGTTACTCTAAACAATAATTGCCCTGAGTGTTATAGTAAAGATGGTTTGCGCTTAACTTTTAAACAGAAGTTTGTAGAAACTACATTTTATAAATCAATTACTTCTAAGGTTACCCATAAAATAGAATGCAAAACTTGTAATAGTATTATTTATCCTGTGCAGTGGACTGAAGATATTGAACGTGTTTTTGAATATCAGAAAAAAGCATTTATACCAAGAAAAGCATCAACATATTTAAAGAAAGCATCTTGGATTGTTCTTGTTTCAATTCTAGCAATTATAATAGCTATTATTATAGTTGTCTCTTTTTGACTATAACTTAGCCTTAATACGTTCTGCTATTTCCTGAAAAGATTCAGGAGTCATTTTAGCTTTTTCTATAAAACGCGCATCTTCCATAGAGTGTAACGGAATTAAATGTACGTGAGCGTGTGGCACTTCTAAACCAATTACAGCTATACCAACTCGTTTACAAGGAATTGCTTTTTCTATAGCAATAGCAACCTGACGAGAAAAAGACATTAATCCGTTATAAGTCGCTTCATCTAAATCGAATATTTTATCAATTTCTTGCTTCGGAATACAAAGTGTGTGCCCTTTACTATTTGGATTTACATCAAGAAACGCTAAAAAATTATCTGTTTCAGCAATTTTATAACATGGTATTTCTCCATTAACTATTTTTGTAAAAATTGAAGCCATAATTCTTTTGAGAGTGAGAGAGTATCTATAAATATAAAAGATTCCTACTTTCGCAGGAATAGCAATTATCGAGAAATTTCTATAATATCGAACTTCATAACACCATTAGGTACTTGAATTTCTGCAACATCGCCAACCGCTTTACCTAACAACCCTTTACCAATAGGCGAGTTTACCGAAATTTTTCCTGAAGCCAAATCTGCTTCACCATCGGCAACCAAAGTGTAATTCATTTCCATGCCATTGGTTTGGTTTTTTATTTTAACTTTAGATAATACCAATATTTTAGAATTATCTAATTGCGATTCGTCAATAACTCGTGCGCCAGCCAAAGCATCTTCAAGTTTAGAAATTCGCATTTCCAACATGCCTTGTGCTTCTTTTGCTGCGTCATATTCAGCATTTTCACTTAAATCGCCTTTATCTCTTGCTTCTGCAATAGCTTTTGATGCCTTTACACGTTCTACATCTTTTAATTGCTTAAGTTCTTCTCTTAATTTTTTTAACCCTTCTGGTGTATAGTATGATACTTTACTCATAACGTCATCGTTTACTTAATAAAAAGATTCCGAAACACACCTCATTTATAGTTAGTTTAAGTGTTCGGAATAAAAAAATCCCGTTTTCACGAGATTGTATAACAAAAGTACAAAATTTTTAGTTATCTATATTATAAATGCTTTAAAAGTACTTTAGCTCAAACTTTTAATTATGAAAATAAAAACACCTCAAGGAAATACACAAAGCATGTATTACAATTTGCTTTTTGTTAGTAAATTGCATTTTAATTCAAAAAAAATAATGAAGCCTTATTTCTATCTATTTTTATTTATTTTTATAATGTCTTGTAGTAAAAATTCAGTCAATAAAAACTGTAATTTTTTACTAGATATTGGCGTTAGCGTACAGCTTAATTTAAACCTGCCACAGTACAGCCAATTACAATTCCCTAGCAACCCTGTGTATGTTGCTAATGCTGGTAATGGAGGTATTATAGTAACCAATACAGGAACTGGTTTTGTTTCTTTTGATGCCGCAGATCCAAACCATGCACCAAGTTCTTGTTCGGTTTTAAGTATCTCTGGAATTTTTGGCACTTGCAATTGTGATGATGAAAACAAATACAACTTAATTAATGGGCTTATTGAAGATAATACCGCTTTACAATGCCCCTTAAAAGTATATCGTGTTGAACAAAACGGAAATTTACTTTTAGTTTTTAACTAAAAATTAATTATAAGTTATAAGTCAAGTTTCATTTTTCGTTTCCATTTTGCATATCCTATAAAAGAAAACACCAAATAAATAACGGTTAATGCTGTGTAGATTTTTAAATCTTTAATAAAGTACAGTATAATAGTTACGGCATTAATTACAATCCAAAACTCCCACGATGCTATGTTTTTTTTTACTTCTAAATAACTTGCTATAAAACTAAAAACAGTTGTGTTTGAATCTAGATAAGGAGCTTCTGCATTGGTATATGTATCGAAAATATAGCCTAACATTAAAGCCAATATCTCTCCAATAATTATAATATATAAATAGTTTATTTTAGGTAAACTTGAAATATGAAATACGTCCTTTTTTTTAAGGGATGTATTCCAATACACAAATCCGTAAACACCAATAATTACATAATAAATATATAAAATAGACTCTGAATATAAGCCTGTTCTATAAAACAACACCATACTAAATAATGAAGATATTATGCCAAAAAACCAACAGATAATTTGTTCTTTCATTAAAAAGAACAAATAGCCTAAACCAAAAAGCACCGCTAAAATTTCTAAATATAAGTCCATTAAAAAAGAGATAAATACTTTTGGTAATACGCCTCACTTGTACATTGTACATTGTTAAATGTTAATGTTTGCATTGGTTTAGGGATGGAAAAAAAAGCAAAGGAAAATCGCTCTTCATCATTTTTAGAAAAATCGACTTCGTGTGGTAGTGCTTTATACTTTCCTTGAGTTAAAAATTCTAACAAATAGCCTGGAAAAAAAACAATGTTATCTGTTGCTTTTAAGTTTACTTTTTTATTTAAACTATTTTCATAAGTAAACCCTTCTGATGCACCAAAAATAAAAACGGTAAATAGCGATACATCTACATGTTTAGATAAGCGTGTTTCTACTTTGTTTTGTTTTAAATCTACAGGTGGATAATAGTTACACGACACCATGTGCCCAATGTTTGTATGATAAAATTCTTTTAACTCTGGTATATTTAATTGTTCAATAATTGTTAATTCAATTTCTTTTATTCTAGCAATTAAGGTTTCCCAATTAGTATTTAAAAATGAATGAAATTCTTTAGGAAATGTCTCTTTTTTTGAGAATTCAGAGAGCACAAAAGAATGTAACAAATCTGTATCGTATTGATTAATGCTATTGGTTTGCCCTAAATACGAATACCCATCAAACGCACAATTATAGTGCGCTTGAAGATATTGTTTTTTATAAGTTTTGGGGGTGTTTAAAAACGTTTTAAATGATTCTTTAAGTTGCATATCCGAGCTTTTTAAGCTTGATGTTTCTATCAAACTAAAATCGGTTAGTAAAAAATCATTTTCTTTTTTAAACATCTTAAAATTTGTTTTTTAAAACTTTAATGTTGCTCCCAATAAAAAGTTTCTTGTTGCTTGTGGGTAATATCCTTGTACTTCAATAGATACTCCTGGTGTTGACCAATAATCTAAATACGTGTATCCTCTATCAACATATTCTTTATTAAATATATTATTGATTAAACCAGATAATACAATAGATTTAAAAATTTTGTTTGGTTCTATTTCGTAGACAATATTAAAATCGCTTGTAAAATAACTGTCTAATTTTGAGGCATCGGTATCTGTATTGCTTAAATATTGCTCACCCACATATTTAGATAAAAAGGTGAATTCTATATTTTTTTGAGGCTTAAAAACAAGCATATTTCCTGCAACTACGCTAGGTGAAAACGAAATGGTTGTGTTACCTAAATTTGTAGTTGCGCCATCTCTAGTTAATAAAAAGTCTTTAATTTTATTTTCGCTTAATGCTATATTTGGACGTAAACTAAAAACTTTAGAAAGTGTAATATCTGCATCTATTTCTAATCCTAGCCTATAACTTTTATCGACATTTGCTCTTAAATATTCTCCCGAATTACTATCGATATTTCCTGTTAAAACCAACTGATCTTTGTACCACATATAATAAATATTGGTGTTTAATTTTATGGCATTCTTTTTAAAACGCCAGCCTAATTCTAAATCATTTAATTTTTCAGATTTTACGCTTGTATTGCTTTCATAATCATTCCTGTTTGGTTCTTTATTAGCAACAGCAAACGACGTATACAAACTGCTGGATTTGTTAATTTTATATGTTGTACCAAATTTAGGATTGAAAAAATTGAATTTTTCACTCACATTAATTAGTGCTCTATTAGCGGTTAAGCCTTCTGTTTTATACTTTACAAAACGCCCTTGTAAATCTAAATAAGCACTTAATTGATTTGTAACTTTATAAGTGGCTTTAGAAAAAATGCTAAAATCGTTTTTACTAGCATCACTAAAATAATAACGATCCCTAATTTCTGCTGTTGGCGCAAATTGTTTTGCCCAAATAACTTCTCCAAAATGATCGCCAGAATAATTACTATACGAAATACCAGAAATTACATTTATCCTATTATTTTTATAAGTTACATTAGCATTTGCTACATAAAACTTATTGTCTAACCAACGACGAACAATTAAATCGGTTTCATCACCATCGGTTGCAACTACAACATTGGCATAATCAGCGGGATCTTTTCCTTCTTTGAATTGCTCGAAAAAACCTTGCCCTTTGGTATAATTTAACCCAATATTAGTAGACCAATTATTATTAAAACGTTCATTCCAATGCAACTGGTAATGGTTTTGCTCATAATCGTCTACCTCATCTTCATACGTGTACGGGTTTTGCCTTCTGTTTTCTTGTAATTGAGCGGCATCTAACCCAAACCACGCTTGGTAGGTTCTTTCTTTTCCTCCAAAAGCTAAGGCTTTAATTAAGGTATTATCATCAACATAAGATGCTTGTAAAAAGTACGATTTTAAATCTGAAGTCGCTCTATCAACATAACCATCAGATGATATTTTAGATAATCGCCCCGCAATTTCAATATGATCGTTAAGTTTCCCTGTACTAAACTTAACCGTATTTTTAAAGGTATTGTACGACCCTATAGAGCTTGAAATTTCTCCAAAAGCATCATCTGAAACTGCATCAGTTAAAATATTTAAACTTGCTCCAAAAGCTCCAGAACCGTTTGTTGAAGTCCCAACACCACGCTGTAATTGCAAACTTTGAACAGATGAAGCAAAATCGCCTAAATTCACCCAAAAAGTACCCTGACTTTCAGCATCGTTATAAGGAATACCATTAATGGTTACATTTACACGTTCTGAATTTGAACCACGAACATTCATGTACGTATAGCCTACACCTGCACCTGCATCAGACGATGTTACTACACCAGGTAAATAATTGAGTAAAATAGGAATGTCTTGTCCTAAATTTCGTTTTTCTAATTGTTCTTTAGAAACATTTGAATGTGTAATTGGAGCATTTGCATTTACACGCACTGCTTTTACTAAAACTTCGTCTAGTTTTTCTGTTTTAGTAGAATCTTGTTGGGTTTGATTTTGTTGTGCATTGGCACTGACTGATAATACTAAAAGCGTTAAAAAAAGAAATAAATTTTTCATTACGATTACATTTAAAATCGAATAAAAAGAGGTAATTATTCTTTATTGTTAATAATTAGTTTTGAACGTTAAAAATATTTAGTTGAAATTTAGCTTAGCTCATAATATCAAACAAGATGAATTAATTGCACTCACTAAAAATGTCTACCAGACATTTTCTTAACATTCGCTTTCCTAAACAGCATTACCTGTTCTAGGTTCAATGGGTATGATCTCAGCCTTTTGGAAGTTAAAAATTAAAAGTTAAAAATTAAAAGCCTTAAATTGACTGCTAACTGATGACTGCTAACTGAAAAAGCACCCCTTTTTTGAGAACGCTGCAAATGTAATAAGCAATTATTAATTATCAATTGATTATTGATAATTTTTTTAATCGATGTTTGGTTTTTTTCTATTCGCCTTTTTTTCAGACAAATTGCGTTTGTTTTTTAAACGTTTTCTAATAACAGATTTTGGAATTTTTGTTGGAACTCGTTTTCTAGGAACTATCAAACTGGTTTCAATTAAGTCTAAAAAGCGCTTAATAATCAACTCCTTATTTTTATGCTGACTACGACTCTCATCACATTGTAAAATTAAAACGTGATTTTTAGTTAATCGATGTTGAAGTTTAACTACTATTCGGGTTTTTTGTTCTTCGGTTAATGCCAAAGATTCTAGCACATTAAATGACAGTTCAATTTTTGAAGACACTTTATTTACATGCTGCCCACCAGCACCAGAACTTCTTACTGCTTTAAATGACAACTCTTGTAAAAGTGACGTTCTATTAAACATTATTGCGCTTGATGCTGAATTTTTAATAAATCGTTTACCGTTTTTACTGGGTTAAAAGTATCTAACGGAACTTCAACAAAAATGGTGTTCCAATTTGCCATACTACCGTTCCACAGTCCAGGTAATTCAAGGGCTTTTATAGCTACACCATTATTGGTTTTATTTGTAATAAATGCTGTTTTATAATCTACAAATTCTGTGAGGTTAAACGGGTTACCTTTATAATCTTTAAACCCACAAACTAAATCTACAGGATTAAAATGTGTCGCATTATTTAAAATATAATTTTGCGCTTTGTTATTCTGATTAATTTGAGCCGATTCTACAATTTGTAACGACACATTACCATCTTCATTTTCAACCCAAAAAGGGCCACCGCCAGGGGCACCTTCATTTTTAACCATCCCACAAATACGAATAGGTCTATTTAATTTTTTACTTAAATATGAAATCTTTTCGTTTAAAGTGAAATCGTCAAAATTATCATCTAATACCACACACATTTTAGTTGATAAAAACTGAGCTATTTCTAATAAAATACCTTCACTAATTTCTCCTTCATCAAGTGTTTCTAAAAATTTAAAAGCTTGTTTTTGAACATCTAACAATACTCCTGCAAGCATCTTTTTATAATCAGACACATTATTAGCATAATTAGAAACAACTACATTATCAATGTTTTTTACAAAAACGATATCGGCATCAATAGTAGACAAGTTTTCGATTAAAGCACCATGACCAGACGGACGAAAATGTAAACTGCCATCTTCTAATCTAAAAGGCTCATTATTTAAGGTTACTGCCAGTGTATCGGTTGATGCTTTTTGAAAAGAAAAAGACACTTTAAAAGAAACTCCTGTTTCCTTTTCAATTTTTGCTTTAACTTCACTTAGTTTTTTATCAAATTTATCTTTATGATGCGCTGATATTGTAAAATGAAGTGTTGCCTTTTTATTGCTTGAAGCATAATATGTCGCTTCAAATACATGTTCTTCAAAAGCTGTTTTTATTTGATTCTTATATTTATGAAACGGAAGTAATCCTTTTGGTTGCGACCCAAAATCTAATTTATCATGTTCTAGCATGGTGCTAACAAAAGCTACTTGCTGATTGTTTTCAGATAAATCATCATAGCCTTCAAACGCTAATTTCGCATGTTTTTCAACTTCATTATAAAATGGCAACTTTTTTAAATTAGAAAAAAAGGTTAAAACATCGTTCGCTTTTTTATTATTACAATACGATGCTATGGTTTCCGTTTTAGGATTATATTCTTTTAAAAACTGAAATAAAAATTTAAACATTCGAGTTGCTGCACCAGAGGCTGGAACAAACTTTACAATTGCTATATCATTCTGCTTATTTTCATAAGCTTTAATGTATTTATCCTTATTAGAAACAGCTAATATGCCATGATGCAAGGTTGCTGCACTTTTAAGTTTTGCATGAGGTAATCCTGTTTTAAAAGTGTCGATTTGTAGATTGACTTTTTCAACTGTTAATCCTTTTGCTTTAAATTGTTCGCTGTCTTCTTCGGTAAAATTCAAGATTCTATTTTTAATAATTTATCAATATGTTTAATAGCCTTTTCTAAACGTTCTTCTTGGTTTCCTTTAAGTAAAACATAAGGCTTTTTATTTGCTATTAATGTGTCTTCAAAAGCCTTGAACATACGCAACCGTTCATTAGGTTTATCGCGTAGGTTGTCCGCTTCCCAAGGAGTATCAATATAAGTTAAAAAATATAAATTGTAAGTGTTTTCTAGAGCATATTTTTTTAAAACAGGGTCGCATGTTCCCAAATAATATACTTCTGAATAGACTTTGGTTTCCAATAAATTGGTGTCGCAAATTAAAACGGTTTCTGTCTTTTTAGCTAGTTCATTTTCTAATCGCATTTGCCCCTCAGCAATAGGTAACAAATCTTTGGGTTCGCAAGTTTTTTGCTCATTATTCCATTTATTTTGAAGATACTCACGCGCGTATTCGGGCACCCAAACAGAATTATAATGCTTAGCAAGTTGCCTCGATAATGTTGTTTTTCCCGTAGATTCGGGACCAAACAACACTACTTTTATACAGTTTGAAGGCTCTTGTTTATACTTTTCTTCCATGTTAAATAACCAAATATTGCAATTACTGTAAATCCTAAATACTGTAAACTTGTAAAAGTAAACCCTTTATAAAAATACAGTGGCACAGATATTATATCTCCAATTATCCAAAAAATCCAATTCTCAACTTTTCGTCTTGCCATAAGCCACATCCCTACAAAGAAAATACCTGTAGTAAACGTGTCAATATACGCCACCCAACTCGTCCATTTATCAAATGTTTTATAAACAATAAATACAAATAGGAGTGTTAAAACAAAGACTCCAGTACTAATTTTCTTTTCTTTTAATGTGGTAACAGAAATAGGTGTTACATGAGTTTCATCAATCTTTCTTGTCCAAACATACCAACCATAAATGCTCATTATAAAATAATACGCATTTATCATCATATCGCCTAACAGTTCCCATTTTAAAAGTAAATACACAAAAATAAGTGTGCTTATTATTCCTGTTGGAAACACTAAAATTTTATTCTGTTTTGAAAACCAAACAGAAAGAAACCCAAAAACAACAGCAACTATTTCTAAAACTACATCTAAAGTTTGATAGTCTGAATATTGCCCAAAAAAGAAATCAAAAATGTGGTTCATAATCGTGTCTATCAGATTTTACTATTTTCATGTATAACAGACCACGTTCTATAAGTTCAAAAGCTTCTTTAATTTCAGAAGTTAGTAAGGGCATAACCTCATCATAATCGCCATATACTTGTGTGCTTAAAGGGTTTTCTATAATTTTTAAATTTGAAGCTCTTAATCTTTTTATAAAGTGAATGATTACAGGCTCGAAATTGTCATGCAAAGGTGTTAAAGTTAATTCTACTGATATTTTCATGTTTTTTTTAGATAAAAGAAATTAGAAAAAAAAGAGAAAACAGTTTGTCTTCTTAAGTCTTTGTTATATCATCTTGTTTCTTTATTCTTTTTTAACTCCTCAAAAAACGATTCATCTTCCTCAAAAGCAGTTCCAATAACCACTATATCTGCTCCTGCATTATAAGCGTTTTCTAATTGTTTTTTATGTCTTATGCCACCGCCAACAATTAACGGAATCTTCAGCGTCTTTTTTGTTTTACTTATAACATCTTCAAGAATAGGGTTAATAGCACCACTACCGGCTTCCAAATACAATAATTTCATACCTAACAATTCTCCTGCTATAGCAGTATCGATAATTTGTTCAGTATTGTTCATAGGCATAGGTTTTGTTTTTGTAACACGCTGTACTGCGGTTTCATTGCCACTCTCAATTAACATATAACCTGTGGGAATCACTTCAAGGTTTGTATGGCGTAATTTAGAAACAGACTCTACATGTTTGCCTATTAAATAATCTGGATTCCGTCCAGAAATTAAAGATAAAAATAACAATGCATCAGCTTTATCTGTAATTTGAGTAACATCTCCAGGAAATAAAACAACTGGTAATTTTGTATGATTTTGGATTTCTGAAACTAAAATTTCAGTAGCATTAGGTTCAACAGTACTCCCTCCAACAAAAATATGAGTTGCTATAGATTGGTTTACTTTTTTAAAAAACCCTTCAACATGTTCAATAGAAAACTTATCTGGATCTATTAAAATTGCTAACAGCCTGTTTTTATCTGTAATAGATTTAAGTATGCTTTGATAGATGGATTTCTTTTTTTTCACAGATAGTATTTTTAAAATTTCAAAAAAGTAAATTCAAAATTCCATTTATCTATTTTCTTTTCTCTTAATTTTTGATTCTATTTTATAGCATAAGCACAGGTAAAACCTTCAAACTCTAAAAAATGAATATTGTAGCGGTGTTTTTTGTGCTTGTAATCAATCCATGCTACAGTTTCATTATCATCTACATTAAATGGTATTACTAAAAAATAGCTCTTAAAACTTAACCCTGGTGTTGCGAATAACTTGTATAACGACTCCTTTACACACCAAATAGCAGTTAGCTTTTTTATATAATCGGTGTCATTTTCATTTAAATAATCAAACTCATACTCAATAAATTTATGAGCAATAATTGTGATTTTATCACGCTGTTTTTCTACATCAATCCCAACAATTAAATCGCTAATAATAACTGCCGAAAAATTAAAAGAATGTGTTATCGATATTTGTTTTCCATCCTTTAAATGTGGTTTCCCATTTTCATCATAAAACAAATCTTCATCTGTATAACCAAACTCTCTTAACAAGTACCTAACACTCAAAAATCCACGTTGGTGCAGCTCACTTTTCATATTCAAAACACGCTTTAAACTTTCTGGATTTAAAATAACAGATTGAAACAAATCGTTGTAAGATTCAGAAATCTTCCAGATTTTAACAGTAGTTTGTGAGTTTGGACTAATGGTTTTAAAAAGCGGCATTAATATTCTAAAAGTTATTGATTATCTTTGCATCGCCTTAGGCGAATTAAACATTTTGGGTAAGCGAATTTAAGTATTTTAAGCTAATCCTAAGTGATTTGAATTTAAAAATAAAATAACTATGAGTACAAAAACAATTCCTTATGTAGCTAATAAAGTGAAAGATATATCACTTGCAGATTGGGGACGAAAAGAGATAGAATTAGCCGAAGCAGAAATGCCAGGATTAATGAGTTTACGCGATGAGTATAAAGATTCTCAACCGCTTAAAGGTGCTAGAATTGCTGGATGCTTGCATATGACGATTCAAACCGCTGTTTTAATTGAAACCCTTCAAGCTCTTGGTGCGGAAGTTACTTGGAGTTCTTGTAATATTTTCTCAACACAAGATCAAGCTGCTGCTGCTATTGCTGCTGCTGGAACTGCAGTTTATGCATGGAAAGACATGACCGAAGATGAATTTGATTGGTGTATAGAACAAACCTTGTTTTTTGGTGAAGACAGACAACCACTTAACATGATTTTGGATGATGGTGGCGATTTAACCAATATGGTTTTAGATAAATACCCAGAATTAGCTGCTGGAATTAATGGTTTATCTGAAGAAACTACAACTGGTGTTCACAGACTTTACGAACGTGTAAAAAACGGAACATTACCAATGCCTGCTATTAACGTTAATGATTCTGTAACTAAATCTAAATTCGATAACAAATATGGTTGTAAAGAAAGTGCCGTAGATGCCATTCGTCGTGCAACAGATATTATGCTAGCAGGAAAACGTGTAACCGTTTGTGGTTATGGCGATGTTGGTAAAGGAACTGCCGCTTCTTTTAAAGGTGCAGGAAGCATTGTAACTGTTACAGAGATAGATCCTATTTGTGCATTACAAGCTGCTATGGACGGTTTTGAAGTTAAAAAATTAGAAACTGTTATTGGTAATACCGATATTGTTATTACTACCACAGGAAATAAAGATATTGTGCAATCGTGCCATTTTGAAGCTTTAAAAGACAAAGCTATTGTTTGTAATATTGGGCATTTTGATAACGAAATTGATATGGCTTGGTTAAACGAAAATCATGGTCATACAAAAAATACCATTAAACCTCAAGTTGATAAATATACTGTTAACGGTAATGATATTATTATTCTTGCTGAAGGCCGTTTGGTAAACTTAGGTTGTGCTACAGGACACCCTAGTTTTGTAATGAGTAATTCGTTTACCAACCAAACATTAGCGCAAATTGAACTTTGGAATAACGCCGATGCATACAAAAACGACGTATATATGCTACCAAAAGCTTTAGATGAAAAAGTAGCAAAATTACACCTAGCAAAAATAGGTGTTGAACTTACAGAGCTTCGCGAAGAACAAGCAAGTTATATTGGAGTAACTGTTGAGGGACCATATAAGCCAGAACATTATCGTTACTAGAATTCCTGTAGAGACAGGAATCTATAATTCTAAAAAATAAAACTCAAACATTCATTTTGAATGTTTGAGTTTTATTTTTATATGGAATACTGTTATTGCTAACCTGATTTAGATTATTAATCAGTTTATTGTCAATGTTTTAATGTTAAGAATAATTGATTTTGTCATTCCGAACGAGGAACGAGGAGGAATCTCATTATTCTGAGATTTCTCGTCACTCATGCTTCGTTCTGTCGAAATGACAACATATTATTATTCAGCAATTTACCATTGTTGTTATATGGGTTATTAATCATAGAAATCAGGTTAATAACCAAAATGGCAGATAAATTATTATTCATCAACCATATCCTGTTCAAAATACCACCACAGACTAGAATCTATAGACGTTTTCATTTTATTAATGTCGACATCATCTTTTAAAAAAATAGTAATGTTTTCATCGGCTCTATTTCTACCAACACTTTGTTGTATTTCAATAAGTTCTATTTCCTTAAAATGTTCTAAATGGCTTTTAATTTTACTATCTAAAGATTCATCACTCAAAAAAACCTTGATAGTTTGTTGCGCTGGGGAATTTCTAATTTCTGATCTAAATGGAAGCATATTAAACTAATTTTATGTAAGACAATTTATACCTGCAAATGCTGTATGCCTAAAGTTAAGAATTTAATTAATACCTCTTGAGAAATAAACAGTTAATATTATTACTGATTTGACCGCCTATTGTTTCTTTCCTAAGAAATCATCGCTAGATGAATGCAACTAATCTATATAAATATGATATTTTTACATATAATCATGTATTATAATTAATACAAAAGTTAACTATCGCAGCTATGATTAGCATAACAAGAAGCCTAACAGTATTTGTATGTTTAGCAGTTTATTTAACTATAAGCTCACAAGAAAAGAAACCTAATGTACTATTTATTATCTCTGATGATTTAACAGCTACAGCAGTGTCTTCATACGAAAACAAAGCCTGCAAAACACCAAACATAGATAAACTAGCTGCTGAAGGGGTTCGCTATACAAAAGCTTACACTCAATATCCCGTTTGCGGACCATCTCGCGCATCATTAATGTCTGGGTATTACCCAAATGCCACTGGAACATATGGCTATGTTAGCGGTCGTAAAAATATTGGCACTAATAGAAAGACCTTTTCACAAGTCTTTAAAGATAATGGCTATTATACCGCAAGGGTAAGCAAAATATACCACATGGCTGTACCTAGAGATATTGAAAAAGGGGGTAATGGTGAAGATGATGAAGCCTCTTGGACAGAACGTTTTAATAGTCAAGGTCCCGAATGGAAAGCAAAAGGAGAGGCTGAATTGGTACAAGGTAATCCTGATGGCAAAATTGAACGTAAAGGTGGTAATGTAATGACTATTGTAAAAGCTGATGGTGACGATTTAGTTCATTCTGATGGTAAAACAGCAAAAAAAGCCATCGAATTAATTAAAAAACACAAAAACGAACCATTCTTTTTGGCGGTAGGTTTCGTTCGTCCGCATGTGCCCTTTGTTGCTCCTAAACCTTATTTTAAACCATATCCTTTTGAACATGTGGTTATGCCTAAAAAGGTGAAAGACGATTGGAATGATATTCCTAAAAGAGGTATAAACTATGTTACATCTGTTAATGGACAAATGTCGTTAACTCAAGAGAAAAAGGCTGTTGCAGCTTACTATGCCGCTGTATCGTATATGGATACCCAAGTAGGCAAGGTTTTAAACACTTTAAAAGAAGAAGGATTGGAGGATAATACTATAGTTATTTTTACTTCAGATCATGGATTTCATTTAGGAGAACATGATTTTTGGATGAAAGTAAGTTTACATGAAGAATCTGTTAGGGTACCAATGATAATTAAAGTTCCTGGCAAAAAACCAGCAGTGTGCAATTCCCTTGTTGAACTATTAGATTTATATCCTACTATTACTGAGTTAGCCCATATAAAAACATCAAAACACCTTCAAGGAAAAAGTTTAGTAAAAACGTTTAACAACCCCAATAAAGTTATTAGAAATGAAGCATTTAGTGTTTCGCAAGGTGGCAAAACATTTTTACTAAGAACCAATAATTGGGCTTATATTCAATACAACGAAGATGCCTCGGCAGGTGTTGAACTGTTTGATATGGTAAATGACCCGAAGCAATACAACAATTTAGCAAACAACCCTAAATATGCTGCTGTTAAATGGCGTTTTCAAAAAAGGCTTAAGAAAAAATTAAAAGCGGTTAGAAAGAATGATTTGAATAAAAAATGACTAATTTTCGCTATAATTCAAAAAGTCTAAACGACTTCAATATCAATTCAAAATGAAAACATACTATTCCGTACTCATCTTTTTTTTAGTTGCAATAAATATAGGGTTTAGTTAAGCTAAAGATCCCATTAACAATTATAAAAATTATATTGAAAATGAACAAATCATTAGTGAAAACAAACTAGATGCTCACGCCTCTTTTATCTCTTTCACATCAGAAAAAGCAGCATTATCTTTCGATTTAAAGCAGGCTGAATTTCTACAATCATTAGATGGTCTTTGGAAGTTTAATTGGACTCGTTCACCAAAAGATAGACCAACAACATTTATGAATCCATCAGAAAGTGTTGCATCTTGGAATAATATTAAAGTCCCAGCCAACTGGGAAGTTGAAGGTTTTGGAATTCCCATTTATGTAAATCACCAATACGAGTTCGCCGATTTTAAAACACCTATAGCAGAGGACATCGAATTTATTGATAATATATACCCAAAAGATTCAGGAAATGTCCCTGATAATTATAACCCTGTAGGATCTTATCGTCGTGATTTTAATATTGAAAACTCTTGGAATGGAAAAGTCCATTTCTATCTAGAAGAAAAGAATGTACTTTCCAAAAAAATATTAATCAAAAATAACTATTAAAGACTTCCTCTCAAGAGGTAAAAGATTATCTTCGTCATTTATTTTTTGAGAAATAAAACTTTAAAGAATCTAAACTACTTGTTTTCTTGTTTTGTTACGAAAAAATACAACTTTTCTCTGATATTATTTATTATCATTAATGTCTGATAAAAGAATACAAATCGCTTCACTTCTAAAGTCAAGACCAAACACTTGATTCTAACTAATTGAAAAACAGTATAAAAATTATGTTTATTTTTTCACACCTTAGCAGTATTAAGCTTTATAAAGGCACTTTCAGGAGTAGTTCAACCTATTGACTTTCAGTTGTTTAATTTGTATTTTAGATAAAACAAAACCCCGAATATGAGTCTTCATCTCTAAAAACGGGGTATTATCTAAAATAT
>CANKVS010000030.1 GCA_947487155.1 uncultured Flaviramulus sp.
TGTCAAAAATGTAGAATTCTTCCTCTTCAGACTAACTACTATTTTTGCTTAACACACAACAATTGGTCTTGATTCTTGATCCCTAGGTATTGGCCTAGGCGGAAAATGGGTTACTAACAGTGGTTTTATAGGTGAGCTTAATTTTGGTTTAGGAAGAAATCTTTTTAATAAAGATAGATTTGATGATTATGAAATTGTTGCTAAAGCTGGTATTACCTTAGGCTATAGGTTTTAAACTTTTTTAAGTTATTATATAAATATCAAATTCCAAGCAGTTTTGTTTGGGATTTGATATTTAATATTTTGAGGTTTCTTTTTGTTTTTTAGGAGTAATTAAAGGTGTAAATTCAATTGATTTTAATCATCTTTTTGATATTACTATACCCCCAAAACAATAGAAGCATCAATACCAAGCTTTACACTAATATTTCTTGCTACGTTTAAAGGAGGTTCACTTTTTCCGTTGAGGTATTCACTTACTCTAGATGTGCTTACACCCAGGAGCTCAGATAGACGTTTTTGATTTAAACCCATTTCAGCCATACGCAATTTTACAACCTCAACAAGTGATGGTTTTTTAATAGGATAGATGCGTTCTTCATAATCTGCCACAAGATCAGACAATACATTTAACTCAATATAACCTTTAGCTTCAGTATTCTCTATGTTATCAGCATCTTGTAATAGTATTTCAATACGTTCTACAATTGCGTTATATTCTTTTTCTGTTTGTATCATTTCTAAATGTTTTTAATATCCCTAATTTTATCGTATTCAGAATGTGTTCCAATAAACCGTATGTAAACTTTTTTAGCATTGAATGAAATAATGGCAACTAGCCTATAATCATTCCCTTTAATGTTGAATACATATCGATTGTTTCCAACATAATCAACACTATTAAAAGTTTGTTTTACGTCATTGAGGCTGCTCCAATCTTTTGCTGTTGCCGTATGGTACCAAAACTCTAAAGGATTTTCTGCATCTGCGTGCTTTTTTGAAAATTCCAGTATTCTTTTATAAGTAACTATACGCATTACATAAACTTCAATTAATTTATTACAAATATAACACCATATTTTGAAAAACAAAATAAAATTACAAAATATAGAATATTTATGCAGCGTAACAAATTCAATTAGTAGTTTAGAGATTGCTCAATTGACAGGAAAAAGACATTCACATGTAATTAGAGATATTGAAAATATGCTTAAAAAATTAGATTTAGCCCAGCCCAAATTTGGGTCGTCCTATAAAAACGCTCAAAATAGAGAAAATGCAACCTGCTTGGATAAATATAGGTCAACGAAGTTTTTCGTTAACCTCTTATATTGATAATAGCAATCGTGCAAAACCAATGTACGAACTATCAAAAACCGAATGTTTATACATAGCAACAAAATTTAATGACGAAGCAAGAGCAAAATTAGTATTACGTTGGCAAGAATTAGAAGTTGAAAAGACAATGTCAACTTTAGATATGGTTCAAGCCTCAATAAATGCTATTAGAGCAAATGAGCAAGATTTAATTGAAGTAAAGCAAGATATTAAAGAACTAAAATCTAAACAAGTTACAATGCCTGATTATTATACTATTGCAGGTTATGATTGTCTAAATGATCTAGTTTATTACTCATAAATTACATTATTGGATTAGTGAGCTTTTTAATTTTATCAGCACAAAGCCTTAGTATTTCAGCTCGAATTATTTCACGTTCTTCTTGAGTATACAGTGATTTATTTTGTTCAAACAAAATGGCCTGTTTTAATAAACTAGTGTTTTCCATTATAGCACGTTTTTTTGAGCAAATGAAACATGTGAGATTGCAACTTCCTTAAGTCTGAAGTTAGATTTTTATTCTCTGAATTGTTTTGCTTTGGAAAACCAGTCTTTGAGCTCCAATCAAGTGGGTTAATGAATAGACCTGTTTTTCTATAAAGAATTTTACCTCTACTTATAGACAGTCTACAGTAGATAGGTGCGTTTTCAGATTTGCTTTGTAAAACAAATTTTAGAGTTGCCATATTTTGAACACTCAAATATAGTCAACTTTTTTAAATCCTACTAAACCCTACTAAACCCTACTAAACCCTACTAAACATCTACTAAACTATTTTTGAATCACTTTCAATTGATTTCAATTTTATTAGAATTTAATGATGTACTATTTTAATTAAGATATTATGAATTATAAAAGTATTTTAGTGATTTCTTTGAGGTTTTCGATTCAATTACATTGAATGGTTTTAAGTCCCGTCCAGATCGAAAATATTGCTTCAAAAGCCTTAATTTTTATTGAGGTTTTTTTAGCAAAAAAGAAGTTGTGTTGTTCGCGATTAATTTCGTGAAGTAGTTGCAAATCAAGTAATTACTTGGTTGCACCGATGGAAAGCTTTCCTTTTTTCTTTATTGAAAATTGGGATGCTTTTTTGTTTTGAGGCAATTCTAAAGTTGTTAAATATTATAAATTTTGCCATCTATAGGTGTGCAATAAGACAGCCGATTTCTTGAAGTTTCAGATTCCTACCTACCTTCGTGGGAATTTTATAAAATGAAAAAGGTGAACGAGTGTTCACCTTTTTGCCCCAAATCTACCATAAACTTAACCTACTTATGTTATGGTGATTCAAATTTATATCGATTAAAAAGATTAAAAAAATATATTAGTTAAACGACTAATATATTGGCTTAACAGAATTTTATACTTTTAAAGTAGAAGCACTTAAGCTAAGTTCAAATGAAACTAAAGCGCATAAAAAAAGGCGAACAGATGTTCACCTTTTTTTGCCCCAAATCTACCATGAACTTAACCTACTTATGTTATGGTAAGACCAATTTATGTGTATTTTAGGTAACACGTCTATTTTTTAGATAAAAAGCTATTTTTTTCGGATTAAATGTACTTTTGACAGATTAAGAGTAAAAAACTGACAATAGAATTGTATATCCGCTTAGTGTCCATTAGCTGTAATAGCAGCAATAATCAGTCTATCAAAGATTCTTTCCCCAAAGTAACGTCTGTTTAATTTGTAAACAAACTCGTTGAGATATAACTGCAAGTACTTTTTCTTAATTTTATGATAGGTACCTACAAAATTTCTTTTAGCGTTGCTTATTGCTATATGAACCCATTTAAGAGTTTCTTTAGTTGTTGTTTCATTTGATTTTTCACTACTCATATGTATTTCAACATAGTCGGCAATATTAACATAAGAGGTGCTTTTATCTGTAAAAACGATAGTTTGCTCATCATCTATAGCATTTTCAAAAGTTTTATCTGTAGCATCCGCTTTATGATCTTCTAGCACTTTAGCTTTAAAATATCGACATTGTCTTTCTACTTGTCCAGTATTTATATTTTCAAGAACAGTGCTTTCTGCCATAATCATAACATTGGATTTGGTTTTACTACCACGACCAGATTTTTGGGTTTTGTGTTGATGCTCTGAGGCTTCAATAGTAAAATAGCCTTCATCCATTTCTATCATACCTTCTAAAGTGTATCTCTCGTCACGTTCTCCCATAGCTTTACGTAGTTTATCAACCATTGCCCAAACGGGTTCGTAGCGTTTTAATCCTAATTGTCGCTGTATCTCTTTAGAGGAAAACCCTTTTTTAGTGGTACTTAATAGAAATATGGTTTTATACCAAGTCATAAAAGATAATTTTGAACTTTCCATTATAGTACCACTACGTAATGATTGTCTTGAATGGCAGGATTTACACTCATAGCTCCATTTATTTTGTAACCAATAATGATTTATGCCTTCACAACGATTACAAATAACACCTTCACGGTCTCTTTGTGCCTTAAAATGTAAGCGGCAGCTTACTTCATCTGTAAAATGAACTCCAAAACTAAAAATATCCATAGTTAACTTTTTATTATGCAATGCAATATACAAAATTTAGGGCAATTTACGGATATACAATAATATTATAATTAATATGCTCGTTCTTTATTGCCTTCATAAAAATTAATGAATGCTCTGTTTACAACTCTATTGCCGCCAACCGTTGGGTAGTTGCCAGTAAAGTACCAATCGCCTAAATGATTTGGACAGGCTTTATGTAAATTTTCAACAGGTTGAAAAATAATTTTAACCTCAGCCTTTACAGTATCATCACTTAATAACTTTGCTGCTTTATCAGATATTTCTTCATCTGTAAATGGGTCATAAATTTCTTTAACAAAGTTCTTTACATGTTTATCATCTAATTCGGTTTGCGTTAAACATTTTTCATAAACATCTTTAACAATATGGTACATGTTTCTATCTTTTAAAAGCTCTAATGCGGCTTTAAAAGCTATTAACGTTTCTAAATTAGCCATATCAATGCCGTAACAATCTGGATAGCGTATTTGTGGAGCAGAAGACACAACAATAATCTTTTTAGGATTTAGTCTGTCCAACATTTTAATAATACTCATTTTTAAGGTTGTACCTCGTACAATACTATCATCAATAATCACCAAATTATCGGTTGGTTTAATAACGCCATAAGTAACATCGTAAACGTGAGCAACCAAATCATCTCTACTACTATCTTCAGTAATAAATGTTCTAAGTTTTACATCTTTTATAGCAATTTTTTCAACTCGTGCACGCTCAGATAAAATTTCGGTAACTTTTTCAGCAGATAAGGATCTTTGTCCATTTAAAATAGTTGCCGTTTTTTTCTTATTAATAAAAGCTTCAGCAGTTTCTATCATTCCAAAAAATGAAGTTTCAGCTGTATTAGGAATATATGAAAACACCGTATTTTTAGTATCTTCATTTATAGCTTTAAGTACTTGAGGCATCAATAATTTACCAAGCATTTTGCGTTCTTGGTAAATTTCGGCATCACTACCTCGCGAAAAATAAATACGTTCAAACGAGCAAGATTTTTTCTCTAAAGGTTCTAATATTTGTTTAAAGCGTACATCACCAGATTTTTTAATAATAATAGCTTGTCCAGAATCTAACTCTTTTACGTCTTTAAAATCAACATTAAAAACGGTTTGAATTACGGGACGTTCTGAAGCTACTACAACAATTTCATCATCTTTATAATAGTAAGCTGGACGAATTCCTGCTGGATCTCTTAACACAAAAGAATCACCATGACCAATTAATCCTGCCATGGCATAACCGCCATCCCAATTTTTTGCTGCACGTTTTAATATTTTACCAACTTTAAGACGCTCTGCAATAAGCGGGGAAGCTTGCTTTTTATTATAGCCTTCCTTTTTTAAATCTTTATAAATTTTACTTACGGCATCGTCTAAAAAATGACCAATTTTTTCCATAATAGTTATGGTATCGGTATATTCTTTTGGGTGTTGCCCTAGCTCAATAAGATTGCTAAAAAGTTCTTTAACATTAGTCATGTTAAAGTTTCCTGCCATTATTAAATTTCTGTGCATCCAGTTATTTTGCCTTAAAAAAGGATGAACACTCTCTACGCTATTTTTTCCAAAAGTGCCATAACGTACATGACCTAATAATAACTCACCAATGTAGGGAATATGTTTTTTTTGTAATGCAACATCGTCTGCGTATTCAGGATGCTCAACAAATTCTCTATTTACACGTTCATTTATTTGAGCAAAAATATCTTGAATGGGTTGTTGCTGAACAGAACGAACTCTACTTATATAACGTTCTCCTGGTTTGGTATCTAATTTAATGCTTGCTAATCCAGCACCATCTTGTCCACGATTGTGCTGTTTTTCCATCATTAAGTACATTTTATTTACACCATAAAAAGCAGTACCGTATTTTTCTTTATAATATTCTAACGGTTTTAAAAGTCTAATAACCGCTATTCCACATTCGTGTTTTAATGCATCACTCATTATATATAAGGGTTTTCGCTTTCGCGGAAATTATAAATCATTTTTAAATTAAAAACGTGCTCTTAATAGAGCACGTTAGTTTATGTTAATTCTATTTCAAATTGTGTTAATTGTTTAAATTGTAATAGTCGTTTATGTACCTCATCATTTGATAAGTTTTGCATACGCTCGGTTCCAAATTTTTCTACACAAAATGATGCTAATGTAGAACCGTAAATAACTGCATTCTTCATGTTTTCAAAAGACGTATCTCCTGTTTTTGCAATATATCCTGCAAACCCTCCAGCAAATGTATCGCCAGCTCCCGTAGGATCAAAAACTTCTTCCAATGGTAAAGCAGGAGCATAAAACACATTGTCATCATGAAACAATAAAGCGCCATGTTCTCCTTTTTTAATCACCACATACTTAGGTCCCATAGCATGAATTTTTCTAGCAGCAACTACCAAAGAATATTCGCCTGTTAATTGTCTAGCTTCCTCATCGTTTATAGTAATAACATCTACACGTTTAATAACATTATGTAAATCATCTAAAGCACTATCCATCCAAAAATTCATAGTGTCCAAAATCACTAATTTTGGTTTTCTAGTCATCTGGTCTAAAACACCAGACTGTACGATAGGGTGTAAATTTCCTAGCATAACCACTTCTGCATCACGATAATTTTCTGGAACAACAGGGTTGAAATCTGCAAGTGTATTTAACTCGGTAATTAGTGTATCTCTGGAGTTCATATCGTTGTGATAACGCCCACTCCAAAAAAATGTTTTTCCTTCTTTTACAATCTCTACTCCAGAAAGATCTATTTTTTTATTAGATAATAAATCTAAATAATCTTGAGGGAAATCACCTCCAACAATAGATACTGCAGTAGCGTCTACATTAAAATGTGAAGCGGCAAGACCAATAAAAGTTGCGGCACCTCCAAGAATTTTATCGGTTTTACCAAATGGCGTTTCAATAGCATCAAATGCTAAAGTGCCAACTATTACTAATTTACTCATAAAAGAGACCTGATAATTTTCTGCAAAGATAAGTCTTTTAAGTCCTAATTCAAGAATATTTTTGAATGTAAAAAAGCAATTTTTTAGCTGATTGAAAAAGTTTAAACAACTTCAATAGCTAATATTAAGAAAGCATCTGTTTAAAGCTAAATAGTAGCCTTTCGGGAGTATAATATTTAGATTCGGTGTTTTTTACAAAAACGAATTGGTGTTACTTAGTATATTGAGGTATAAAAGCCCCTTTTTTTTTACAGTAAACCATATAACTTTTTATGCATTTTTTAGTGTGTCTTTAAGAAACTTTGGAGCTTAAACAATTAGAATAACAAACATTTATTCTTTAAAAAATTTGTTATGAAGGATATAGCTTTAATGCTACTTAGTTGTGCTGTGTGGATTAATTTTTCTTATGCGCAAGTTGGAATAGGAACAAGAAACCCTACATCTCAATTAGAAATAGCAACTACCAATACAGGTATTCCTGCTATTGAAATAAATCCGCAATCGACGCCTTTAGGCACTTCAGAAGGTCAGTTGGCTGTAATGGGCGATGTAACAAATGGTTATAAGCTTTACATGTACGACGATGTAAGAGGTAAGTGGTTAAGTGTTGAAACCTCTACTTTAACTTTGGGAAGAAATTCAAATCAGGATAATACTAATTTAAGAGCTACTGCTAATCAAGGAAATACCAGATCTGGATATTTAATGCCATTTGATGGAACAATAGTTCATGTTACAGCAAAATCTAATGACAATAGTGGTGCTCAAGCAAAACAGTTATCTAGTTAGAGTGCGAAATGAAAATACTACCAATTCTACAACTAGTATAACAACCACCGCTTCGGAATATACAGGCACAGCTTTAGATGTAAATTTTTCAGCAGGAGACTATATTAATGGCACTATAGATAGCGATGGTAACGGGAATATAAATAATGTTTCCGTTGTTATTTGGGTTAAATGGCGTCAATAAAATTACTTCCTCCCAAAATCCGCAGGAATTTCACCCCAAGCCTTGGTTTCCCATTTTACAATAACTGTGCTGTAGGTATTGTTTTTTAACCAATTTACGGCACGATCTACCAACTCAAAAACAGGTTTGTTTTTTTCGTTGCGTTCTAGTTTAGAGTTACAGTTTTTTTTGCGTACCCAACTCATAGCAGTTTTAGAATCGGTATATAAAATACGGTTGCTGTTATTTTTTTTAAGCAATGCTAAACCATGAACCAAAGCTAAAAACTCCCCAAGGTTATTAGTACCTTCTTCAAACGGCCCTTGAATAAACAGTTGTTTTTTTGTTTTAGTATTAACACCGCGGTATTCCATTTTTCCAGGGTTGCCACTTGAGGCCGCATCAACCGAAATAGAGTTATAATTAGGTTGTCCTATTTTTTTAAGCTGCTCTTTTGAAAGTTCGCTTTTAAACGATTTAGACTTTCCTACATAATCTTTATAGTTTCCATTTAAAGCTGTTTTTGCAGCCTCAAATGTTGTGAAGGATTTAAAAATGCCACCTTCAAAATTTGTTATTTGCGCTTTGCAATCATCCCAAGAATCAAAAACACCTGTGTGATGACCTTTCCAAACGGTATAATATTTCTTCTTCTTTTTACTCATTTTATCATTCCCATGAAGATGGGAATCTCATAAATTTAAGTTTTAATTTCAGGTATTTCGACTACATTCGATGTTGTGATATTGTATATACTATTTGATTTTGGGATTTGGATTTTGTTGACTAAGTATTTCCTCCACAATCTTCGGAAAATGTTCCATTTCCAATTCATGAATTTTTGCAGCAACATCTTCAGCAGAATTTGATGCATTAACATCGCATTTTGTTTGAAAAATAATAGCACCGTCATCATAATGTTCATTCACATAATGAATAGTAATACCAGTTTCAGTTTCATTATTAGCAACAACTGCTTCATGCACATTCATTCCATACATGCCTTTGCCGCCATATTTTGGGAGTAATGCAGGATGTATATTAATTACCTTATTGGGGAATGCATTTAATATGTTTTCGGGAAACTTCCATAAAAAACCAGCCAAAACAATAAGATCTGGTTGCGATGCTTTTAAAATATTAAGTACATCATCTGTTTTTGTAAAAGCTGTTCTGTTGAATGAAAGCGCGCTAACCTTAAGTTTTTTGCACCGATCTAAAACTTTGGCGTAAGGATTGTTAGTTAACACTTGAATAACAGAAGCATTATCTCTGTTTTGAAAAAAAGTAATTAAATTTTCAGCATTAGTACCACTTCCGGACGCAAAAATTACAATACGTTTCATCTGTTGGTTTATATTTTTATTATTAATAACAGGTGTAATTAGTAAAATCGAATTTACAACAATGTTCAGCAAAATTATCAAGCTCATTTCATTTTACAGGCTATAATGCTAGAATTATTCGAACAAAAAAAAGAATAATTATTAACAATTAGAAGGTAAAATAGAAATACTTAAAAGTAATTTTATTAAATTACAAACACATTTTTATGCTAAAGGTGTGTTTTAAAAATAAAGTTTTTTATTTTTGCCAACTAATTAAAACTTAAAATTAAAAGATTATGTCAGACATTGCATCAAGAGTAAAAGCGATTATCGTAGACAAATTGGGAGTAGATGAGAACGAAGTTGTAACTGAAGCAAGCTTCACAAACGATTTAGGAGCAGACTCATTAGACACTGTTGAATTAATAATGGAATTTGAAAAAGAATTTGATATTCAAATTCCAGACGATCAAGCTGAAAATATTGCAACAGTAGGTCAAGCTATATCATACATAGAAGCTGCAAAATAAGCATTTAACTTTATGGAATTAAAGCGAGTTGTAGTCACAGGATTAGGGGCTTTAACACCAATTGGCAATACCAAAGACGAATTTTGGGACGGTTTAATTAGTGGGAAAAGCGGTGCTGCGCCTATAACATATTATGATACCGAAAAGTTTAAAACTAAGTTTGCTTGCGAACTTAAAGATTTTAATGTTACCGATTTTATAAATAGAAAAGAAGCTCGTAAAATGGATAAATTCGCGCAGTACGCTATGGTGGCTGCCGATGAAGCTATTGAAGATGCGAAGTTAAATCTAGAATCGGTAAACAAACTACGAGTAGGTGTTATATGGGGGGCAGGAATTGGAGGTTTAGAAACCTTTCAGCAAGAAGTTTTAAACTTTGCTGATGGTGATGGAACCCCAAGATTTAATCCCTTTTTTATTCCTAAAATGATTGCTGATATTGCGCCCGCAAATATCTCTATAAAACATGGTTTTATGGGACCTAATTATACCACAGTTTCTGCATGTGCGTCTTCGGCAAATGCCATGTTCGATGCTTTAAACACGATACGTTTAGGTCATTGCGATGTTGTTGTTACTGGAGGCAGTGAAGCAGCAGTTACTATTGCAGGTATGGGTGGTTTTAATGCGATGCATGCACTATCTACTAGAAACGAAAGTCCAGAAACAGCCTCTCGTCCGTTTGACGGAACAAGAGACGGATTTGTTCTTGGTGAAGGTGCTGGTGCACTAGTTTTAGAAGAATACGAGCATGCAAAAGCTAGAGGAGCAAAAATATATGTAGAGTTTGTTGGAGGCGGTTTATCTTCCGATGCTCATCACATGACGGCACCACATCCAGATGGTATTGGTGTTATTGCAGTTATGAAGAATTGTTTAGAAAACGCAGGACTTAAACCAGAAGATGTAGACCATATTAATACACATGGTACATCAACACCTTTAGGTGACGTTGCAGAACTTAAAGCAATTTCAGAAATATTTGGAAATCATGCGAAGCATATAAATATTAATTCAACAAAATCAATGACAGGGCACTTATTAGGTGCTGCTGGAGCTATAGAAGCAATTTCGGCTATATTAGCAATGGAGAACGGCATTGTGCCTCCAACTATTAACCACACAACGGTTGATGAAAAAATTGATCCTGAATTAAATTTAACGCTTAATAAAGCCCAAAAGCGAGACGTTAAAGTAGCAATGAGTAATACATTTGGATTTGGCGGACATAACGCTTGTGTATTATTCAAAAAAATAGATTGATTCCTGAATGAAATAAACCATAACGATAAATTAATTTTTACAGTAAAATGAAACATGGTTTATTACATCTGACATTAAACTAAGATATTAAATATCAGATGAAAAACATTCGCAACATATTAAATTCCCGTTTGAAAGATAACGGGAATTTTTTTATGGAATTAACTAAAATTCTTGGGTTTAAACCAAAACATATTAAACACTTTCAAACAGCCTTTACCCATCGATCAATGAATATAAAAGATGGTAAAGGAAACGCTATTAATTATGAACGTTTAGAGTTTTTAGGCGATGCCATGTTAAGCTCTGTTATTGCCTCACATTTATACCTTGAAGTACCAAGCGGTGATGAAGGCTATTTAACTAAAATGCGTTCTAAAATAGTAAGTAGAGAGCATTTAAATGAATTGGGAAAAGACTTAAATTTAATAGATTTGGTTGAAAGCAAAATTCCATCCGGACAGTTTGGAGATAACATTCACGGCAATTTATTTGAAGCTTTAGTAGGTGCCATTTTTTTAGATAGAGGCTATAAATATTGCGAAAAATTTATTTTTAAACGCGTTATTATTCCTTATGTAGATATAGAAAAACTTGAAGGAAAAGTTATTAGCTATAAAAGTTTGTTAATAGAATGGTGCCAAAAAGAAAAGAAAACCTTTGGTTATAATGTTTATGAGGACACAGGAAATGATGATGTCAGACATTTTTCGGTTAAACTATCTATAAACAATAAAATTGTAGCCAAAGCACGAGCAACATCAAAGAAAAAAGCTGAAGAAAAAGCTTCAAAACGAGCCTTTTTTGCCTTTCAAAGTAGCATTTCTAAAATGATTTAAAAACTTTCCTTTAGAAAGTTATTCAACTATAACGTTTTAGTGGTTATTCTTAATCATAATAAGAGAAATATATTACCTCTCTATTTTATAAATATTATATTTACCGCGTTTAAATATAAGTTATGGCTGTTCACAAACTTATTCTTGATGATGTATTTGAAGAAGTGAGATTCACTTTAATAGCAATTCATTGCACGCTTGAAGATTACCGTTTGGCATTTCTTTTAAATAAACATTTGGGTATTACACTTACCCGAAAATCATCAGATTTAGATTATAATAACGGAAAATCAACATATTCAATTTTTGAATGGGAAGATAATAAACAACTAATAAATTGGAGTTTAGTTTCTAATATTTGTAAAACAGAAAGCTATCAACAAATAAATTACCAATCGCTATTTGATGTTAAAGAAAAAATTACAAAAACAACTAATTTAATACCAGAGTATAAGCGGGTCGATTATTTTTTAAAAATTGATAATGATTATAATTTTAATAAAGAAAAATATATATTAGACAGTATATTAAACATGTCTCAAATTTCAACCGCTTATAGTATTGACACAAGTCAATTAAAATCTAAAGACAATTTAATTTTTAGCTAATGCCATTAAGAAAGAAAACAAAAATAGTAGCCACCTTAGGTCCGGCTTCAAGTACAAAAGACGTTTTAAAAGGAATGCTTGATGAAGGCGTTAATGTGTTCAGAATCAATTTTTCGCATGCCGATTATAACGATGTAAGAGAACGCATTAGTATGATTCGCGAACTAAATGAAGAATTTGGTTATAACGCTTCCATTTTAGGCGATTTACAAGGACCTAAACTTCGAGTTGGGGTTATGAAAGAGGAAGTTGTTGTAAACCCAGGTGATGAAATAGTATTTGCTACAGGCGAACGATTTGAAGGCACAAAAGAATGTGTTTACATGACGTATGAAAGGTTTCCGCAGGATGCAAAACCTGGAGAACGCATTCTTTTAGACGATGGAAAACTAATTTTTGAAGTTGTCTCTACTAATGGAGAAACAGAAGTTGTAGCGCGTGTTATTCAAGGCGGACCGTTAAAATCGAAAAAAGGAGTTAACCTTCCAAATACAAACATTTCGCAACCTGCACTTACCGAAAAAGATATTGATGATGCTATTTTTGCTATTGGACAAGAGGTTGATTGGATTGCATTATCGTTTGTTCGTCATGCTGAAGATTTAATGCAATTACGCGATTTAATTAGCAAACATAGTGCCCATAAAATACCAATAATTGCTAAGATTGAAAAACCAGAAGCTGTTGAAAATATAGATAAAATTGTAGCACATTGTGATGGTTTAATGGTTGCTCGTGGCGATTTAGGTGTTGAGGTTCCTGCTGAAAAAGTACCACTTATTCAAAAAGAATTGGTTTTAAGAGCAAAAAAAGCCAGAATACCAGTTATTATAGCAACCCAAATGATGGAGACTATGATTTCTAGTTTAACGCCAACACGAGCTGAAGTAAATGATGTGGCAAATTCTGTTATGGACGGTGCCGATGCTGTGATGCTTTCTGGTGAAACATCGGTTGGTAGTTACCCAGTTCAAGTTATTAGACAAATGTCTGATATTTTAAAAAGTGTCGAAGATTCACCATTAATTAAAGTACCGCAATTACCACCACATATTCGCACCAATCGTTATATTACAAAATCTATTTGTTACCATGCCGCTAATATGGCAAACGAGATTAATGCCAAAGCTATTTCAACACTAACAAATAGTGGTTATACAGCCTTTCAAATATCAGCTTGGAGGCCTTCAAGTCATATTTTAGTATTTACTTCTAACAAACAAATATTAACACGCCTAAGTTTACTTTGGGGTGTTAAAGCATTTTACTACGATAAGTTTGTAAGTACAGATGAAACTATAGAAGATGTAAACGCTATAGCTTGTAAAAAAGGATATTTAGAGGAAGGCGATATGCTAATTAGTTTAGCCGCAATGCCAATTCAAGACAAAGGTATGGTTAACACCTTACGTGTTACCGAAATTAAAACGTGTGATTTATAAATATTTTTTTACGTTACCACCTAAAAATGTCGTTACTCCCGATAACTATCGTGGCATTAACGCATTTATTTGCTAATTTATGTTTTTAAATTTAAAAGCAAATTTTTTTGGAAAGTTCGTTTAACGTGTTTTATAATTACAGATTCAGTACAAGTCTAAGTCTTCTTTTCCTGTTAAGTTGCCAAGAATCATATGGAGTATTAGGAGTTAAAGAAAGTGAATCAGAGGAAAATTTATAGAGTTTTTCTAGCACATACATACCAAGTAATTGATTATACAAATTGTTGTAAACCGTTTTTTTATTAGTGGACGATTTCAACTATATAATTTAGTCGTGACCATTCAACTATGCTATAATTTTCAAATCGATTTTTCCATTCTAATTCTTTACCTTCAGGGACAATGAATCTTATTACTCCACTATTTAAATCAGCATTATGTTTTTCTTTCAATTTCAAAGTTTGCATTGAATTCAACCAATCATTTTGATATTCTTTGTTGTTCATATCAAAAAGTTTTGGGAATATTGTTACCTGGTTAGTTTGGTAATGTAGATAACCTGTCACAAACCAAGTTTTTCCATCATTTGTATAGTTTTTTTCATTAAGAAAGTCGATAACGTACTGCAAATTATCTGTAGGTAAATCTGACGTAAAGGTCAGTGATATTATTCTATCAACAATATGGTCAAACTGATTAATGAATTCAAATATTGCATTGATATTAGTACCACTTTTAATTCCAACAGAAACTTCTCTTGGCACAAATTCTCTTTTGTCCGTTTCAGAATCATCACTATTGCACGATAACAAAATTCCTATTGTCAAAATTCCTAAAATTATTTTTTTCATAACTACTATTTATTTGTAGATGTTAAAACTTTTATTTGGTTGCGTTAAATTGTTTACAATGCAAAAGATAAAGTTGCGTTTCAATACTTCGGCTACGCTCTGTACTGGTTTACCTTATCGATTGTTAAACGAATTCATAATTTTTTCTGATAAAATTAAGAAAGACCTTAATCGTTAATCCCAGCTTAAAACAAATTTAAAACTCAAACCTCAATTGCACGCTCACACTTTTCTGTTCTGGTTTTTTCTTAGTTTCCGTATTTAAATTAGATAAAGAAATCCCTAATAATCGCACCGAATTACTTAACTTTTCTTGATACAATAAATCTTTAATAGTCTCTAGGATAATGTTTTTATCATTTATATAATAGGGCAAGGTTTTACTTCGTGTTTGTAAACTAAAGTCACTATATTTAATTTTTAAAGTTATTGTTTTTCCAGCTACATTGCTTTTATTTAGACGTTTACAGACTTCCTCAGCAATATGTTCTAGTTTTCCCAACATAAATACTTCACTCGATAAATTTTTGCTAAATGTACGTTCGGCTGCAAGACTTTTTCGTATGCGGTTGGGTTTTACTTCACTGTTATGAATACCTCTAACAATGTGGTAATAGTACCTTCCAGATTTTCCGAAATTGACATCTAAATATTCCATTGATTTTTGCTTTAAATCTTTACCCGTAAAAATGCCTTTTTGGTACATTTTTTCAGCAGTTACTTTACCAACACCATAAAACTTTCGAATGTCTAAAGCTTCCAAAAAGGCAATAACCTCTTCTGGATTAACTGTTTTTTGTCCGTTAGGCTTGTTATAATCGCTTGCAATTTTTGCTACAAATTTATTTGTAGAAATTCCAGCCGATGCCGTTAAGCCAACTTCATTATAAATGCGTTTACGTATTTCTTCAGCAATTAAAGACGCACTAGGGTTTCCCTTTTTATTTTCGGTAACATCTAAATAAGCTTCATCCAACGATAGAGGTTCTACCAAATTGGTATAATCATAAAAAATGGTTCTAATTTTTTTTGAAATTTCTGTATAGCGTTCAAAATGAGGACGTACAAAAATAATATCTGGGCATAATTTACTCGCTAAATTTCCAGCCATAGCACTTTTTACACCAAATTTCCTAGCCTCATAACTGGCAGCACTAACAACCCCACGTTTCCCTCCACCCCCAACAGCAATGGGTTTCCCCTTTAAATCGGGGTTATCCATTTGCTCTACAGAGGCATAAAAGGCATCCATATCTACATGAATAATTTTTCGTATTGGTAAATCGTCAGACATAATGTAAATTTATAAATTCCTGCGGAGGCAGGAATCTCAATTTTGAGATTTAAATTAAAATAATAAGATTCCTGGTTTTGTAGGAAGTGAATATGATAGAAATAGAACGTAAATTTTTAATTACTTCTGAAACATTTAAAGCTGAAGCCTTTAAAAAAACGAGAATCATTCAGGGTTTTTTAAACACAGACAAAAAACGAACGGTACGAGTGCGATTAAAAGGAGAATCGGGATTTTTAACTGTTAAAGGCGAATCATCAAAAGATGGTTTGTCGCGTTTTGAATGGGAAAAATCAATTTCAAAACCAGAAGCTGAATCACTTTTAAACTTGTGTGAAGCTGGAGTAATTGATAAAATACGTTATGAAATTAAAATTGGAAATCACATTTTTGAAGTTGATGAATTTTACGGTGATAATGAGGGATTAATTATAGCAGAAGTCGAATTAACACATAAAAAGGAAAACTTTATTAAACCTAATTGGTTAGGCAAAGAAGTAACAGGACAAATAAAATACTATAATTCACAATTGAGTAAGCAGCCATTTAACACATGGTAGTTTTTTAAATTTAAAACCTTAACAGATGAAAAAAAATATTTTAATCACTGCTATTTTAATGCTTTTTATAGCATGCAAACAAGAGCAAAAACCTATTGATTTAGATGTTAAAAAAGAAATGTCTACAACTATTGAAGCAGAAATAGATACCATTATTGAAGTAGAAATTGAAAAACCTATAGTAAAATCGACAATGCAAATTAAGGAAGAGTTAATAGCAAAAGGGTTTAAAATTTCCAATTATGTTGATGAGAAAACAAAAGACACCGTTTTAATGCAACAATACTTTATTGCGTTTTTAAAACGAGGCCCTATTCGCACGCAAAATGAGGAAGAGTCTGCGTTATTACAACAAGGACACCTAGAGCATTTAGGTAAAATGTACGACTTAGGTTATGCCGATATTTCTGGACCTTTTGGAGATGATGGCACTATTCGTGGTATTACTATTTATAACGTACCCACACAAAAAATGGCCGATAGTTTAGCTAATGCAGACCCCGCAGTTAAAGCAGGCCGATTAGAAATTGAAATACACCCTTGGTGGGCTGCAAAAGGATTCCCGTTACGCTAATGTTAAAAATTGTAAAGTCCCTTTATCTATTTTTAAATGTTATAATTATTATAGCATTATTGATTGTTCACTTTGGTTTAAAAGAACATAGTTATCAAAGTTCGCTTTTATATTATACGTTTCCTTTACCAGTAATAATCATAGTTGTTTTATTACTTTCCATTTTTCTTAATAGACAGTTCAGAAAATATAATTTGATTGTTACAGGATTATTGTTGGCTGTTTGGTTAGGCAGAAGTTTTAAAATTCATGTGCCTGAAACTATTAAAGAAACCGATTTGGAAGTTGTTTTTTGGAATGCTTCCCACTATAGAGAATTTGTAGACGTTTTTGAGGAGAATAACAAAATTCCAGATGTTGTGGTTTTGGTTGAGTATCATGGTAAATTTTTAGAAGAAGCTAAGTCTAAATATCCTAATTATCATTTTTATGAAAGTTATGATGAAGAGATAGGTGTGTTTTCAAAAAAATCAATTTATGTGAAAAACGTCATGCCATCAAAATACGGATCAACAGTTCTTAATTTTAAAACTCAAGGTATTAATTTTTATGCTGTTGATGTTTCTGCAAGCATTGATGTGCCTAGAAGTTGGGAATTAGAATTTGTTGATAAAGCCATTACTAAAACTAAAAACACAATTGTTTTAGGCGATTTTAATCTCCCTTTTGAGTCTAAGTTTTTAAATAAAACAAAAGCTAATTTCAATCATGCTTTTTCAGAAAAAGGCAATGGTTTTATGGAAACTTGGTTTTGGAATATTCCACTACTTTCATTAGACCATATTTGGGTATCTAAAGATTTAAAAATTCTTAAAACTGAAAAAATGAGCACGTTTAAATCAGACCATAGTATGGTTAAAACGTATGTTAGGAAATAAATTATTCTGAAATTTCAAAGCGTCGTTTTATTTCATTTCCAAATGTATCAACCACAGTAATACTGTGTTTTCCTTGTTTTGGTGTAATTGCAAGCTCATGCATATCTTTAGTTGTATTAATAAAAGTGTTATCTAAATACCAAAATAAAGTCGATTCTGGTTTAGAATGTGCTATTTTTAAAATGAGATTGTTGGTTGTTCCATTAAAATCTTTAGGCAAAAACATGCTATTATTTTCTTTAGGATAAATAAACGCCATCGAAACGGCTTGTTCGCCCAAACAATCATCTCTAAATTTAGGCAAAGGTTTATAAAACGGATTTTTAGTTTTATAATAATACGCCATTAAAGGCGGTAACACAAACCACGATTTATGTGTGATATTGCTTAAGTCTTCGCAAGATGAGTTTATCTGATACGTTTCGCTTTCATCAACATGTACTAAAACATGATACGGACAAGGTTTTGTTTTTAACCCACTAATTTGGACGAATTTAAACACTGTATCTACGCAGTTTTGCGATGCTCTATGACCACTTTGTTTGCAAATTTCAATTTCTTGCATTTCATCAAATGGTTTAGAAAACCAATCGCTATTTGGTAGTAACTTAAACACGTCAAATAAAATGGGAGCTGCTGTTTCTACACCTACTAATCCAGGACGCCCTTCGCCATCGGCATTACCTACCCAAACACCAACAACATAATCTTTAGTGGTACCAATAGCCCAGGCGTCACGAAATCCAAAACTGGTTCCTGTTTTCCAAGCAATTTGTTTGGAACCGTCAAAAAACGCCCAACTTTCATCACTTTCTGGACGGTTCACTTCTTTTAAACTATTGTAGGTTAAATAAATAGAGGCTGCATCAAATAAGGTTTTATCACTTGTTTTTTTCCCGAAGTTAATTGTTTTAGACGCTAAAAAAGTGGGGTCGCAAAATTCGTTTGAGAAATACTCACTAGAAGTTTCAGAAAAATGATTCAACGTTGAAGACATCGCCGCGTAACTTTTACATAAATCCCAAAGGTTACTTTCGGCACCACCAAGAATGAGCGATAACCCATAATGATTGGCATTATATTTTAAATCCTTTAGGTTTAAACGATTTAAGTAATGATGAAACCTATCTAAACCAAATTCTTGCAGCATGCTAACTGCGGGGACATTTAATGAGCGTGATAAAGCGCGACTTGCGGGCACTGCACCATCGTAAGTTTTATTGTAGTTTTCTGGATTATAACTTCCAAATTGAGAGGGCACATCGCTTACCAAAGTATTAGGAAGCATATCGCCCGCATCTAACATGGCAGCATATAAAAAAGGTTTTAAAATACTACCCGTACTTCTGGGTTTATCAATAATATCTACATCTTTTTGATGCGCATTATCGGTTTGTGTATTACCAACATAAGCTAAAACTTGCCGTGTTTTTACATCTAAAACTAAAATTGCAGAATTATAAATTTCGTTATTACGTAATTGATTGTAATGATTATTTAAAGTGAAATTGATACGCTCTTGAAGTCTAGAATCAATTGTTGTTTTAATGTGTTTTCCATAATGTGTTTTTACCACTTTTTGTAATAAATGTGGTGCTACTTGAGGCAACGGATAAGGTTTTTGAGGCAATTCTTCTGATATAGATAACCGATATGTAAGTGAATCTAAAATTCTATTATCTAAGAGTTTTTTAAGAAGTCTATTGCGCTTTTTTAATAAACGATCTTGATTTTTCCCTGGATAAATAAGACTAGGAGCATTTGGTAAAACTGCTAAAGTAGCAGATTCTGCCCACGATAAATCATTTACATTTCTGTTAAAATAACGCCATGATGCAGCATCTAATCCAACAACATTACCTCCAAACGGCGCATTGCTGCTGTAGTAAGAAAGTATGTCTTCTTTAGAGTTTCTAAACTCCAAGCGAGTGGCTAAAATAAGTTCTTTTAATTTTTCAAAATAGGTTCTTTTTTGACCTTTTCTAGATAGTCGTATTACTTGTTGGGTTAGTGTACTGCCACCACATTTTACTTTACCAGATTTTAAATTCTCCCGTATTGCTTTAAAAATGGAAATTGGATTAAATCCAGGATGTTTATAAAAATATTCGTCTTCAAACTGAACAATGCAGGTTTTAAACTTTATTGGAATACTATCGTTATGCGGAAAACGCCATTGCCCATCTTTAGCAATTTGTGCGCCTAATAGTTTTTGTGAAGTATCGGTTATTACAGTTGCTGTGGGGTCTTTAAAAAGCTGTTTTGGTAAACAGAAATAATAGCTTACTAAAAGACCGCCTATAATTATAGATTTTATTTGGTGTCGTTTTATGTAGGTTGCTATTTTGTTCATGTTTTTTTAACCCTTTCGTCTTTAATTTCTGTGGGAATTAAATCCACCTTCCCTTATTAAGGGAAGGAGTTTTGTTTATAGTTTCAAGTTTAGCTTAATTGGAATGTTAAATAACTTCTCTTTTCAAATGAAGGAGTTTTATGTTTTATTGAAAGCTAAACTAGGTTCAGTATTTAACTCTCCTCCTTAAAAAAGGAGGAGTGGATTCTATTTCAACACATTGAGATAGAAGACGAGGTGGTTTTTAATCTTTAAAATGGTTACATATTTCTTCTAACACATCAATAATATTCTCAAAAATTAATTTATTTTCAAATCGGAGTACTTTAAAACCTAAAGATTCTAAAACTTGAGTTCTTTCATAATCATAATTTTGTTGAGCAAAATCTAAATGAATAGCTCCATCAAGTTCAATGATTATTTTTTCAGAAACGCAATAGAAATCGACTACATAGTTTTTAATACTATGTAGTCTTCTAAATTTTCGCCCTTTTAATTGTTTTCTCTGCAAGTGTCTCCATAGTGTTGCTTCAGCAATAGTTAATTTTTTTCGCAATTCTTTTCTGCGCGCTTCTAAGTATTTATGATTATGGACTTTGTTTTTCATATTAAGGTGTTTTAACCCTTCCGTCTTTAATTCTTCTCAGAATTAAATCCACCTTCCCTTTTAAAGGGAAGGAGTTACTTATCAATTCAATTTGTTATTTATTACATAGTATTAAAATGTTCTTTATTTAACTCTCCTCCTTTTTAAGGAGGAATGGATTTGATTTTGACGCTTAAAAAATTAAAGACGTGGTGGTTTTACTTATTCCCAAACTCATACTCCCGTTCTACTTTACAAACTTTTACATTGTACCAACTATACCAATTTTGCTGGCCTTTTAATTGAGCTTGTAAATGGTCACTTTGCTGTTTCCAGTTTGTAATTGCTTCTAAACTCTCCCAGTAGCTCACGGTTATACCAACCTCATTTCTTGCATTATCCATACCTAAATAACCAGGTTGTTTTTTTGCAAGTTGTTCCATTTTTTCAGACATTTTGTAGTAGCCTTCAATATGTTCCTTTTGTGTTGATGTGAAAATAACGGCGTAATATGGTTTAAAATGTTGTTTCATAAATTCTTTTTAATTAACATCCCATAGGGATTTCAAAAGCAATAATTTTTTCAATTTTATCACCATCTAAATTGGTCATAACAATACGTAAATATATTTTACTAATGGAAACACCAATGTGAAAATCCTTTAATGATTCAGCGTTTTTTAATAAATCACTCCAGTCTTCTCCACAAGATTTTTTTACTTCTGCTTTTACATCATCAATAGTAACATTTATAAAATTTTTCCAATCTTTTTCAGTATAAGAATGGGTTATAAATTTACGATATTTTGATATTGATTTTAATGGTTTCCAACTAGACTTATAATGTTTCCAATTTACCAAATCGCAATGTGAGCCTTCGTTCATTATAGTGATGCTGTTTTCATGCTTTTGAAAAATTTGAATTTTACTATAGTCTTGAAGATGCTGAATTCTAATTGTTTTACCTTCGGGAGTTTCTCCCAATTCAATCCCCATAGAAATGGTGTCTTTTTCAGTTTCATTAACCGATGCTATTGGGTAAGCTTTTAAACTATCAATAGTTATTATAAATTCATCGAAATTAATTTTGAGGCGTTTTTTAAGTTCATTTTTAGTTAAAAAGCCATTAAAAACATAACCTGATTTTAGTGTTTTGGGAGTATTAGATGTTTTTATTTTTACCCATTCTCCAGATATTTTTTCTCCATTATCTACAACATCTAATTTAAGTTGCGAATATTCTGTTATTTCTATTTGAGTGCCGTAATCTAGTTTTGCAATTCGTTTTGCACCTCTACTTGGGTTGTCTCTTACTACTAATCCGTTTTCAGCCGAAACATATTGAATGTCTTGCGCTTGTGTAAAATTGAAAGCAATCAATATTGCTATTATGTTTATGTATGTTTTCATGATTTTATATGTTTTTATGATTCTTGTTAACCAAATTCGATTACTCTTATTTTTTAATTGTAACCCATTTACTTTTAGTCCTCACTAAGTACTCATTATCGTACATAGCTTCAGCTTGAATACCTGGTAAATAGTAGGTTCCTAAATATGATGCGTTTAGCATTACATTAAATGTTTTGGTATCTTGTTTTCCTTTTCGTTTTAAATCGAAATAGAAATTGACTCGGTCATCTTTTATATCGGTGAATCGTGCTTGACTAGTTGTTGCTTCACCAAAATCTGTAAATCGTGTATTTACAATTTCCCAACCTGATGGAAAAATTTGAGTTAAAGCCACATCGTTAATGTCTTCACTTTTAAGGTTGCTAACCTTTACTGTTGCTACAAAATCCTGACCTTGCTGTAACTCTGAAATATTTATTCTTTTTCCGTTTAAATCTTTATAGGTATAAGTAACGCTTAAACCGCGTTGTTCTGCTAATTCTTGACCTAGAGGTAATTTACCAGAATTTAAAATACGTACGTAAATAATATTATTTTTTTGGTTTGTAAAGGCAATTGAATTATTTCCATCAATGACTTTTAAATCGCGTTGTGCAATAGCATTTTTGGAATTTATGGTTTCTGTTTTACCATTTACAGTATAGTCTAGGTGCAATGTTTTTCCGCCATTAGCTTCAACCATTTTTGCGATTGCCAATAAACTATACGCTGTGGTTTGCGTGCTCATCCAACGTTTACTCGACAAATCTTTTGCAATATATTGCGAGAGTTCACGTTGTTTTTCATTTTTGGTAAGTATCATAGTTTCTAAAGCCATGGCTCTATTTCTATCTACCGACCCATAAGTGTAATAGTTATAACGTACAGGTTTAAATTCAATATTTGCCGATTGCGATATTTTTTCGCTTGCCTCTTTTTGCCCTACTAAAGCATAAGCTGCTGCTAATCGCCATTTGGCTTCGTTAGATATTTCGGTAAACTCCCGCAATCGATTCATAGCAGCTAAATCTGGACTTCCTGCTAAAGCCAATGTGTATAATCGGTATGCTTGTGCTAAATCAGAATTATAAGTTCTGTAACTTGAACGCCAATTACGAGCTGCATTTTTTTGGTAGGTAATCCAATTACTTTTAAAGGTAAGCGGTAAAACGAATCCTTTCTTTTCGGCTTCAATTAAAAAATGACCTGAATAGCTTGTACCCCAATCGTTTGCTGTGTTTTCTCCAATCCAATAACTCATGCCGCCATTAGGTCTTTGGAAATGACCAAGACGCTTTATACCTTTTTCAATATTAGTTTGAATTTGTTGTTTTTTATCTAAAGTTAAATCGAAAATATCGGTTAAATATAACTGAGGAAATACACTCGATGTGGTTTGCTCTACACACCCATGTGGGTATTGAATAAGGTATTGTAAGCGTCGTGAAAAATCCATAGGCGGTATGGTAGAAAACTCGATGGTTGCCGAATTACTCTCAGATACACCAAAGGTTGAAAATGCAACGGTCTTGGTTGCTTTTCCTTCTAAAACTTCATCAATAGGTTTTGACGTAATAGGATTGGGGTTTATAACATCAAGCACAACCTTATAAGTTGATTTCTCGTCATGTCCAGTTGCAATTACTTCAACAGTATTAATGCCTTTAGCTTTACTAACATCCAATTGAAAATAAGTCATTTGTTCATCGGGTTTAGCAAAAGACAGCGTTTTGGATGTTTCGCCAACTATTGAAATACCATCACTTAATTTCAAACTAATATTCACGTTTTTAACTTTAGGTTCCATAGCAAAAACGGTTACAGGAAGAGTTACTTTTTCTCCTGGGCTTAATTTCCGCGGAAGCGATGCCAATACCATTAATGGTTTTTTAACTTCTACAGATTTGTCTGTGCTCCCATAAGCCCCTATATTACTATTGCCAGCAATCACCATAGTACGAACAGCTCCAATATAATTTGGCATTTTTATAGTATGCGATTGCTGTTCGCCAGCTTTTAAAGTAAACGGACCTAAATAAGTAACCACAGGCTTAAATCGATTTGCTTTTTTGTTTTTTCCTGCGGTAGCACTTCCGTCGCCACCAATAGCAAAAACCTGATCGATACTACCAGAATAAGCTCCTATAACATCATCAAAAACATCCCAAGTTTTTACACCTAATGCTTCACGCGAGTAAAAGGCATGCCATGCATTTGGCGTTTTAAAACGAGTTAAATCTAATAATCCTTCTTCTACCATAGCTATGGTGTAGGTCATAGCCTTTTTGTTTTTTTCAGATACTGTGACCTTAAATGATTCCTTTGGGCGTAACACATTTGACATGTTTAATTGTGGGTCTAATTTTGTGTTTGGGTCTTCAACCATGACAGGAATTACGCCAAATAATCGAATGGGTAAATCGTTAGCAGTTATGTCGTGTGGTTGTAATAAGGAGATGTTTACAAACACATTGGGAGCCATCTCTTTTGTAATAGGAATTTCTACGGTTGTTTCGCCTTGTGATGTTTTAACCCAATTGTAATCTAGAACTTCTGTGCCATTTTCAATACTAACTAAAGCGTGTCCCTCAGAACCAGATTGGAATGTTACTTTAGCAGTTTCACCAACATTATAGGTTTCTTTATCGGCAGAAAAGATTAACATTTTTGCGGCTTCTTTATTTCCTGAAGACGAATTTTGCCACCAGTTTTTATAGAAATAGGCGGTTCGCCCTGTGGCATGACCACTAATTGGGTCTGAAATTTGGATGAGGTAACGCCCACGGTCACTATCAGGTATTTTTAGTTTAAATATTCCTTTACCATTAGCATTAGTATTTACTTTTGAACTTAAATACGGACGATGATAGCTACTAGATACATAACTAGAAAGGTTATCGTACGAAGAATTCCACCACCAACGCCACTCAATTTTATACACTTTAACTTCAAGGTTGTTACGTTTTATGGGGTTTCCTTTGGCATCAACTACTACCACATCGAAAGTTTTATTTTCATCAGTAAAGTACGAACCATAGGCATTCCCTTTTGGTGAACGTAAGCCAACAAACGATTTGTACGGTGCATACGGCATGGTAAAAGCATCCATAGAAAAATCGCCACCATTCTCGAATGCGCGAACTAAAAATTGAGCAGTTAACATACCCGGAGCATTTTTACCAACGTTTAACTTGTTATTAATTTTTGCAATACCTTCAGCATTTACAGTACCTTCAAAAACATTAATTTCTTCAGTATTAAACTTTCTTGTGGGATCATTAAACGTGTAATCTTTATGTTTTTTGAAACCACTATACGATGTGCTAAACTTTGCTTTAATTTCAGCCTTTAAGTTTTTACCGGGTGCGCCATGTAACCATTTTACATCTAGTAAACCTGTAATAGGATTTGTGTTTGTTAGGATGTCGTTTTCAAAATCAATTTTAATCTTTAAACGATTAGGCTTAACCGTTTCAATTTTTAAACGTTTATTAAACGTTGCCCCACCAACCAATACTTTTGCATTATAATTTCCTGTTTTGTATTCTGTAGATGTTGGAACGGTAAACTTGAAAAAATTATTAATAGTATTAGTACTAACGTTTTTATAAACCAATTTTCCGTTGGGATCTGTAATTTCTAATTTTACAGGATGCTTTTTAGGAAGCTCGTTATTTTTATCATTAAGTATGAAGGTTAAATGCAACGAATCTCCAGGTCGCCATACACCACGTTCTCCATAAATGTAACCTTTAAGTCCACGTTGTAAGCGGTTACCAGATACATCAAATTTACTTAAAGACAATGAGTTGCCGTCGTATAATCTTATATAACTTGTATTTTTTCCTTTTGAAATTATAGCAAAAGCAGCATGTTTTTCTGCATCAATAATAGCTAAACCATCTTCATTAGTCATTGCTTTTTCAAGTTCTTGCTGCTGAAAATTATAAAGCGTAATACTAGCATTAGCTTCTGGGGTTGTATTCAAAATATTTGTAACAGCAAAGTAATAGGAATTATTTGCCCCCCGTTTTGCTATAACTCCAATATTTGAAGCTATTAAATTTTGAGATACAATCCTATTATTGTTATAGTAGGCATTATGACAAGGGTTGTCGCGTTCTCGCCAATTATAGGAATGGTTTCTGTAGCTATAAGTTATATTATTCCAATAGGCTTCTTCACGTAAATTATCATCTTCAATAGTAGTTTCATTTTCATTTTCGTAATAATCTTCTTCGTAGTAATCGTCATCATTATCTGCATTAGTAATTTTTTGAGCGTCCTCACAATTATAAAGCGAATAACTTTTATTAAAGCTTAATTCTACTCTATAAATGGCACCGTTGTCGGCTTTAAAAAATTTAGATAAATCGACACTATACGTTTTCCATTTTCCTGTGTTTTCAGACTCTGTTTGTAGTTGAATAGTTTGTTTCGCAATACGGCGACCAACTTTTTTTATATCATGGCTGTTATTACTATTTAAGTTATTGTCTTGTAAAAATTGAAGGATGTTATCTTCAAAAATCTTTATAACTCTAACATCAACCGCTTTTAAATTAACGGCTTCAAAATTAAATTTTAATGCTTTAGAGTTTGGTAAAATAGAACCGTTTTTAAGTAATCGTGCCTGTGGTTTTAATGCTTCAAAAGCGATGGTTTTAGATAGTGGTTTCTTTAATTTATAATCCGCACTATTTTTTATGCCTTGAAAAACATCTACTTGTATATTGCCAACTAGTTTGGAGTCTGGATATACTTTTAGCACATTTCCGCGAACCACATATTTTAGATTCTTTACGTTTTGAAGCGTAACTAACCCATCAAAATTTTGCTGTTTTTTAAGTGGGTCAGAAAAATTAATTGATAGATGTTGTTCAGGTGATTGAATAACATCGATATTAAGAATACTAAAGTTATTAATGCCTGGAATTAAAATTTTATTTTCTCCTTTATTAGCTGCTTTAATAGGTTTTCCATTCCATGTTACTACAATTTCACTATCATCAATATGGCGCTGAATACTATCAATTTTAAATTTAAAAACTTTTGCTTTTTCATTCGATTCATTAAAAGATAAAGCAAGCTTTTTTTTATTTTGATATGCCTTAACCAACTTTGCATCACTTAAAGAAATGATGTCAGACAATTTTATAACCGATTCTAAATATTGCCAATTTTTATTATAAGACTGTAAATTATTGGTTACTACATTAAAATTTGGTGTTATTGTTTTAAACTGAAACGTGTAATGATTATATGTCTTGGGAATGGTTTTATAAACCTTATTTAATTTAACTGTAACTGTATATTCGGTAGTAGGTTCTAAGGGTTCATTAGGAGTAAAAAGCAATGCATGATTATTAGCAATAGAGAGTTTTCCTTCGACAAAAGGAGAGATTGAGATTATATTTTCAGTAATTTCTTGATGCATTTCCCAACCATCAACAGGGTTAGTAAAACTAATTTGAATAGGGCTAGCAACCGATGTTAAACCAGATGTAGTATAGCTTATATAATCTTTAAATTTGAAGATGTTATCGGTTTCAACAACTTTCTTTTTACATGAAATTGCTAGCGTAACAAACATTACGAAAACGATGCGCTTTTTTAATGACATAGATTGATGATTTTAAATGAAAATGAACTTGCTAAAAGAGAACGTACGATGTTTTTTGTTAATAAATGTACGGTCAAAATTTGGTCTTTAGGTTTTTTTAAAATGTTAAATAAATCCTAAGATTTTTTAAAACACCTTCTTTATCTAAAATTAAATAAAAAACTCGACGAACGTCACTTTCTTATAAAAAGATATTAGAATTTAAGGTTATGGTCACCCATAAGTTTATAATAAACGTATATTTCGAGTACCCTAAATCGAATAGTTATGAGACCTTTTTATTTTAAAATCTGGTTTGTTTTGTTATGTTTTGCAGTTTTAGCATGTAATGTATCGTGTTCTAAAGATGGTTCTATCGAAGATATTGAAAAACAAGAAGCACTTTCTATTTCTGAAAGCATACTGCAACTTGTAAATGTACACAGAGTAAGTATTGGTAAACAAACACTTGCAACAAATACACTTGCGACACAATTGGCAAAGGAGCATACGTTGTTTATGATTAATCAAAAAGAAATTAGTCATGACCATTTTGATGATAGAGCAGATAGATTGTTTGATGAAGAAAACGCTACAAATGTTGGCGAAAATGTAGCGGCAGGACAGCAGTCTGCACAAGATGTTATGACTGCTTGGTTAAACAGTAGTGGCCATCGAGAAAATATTGAAGGCAATTTCACCCATATTGGCATTGGAGTTATTAAAAATGATACAGGTAAATACTATTATACGCAGCTCTTTTTAAAGCAATAGCCTTTATCTTTTTCATCGTTATTCCTTTTTATAAATTCCAATAGTTAGTTCGCCTTTGGCATTCATAGTTGCTCTATACATGCCAGCAGTATTAAATTCAGAAACCATATTTCCGTTTTTATCAATGGCAACAATGCCGCCAGTGCCACCCAATTGGGTTAGTTTGTTTTGAATAACTTCTTGCGATGCTTGTTTTAAACTTAAGCCTTTGTATGCCATTAAAGCAGAAATATCGTAAGCTACCATACCACGAATAAAGTATTCGCCCCAACCTGTACTAGACACGGCGCAGGTTTTATTATTAGCATATGTTCCTGCTCCTATAATTGGTGAATCTCCAATACGCCCCCAACGCTTATTAGTCATCCCACCAGTAGATGTACCAGCAGCTAAATTTCCATTTTTATCTAAAGCAGCACAACCAACGGTTCCAAATTTTGAATCTTTAATATCCTCATCATAAAACGTAAGTTTATCATCATGATCTAGTTCTGTTTTTTCTTTCTCTTTTATTTTTTCGAGTGATTTATGGTGTCTCTCGGTATAAAAATAATTAGGGTTAACAATTTGCAAACCCTGTTCTTTTGCAAACGTATTTGCGCCATGACCAGATAGCATAATATGCGATGAGTTTTCCATAACAGCTCTAGCTAAATTTATAGGGTTTTTAACAATGGTTGTACCTGCCGATGCTCCAGCATTTAAGGTGCTTCCGTCCATTATAGAAGCGTCATGCTCATTAGTGCCTGCATTAGTAAAAACAGCACCTTTTCCAGCGTTAAAAAGTGGTGAGTCTTCCATAATATTAATGGTTTTTTGTACTGCATCTAAACTAGTTCCTCCATTTTTTAAAATATTGTAACCAACTTTAATTGCTTCTTCAAGTTTAGCCTTATAGGCTGCTTCTTTTTCGGGAGACATGTTTTTCTTTAAAATGGTACCTGCACCTCCGTGTATAATTATTGAAAAGGTACCAGCTTTTTCTTCTGATAGTTTTATAAGACTTCCATCTTCTAGTGTTATTTTATTTTCAATATTGAAATTTTCATTTGGATTAGAATCAATTCGTTCTCCTTTGTCTTTACAGCTAAAAAGTAATACGATGATTACTAAAACATAGATGTTTTTTTTCATGTGTTTAAATTTTATTGTTTTTTCTGTTAGTTATAATCTGCCATTAAACACCTTGGTTTGTATCGAGAATTGGTAGGTCTCATTTTATAAAAAAACAGACTAAATACGAACAATAAAGGTAATAGTTTTATTTTTGATAAAATATAACAAAACAGACTTTTAATTGCTATATTCGCAAATAACATAGATATAAATATTAAATCAATAATTAATGAAGGCGATAGCAGCTGATTTTGGTATAAATGAAGCATTAAAAGCGTTAGGTGTTTCTAAAATAAATAATGGTACTTCAACAGGATCAAACAGTTTTTCTAATGGTGAAATAATAGAAAGTTTTTCGCCAGTTGATGGCCAGTTAATTGCAAAAGTAAAAGCATCTACAAAAGAAGATTATGACAACGTAATGGGTGCTGCAATTTCTGCTTTTAAAACGTGGCGAACAATGCCTGCACCACAACGCGGTGAAATTGTGCGACAGTTTGGAGACAAGTTAAGAGTCAAAAAAGAAGCCCTTGGTAAATTGGTATCTTTTGAAATGGGAAAATCGTATCAAGAAGGTTTAGGAGAAGTACAAGAAATGATTGACATCTGTGATTTTGCAGTTGGATTATCTCGACAATTACATGGGCTAACCATGCATTCTGAACGGCCAGGACATAGAATGTACGAGCAGTACCATCCACTGGGAGTTGTAGGGATTATTTCGGCGTTTAATTTTCCAGTTGCTGTTTGGGCGTGGAATACAGCTTTAGCTTGGGTTTGTGGCGATGTTTGTGTTTGGAAACCAAGTGAAAAAACACCTGTTTGTGGTGTGGCTTGCCAAAATATTGCAGCAGAGGTTTTTGCTGAAAACAACCTACCAGAAGGCATCTGTAATTTAATTAATGGCGATTATCGGGTTGGTGAGTTTATGACTAAAGATACGCGTATACCTTTAATTTCTGCAACAGGATCTACCAGAATGGGTAAAATTGTAGCCCAAAAAGTCGCTGCACGTTTAGGGAAAAGCTTATTAGAATTAGGAGGTAACAATGCCATTATTGTAACACCAGACGCCGATATAAAAATGACGGTTATTGGTGCTGTTTTTGGAGCAGTAGGAACTGCAGGACAGCGTTGTACATCGACACGTCGTTTAATTATTCACGAATCTATTTACAATCAAGTTAAAGATGCCGTTGTTGATGCTTATAAGCAATTGCGTATAGGGAATCCTTTAGATGAAAACAATCATGTTGGGCCATTAATTGATGCCGATGCGGTAAAAATGTATCAAAATGCATTAACACAAGTAGTTGAAGAGGGCGGTAATATTGTTGTTGAGGGCGGTGTGCTTTCTGGAATAGGTTATGAAAGCGGATGCTACGTAAAACCAGCTATAGCTGAAGCACAATCGCATTATAAAATTGTTCAGCACGAAACATTTGCTCCTGTTTTATATTTATTAAAATATTCTGGACATGTTGAGAATGCTATAGATATTCAAAATGAAGTAGCTCAAGGTTTAAGTTCTGCAATTATGACTAATAATTTACGCGAAGCCGAATATTTTTTGTCTGTTCAAGGATCAGATTGTGGTATAGCTAATGTAAATATAGGAACTTCTGGTGCCGAAATAGGAGGTGCTTTTGGTGGTGAAAAAGAAACTGGTGGCGGACGAGAATCTGGATCTGATGCATGGAAAGTGTACATGAGGAGACAAACAAATACGATTAATTATACTACAGAGTTGCCGTTGGCACAAGGGATTACGTTTGATTTGTAGTGTTTTTTGTGAAAATAAAAAAACCTTGCCTCAATGCCGGTTTTTTTTCGGGAGAGACAAGGTTTATCTTAAAAAAGATTAATAGCAATGCAAAAATGGTGTTTTTTGCTTTTATAATCGATGTTTTTAAATAATTTTATTAACAAAATAGTTAACTATACCAGTTGTGTGTTATAAATAACGTTTTATTCTCGATACGATTTTTTATCAAAAACCACTCGAATTGATATTGAGTCTAACTGTATTTTATTTTACGTAGTATCCTCATAGCTTCTTTATAAAGACTGTAAATATGTTCGTTATACAATTTTAAGTGAGGTTTAGCTTCGTTTAGTTTATCGATGGCTTCATCAAACGAATTAAAATAGCATATTAAGTAAGTAACAGGTAAATTCTGTAAATCTAATTCTTCATCCTTTGTAAGCACTAATCCCTTTTTTAACTTTTCTAAAATAGCGTTATTGTTATTATAAACATGGTGTAGCGCTTTTTTATCGAATTGAGGGGGTTTAAACAAAAGGTTTGTTTCAATATTATAATTGGCATTATTTTCAAAATGGATGATGGTTTCTTCTAGTTGATAATATTTATTAGTGTTTTGAAAGCCAAGATTTACATATTCAATAATTCTAAATTTATCTTTATCAAAAGAAATTGAAACGTCGTCAAGTGCCGAAAAAAATAAGCGCACTTGCTCATTTATTAGTTCAATATCTACTCTTGAAAAAAAAGTTTCGCCTTTAACTTCCTTTTTTTGCCCTGCCCAACAAACCACAAAGTATTCTTTAAAAACCTTATACTTCGCATTGTAATCTTTACGAGTATTCATAAAATCGAATACACCATCTAGTGTGTGTTCTATGTTGTTTTGCGCATGATTCTCAATAGCTTCAACTATTTTGGAGTTGCTGTCTTTTATTTCAATATCAAATACTTTTGGCATACTTATACTGCCATCTCTAAAAAAAACAGAACCGCCATAATATTTCCAAATGTTTTTTCGTAATGAGGTAATTTTATCAATAGGTCTAATGGTAACTAAACCAACAACTTTATCGTCTGGAAGATGCGGAAATGGGATGTTTTCGTACTGAACTATTGGCGGATGACTTAAATAAGCATTTATTAAGTTTTGAATTTTGCTATCATCAAAAAAATCGACACCAACAATGTTATTATCTTCATCTTCAACGCCTATAACAATATAAGAATTGTTTTTAGGATTGCTGTTTGAAAGGGCGCAAATATGCTTTAAAAATTTAGCTTTACCTTCTTTATGGCTAATGGTTATTTTTCGCTTTTTATCATAAAAACTATTCTCATCATTGTGAGCTAATAGGTGTTTAATAAGTAAGCGTTTGTTAATCATTTGAGTGATTTTTTAAGAAATTTTTAAACTCCATATCGTAAACCATAATACTTCCACTGTGATATGAGTATACATTTTCTATTATATTTTTGTTGTTTAATTTAGCACTACTATAATGAAAAATATTATTAGCAAGTTTTAATTCTAAATCATCTCTTTGATAATTATAGCAAACAATTTTAATTTTTAAATTAGAGTTTTCTCTTAGGGCTGTTTTAATACTTTGATTTATGTGTTCATCACCAAAAGAATAACCTATAATATAAATAGTATTAGCAGTAATAATATCTCTATCAAAAGCTGAATTCATTTATTTGAAAGGAGGAAATGAAGTTCTCTGTATTTTTTTATAACCAGTAATTATATTAGTTAAAATTAAACTTTTCCCTTTCTCTAATTCTGTAATTGTGGCTCTGGAATCAGTTGATAAACTAATAGTGTTATTTTGTGTTATTAAAGGAGAAAAGGGAGCATTAATATGTTCATTATATAAAACTTTCCAATAAGCACTACCATGAAGATTGTAATGAATATGGCTGTCAAAATTAGTTAAGAGCTTATTAAAATCAGTTTTTCTGCCACTTAAAGATGTGTTAGGTTGCTTAAAAAATCCATCAAAAATACTAATGCCTTCTTTTTCTAATAATACTTTAAAAAGATTATCATAATTTAATGTGTATAGCCTTAAAGTAGTATCTTCTTTATTTTTAACCCAATTGACAAACAGAGAGTTTATTTCTTTATTTTCTTCAATAAAAATCACATCTTTTCCCTCTGTGTAATTAGATATTCTTCTATTAACATTTGTAAGAAGATTAAGGAGTAGCTTTACAAGATACTTTTGTTGTTCAGTTAATTTATCATTGATAAGATTAGGGGGTTCTTCAATTAAATTAGAGCCGTAATTGAAAAAATCATCTTCATCAAAATCACATTTAAAAAAAGGATTGACAAGGTTTATTGAATTTTTTGAATAAAAAATAATTAATTCTTCAATAGCATCAATAATCGTTTCAAAGTTGATTTTTTCTTTATTTGTTTTGCTTAATAATCGAGAATAGATGAATTGTGTATTTGTAATATTAGAGTTTTTTGTTTTAAACCCAGACTTTAAAACAAGTTCAGTTAAGTCTGTTGTTTTTGGACCTTTCCAATCAATTACTGCACCAGCTGCAAAAAGAAAAACTGTTCTGGGTTTCATACTATAGTTCCTTTTTCAAAGTTACACTATTTGCCTGTGCTGTTGGTAACACCAACAAGTCTGCAATATTAACGTGTGCAGGTCTAGAAATGGTAAAATAAATAATATCTGCAATGTCATCTGCTTGTAATGGTTTATAACCTTTATATGTAGCATCTGCCATTTTATCGCCTTTAAAACGCACTTTAGAAAATTCGGTTTCAACCAATCCTGGGTTTATTGCGCTTACTTTAATTCCAAAAGGGTTTAAATCGATACGCATACCTTCGGTAATTGCTAAAACAGCATGTTTACTACCACAATATACATTCCCTTTGGGGTATACTTCTTTACCAGCCACAGAACCAATGTTAATTATATGCCCAGACTTTCGTTCCGTCATTTGAGGAATTATGGCTTTACTTACGTATAATAAGCCTTTTACGTTTATATCCATCATAGCATCCCAATCGTCAATATTTCCAGATTGTATGGGGTCTAATCCATGGGCATTTCCAGCATTATTTATTAAAATGTCAATTTGCGCAAAATCGCCTTGAAGCGAAGCGATAGCTTTAAATACTTCAGCTTTATTACGAACATCAAAATTTAATATATGCACATTGGTAAATCTATCTAATGCTTTTTTTATAGTATGTAGGCGCTCTAAACGTCTTCCGCAGAGAATTAAATTAATACCATGTTTAGCGAATTTGTAAGCTGTTGCATTACCAATTCCGCTTGTTGCTCCTGTAATTAAGGCTGTTTTTATCATTTATTAAATACTATTTTAATGTGTTTTATAACCCATTTTTTATAAAAATTAAGATGAGTTTATAAAAATACTTAAAACTAGTTTACTAAAGTTAAATTGATTACATATATGCTTCTTTTATTTTTAACCAATCATTAACGGGTTTACAAGAATATTTTAACCAATTTTTAACAGCGTTCAAAGAAAAATTTTAACAATTTGCAATGCTCAAATAAGGGCAGTATATTCGAGCTTTAAATTTTAAAAAAATAATGGAAGAGACAAGGACAATTGATATTAAAACAATTAACGAGAAGATAGAAAAAGAAAGTGCTTTTGTTGATTTACTTATACTAGAAATGAATAAAGTTATAGTAGGGCAAAAACACATGGTAGAACGTTTACTAATTGGTTTGTTAGGGCAAGGACATATTTTACTTGAAGGTGTTCCTGGTTTAGCAAAAACTTTAGCTATTAATACCTTGGCACAAGCGGTAGATGGTAGCTTTAGTAGAATACAGTTTACACCAGATTTGTTACCAGCCGATGTAACAGGAACGTTGATTTACAATATGAAAGTAAATGACTTTTCAATAAAAAAAGGCCCCATTTTTGCCAACTTTGTTTTGGCAGATGAGATTAATAGAGCGCCAGCAAAAGTGCAATCGGCATTACTAGAAGCGATGCAAGAAAAGCAAGTTACTATTGGTGATGAAACCTTTAAGTTGGATAAACCATTTTTAGTAATGGCAACACAAAATCCTGTTGAACAAGAAGGAACGTATCCGTTACCAGAAGCTCAGGTAGACCGTTTTATGTTAAAAACGGTTATTGATTATCCTAAATTAGATGAAGAACAATTAATAATGAGAGCCAATTTAAAAGGATCTTGGGATAAAGTAAACCCTGTGGTTTCTGTTTCTCAAATTTTAAAGGCTCAAGAGGTTGTTCGAGAAGTATATATGGATGAGAAAATTGAGAAATATATTTTAGATATTATTTTTGCAACGCGTTACCCAGAAAAATATAAACTTGCCGATTTAAAACCACTTATTTCTTTTGGGGCATCACCTCGTGGTAGTATTAATTTAGCAACTGCGGCAAAATGTTATGCATTTATTAAACGCCGTGGTTATGTTATACCAGAAGATGTACGCGCCGTAGTTTATGATGTTTTAAGACATAGAATAGGAATTACCTATGAGGCTGAGGCCGAAAATGTTACTTCAGAAGACATTATAAACAAAATTGTAAACGAAATAGAAGTACCTTAATTAGTTGGCAGTATTCAGTTATTAGTCTTCAGTACTTACTCAAATGTAAAAAAAAAACTGAACACTCATACTGAACACTACATACTTGAAAAATGGATACTAAAGAATTATTAAAGACTTACATTGAATAATAATCAAAATATAAAAGTTTCTGAAGCTCTTAAAAAAGGACAAAAACGGTTAGTTATACCAAGTGTCGCTTTAATGCTTTTTTTCTTTTTAATTGCTCCAGCAATATTAATGTATGTTTTTAAGGATGATAAAAACAGTGCTATTTTCGCAGTAGGCGGAGTGACTAGCATTTTATTTGGTATAATTTCCCCTTTTATTTGGTGGGGTATTAATGTTGTGAAATATAAAATTTGGGCTGCAAATAATGTTAAAGATATACATCGATTTTATGAAGAAGCCCAAATAAAAAACCTAATAGATGAAAGGAAGTTTTTTAAGAGGTTAGAATTAAAAACTACAAAACAAAAAAAGGAACTACAAAGGTTTTATAATAGATTAAAAGCGGAAAAAGTCTTAATAAGAGATGTTAATCATGATATTGAAAGAGAAACAATTTTTAAGAGTTCATTAAAGTGGAATATTGTTCTTTTTATTATGTTAATATGTGGAATGGGTTTTTTATATCAAACAGGAAGATATAATTTAAAAGGCACTTTAATTATTACGGGGATTTTAATAATACTAATAGGGTATGATTTATATAAAATCTTTAGGTATAAATACATTCTTAAAATTAATAGCGAAATAATATCTTATAAGGATAATAAAACATTAATTTATTGGAAAGACGTAATTAACTATTTTACTGTTCCAGGGATTCAAAATACACCTTCAAAATTAATTATCAACACACTTGATAACGAACATGTATTAATATTGGAGAGTTATGGAAAAATTAAGTTAGATAGAATACTAGATGTGTTAAATGAAAATAAACATCGATTTGAAATTAATCAATCATCTATTTAATAATGAGTACAACTAAAGAATTACTAAAAAAAGTACGTAAAATTGAGATTAAGACACGTCGGTTGTCTGATCATATCTTTGGAGGAGAGTATCACTCGACTTTCAAAGGGCGTGGTATGACTTTTAGTGAAGTGCGCCAATATCAATTTGGAGATGATGTAAGAAGTATCGATTGGAATGTAACAGCACGTTATAACGAACCATACGTAAAAGTTTTTGAAGAAGAGCGCGAGCTTACCATGATGCTAATGGTTGATGTATCTGGGTCTGAATTATTTGGTACAGAACAACAATTTAAAAACGAAGTGGTAACTGAAATTGCTGCAACATTAGCGTTTTCGGCAACTCAGAATAACGATAAAATAGGATTGATTTTATTTTCAGATCAAGTCGAGCTTTTTATACCACCTAAAAAAGGACGTTCACATGTACTTCGTATTATTAGAGAACTTATAGAATTTAAGCCTCAAAGTAAACAAACCAATTTAGCCGAAGCGTTGAAGTTCTTATCCAACGTAATGAAAAAGAAAGCGATTGTGTTTGTGTTATCCGATTTTATTACTGACGACTATCATCAAACCATGAAAATAGTTTCAGGAAAACACGATGTAACAGGTATTCGGGTTTATGATAAACGAGAAGAAGACATCCCAAATTTAGGAATGGTGCAAATGCAAGATGAAGAAACGGGCGAACTTATGTTAGTTAACACATCATCAAAAAAAGTAAGACTTAATTACGGGAAATTCTATCAAGAAAAAGTAAATTATTATAAAGAAAGTTTTACTAAATCTGGAGCAGGAACAATAAATTGTCGCATAGACGAAAGCTACGTAAAAAAACTGTTGGGTTATTTTAAACGAAGAGGATAAAAAGATTAACGATTTATGATTAACGATTTTAGATATAAGAATTATAATACTAAAAAGGAACAAGCTTCGGTCTTCCGTCTTCCGTCTTCCGTCTTTTTTTCTTTACTCTTTACTCTTTTTTCTTTTCTCTCTTTCGCGCAAGTAACAGCCTCGATAGATTCTACTTCTATAAAAATAGGTGAGCAAATCACATATCATATTCAAGTTGAAACAGATACAACAAGTTTGGTTGTTTTTCCAGAAGGGCAAACCTTTACTCCTTTAGAAGTTATAGAATCTTATAAAGTCGATACCTTAAAAAACAACGACAAATACAACCTTATTAAAACATATGGTTTAACACAATTTGATTCTGGGAAATATACTATTCCAAGGCAAAAAATAATAATAGGCACTAAAACGTTTTTTACCGATTCTTTAAAAGTTGAGGTTAATAATGTACTTATAGATACAACAAAACAAGGTTTGTATGATATAAAACCTATTATTGAAGTCAAAAAATCTTCAAGTAATTTTTGGAAATATTTACTAGTAGCACTTATAATAATTGGAGCAATTGCCTTTTTAATGTATTGGTTTATATGGCGAAAAAAACCATTGACAGAGGCTGAAGAAATTGCACTTTTACCACCTTACGACAGAGCTAAATTAGCCCTTAAAAAATTAGACGAAAGTCACTATTTAGAACACGCCGAATTAAAATCATATTATTCAGAGCTAACAGGAATTATTAGAAAATATTTAGACGAAAAGGTTTACGACCATTCTCTAGAAAGTACTACAGATGAATTAATAAGTAGACTGCAATTACTTAAACAGGGAAATCAAATAGATTTAAGTAAAGACACTATAAAAAACATTGAAAGTATTTTAAAACGTGCCGATTTAGTAAAGTTTGCAAAATCTGCTCCAGATATAGCACTGGCTGAATTAGATAGAAATACCATTGATGCAGAAATAGACCATGTAAAAGAAGTACTGCCCGAAGCATCAGAAGAAGAAAAGCTTTTAGACGAAAAATACAGAGAAGAATTAGAACGTAAAAAGAAGCGTAAAAAAATAATTATAACGGTTGTTTTAAGCCTATTTCTTATTATCGCAATGTTTGTAGGGTTTTCAATAAAATACGGATTTAATTATGTTAAAGACACTATTATAGGTCATGAAAGTATCGAGCTTTTAAAAGGCGATTGGGTAACTAGCGAATATGGAGTTCCACCAGTAACGGTATCAACACCTAGGGTTTTAAAACGTATGGATCCTCAAATACCTAAAGAACTATTACAACAGGTAGATATTACTATGTTTGGTTACGGTAGTTTAATAGACAAGTTTAATATTGTAGTAGTCACATCTAAAGTTAAAAATTTAGGTAAAGAAGACAAAATAGATATTAAACAAGCCATAGATGGTAGCTTAAAAACCTTTGAAAAAGCTGGAGCACAAAACATTATTACATTAAACGAAAAGTTTGAAACGCCTAACGGTGCAGAAGGTCTTAAAGTATATGGAACCTTAGATTTTCCTGTACAAAATTCTGAAAAGTTTGAAAAAGGAAACTATGTAATTCTTGGTTTTACCGCCGAAAATGTTATCCAGCAAATAGCTTTAAGGTGGCGAGAACACGATGTTTATGCCGATGAGATGGTTGAACGTATTTTAAATTCAGTAGAACTTAAAAAAGAAGAAGAATAATGCTTGAAGGCATCGAATTTTTAAACAAACAATGGTTCTGGTTGATGCTTGCACTTCCATTAGCCATACTTTGGTATGTATTTAAACATAAAAAGCAAACAGCAGAATTAAAAATATCTAGTTTAAAAGGATTTAAAGTGACCAACTCATGGTTACCAAAAATAAAGCATTTGTTATTTGCATTACGCCTAATAGCTTTAGCACTTTTAATTACAGCAATTGCAAGACCACAAACTGTTGATGTGTCTACTAAAACAAAAACAACAAGAGGTATAGATATTATTATGTCTATAGATGTATCGGCAAGCATGTTGGCTAAAGATTTATCGCCTAATAGATTAGAAGCCTTAAAAAATGTAGCTGCAGAATTTATAAAAGGCAGACCAAACGACAGAATTGGTTTAGTAGAATATGCAGGAGAAAGCTATACAAAAACACCAATTACCAGTGATAAAGCTATTGTTTTACGATCTTTAAAAGATATACGATACAATACTATTATAGAAGGAGGTACAGCTATTGGTATGGGATTAGCAACCTCTGTAAACCGTTTAAAAGATAGTAAAGCAACAAGTAAAGTTATTATTTTATTAACTGATGGTGTTAATAACGCAGGGTTTATAGACCCGAAAATTGCAAGCGAATTAGCAGTTGAATACGATATAAAAGTATATACCATTGGGCTAGGTACAAATGGTATAGCCTTGTCACCAGTGGCACAAGCACCAGGAGGAGGTTTTCAATATGGCCGTATTCAAGTAGAGATTGATGAAGAATTGCTAAAAGAAATTGCAGAAGTTACAGGCGGAAAATATTTTAGAGCCACAAACAATAAGAAATTACAAGAAATCTATAACGAAATAAACAAGCTTGAAAAAACAGAAATTGAAGAATTCAAATTTTATAATTACGAAGAGAAATACAGATCGTTAGTGCTTTTAGCAGGTATGTTATTGCTTTTAGAATTAGCATTACGTTTTACATTTTTTAGAAGTTTTATATAAGATAAGTTTTTTTCATTTCCGCGAAGGCGGAAATCTTTAAATTTTAAATAGTGAATTCGTGGTAAAACAAATTAAAATTAACAAATCCACGAAAAACAAATAAATTATGTTTGATTTATTAGAAGAAAAAATATGGTTTTGGACATTGCTAATCATTCCAGTGATTATAGTGTTGTTTCTAGTACTTCAAATTTGGAAAAGAAGTGCGCAAAATAAATTTGCAAACAAGCAAACCATGGGCAGGTTAAGTCCAAACAAATCGGTTTTTAAGTCGGTATTAAAAATTATAATATTATGTCTTGCTTTTGCATGTTTTTCTATAGCATTAGTAAATCCAAAAGTGGGAACAAAGCTTGAAACAGTAAAGCGAGAAGGGGTTGATATTGTTTTTGCAATAGACGTATCTAAAAGTATGTTGGCTGAAGATATTGCTCCAAATCGATTGGAAAAATCGAAGCAATTAGTTACTCAAATCGTTAATAATTTGGCTAGCGACCGTGTTGGTATTATTGCTTACGCAGGAAAAGCATTTCCGCAATTACCAATTACTACAGATTATGCTTCGGCTAAAATGTTTTTGCAAAATATGAATACCAATATGCTGTCTTCTCAAGGTACAGCTATTAATGAAGCGATTAAATTAGCTAAAACATATTTTGATGATGAAGAGCAAACCAATAGAGTTTTAATTATTATTTCTGATGGCGAAGACCATAGCGAAGAAGCTGTTGCCATTGCCAAAGAAGCTAACGAGGAAGGTATACGTATTTTTACCATTGGTGTTGGAGATGTTAAGGGCGGACCTATTCCTGAGAAAAAGAATGGCATTGTATTAAATTACAAAAAAGATAGCCAAGGCGAAACAGTAATAACACGCCTAAGCGAAGAAACCTTACAAGGCATTGCAGAAGTAGCAAACGGCGCATACATAAATGGAAAAAACACAACCAATGTTGTAGATAATATTAGAGAAATTTTAAACGGTATGGATAAAACCGAATTTGAAGCGAAGCAATTTGCCGATTTTAAAGATCAGTTTCAGTGGTTTTTAGGTTTAGGAATTTTCTTTTTATTGTTAGATGTTTTCTTGTTAGAACGAAAAACAGCATGGTTAAAAAAGTTGAATCTGTTTAATGAGAATTTATAAAATTTTTAACGAACACTAATTAAAAGGTTTTATATCTTAGAATTTAGAACATTTATAAAATGAAGACATTAATTTTCGCAATATCAATTATAATAAGCTCATTTTCTTTTGCGCAAGAAAAGGAAGCGGTATTGGCTCAAAAAAAGTCAAACGATTTTGTATATGAAGGAAATACTTTAGCTAATGAAGACGATTTTGTTTCGGCCGAAATGGAATATAGAAAAGCCATATCAAAACAGCCATCAAGCGTTGCAGGAATATACAATTTAGGAAATTCATATTATAAAAAAGGAAATTTTGAAGAAGCATTATATCGTCATCAACAAGCTACAAAAAATGCATCTTCAAAAGCCGAAAAGCATAAAGCATTTCATAATATTGGAAATATTTTAATGCAAAATAAAAAATGTAAAGAAGCTGTTGAAGCCTTTAAAAATGCATTAAGAAATAATCCTTTAGATGATGAAACACGTTATAACCTTGGGTTAGCTAAGGCTTGTGCGGAGCAACAAAAAGATCAGCAAGACGAAAACAAAGACAAAGATAAAAAGGACGAGAATAAAGACGAGGATAAGAAAGAAAACGACGAAAACAAAGACAAAGACGATAAAGAAGGCGAAGATAAAGACGATAAAAAGGACGAAGGCGATAAGGATAAGAAAGACGGGGAAGATAAAAAAGATGACGAAGGAAAACCTAAAGATGAAAAAGATGATAAAGGAAAAGGAGATGAAAAGGATAAAGAAAAACAAAAACCAAAGCCTAAACTAGGACAAATGTCTCCTCAACAAATAAAGAGCTTGTTAGAGGCTATGAATAATCAAGAAAAGAAAGTTCAAGAAAAAATAAACGCAAAAAAACAAAAAGGCGTTAAAGTAAAAACTGAAAAAGATTGGTAAATAAAAAGCATGCAGTAATCAGTCTTCAGTTAAGTATCCTGCAAGGTTTCAAAAACTTTGTAGGTTTAATAATTTGAAATGAAATTTTTAAAACACATATCAATACTAATCTTCATACTTACAGCAAGTATCGGTTCTGCTCAAGTAAAATTTGAAGCAAAAGTTAGCAAGCAAAGGCTTGGTATAAACGAACGGTTACGTGTAGATTTTGTAATGAATAAGGATGGCGATAATTTTAACCCGCCTAATTTTGTTGGTTTTACAATTATAGGAGGACCAAACCAGTCGGTTCAAAATTCTTGGGTAAACGGTGTTCGTTCTTACAGTAAAACATACAGTTATTTTATTGCTCCTAAAAAACGAGGTCATTTTTCAATAGCTCAGGCAACCATTACAATTGATGATGAGGTTTACAAAACATCATCTATAAAAATTGAAGTGACAGCAGCAGTTGATAAGCCTAAAGATCCTAACGATCCAAATTATATAGCTTCTGAAAACATTCATTTAGTGGCAGAAGTTTCTAAAGCAAATCCGTATTTAAACGAAGCCATTACAGTGGTTTATAAATTGTATGTTGCATTAAATACAGGCGTTGATAATTTCCGAGAAATAGACAGTCCAAGGTATAACGATTTTTGGAGTCAGAATATAGATACACAAGGACAAAAAGTTCAAAGAGGAACATACCAAGGTAAAGAGTATCAGTTTTTAGTATATAAAAAGGTGGTTTTATATCCTCAAAAAACAGGAAAGTTAAACATAGAACCGCTAAGCTTAAATGTTTCGGTAAGAGTACCTACAAGCAGACGAGACATTTTTGGTAGTCGATTAACAACTCGTGTAGATAGAACAATATCGGCAGGAAAGAAAACCATTAATGTGAAAGCATTACCAGAAGCTGGAAAACCAGTAGATTTTACTGGAGCGGTTGGTGATTTTAAATTTAATGTAGCTACTTCTAAAACAGAACTTGATGCCTCAGAATCGTTTCAAATAAAAGTTGGAGTGAGAGGTAATGGAAACTTAAAACTTTTTAACCTGCCTAAAATCTCTCTACCAAGTTCGTTAGAGGTTTACGAGCCAGAACACAACGAGAATGTAAGAACAAATTTATCTGGAATGCACGGTGATATTTCAGATAGTTATACGGTTGTACCACAGTTTAAAGGAAAATATCCAATACCAAGTATTTCATTTTCTTATTTTGATTTAAATACAAAAAGTTATAAGCGCTTATCTTCAGATGAAATTATTATAGATGTTGTAAACGGCCCTTCAAGTACAGAAGTTTCAAATGATAATACTACAGGATTAAATAACACCAAACAGCGTGTTGTTTTAAACAACGACCAATTTGCATTTATTAAAACAAAAACAAATTTCACGAATATAAAACAGTCCTATTTCTTTAAAACTAACTTATTTTGGAACTTATTACTGTTGCCTTTCTTGGTAATTCCGTTGGCTATTGTTATTAGAAAAAAGAAAGTAGATAGAGCTGCCGATGTTTATGGGAACAAAATTAGAAAAGCCGACAAATTGGCTAAAAAATATTTAGGAAGTGCTAAAAAATCTTTGGGTAAAAAAGAAGCATTTTATATTGCTTTAGAGAAAGCATTACATAATTACTTAAAAGCAAAATTACATATTGAAACGAACGATTTAAGTAAGGATAGAGTTATTAAATTTCTTTCTGAAAGACAAGTTGAAGAAGGTGTTATTAAAGACTTTGTGAGTATTATTGAAAACTGCGAATTAGCACGTTACACACCAATTACAACAGTAACTATGCAAGCAGATTATGAAAAAGCAGCTAAAACAATTTCATTAATAGATAAGCAAGCCAGATAATGAGACAAGTTATATACATTTTGGCGTTTTTATTTAGCAGTATTGGTAGTGCCCAAAACACAGCAATATTCGAGCAAGCAAATGCCCTGTATAATGAAGGGAAATATGCCGAATCTATCGATAAATATAATGTTATTTTAAAATCAAATGTGCATTCGGTAGAACTCTATTTTAACCTAGCCAACGCTCATTATAAGTTAAATAATATAGCACCGAGTATTTATTTTTATGAAAAGGCATTACAATTATCTCCTAATGATGAAGAGCTGAAAAACAATTTAGCTTTTGCTAAAAACATGACTATTGATGCCATTGATGCTATTCCGTTAGCAGGACTTTCTAAAATTGTAAACAAGGCTACAAACCTAATGAGTTTTGATGGTTGGGCAAAAATAGCTGTAGGGTTAGTATTCTGTTTTGTTATATTATGTTTACTTTATTATTTTGCGTACACAACGTTAAACAAACGATTAGCATTTATAGGCAGTTTAACTACCTTGTGTTTAATGCTTATTACACTAGCGTTTGCATTTCATAAATACAATTTAGTTAAAAACGATAGACCAGCTATTGTTTTTGAGCAGGAAAGTAAAATAAAGAGCGAACCTAATTCTAGAAGTGAAGAATCTTTTAGGCTCCATGAAGGTACTAAAGTTCAGGTTTTAGATACCGTAAAAAATTGGTCGAAAATTAAATTGTCTGATGGTAAAACAGGTTGGATTTCCTCTAGTGAAATTAAATTGTTGAGTAATAATGATTAATGAAATTTGTAAAGGCTATATTTGTCCTAATTAAAAAATAAAATGTCAAGAAACATCATTTCTATTTGTTTATCAATATTATTTTTGGGCTATACATTAGCACCAACAATACTTACTTTGATAGATGATTCTGCCGATGTTTCAATGTTTTATACTGCTTCAGAAGAAGAAGAAAAAAAAGGAAGTGAAAAAGATAAAGAAATAGAAATTTTACTTTTTGATCTTCATAATAATGAGTTAGACGCTGTGTCTTCAAACGAAGAAAATAATCTCAGATATTATTTTAAAAAATACCCGAAACCGCACTTAAATCTCATTTCTCCACCTCCAGAATTACACATATTATAATTTAGGTTTTCAGTCTTTATTAAAAGGCTATTTATCAGTTTAACAACTTTTAGCTTTATATAGTTAAAAGAGTAAAAGTATTATAATATATGTTTAAAAATATTAAAAGCGACTTACCAGCGAGTATAGTTGTATTTTTTGTTGCATTACCATTATGTTTAGGTATTGCATTAGCAAGTGGAGCACCACTTTTTTCAGGATTAATTTCAGGTATTGTAGGCGGTATTATTGTAGGCGTATTAAGCGGCTCTAAAATTGGAGTAAGTGGGCCAGCAGCAGGTTTAGCAGCTATAGTTTTAACAGCTATAGCCACTTTAGGGAGTTATGAAAACTTTTTAGTTGCCGTAGTTTTAGGAGGTGTTATTCAGTTGCTTTTTGGAGTTTTAAGAGCAGGAATTATTGGATACTATTTTCCATCATCTGTAATAAAAGGGATGCTTACTGGCATCGGGATTATTATCATTTTAAAACAAATCCCACATTTTTTTGGGTATGATAAAGCATTTACGCTGTTTAAAGTAAATGGAGAAAGTACAGTTGCTCAATTTCTAAATATTTTTGACCACATTCAATTAGGATCAACAATAGTAGGGCTTATTGGGTTGGCTATTTTATTGCTTTGGGATAAAGTTTTATCCAAAAAAGGAAAAATATTTCAAATTATTCAAGGGCCATTGGTAGCTGTTGTTGTTGGAATTATTTTCTTCATAATAACACAATCTAGTGGCACATTAACAATAGCACAATCACATTTGGTTAGTGTTCCAGTTCCAGAAGATATAACTACGTTTTTTGGACAATTTAGTTTACCAAACTTTAGTGCAATTTCTAATCCAGATGTTTGGATTGTTGCATTTACAATTGCTTTAGTAGCAAGTTTAGAAACCTTGTTATGTGTAGAAGCTACAGATAAATTAGACCCTCATAAAAATGTAACACCAACCAATAGAGAACTATTAGCTCAAGGCACAGGAAATATTATTTCAGGAATGATTGGAGGTTTGCCAATAACTCAAGTAATTGTTAGGAGTTCAGCAAACATTCAGTCTGGTGGCAGAAGCAAAATGTCTGCAATTATTCATGGATTTTTGTTATTAATTTCGGTAATGATTATTCCAAAGTTGTTAAATATGATTCCGTTATCTGTTTTAGCAGCTATATTATTAATTGTAGGGTATAAATTAGCAAAACCAGCATTGTTTAAAAAAATGTATGATTTAGGCTGGAAACAATGGGTGCCATTTAATGTCACTGTTTTTGGAATTGTGTTTATAGACCTTTTATATGGTATAGGTTTAGGGCTTGCAGTGGGCATTATTGTTATACTTATTAAGAGCTACCAAAATTCACATTTTTTACATATAGAAGATAAGAGTAATGGCGTTCAAAAAATGAAAATGACATTAGCTGAAGAAGTTACTTTCTTTAATAAAGGAGCTATTTTAAAAGAATTAGATAGACTTCCTGAAAACTCGTTTTTAGAGTTAGATGTAAGAAAAACGAGGTTTTTAGATAACGATATTATTGAGATTTTAGAAGATTTTGCATTTAAATCTAAAGAAAGAAACATAGATATAAAGTTAATTTCAGAACGTGGCATTGTTGAAAATCCAGATAGTTATATCGAGTTTTTCAAACTTAGACCTAAATCGGCTTAATTTAAAAAAGAGTGAATACATTTATGTTAAATCATTTAATGAAAAAGAAAATGTTTAAAGTAAATATGGTAGCATTAGCCATTGGGCTTTTGCTACCAATATTTGCCCAAAGTCAAGAAAGTGATTTTGGAAATTGGTTAATATACATTGGAAATAAGAAGTTAGATTCTAAATGGAATCTGCATCATGAGGTTCAATACAGAAATTATAACGCCATTGGAGACTTAGAGCAATTACTTTTAAGAACAGGATTGGGTTATACTTTTAATGAAGGAAAGAACAATGTGCTTTTAGGATACGGATATATTCTTTCTGAGAATTACTTAGGTAATACTGATGATAAAATCTCTATTAATGAGCACAGAATTTTTCAGCAGTTTGTTTCAAAACAAAAAGTTGGAAACGTAAGTTTAAGCCATAGATATAGATTTGAACAACGTTTTGTAGAGCGTGATTTTAAAATGCGTTTTCGTTACTTTTTAGCTTTTAAAGTACCATTTAAAAACAAAGAAAAAGAAAATAGTAAGTTATACCTATCGGCCTATAATGAAATATTCCTAAATACTAAAAGCTCTGTTTTTGATAGAAATAGAGTTTACGGTGGTTTAGGATATACATTAAATAAAAATATAAGAATTGAAGCAGGTTATATGAACCAGTTTTTTGAAACAAGCGGAAGGGATCAGTTTAACATAATTACATTTGTTAACTTCTAACTTTGCAAGAAAAAATTATACATACTATCTGTTTTCATTCTTTTTATGTTTAACTAAATATTAATTAAAATGAAAGACTTATTCTCTAACATTAAAGGCGATGCCTTTGGAGGCATTACCGCAGGAATTGTTGCATTACCATTAGCATTAGCCTTTGGAGTGTCTTCGGGATTAGGACCAACAGCAGGATTGTATGGAGCTATTTTTATTAGTTTTTTCGCTGCACTTTTTGGAGGTACAAACACTCAAATTTCTGGACCAACAGCACCAATGACTGCTGTTAGTATGATTGTTATTGCTGGAATTATAGCAGCAAACAACGGCGATGTTACTAAAGCACTTCCCGTTATATTGACTGTGTTTTTGCTAGCAGGATTAATGCAAATTGGCTTGGGTGCTTTAGGTTTAGGAAAGTACATAAGGTATATTCCATATCCTGTGGTTTCTGGTTTTATGACGGCTATTGGCGTTATTATTTTGCTAACACAAATTCTTCCTTCTTTAGGGTATTACCCAAAAGAAGATATGGAATTTGTAAACCAATTTAAACCGCAAGCGGAAGAGGTTATGCTGGAAAATATTTTAAAAGAAGAAGCTGGAGAAGGTATCTTGGTTCTCGAAGATTTTAAAGAAACTATAAATAGAGCACATGGAATTTCGCAGGCAGATATTTTAAAAGAATCGCAAACTTTAGCAGCAAAAGACGCTTCAGGAACTTATGGTGCTATAAAAGCTTTACCAAGAGCTCTTAAAAATATTAATTGGTTAGAGTTAATATTGGCTTTAGGAACCATTTTTATAATCTATGGCTTTAAACGAATTACTAAAGCTGTTCCAAGCACCTTAGTAGCGTTAATTGTAATGTCTGGAATAGCCGTTGGCTTTGGTTTAGATTATAGACCTATTGAAGAAATTCCGAGTGGGTTACCAATACCTAATCTCGAAATTTTCACACAATTTTCTTTAAGTAGTATAACGCCTTATATTTTTACAGCACTTACTTTATCATTACTTGGAGCAATTGATTCACTATTAACAAGTGTTGTTGCAGATAATATGACCAAAACCAAGCACAAACCTAACAAGGAATTAGTAGGGCAAGGTATAGGAAATAGTATAGCAGCAATATTTGGAGGTATTCCAGGAGCTGGAGCAACTATTAGAACTGTAGTTAATATTACATCTGGCGGAAAAACAAAATTATCAGGAATGATAGCTGGAATTTTGCTTTTAGTAATACTTCTAGCACTAGGGCCAATAGCATCAAAAATTCCTGCGGCTGTACTTGCAGGAATATTAATTACTGTTGGTATTGGTGTTATGGATTATAAAGGATTAAAAGCTATTCCTAGTTTACCAAGAGACATAAAATTAGGCCCAATAAAATTAAGTTCAGAAGTATTAATAATGCTTATTGTATTATTATTATCGACTTTTTGGGATTTAATTTACGCTGTGGGGATTGGTTTAATAATAGCTTCGTTAATGTTTATGAAAAAGATAGGCGATTTAACCGCAGAGCGAAGCGACGTGGAGTCATTAAAAGAAAAGGCATGGGCAGACGAAGTTAATTTTCCAGATAATTTAAAAGAAAAAGTATTTATTAAACATATAAAAGGTCCGTTATTTTTTGGCTCAACAAGCGATTTTCAAGCCTTGTCTTTGCAAATACCAGATACAGCTAATACTGTAATTATAAGATTAGGAAGAACGCAATACATGGATCAATCAGGGTTATATGCTATGGAAGATATATTGCAAGAATTGAATAATAAAAATATTGAAGTGCTTTTTGTTGGCTTATTAAAACAGCCAAGGTATATGATGGAACGTATTGATATTATTCCAGATTTAATTCCTAAAGAGCACATATTTGAAAACTTTAAAACGTGTTTAGCTTGGATAGAGCAAAATACACAAAATGATAAATAATAATTTAAAACAAAGAAAAAATGAAAAATACAGCATTAAATAAAGAAGCACAAGACGCATTAACACCAGAAAATGTATTACAAGATTTATTAGAAGGGAATACCCGTTTTGTAAATGGTAATTCTCAATCGGTTGATAATTCTGCATTAGTTAACCAAACTACTGGCGGGCAATTTCCAAAAGCCGTTGTACTATCTTGTATAGATTCTAGAGTACCAGTAGAAACGGTTTTAGACCAAGCTATAGGCGATATTTTTGTGGCACGCGTAGCTGGTAATTTTGAAAATGTAGACATTCTAGGAAGTTTAGAATACTCATGTCATGTTGCTGGTAGTAAACTAATTTTGGTATTAGGTCATGAAAGTTGTGGCGCAGTAAAAGCAGCTTGCGATGGTGTAGAATTGGGTAATATTACAGACATGCTAGCCAATATTTTACCAGCTGTTAAACAAAGTTCAGATGAGGTTGAAGGCGAATTAAACTCTTCAAACAAAGCATTTGTTGCTAAAACTGTTGAAAATAACGTAAAACTGACCATTGAACGTATTAGAGAAAAAAGTCAGATTCTAACAGAAATGGAAGATAATGGCGAAATAGCCATTGTTGGTGGGGTTTACAATTTACACTCAGGTAAAGTTGAGATGTTATAGTTGAATAAAAATAAAATATCATAGTATGTGCAGACCTGTCAGGTTTAAAAAACATAAGTGTTCGGAAGAGTTCTAAGCAGAACTAAATAGTTGTGATTTGCTAGGATCTCCATCG
>CANKVS010000031.1 GCA_947487155.1 uncultured Flaviramulus sp.
CAATTAAATTTGAAACGCAAAATACAACGCAATTAGCTTTGTTTTTATAAATCCTTACATCGAACTCAGGTTGAAAGAACTAAGCAACTAACAACAATTATATGCTTTTGCAAACCAAAAAACCCAAAACTTACGCTTTGGGTTTTTAGTTTTATATAGATTCCTGCTTTCTCAAGAATTTACGATTGAGGTTTACCCTCCAAAGTCGTCAAATCTTATATTCTCGTCGGCAAGACCAAAATCTTCACCCATTTTTTGAACCGCTTTATTCATTAACGGTGGACCACAGAAATATAACTCTATATCTTCTGGAGATTCGTGCAAGCTTAAATAATTATCTATTACACAGTTGTGAATAAAGCCTACAAAGCCATCACCTGCTTCATCATTAATATCTTTTTTCACTTTCCAATTATCTTCTTCCATTGGTTCAGATAATGCCAAATAAAACTTAAAGTTAGGGAAATCTTTTTCTAACTTATAAAAGTGGTCTAAATAGAATAATTCACGCTTAGAACGACCACCATACCAATAGGTCACTTTTCTACCTGTTTTTAAAGTTCTGAATAAATGATATAAGTGCGAACGCATTGGTGCCATACCTGCTCCACCACCAACATAAAGCATTTCTGCATCAGATTCATTAATAAAGAATTCGCCGTAAGGTCCAGAAATAGTACACTTATCACCTTTCTTTAAATTAAAAATATATGATGATGCTACCCCTGGGTTTACATCCATCCATCCATTTTTATTACGATCCCATGGCGGTGTTGCAATACGAACGTTTAACATAATTTCGCGTCCTTCAGCAGGATAAGAAGCCATAGAGTATGCACGTTCTACGGTTTCATCATTCTTCATTACTAAAGGCCAAAGGTTAAATTTATCCCATTCAGCCTTAAACTTATCTGGGGTTTCATGTTCTTCAGGATGCGCTGTAATATCCATATCGGCAAACTTAACTTCACAGTTAGGAATTTCAATTTGAATATACCCTCCAGCTTTATACCCCATATCTTCAGGAATTTCTACTACAAATTCCTTGATAAAAGACGCTACATTATAGTTTCTAACAACAGTTGCTTCCCATTTTTTTATACCAAAAATTTCTTCTGGAATAGAAATATCCATATCCTGTTTAACTTTTACTTGGCAAGATAAACGTGCGCCTTCTTTTAATTCTTTTCTGCTAAAGTGTGGTGTTTCAGTTGGTAAAGCTTCACCTCCACCTGAGTTGACATGACATTCACATTGAATACATGTGCCACCACCACCACAAGCCGATGGTAAAAATATTTTCTGAGCTCCTAAAGTAGATAACAAAGTCCCTCCTGAAGCGACTTCAATTTCTTTTTCACCATTAATGGTAATCTTAACGGGACCAGATGGTGATAATTTTTGTTTTACAAATAATAACAAAGCTACTAACAACAACGTAATGATTAAAAATGCTGTTACGGTTGCTATTACTGTTCCTAATGTACCTGCGGCTAAAATCATATTACTCATTTACTTTTATGTTGTTACTTTGGCTACGCTCAGTAACCAATGATAGCTCTTCTTTTGTGTCTTTACTAGAATCTTTAACAGAAGCTGTTTTTTCTTCTTTTGGAGCTTCTTCATCTCCTCCTGTTAACATACCTCCAAAACTCATAAACCCTATCGCCATTAAACCAGTGATAATAAATGTAATTCCTAAACCACGTAATGCTGGTGGCACGTTTGAATACCTAATTTTCTCACGAATTGCAGCAATGGCTAAAATGGCTAAAAACCATCCTATTCCTGACCCAATTCCATAGTTTAAGGCTAACCCTAAGGTTGCTATTTCACGAGATTGCATAAATAACGACCCTCCTAAAATAGCACAGTTTACAGCAATAAGTGGTAAAAAGATACCTAATGAGTTGTATAATGATGGTGAAAATTTCTCAACAACAATTTCTACCAACTGCACCATGGTTGCAATGGTTGCAATAAACATGATGAAGGATAAGAAACTTAAATCGTAATCGGCATACTCTTCACCTAACCAAGATAATGCTCCTGGTTGTAACAAATACTGATCTAACAACCAGTTTAAGGGTACTGTTATAGCCAATACAAATATTACTGCGGCACCAAGACCAACAGCTGTACTTACTTTTTTAGACACTGCAAGGTAAGAACACATTCCTAAGAACGTGGCAAATACCATGTTGTCTATAAATATTGATTTGAAAAATAATTCTATATGTTCCATATTTTTAAGTCTTCAGTCTTCAGTTAGCAGTCTTCAGAATTAGCATTTACTGCCAACTGTGACTGTTTACTGTTGACTATTTCTAGTCTTCTATTAATGCTTTATTTCTACTACGTTGTACCCAAATAATAATACCTACAACAATTAATGCCATTGGTGCTAATAACATAAATCCGTTATTCTCATATCCAAATGCATAAACTCCTGTTTTCTCAATAGGATCTCCTAAAACTTTAATTCCTAATAAAGTTCCAGCTCCTAGTAGCTCTCTAAAAAATGCTACGATTATTAATATAACACCATATCCTAAAGAGTTTCCTATACCATCTAAGAATGAACGCCAAGGCCCATTACCTAATGCAAAGGCTTCAAAACGTCCCATAATGATACAGTTTGTAATAATTAACCCTACAAAAACTGAAAGCGTTTTACTTAACTCGTAAGCAAAAGCTTTTAGTACTTGATCCACTATAATTACTAAAGCAGCAACCACAATTAATTGTACAATAATTCTAATTTTTGAAGGAATAATATTTCTCATTAAAGAAATAACCACGTTTCCTATTCCCAAAACAAATAAAACTGAAACAGACATTACAATAGCAGCTTCTAATTCTGCTGTAATTGCTAATGCTGAACAAATTCCTAATACCTGAATAGTAATAGGGTTATTATCCGCTAATGGATCTTTAATTAATGCTGCGTCTTTTTTTGAAAGTAAGCCCATAAATTAATTATTTTTTAATGTTTTAAAATAAGATACATACTGTTTTAATTCAGACTTTAACATCGCTGAAACACCATCACCTGTAATAGTGGCTCCCGCAATGGCATCTACTTCGTTATCGTTTTTGTCTGTGTTCTTCGGGTCGTTATTTCCTTTAGCAACGGTTATGCCTTTAAAACTACCGTTACTCATAAGGTTTTCACCAATAAAATCATCCATGAAATAACGCTGCTTAATGTTAGCGCCTAAACCTGCTGTTTCTCCTTTATGATCGAAATACGCCCCTTGAACAACCATGTTTTTATCCATAGCAACATAGCCCCAAATAGCATCCCAAAGTCCTTTTCCTCTAATAGGTGCCACGTAAAATGTTTTACCATCTTTTTCTCCTACAAATAGTGGTAATCTTCTATCATTTCCAGCTTTGGCGCTAGTTTGTTCTTTTTTAACATCAATTAAATACGCTTCAGTATCTTCAGTAACCTTATCGCCTTGAATAACCAATTGTTTTGTAATATATTTTGAAAACAACTCAGGAGCTTCTTCTGTAGAAACAAAAATAGCACTGCTATCATCGTTTGCATTTACGCCCATAGCATACAAAATGTTTTGTTGCTTTTCTAAACGCTCATTATTATCAATTCTTGGTCTTAAAGCAGATGCGGTAAATGCTAATAAACCTCCAACTACAATTACCATAGCTATGGCAAAGAGTATTGTATATACGTTTGAATCCGTTTTATTACTCATGATTACGCTGTTTTTGCTTTTAAACGTTTCATTCTTTGTTTCACATTACCTTGAACTACGTAATGATCGATAGTTGGTGCAAACACATTCATTAATAGAATGGCTAACATCACACCTTCTGGATATGCAGGATTAAATACACGAATTAAAATAGAAATAAAACCTATTAAAAAACCGTATATCCATTTTCCTTTATTGGTTTGTGAAGCGGTTACTGGATCGGTAGCCATAAACACTGTACCAAAAGCAAAACCGCCTATTAACAGATGATGCCACCAAGTAGTACTCATTAATCCGTAAAACTTACTGCTTTCTGTAATCCAACCAGCATCTACAACTTGATTGAAGATTAATCCCATTACTATAGCTCCAAGGGCAGAAGATAACATGATTCTCCAGCTTCCTATTTTTGAAAAGATTAAGAACAATCCTCCTAATAGTATTAATAATGCCGAAGTTTCTCCAACCGAACCAGGTACAAATCCTAAAAACATATCTGAAACAGTATGCGTAAGTTCTTTACCTTGAGCTAAAACACCTAAAATAGTTTCTCCAGAAATGGCATCTAAATTTTCACCAGCTGCAATAAGTTGATCGCGTTCTACAGCACCTTCAACCCAAACTTTATCACCACTCATCCAAGTAGGGTAAGCAAAGAATAAAAATGCACGGATAGTTAATGCAGGATTAAGAATATTCATTCCTGTTCCTCCAAAAACTTCTTTACCAATAACAACACCAAATATTACAGCCACAGCTAACATCCAAAGTGGAATATCTACAGGAACAATAAGCGGCACAAGCATCCCCGTTACTAAGTAACCTTCTTCAACTTCATGTCCTTTAATTATGGCGAATATGAATTCAATTCCTAGACCAACACCATAAGAAATAATTACTAATGGTAATATTTTCCAAAAGCCAATAGTAAAATTAGCCATGGTCCAAAATTCTGAACTAAAAAAGCCAGAAACAGCTCTTTGCACATCTCCAACAGCTAAATTATGCTGGTAACCTGCATTAAACATCCCGAAAATTAAACATGGTACCATAGCCATAATTACGGTATTCATGGTACGCTTTAAATCGTCGGCTGCTTTTATATGAGTTCCATTATGCGTGGTCTCATTTGGCAAGTATAAAAAAGTATGAATCGCGTTAAACGCTGGCGCCATTTTAGTCCCTTTATACTTTTCTTTTAATTTATGTAAGTTTTGTTTTAAGCCCATTATCCTATCTCTTTAAGCATTAAGTCTAATCCTGCTCTTATAATTTTTTGATGTGGTTGTTTAGACACACAAACAAATTCTGTTAATGCAAAATCTTCAGGTGCAACTTCGTACATTCCTAAAGCTTCCATTTCATCTAAATCTTGATACATACAAGCTTTTAAGATTTGCATCGGATAAATATCTAACGGAAATACTTCCTCATAACCGCCAGTTACCACAAATGCTCTATGTTCACCGTTAGTATTTGTATTTAAATCGTATTTCTTTTTAGGGTTTAACCATGAAAATGTCATTGCCCTAGAAGTAGATATTTTATTGAAAACGGGTTTATTCCATCCAAATAACTCATAATCATCACCTTCAGGAATAATAGAAACCACATTGCTATAGTAATCTAAATAGCCGTCTGGTTGAATTTCTTTTCCGCTTAAAACATTACCCGAAATAACACGCGCATTAGCATCTTTAGAAATGCCTTTATCGTAAATTAAGGTTGCTATTTCGCTTCCTAATTTAGTAACAAAATACCTTGGTTTTTCAACTGAAGAACCAACCAAAGCCACAACGCGTTCTGCATTAAATTTCCCAGTTAATAATAACTCTCCAATAATAACTAAATCTTGCGCATTCACCGTCCAAACCACTTCTCCTTTGTTAATAGGATCTACTTTATTAATTAAAGTACCAACATTTCCTGATGGATGCGGTCCCGAAACTTTATGAATAGTTGCTCCAGAAACATTAGTTAATGGTGAATTAGAGTTTTTGCCAACAGATACATGCACCTTACCTTCTGTTAGTTTAGTAAGTGCTGTTATTGCAGCCTGTAATTCTGCTTCTTTACTTTGTAAAGTAAAATCTAAATCTGCCGCTAATGGCGCACTAGCATAAGCTGAAATAAAAATCGCTTTAGGTGCTGCTTCTGGATTTGCAATAACATCATACGGACGTTGTTTTACAAACGGCCAGCAACCAGAAGCTAACAAATGTGCTTTTACATCTTCAGCTTTTGCTGCTTCTAAATTAAAACTACCATAATCTTGGTAAGTTTGTTCTTTATCAGCTTGAATTTTAATGGCTAAAATTTTTCGTTTTTCACCACGAGTAATCTCTATCACTTCACCTGAAACTGGAGAAACAAATTTTACATCTTCGTTAGATTTATCATAAAACACAGGTTCTCCTGCTTTTACTTTAGATCCAACTTTAGAAATTAATTTAGGAATAACGCCGTGGAAATCTTCAGGTCTTAAAGTATAAAAGTTGCTTACTATTGCCTTTTCGGAGGTTTTTTCAGCTGAACCTTTAAGTTTAATGTCTAGACCTTTTTTAATGCGAATGTCGTTTGACATATTTTTTTTATTGAAATTAGTTGTCTAAAAATCGGTGCAAATTTACAAATTAATACCTAAAAACTATCTCAAATAAAATCATCTTATTTATTTATATTAATTCTAAATAATGAAACATGCTTGGGCATGAATTTTGTTTATCTTTACCTTGAATTTAAATACTAAAATGACATCTATTTTTAAGCTAATTTTTATATTATTTTTATTTCCAACGTTCCTGTTTGCTCAAATAAAAGAAGTAAATCCTCCTGATTATATAAAAACTATTACGTTTAAAGGAAACACTCCAGAAAGTCAATTACCTGTTTTAAAACTTGGAGAATATTTAGTATTAGAATTTGATGCCTTAAATGGAGATGAAGAAGATTATTACTATAAAATAGACCATTTTAATTTTGATTGGACACCGTCAGTTTTGGTGCAATCTGAATATCTTGATGGTTTCGACAATCAACGCATTCGCGATTACGAAAACTCATATAATACCTATCAAATATATTCGCATTACAAACTCACTATTCCTAATGCGCAAACCAAACGCCTAAAAGTTTCAGGCAACTATTTAATACGTATTTTTAATAGTGATGATGAACTTGTTTTTTCAAGAAAATTCATGATTTACGAAGACAAATCTAACGTAGGTGTAGCACTAAAACGATCTAGAGACATCCAATTTATTGAAGAAAAACAGCGTGTAGAAATTGTTATAGCTCCAAAAAACATGCAGCTTAATAATCCAAAGCAAACCGTAAAAACGCTTGTTGTACAAAACAATAATTTAAACACAGCCATTTCAAATTTAAAACCACAATTTACTATTGGTAATCAATTAATATATAAATACGATACCGAATCTAGCTTTTGGGGAGGTAATGAATATTTATATTTCGAAAACAAAGATGTTAGAGCAGCAAACACAGGTGTTAGAGCCATAGATTTAAAAGAACTTTACCATAATTATTTGTTTACCAATACCGAAAGAGCGACAAAACCTTATACTTACAACCCCGATATAAATGGTAATTTTTTAATAACCAATATTGATGCAGACGACTCTAGCATTGAAGCTGATTATGTTTGGACGCACTTTTATTTATTACCAAATGACTTATTAAACAATAAAAGCATTCACGTATATGGTAATTTCAATAACTATGTTATTGACGAAAGCACTAAACTTATTTACGATGAATACAACAACATTTACACTAACGCACAGTTATTAAAACAAGGGTTTTATAGCTATAAATACGTCATAGTTGATAACGACAACACGCTTAATGAAGGTGCAATTAGCGGTAATTTTTATCAAACCGAAAACAATTACAAAGTTCTTGTGTACTATAGAGATTTAGGTGGGCGCTACGACAAAATTATAGGTATGGGTGAAGGCAGTAGTCTTAATATTTCCAATTAATAATGCGCTTTAACCATTTTTTATACCAAAGACATTAAATTTTGTAATATCCAACGTAATATTTATTATTTTAGCCGACTAAGCATATTGTATATCAGTATTTAACATGGTTCAACAAGTAACAAGCGGCATAAAAATTTCGGTAGAAACCACCTATGAAGGCTCATTTTATAAAAATTATAAAATTCAGTATGCTTTTGGGTACACCATTACTATTGAAAACCAGAGTAAAGACTCGGTACAACTTAATGCGCGTCACTGGGAAATTCTTGATGCTTTAAACAATGTTGAAACCGTAACAGGCGAAGGCGTTATTGGCGAAAAACCTGTTTTAAAACCTGGCGAATCTCATACCTATACATCTGGTTGCCTGTTAACCTCTCCTTTTGGTGCTATGCAAGGTTATTATAGTATGATAAACTTTACTACAACTAAAAGGTTTGAAGTTGCCATTCCGTCATTTAAATTAAGTGCTCCTTTTGCTATAAATTAGTTTTTTCCTCTCTTACTTTGGTGGGTGATGTGTTTTTTTTTAAGAATCCTTTATAATGCGATTTCTCGTCGCTCATACTTCACTCTTTCGAAATGACTCGTAACTTATTTTTAACAGCTTAAATACATGCAGTTTTTATTTTTTTAAATTGAATTTTTGCCCGTTTTATTTTAAATTAAAGAGACTTGAGAGGTTTTAAAAACCTGAAAACAACAAAAAAAACCAGTCATTGCGAGGACAAAGGACGTGGCAATCTGCCCAATAGAAACGCTTTCATAAGAAATAAATAATTATATAAAAAACAGATTCTTTCATCGTGTTTCCTCAGAAAAATGACGAAAATGTTAAACTTTACGGTTAAATCTAAAAACGTTTCCGTTTTGTTCAATATTAAAAAACTTGCAGTTTGAGTAATGCACAAATCGATATGCAGTGTTATAATCAAAAGATTTGTCTTCTACTTTAAAAATATCATCAACATCTACATGTCCGTAAGGAGAGATTCGTCTAAACTTGTACTCTATAGCATTACCCAAATCGTGTAACTCAAACCAAGCACCAGCAGCAATACCAGAAAGCCATTGTGCTTTTTCATGTAAATGATCAACAGGTTTTGACTCTAAAGAGCCAATAAAATTAGGTTCGTATGCTTTTAGTTTATCTAAAAAACATCGTAGGTTTTCACTTTTCTGAGAACCTTTAAATTTTGAAATTTCACCAGCTTCAGAAACTTCGTAAGCATAATTCTCTGTATCAGCGAGCAAAACATTACCAACCGTACTTGGTGTAAACCATTTTGAGTTTTCAAGCTTCTTTTTAATGCCTAAGTCTGTTACCGAAGCAATTAAAGCATCCGTTACAAATCGGGCACAATTACTAGCATTTTTTTTAAAAGCAGCATATCGTATAAAATGTTTGTTTTGCATTTTGGTAATATGTGTTCTTGCTTTATTGTAATCTACCGCATCGCAAACCGAGGCTACCAATTTACCATCGCCATGGGTAAGCTTAGGCTGTGTTGCTAAAAAGGTTAATATATTATCTAGATTTTTAATCTTACCGTTTTCAATTTCGGCTGTTACTGGAAAATGAAGTTCATTATCTGTATCGCGTCCACGTACCCGTCCGTTAGGCTCAGGAGTAATATAACGTCCAAAATCATGGTATTCTAAAACACCCGTTGCTTTATCAATCAATACTAAAGCGGCATGACCTGCACGTAAATAATTCTTCTTTCCAACGCCTAAAAAACGTAAATACGGAGAAAACCATTCTTCAGAAACCATAACAATAGTATCTGGATAAGCAAGTGTTAAAATAATACCTGTATTATTCATTTACGGTTTGCGGAATATAGAATATTTTAGAAGCAACTGTATTATTTAAAAGGCTTTCATATTTCATACCAATAGCATCTTCATTTTTTTCTACCTGTGTAATACTAGTTGTTTTTACAAAATCACGATCCATAACAATACCATAATCATCATTATTGTTTCCTCCCGTTTTATGAAATTCTAATAAGGTATTTGCATTCAGTTTATTTTCAACTTTAAAGGTATTAAACCACTGTAAACGTTCTGCTTTCATAGCTTCGGAATACAACGTAGCAGATGACCAAATTTTTGGTTCTAAAGGTAATGTTGTAAAATGTTTTTGGTCACCATCCCAAACCAATTCGTAAAACTTTAAATTGGTATTCCAATCTATAATCACCATAGTAAAGGGTTCTATATCTTGAAATTTGTATGAATCAACAGCCGTTTCTAAATCATCTGTAGTCATAAAATCTTTAGCCACCACTCCCCTACTTAATCTGTACTCTGGTTTTCGTTTATGACAAACAAATGCACCATTCAACATGCAAACCATTCTGTTTTTTTCGCTTACACCAATCCAAGTTCCCCCAGATAACTCATCTTTAGGAAACAAAAGTTTCGTTTTATTTATGGTATAAAAATCTGGTGATAATGGTATTCTATTTGGTGCTTCATCTCTATTAGATGTTAGCACAAAATCATTTTCTCCTTTCGGAATTATAGTTACTGTACACATAAAAACGATAGTCTTAAAACAGGTAGGCAACTTACAAAAATTAACTAAATATTAATACTTATTTGAAGAAACTATATTATTACAGCTATTATAAAATTCGTAAATTTGCAGCTCATTTTTTGATAATTCAATAAAAAAAATACATAATAATGGGAAAAGGATTTTTTAATGTACCAGTTGCTGTTAACGAACCCGTTAAAGGATATGCTCCTGGTTCTCCAGAGCGCGAAGCCGTTCTTGAGGCATACAAAACCATGTTTAACAGTAAAATTGATGTACCCATGTACATTAACGGGAAAAATGTTACTACTGGAAACACTAGAACAATGTCACCTCCACACGACCACAAACATGTGGTTGGAATTTACCATTTAGCAGAACAGTCTAATATAGATGATGCTATTGCCACAGCTTTAGAAGCTAGAAAAAGCTGGTCGCAAATGCCTTGGGAACAACGTGCAGGTATCTTTTTAAAAGCTGCCGAACTTATTGCGGGCCCTTATCGTGCAAAAATTAATGCTGCGACTATGATTGCGCAATCTAAAACCGTGCACCAAGCAGAAATTGATGCGGCTTGCGAGTTTATAGATTTTTTGCGTTTTAATGTACAGTTTATGACTGATATTTACATGGAGCAACCAGAAAGCACAAGTGATGCCTGGAACCGTATAGAATATCGTCCATTAGAAGGGTTCACTTATGCTGTTACACCGTTTAACTTTACTGCTATTGCTGGAAACTTACCTGCATGTATGGCACTAATGGGTAATGTTGTGGTTTGGAAACCCAGCGATAGCCAAATATATTCTGCTAAAGTCATTATGGATGTGTTTGAAGAAGCTGGTGTACCTCCTGGTGTTATTAATGTTGTTTTTGGCGACCCCGTTATGATTACAAATACAGTAATGGCAAGTCCAGATTTTTCTGGATTACACTTTACGGGTTCTACATTTGTTTTTAAAGAACTTTGGAAACAAATAGGAAACAACATCCATAACTACAAAACTTACCCACGAATTGTAGGTGAAACTGGTGGTAAAGACTTTATTATTGCTCATAAATCGGCAAATGCAAAACAAGTAGCAACTGCTATTTCGCGTGGTGCTTTCGAGTTTCAAGGGCAAAAATGTAGTGCTGCTTCTCGTGCTTATATTCCACAAAGTCTTTGGGTCGATGTTAAAAAATATGTTGTTGAAGACGTAAATTCGTTTAAAATGGGTTCTCCTGAAGATTTAAGCAACTTTATTACCGCTGTAATTCATGAGGGTTCTTTTGATAAACTGGCTAAATATATAGATGGAGCAAAAGCTGATGCTGATGCCGAAATATTAGTTGGTGGTAATTACGACAAAAGTAAAGGCTATTTTATTGAACCTACAGTTATTGTTACAAAAGACCCGAAATACACCACCATGTGTACAGAGTTATTTGGCCCTGTAATTACTATTTACGTGTATGAAGATGACACTTACGCGGAAACTTTAAAACTAGTAGATGACACTAGCGAATATGCCTTAACAGGTGCTATTTTATCTAAAGACAGATATGCCGTAACACAAGCTACTGAAGCTTTACAAAACGCAGCTGGAAACTTTTATATAAACGACAAACCAACAGGTGCCGTTGTAGGCCAACAGCCATTTGGCGGAGCAAGAGCATCTGGAACTAACGATAAAGCAGGTAGTGCTCAAAACTTATTACGTTGGGTATCGCCTAGAATGATAAAAGAAACCTTTGTAACGCCTACGGATTATAGATATCCGTTTTTAGGGGAATAGAAATTTTGTTCTTAAATTTGGTCTAACTCACGTTATTTACAATAATACTAACCTATTGGTTAGAAAATTACTTTTTCTAACCAATAGGTTAGTATTATAATAACTAGTATTATCTCTAAGTTACAAATAATATATTGACCTACTTATTTGCTGTTTTCATTTTAAGACTTTTGTTAATAAACGTTCCTAAATCCCGTCCTTGTTTTACTCCAATTTCAATGGCAGCCATATAATGTATGCCTCCATACAGTCTACTCATAGCAGCTTCATCTGCAGCGTGAGAAAAAGATTTAAAAGTTCTTATAGGAAGCCCGAATTCAACTTCAGTATCATCTGCAAAAGCAAAATTTTCACCAAATACACCTGTTAACACTACGGATGCAGCTCCTGAAACTACAGAATGTCCACTTACATATTCAGGAAAAGGAGGGGTTTGCAAGATTGGTTTCCAATCTTCATCAATATATTGATTAATTAATGTTTCTGGGCGTATTAAATTACTTCTATATTTTTCATCCCAACAACTTATAAAAGCATCTGCAATTGCTATTGATGTTTTTGTATAGGCAAATACTGTTTTATCAAAATCTGAATTAGTCTTTTTGCATGCTATTTTGGTTATACCAATCCAATGTGCACCAGGAGTTATTTTTTTAACAGCAAACATTAGATGGCCACGAGTTACAGACACATAAGGGTTACAATCCCAAAATTGAGCAATTTCAATTTCTTCTGAAGCATCTCCTGTATTTGTAATTGTATTACTTACGTCATAAACTTCTTTAAGTTCTTTATAAAACTTAGATTCCTTATCCATAGAAAAAGCAGGTGGCGGAATGGGTTTAAATTGAGCCGCAGAATCTAGCGTAAAAGGACGGATTTTATTCCAATGTGGCTCTATACCATCCATGTATGCTGGAGGCGTTGGTTGCCATCTAGAAGGGTCAACACTATTTAGCGTAAATTTTGGCATACTTCTGGTTTCCTTATAATTATCTTTGTCCATCCATAAAATAATATGCTCTGCTACTTGTAATCCATAATCTTTAGATGCTTTAAATTCTGACGAATTTTTACTTTCCCAAATACTATATAGACTATCTCTATAAGATTCTATTTTATTTTCTGAAAAAATAAGGTTTTTACTCACTTCCATATGTGCTACCAAAGCTGCTAACTTATAATTTATAGATTCTGGGTTTTCACTTTTTGGAATTGAAGTCAAATTGGTTACTTGCGTGCTTAATGGTTGATATTCTTTATTTTGGCTAGCAATAATCTCATAAGCTGCAATATTGGGGTAGGCGTATATTCTACTAGCAACAGGTGGTGAAAAAATATCATGAATCATTATTTGAGTTACATAATCAACAGCTTTATGGTAATCATCTGGATTAATTATAATAGATTCATTTTCCTTACCACAACTGATAAAAAAACTAACCAAAACTAAGGTCAAAAAACACTTTTTCATTGAGTCAACTTATTTACTTATTAAATTCATTTTATCATTCTAATGAAAAAACACTAATCATCATTTTTTTCATTGTAGCTATAAAAAGGGTTTTATTTACTATAAATTACTTCCTTTTTTTAAGAGAATTCGTTATTGTTTTTCTTCTTCTTTATCTTTAAATTCATCTTGGTGTGATATCATATCCAATTCTTCCTTAGATGGCAATGCTGGAAAAGGCATATGCGGTTCTGCCTGATACCAATATACTACTGATGCCAAATCGTCTTGTAAAGATAAATAAGCTCCATTATCTTTCCAACCTAAACTTTGAAGCGTTACTTTTAAATCATTCTTAAATCTAATAGGGTCTAAAACATGCCAACGGTACTGTCCAAAAACATCATGCCCTGGAACTTTATAAAAACCATTATATAATGTATTATAGTTTTCATAAGCAAGCTCTTTACCTTCTGTATCTAACGGTTTATACCCGTAAGATCCACAGAAATAATCTTCTTCACCAGTACCATTAATGGTTGGGTAATCTGTATCGCCATCAATGTAAAATTTAATTTCCCCTTCTCCCCACCAAAGCGGACTTCTTGAACCATGTAATACATAAGCGCCTACATAGTGCCCTTGTCCTTTAACATTGTCAATCATTGTATATACTTCCTTTTCTTTTAATTTCTTCACTCTTCTAAACTGAGCATGGAAATATGCTGCATTTTCGGGGATTTCTTGTAAGGTATAATCTACTTGATAATACACCGATATTTTCTTATCACTTGCATTTTCTAATGTTATTCGGCATTTTTTTCTAAATGGCATCTGCCAGAAAGAATTGAAGCCATTTCTTGGGTTTACATTAATCATAGCCGAATTAATTTTAAGCTCATAACCACTACCCCACAAATTTTCATTACCTACATGTAAAACTGGTGTAGCAAAAAAATCGGCTATGGGAACTTCTACAGAGGGGTGTTTTTCGTCGTCCCAATACATACGCAATATTGAATGCCTGTAGTTACCAGGAAGGGTAATCCATATATGGTTTATTACACCTGAATCTTCAATTTCTGCTAAAGTTAACGTCTCTCCAGCATTTAAAAACAAATATGGATTTACTTTCCAGCCTGTGCCAAGTTCTCGTGCAGCATGTTTTGCTGTTCCATCCTCCAGTTTGATCATACCTCCTTTGCCTTTTTCACCTGTTAAATGCTCTGGACTTATAGATCTAGATTGGGCATCTGACATTAAATACAAATTGCCAGTATGCGGATGTACAACTTGTGCCTTTACTGAGTATTGAGCCAAAAATAAAAGGCCATACAATGCATAAACATATTGTATATTTCTAGTGGTTGGTACTATACCTAATTTTTCATACATATTGTTTGTTTTTTTCATAATGTTTGTTATTGTTCTTAATTATTTTTATATAAATGTGTCTTTATTAACTCATAAAGGTTAATATACATCCAAATTATTGTTTGTCGTTTACTTCTAAAAAGTTAAAAATATTTTACATATACTTTTATACATATACTTTATATTTAGTTTTTTATAAACTGTTATTAAGTGGCACAAATATCTCCGCTTTCCATTCAAGCTCATCGCCATCTAACATAGGGCTATTATAAAAATACTCTAATGGTGTTTCTTCAATTGATATTTTATTTTCTTTCGCATAGTTATATAGTTCGTACCAGGCACGATCTGAGGTTCTGTAATTACCATAATATGTAGCTTTTAAAGCTTTTCTTTTTTTATTTTCTTTAAATTTTATTTCGGAATGTATTGGTAATTCCTCTCTTTTATCGATGGGGACACATAAATTGAATTGTATTTTACTATTATCTACATCCCATTTTAATATTTCTATAAATGGCTTTCCTTTTACTGAAATATTATGTTCTGATAAAAAGAGTGGAATTATAAAATTATTAGCAATCATTTTTGTGGCTTTCTCCTCTATTTTGCATTCAAGAGTCAAGTAGGCACAGAAATTTTCTGGAGTATCACTATATACTACTTCTTGTTCTACCTTTGTACGAGTTAAAAAATAATCTAATGATTTTTTATAGTCTAATAGTAATGATTGTGTGTTCTCCTTTATATGATTCTTTCCTACTACAACATCAAACCTATTTTTTAAACTATTTTTAGGAGTGTTAATACCCAACATAACTTTAGTTGTCGAATCATTTTTTAGTTCTAAGTACCAAGATACTTCATACTGTTTGTGACCTATCTCCCATTTTTGTACTATTTTCTGAAATGGAACTCTATTCAAATCGGTAATAGAGTCTTTATTTTTACTATAAAAACGAGACCAACTTGTTATATTTTGATATACCACACCGGGTATAGCTTGTGCGGTAAAAACATATATATAATCATGTTTTTTAATTAAAAAATACCAAACAGATAACAAACTCACTATTACAATTATTATTAGCTTTAGCCTGTTACCTCTTCTTTTCATATTATATTTTAAGTAGATTTAATAATTATTTCTCTTTGTTTTGATAACTTTTAATTTTGTAAAATTCCGGTGCTTCATTATTTATTGTTACCAACAAATAAGGTGCTTCCTTAATATAAACAATATTTAAAGCTTTAACTTGTTTTTTTGATAAATCCAAATCTATTTCATGCCCTAACAATATGTTGTTTACACCTTTTATTAAGGCAGAAGGAAAGGCATCCAATTTGCCATGGTATGAATCTACTCCAAAAAAGTTTCCAGCACAAAGCACGTCTTCTTGTCCATTATTATCAAAATCGAAATTTAAAAAACAATTAATGGTTGATGTTTGCAGCTCATTGGAAAAAGGAACAAAAGTGTAATTTCCTGAATTATTCTTTAAATAGCCAGAAGCCAATGTATGTACTTCTAGTAAAGACCCACTTTCTAGTAATTTTTTATTAAATAATTCATATAGAGATTTCCCTGCAAAACTTGTATAATCTTTAGTCTTTTTTCTAGTGAGAGATTCTAATTGGCTAGACAGTTTGTCTAACCCCATTGTGGGATAATATTTTTTATTCTTTTCTATAGCCACAATAGTTTCGGATGCAGAATTACCGTCAAAATCTCCATAATACATTTTCATTGGAAAAGTTTCGGATGCCTTAAATTTTGAATTGAGCCCCCAATTTCCTAAAAGGTAGTCTTTATCTCCATCATGGTCAATATCAAAAGAAACGATAGTCCTCCATAAACCATTAAGCTTTTTATCTAAATAAGAATGGCTAACATCTACTAATTTAGATTTATCATTTTTTAAGAACACTGGAGCCATCCATTCTCCCACAACTATTAAATCTTCCCATCCATCATTATTAAAATCTGTCCATATAGCATCTGTAACCATGCCAATTTTATTGAGCGATTGAACAGGTTCCTCTTGTAATTTGCCTTGGTTGTTTTTTAAAAGATAAGAGGATGGCTGATTACCAAAATCATTAGATATGGCCGAAACTCCAATAAATAGGTCTAGGTCTCCATCTTTGTCATAATCATATGGCTTAATAACACTGGTATTTATGTAGAATTCCGGTAATGTTGTTTTTATAAATGTAGTGTCATTATTTATATAAAGACGGTCTTTTAAAGCTTTGGATGTTCCGTAAAACTCCCCGCCTCCTGAAGCTACATAAATATCATTTTTGCCGTCATTGTTTATATCAAAAATACATGCTGCTTCATCTTCACAAATAGAATCGTTTACAACTGCTTTTAGTGAACTTTCTATAAATGTAGTATCCTTTAAAATATAAGTTCTGCTTTTAAAATGCTTAGAACTACCAAAGAAAATATCATTTTCACCATCTCCATCAATATCTCCTACGGTTGTAGCTGGTCCTTTTTGTGATATACTATAAGGAATAAGTTTTTGTCTATTAAAATCAATATAAGTGTTTTCTGTGTGTTTATAATCAATTCCAAAAAGAGAAGATTTCTTAAAAAGAGGCTTTTTTAAAAGGTTAAGAGAGGAATAGGCAAAATATCTTTTTTTTGGAGTAGCCTTGTATTTTGGCTTAAAGGTTTGCCTCAAGTTTACATTATAAAACCGTTCTTCTTCATTATTTGGCCAAATAACCACTAAAGAATCTATTGTTGATATAGTATCATCATACCCAAAATGCAAAATAGGTTCTGAAGATGATTGAAATCCTCTTGAAGTAAAGAGTTCTTTATATTGGGTTTTACCATTGTGATATGAAAAAACCTTAGTCCCTATTCCGTAAGTATTAGAGGTGTTATATCTTAATTCAATTTTAAAATAGGTATTATTATTAGCATTATTTTTATAAATGGTAGCTGGTGCATTAAGGTTATTGGTTACAATATCAATATCTCCATCATTGTCTAAATCTCCCAATGCTGTACCATTCGAGATGATTGAGTCATCAGAGATCCATTCACTTTTATTAATAAATTTGAAAGATTCTGTGCCTCGAAATATCTTATTAGGAACAGCACCAGAGGGCATTTTGCTTAATGCTTCATTATCTATTAATCTGGTATCCTTCATTTTTTGTTTGATAAAATCATTAGACATAAAATTCATATAATCTAAATCATTAGGTCTTTTTGGAATACCATTGCTTATAAATAAATCTTGTTCTCCATCATTATTAAAATCTGCAAAAAGAGCACTCCAACTCCAATCTGTTGCAGCTACATTCCCTAATAGCCCTACTTCACTGAAAAATTTTCCATTTTTATTTAAATGTAGCATATTTCTGGAATATTGATAATGGTATCCTAAATCTTGCGTTTGTATTTTCTCAAGAGAAAAACTGTTATTATTCCCCGAATGAGATTTTTTTAATACAGTCTCGTTATAAGGAAGCATATCTAAGGATATTAAATCTGGAAAACCATCATGATTAATATCTGCAACATCATTACCCATGGAAAACTTGCTAACATGTCCAAAATAATTTTTTAAAGATTCTGTAAATGTGCCGTTACCGTTATTAATATAAAAATAATCGTCTTCATGAAAATCGTTTCCCACGTAAATATCTGGGTAACCGTCTTGGTTAAAATCTGAAATAGCTAGTCCTAAACCATATCCATTAGGGCTACCATAAATCCCTGATTTATCACTTACGTCTGTAAATATCCCATTGTCGTTTCTTAATAATTTATCTCCACTTTTATTTGTTCTATTATCCCTAATGCTGGCTTTTCCAAACGAATCTTCTGTATGGATTGCATGGTTAAGCAAATACATATCTAAATCCCCATCCAAATCATAGTCAAAAAAAGCAGCAGTAGTTCCATAGTTTTTAAAATCTAATCCAAATTCTTTTGCTCTTTCTGTAAATGTACCATTGCCATTATTTATAAATAATTCGTTGTGCCCTTCAAACTTATTAATTCCCACAACTGCACATACGTATATATCTAGTAAACCATCTCCATTTATATCGACCATAATTGTTCCTGTATTCCAATCGCTACTTCCTGAAACACCTGCTTTTTGGGTAACATCATCAAATACCATATTACCCTTATTTAAGTATAATTTGTTTTTCACCATATTTCCTGTGAAATAGATATCAGGAAGATTATCATTATTTATATCTCCTATTGACACCCCTCCACCATTGTAGTAGTACAGGTAGTCTAAAATATTTAAGTGCTCACTATTCTGTAAATCATTACTGAACCCAATATTTGAAACTTCTTTTTTTAAAGATGTAAAAAGTGCATTTTCTTTATTATCATTACAATTAAAAATGAACAAGCAAATAAATATGATTATATAAATTTTAGCTTTACTCATTCTAAAGTATACGTCTTTGGGGTTTGATTATTTATACCCACTATAAAGAATTTTTTACCTTCGGCATTTGTAAAAGGAACTATATTTTTAATCTCTCCTTTTACTAAAAATCCTGATTTGGAATAAGGCGTCCATTTATACCCATTTTTATTGCCAAGTAATATACCACCATAATTAGCATCTAATCTTGAAAATTGAGGTTTCAAATTATAATTATTACCTCCAAATATAATGTCCTTAACGCCATCATTATTAACATCTAAAACCATAAGCGCATTTATATTTGAAAATTGCGCTTCTTTAGGTAATGGCATTATTTTAAAATTTCCGTTGCCTTGGTTTAAGGCTATTGTGCTTTTATTGGTAACTATGGTTCTAACAATAGAGCTATTAATTTTTTCTTCTGAAAAAAGTTCTTGAATAGATTTTTTTGAGTAATCTGAAAATTTTAAATTTTGTTTTTTAATATGCGGAAGCTGATTGGTTAATTCTTGCTTTAAGGTAATTGGCTTATCTTGACCTTTAATGTGTAATGTAATTATTTGCTCTATAGTACCATTATCATCAAAATCATTAACAAAAAGCTTCATAGGTTTTTTTTCGGTAGCTATATATGGCGAATTGACTCCTTGATTACCAAGGATTAAATCGTTATCACCATCACCGTCTAAATCAGACACGACTATAGTATTCCATCTTCCTGAAAGCTTATTTAAGGAATTTTTTAATATACTTAATTTTCCTTCTGAATATTTTAAGGTTACTGGACTTCCCCAATCGGTAGTAATTATCAGTTCTTTTTTTGTATCATTATCAATATCTTCCCATATGGCATCAGTTATCATACCTATTCTCATCAAATCCGAAGCTCTTTTCTTAGTAATATCTAAAAAATTACCATTACCATCATTTTCTAAAAGTAAATGTTTAGGGCTAACACCATAAATACCTGGAATACTTCTTGCGCCAATAAAAACATCAATATCGCCATCATCATCAAAATCTTCTGCTGTTATTACCGATACATTGTTTGTGGTTGCTGGTATAATTTTTGCTTTTTCAAAACTACCATCACCATTATTAAAATACAAACGATTTATATTGGTTTGTATATAGTTGGTTTCATTACCTCCAGACCCTACTAAAAGATCTTGATCTCCATCATTATCTGCATCAAACATTATGGCTGCTGTATCTTCTAAAATACTTTCATTTACAAATGTAGTTTGCTTTTTTTCTGTAAAATTGCCTTTTCCATCTTGTATGTATATACTACCTATTTGTTCTCTTGACCCGCCTAAATAAATATCGTCATGCCCATCATTATTAACATCTCCAACTGCTATTGCTGGTCCCTCTCTGGAAATCATTTCGTAAATAAGGCCTTCATAATCAAAATCTATAAAATGATTTTCTTTATGTGGTTTTAAAGTGTTCTTTATTTCTTTTGTTAATAAATAATTTTGCTCTTCTCTATTTATTAAAGGGCTATTAGCTGCTTTGTTTTGATATATTGTAAGGGTCGTATCAACTGCTATATTTTTTACATACTGAATATCGTTATTTGGCCAAGTAATTTTTAATGAATCAACTTTAGCTACTTTCCCTAAACCAATTGTCATGGTATAATCAATAGATGATTGAAAGCCTCTTGTAGGTACAAGCTCTTGTTTTATTAATGTTCCATCTTTTTTAAAGATTTCTACAACGCTTCCAATACCATACGTGTTAGGTGCATTTCCTTTTAATTTAAGCTTTATAAAATTATTATCTAATTTTTGTTGAGATAGGTTTTGGTAAATAAAAAGAGGCTGATTTAAGTTATTTACAATCAAATCTAAATCGCCATCATTATCCAGATCGCCATAGGCAGCTCCATTTGAAAAGGATGGTGTATTTAAGCCCCATATGGCTGAGTTACTAGAAAATGTAAGGTCTTTATTGTTTTTAAAAGTATAATTGGGAATAGGGTTACTTGGCATTTTATTAATAACTGTTTCAATCTCTTCTTTTTTGCCCGACAAAACCATTTTCCTAATAATATCATTAGCAAAGAAATCTATAAAATCTTGATTTGTTAAATCTCGATAAATACCATTACAAACATAAATATCTTTATAACCATCGTTATCCATATCAAAAATAAGTGCCCCCCAGCTCCAGTCTGTTTTGGCTACATTAGCGTAATTTGCAATGTCAAAAAAACCATTTCCTTCTAAATTTAATTGTAATGTATTATGCATGGATTGATTGTAAAAATCCATTTTCTGTTTTCTCAAATGCAAATCATAAGAATCAAAATGAGTGGTATTTTTTAAACGTTCGTCTCCTTCAGGGTGCATATCTGTTACAAAAATATCTGGTCTACCATCATTATTAATATCTGCTATATCACCTCCCATTGAAAACATGCTTGAATGTGACATTTTATTTTTAATATCTTCTGTAAACGTACCATCTTGATTGTTAATATAGAGGTAATCATGCTCATAAAAATCATTAGATACATAAATGTCTGGATAACTATCGTTATTGATATCTGAAATAGCCACCCCTAATCCAAAACCTATTAAGCTTCCATAAATACCGGATTCTTCACTAACATCAACAAAATAATTATTATCATTTCTAAAAAGTTTATCACCTCCTCCTTTGAACATTTCAGGCAATTCCCAATCATTAGCTCTAAGGCTTCTTTTATTTGAATAGTTAAGTGTGTTTACAGGAAGGAAGCTATTGTTAAGAATATATGCGTCCAAATCACCATCTTTATCATAATCAAAAAAAGCAGTGTGTGTAGTAAATCCGCTATCTGCTAGATTATATGTTTCTGCCGCGTCTGTAAATGTTAAATCTCCATTATTTATAAAAAGTTCATTTTTTTGGTTATCGCCCTTTATATTGCCTGCATTACAGACGTAAATATCTAAAAAACCATCTGCATTAATATCTACCATCACAACACCTGTTGACCATGCACGCTTTCCCGTTGATCCTGATGATTCGGAAATGTCTTGAAATTGAAAATTTCCCTTATTAAGGTATAATTTATTTTCTCCAAGATTAGACGTAAGATACATATCCGGAAGGCCATCATTATTAATATCTCCCAAGGCTACGCCACCACCATTATAAAAGTTACGGTAATTGAATATATTAAAATCTTTTTGATTATATACAGTATTTTGAAACTTAACACCAGTTTCAATACTATCTAATAATTTAAAAAGGGTTGTATCTTTTTTGTGTTCTGTGTTTGTTTGCTTATTGCAGTTAATAAAAATGAAAGTCCATAACAAAAGTAATAAATGTTTTTTAAAAAAATGCATGTGAGAATTATTTATAAATTAAAAAACCCTAGGAAATCTAATATAAATTTCCAGGCTATTTATACAAAAAGAGACTAACTAAAAAAGAGTTAAAATGCAAAGCGAAAATATATAAAACTATATATTTAATTTAACAAAACCCTCTTCATGAAGAGGGTTTTGTTAAAAATCCAGAACGATAAAATATTAATTCTGTCAATTTTAGTAACCCGAATTCTGAGTTAAGTTTGAATTTACATCTAATGCCGCTTGCGGAATAGGAAATACCCTTCTATGCGATTCATTATTTGTTTTAAACTTCCAGATTGTTGTTGTAAATTTACCATGTCTAATCATATCTGTTCTTCTTGTAATGCCAAAAGCAAGTTCTCTTCCTCTTTCGTTAAATACATCTTCAATAGTAGCTGATGCTAACGGTGCTATACCAGCTCTTTCTCTAATAGGATTCATAGTTGTTGCGGCTTCTGTATTTTGCCCCAATCGTGCTTGAGCTTCAGCTTTTGCTAAAACAATTTCTGCCAGTGTATAAATTACAAAATCAAAATCAAATTCATTACCTACAGGCGTTGTCCCAATAGAATTGTACTTAAAAGGCCTAACCCCTGCAGATTCTATAATATCTCCTGTTATGAAAAGATCAGGAAAATCCAATGTAAAGTCTAATGGCGTTCCTTGTCTCGTCATTATCATAGTGGCACCATCTTTTTCATATTGTTGTCCTTCCAACATCCATGCTGTTTTACGAGCATCACCATCTTCAAACGTATTATAAAAATCTGCTATAGTACAATAGCCATTCCAACCTCCACCTGGGACGTCTAATGAGTTACCTTGATTATAGTGTGCCATTCTTCTTGGCCAGTTGTTCCCATGGCTAGCCCCAACAGAAGCTGCTTGCACCCATATATTCTCTGTGGAAGATTGGTTACCAGCACCCCAGTTATTAGCAAGTCCCCCGGTTACCAAACTATGCTGTCCAGAATTAATTAAATCATTAGCTACAGAAATAACATCGCTCCATCGAGCAGTACCTGTATAACTTTCTGCATTTAAATACAAATTGGTTAACATAGCACGAGCCACATCTTTATCTACAAAACCTCTTAAACTTCCCACTGCAGGCAAATCTTGAATGGCTGCTATTAATTCAGTTTCCACAAAATCAAATATTACTTGAGGTGTAGCATTAGCTGCTAGATTATTAGGGTCTATCTTAGCTTCTGTTACCAAAGCAGGTCTGCCAAAAAGATCTAGTAAATGCAGATATGAAAAGGCTCTTAATGCTTTTGCTTCAGCTAAAGCAACCTTTTGAGAATCACTTAAATCACCAATCTCTTCTATTATCTCAATGATAGTATTAGCTCTTGCTATAACTCTGTAAAAACTTGACCATGCACCGTTGCAAAACGGATGATTTGCATTCCAAGTATGTGTAGTCATTTCTACAAAGTTATTCCCTTCTAACCAATCTGCGCCTCTAACAGGAATCATCAAATCATCAGCCGATACCTGTAAGCCAGTAAAATTATTGTTGTTGGTAAGAAAACGGGTTGCTGCATACACACTGGCTAAACCCAGTTGGTTTTCTGTATCATTTGTAAAAAAATTAGCGCCGTCTGCTGAACTGAATAATTCTTCATCTAAATCTGTACAACCTACTGTCATAAGCAGGATAACGAATAATGTGAATTTAGCGCAATGTATTCTTTTTATATTTTTCATTTTTTTTTATTTAAAAGTTAACATTAAGGCCTAAAGTAAAGGTTATTGGTCTTGGATATGTTAAATAATCAAGTCCCGGTGCCCCTCCTGTAACAACTTCTGGATCTTCTCCTGAGTAATTGGTAATGACAAATACATTTTGACCAGATAATGATATTCTTACTTGATCAGTAAATTTCAATACATTGTCAGGTAGTGTATAACCTAAAGTAAAATTGTCTAATCTAAAAAATGATGCGTTTTCCACAAATCTGGAAGAAAACCCACGAGCTGGATTTGTTTCGCCTTCTTCAAAAGCACCTCTTATAGCATTTCTATTTGGTAAACGTGTAGGCCCGCTAAAAGCCCATGCCGTGTTATTGAATACTTCTATACCAGATATACCTCTAAAGAATAAACTTAGATCCCAATTTTTATAACTTAAATTAGAAGATACAGAATAGGTGAAATCAGGTTGCGCATCTCCAATAAAGGTTCTGTCATCACTATCAACGGTTCCATCTCCATTTAAATCTACGTAGCTTTCCTGACCATTAACGATACCATCATAAACTAATCCATAAAAAGAGTTTAGAGGTTGTCCTGCTTCTATACGATATATGGCAACAGGAGGAGCACCTTCACCGGATATGTTACCAAATGAAAGGTTATCAGAACCGAAACTATCATTACTTATAGCCAACACTTCATTTTTTAAAGTAGCAAAAACAAAGCCTAAATCCCATGAAAAGTCTTCATTATTAACCACTTCATAATTTAGAGTTCCTTCTATACCTGAATTCTTTACAGAACCAATATTTGTTATAAATGAACTAGGGTCACTTGGAGGTGGTGCAGCTACTCGCAAAAGTAAATCTCTGGTTTCAGAATTATAATATTCAATACCTCCTGATAGTTTTCCACCTAATAAGCCCCAATCTAAACCAATATTAAAAGTTTCTGTAGTTTCCCATTTTAAATCAGGTTCAGGAAAGGTTGTAAAGAATAAGGCTTGTGATACAAAACCTCCAAAATCATACTGTCCTACACTACCCAAACCAGGTAATGATTGGTAAGGCTGAATGGCCTGATTACCAATAGAACCAAATGAACCTTTCAGTTTTAAATCACTGAAAACAGATTGATTTTTCATAAAACCTTCATTAATAATACGCCATGCAGCTGATACTGCTGGGAAATAAGCATATTTATTATTGGCTCCAAACCTACTGGAACCATCTGCTCTAAGTACAGCACTAATAATATAGCGGCTGTCATGATTGTATTGAGCACGACCAAAGTAAGAGATCAATCTTGAGGAGGATCTACCTACACCTGGAGCCAGTGGATCTGAATTAGAACTAAAACTATTAAAGCCTAAATTGTCAAAAGTCAAATCATTAGCCCTAGCACTAAATCCTTCAGAATCAAATTGTTGAAAAGAGTACCCTCCCACAACCTGTAAACTATTCTGGCCTTCAGACCCAAAAGTAGTATCATAGGTAAGATAAGTTTCTAATAATTTACTACTATTGGTTCTTGTGCTTCGCGAAGCAAAACCATTAGGGGCCGCTCCAAAACCTCTAGCAACATGAGTTCTTCGTTCCCCAACGCCATAATCAACTCCTACATTTCCGGTTAATGTAAGGCTTTTAACCAATTTTAATTTAGCCTCCAAATTCCCCAATATTCTGGAATCAACAGATCTATCGGTAATATCCTCATACGTTTTTACCGGGTTTGCAAAGTTTCCATTGGTAGAGAATTCACCATTAGCATCCCTAACCGTTTGGGTTGGGCTAAAATTAAATAAACCATTAAGTATCCCTCCAAAGAAATTACCGGTTTGCTCGTTAGGGGCATAGCCTCTGTTTATCTTCGAAGCCGTTAAGTTAGATGATATATTCAGACGGTCATCTAATACAGATTGGTTAAAGTTAAACCTACCTGTTAACCTTTCTAATCCGGAGTTAAACAATACCCCTTCACTATCTGAATAACTGATGGAAGCTCTATATGAATTACCATTTCCGCCACCACTATAAGCTATATTGTGCTGTTGTGAAAAAGATGTTCTAAACAATTCATCTTGCCAATCGGTATTAGCTCCAGAATCAACCAATGGGCTCAAACCTTGACCTTCTAGATCTAAATCACGTAACTCGTCTGCCGAGTAGATATCAAATCTATTTCTAATATATCCTACTGAAGCACTCACAGTATAACTTAATTTTGCTTCACCAGATTTTCCTTTTTTTGTAGTTATGATAACGACACCATTAGCTCCCCTGGAACCATAAATCGCTGCTGCTGCAGCATCTTTTAAAATGTTTATAGAGGCTATGTCATTAGGGTTTAAAAAAGCAAGCGGGTTTCCTGGGTCTGTATTTAGACCCCCATTGCCTCCAATACCGCCGCCGCCAGGTACTGTAGCAGCGTTAGTAATAGGAACACCATCTACAATATATAAAGGCTCATTACTAGCTGTAATAGATTTTCCACCTCTCACCCTGATACGGATACTGGATCCTGGTTCTCCATTAGACTGTGTAATATTAACACCGGCAGCCTTACCCTGTATAAGCTGTTCCGGACTGGAAATAACACCTTGATTAAAATCTTCGGCTTTAACCGATACAACCGATGTGGTTTGATCTTCTTTTTTAACAGCACCATATCCTACAAGAATAATTTCATCTAAAGATTCAGTGTCTTCAAGTAAAGTAATGGTTAAATTAGTTTGATTATTTACATCTACTTCTTGTGTAGTAAACCCTATAAAGGATACAATAATTGTAGCATTTCCACTACTCAAATCTAAAGAAAACTTACCATCAAAATCAGATTGTGTGCCATTTGCAGTTCCTTTTTCTATAATATTAGCTCCTGGTAATGGTTGCCCACTAACATCTAAAATAGCACCTGTAATTTTAATTTGAAAATCATCGGTTTTCTTTTCTAAAACCTCAACAGATTTCTTTTTAACTATTACTGTTTCATTTTCAGTAAATTTATACGTAAAGTTAATTGGCAATAGGCATTTATCTAACAAGGTTTTTGCTTTAATAACTCCTTTTTCTAAATAAACTTTTGGAGCTTTTTTAATCAAGTCGTGCCTATATATAAATTTATATTTGGCTTGTTTATTAATAAGCCTAAACACTTGTTTAACAGTTAGTGTTTCATTCGCACTAATTGTAATATCTGCATTTTGGGAAAAGCCTTCACTAGGCCCAAAAGCAAATGTAATTGCACAGCAGAGAAAAACAAAGATTCTCATAATTGATTTTAAGAACACATCTTTAATAAAAGTGTGCTCAATAGTAAATTTAAAATTCATAAATTTGCATTGATTTAGTTAAACATTGTTTTAATTAATTATCGCTTAGGAAAAAGGCTATTACTGTCGAATGTGTTAGTCTTTTCCTTTTTTTTATCTTATAATTACTGTCTTATCCATATCTATTATGTCAAATTCCACTTCACCTTCACTAGTCCCTTCTATAAATTCAAGTATTTCTTTAACTGATTTAGTTTTTTCTAATACTCCAGTAAAAACAAATTTCTTTTTTTCTTCTAACTCAAAGACTATATCTGTATCATACCATCTTGACAAAACTTTCATCATTTCATCTAGAGTTTGTTCGTTAAAAGTAAATAGCCCATGAACCCAAGATATTTCTTGAGAAGCATCAATTTCAACTATAGTAATATTATCAGAATCTAAAGCAATTTGAGATTGTTGATTTGGTATTAGTACCTGTTTAGAGCTTCCTTTTTCAATTTCTATTTTCCCACCCACTAAAGTTGTCTTAATAAGGTTATCGCTATTATAGGCCTTAATATTAAACTCGGTTCCTAAAACATTTATTTTTTGCTTTTTACAAAGTACATTAAATGAAGCTCCATTATGTTTAGTACTAGGTGACACCTCAAAATAAGCCTCACCGTAAACGAGCTCAACATTTCGTTCTTCGCCTTCAATAAACTTTGCTGGGTATTTTAATTTAGAATGGGAGTTTAGCCAAACTCTAGTTCCATCTTCAAGAATTACAAAAAACTCTCCGCCTTTTGGAATTGTTAAATAATTATATTCTAACTTTTCAAAACGCTTCTTCTTTTTACTTTTTACTTCATTATAAAAAAGAGATTTCCCATCACTACTAATATTGTCTTGTGTATATTTTTTCCCTTTTTCTAAACTAACTTGATTTCCATTTCCTAAAGTAAGTATTGCTTTACTAGAACCTATAGTAATATTATTTACAGTATTTTGGTTATTATTAGAACTTGTAGGCTTTATAGTTTGAATATACGCTAGCCCAAATATTAAAAGAACAGAAACAACAAATGATACTTTTTTTAAAAAAAATGTTTTTCTCTTACGATTTATTTTCTTTAATTTCTTATTAATTTCATTTTTAGCATTGCTTACATCATAATCTTTCATATAAAGTGCGGTTAAGTATTCTACCTTAATAAAACGATTAAAAACAGGTGTATTTTTAGGGTTTTTTAACCATGTTTCTAATTCATCTAGTTCTTCTTCACTAGACTCCTTATTAAGAAACTTAATGATATTATTTTGATTGTTAATTTCTTTCATACCTATTTACTCCTAATTCTATATTACGTATGTTTTTTTAAAACCCCTCTATAATTCTAATACTTTTTTTTACATTTGTTTTCTACACTACATTTTACGAGCAAAAAAAATCTATTTTGATATTTAAAGAAAACTCTTTTTTAACTCAGGAATTAAAACAAGGCAATGTAAAAGCCTATAATTTTTTAGTAGAATCTTTCTACAAGAAATTATGTAGCTATGCTTATATGTTGACTAAAGACCATGGGAAGGCAGAAGATATTGTGCAAAATGTATTTGTTCAAGTTTGGTTGAAGAAAAAAAATATTAATTCAAATTTTTCTATCAATAACTTTTTATACAAATCTGTTTATAATGAATTTATTGATCAATATAGAAAGAACAAGCCTGTAATTTATTTAGAGAAGAAATATTTAGAAGCTTTAGATTTAGTTGTTGAAAAACAGCACGATAATATTGAAGAATTAATGCTTATTGTAGATAAGGAGATTAACAAGCTACCTCCTAAGTGTAAAAATATATTTTTATTAAATAAAAAAGAAGGTTTAACTCATATAGAAATTTCTGAATATCTTGACATATCAACTAAAACGGTAGAAGGACATATAACAAGAGCTTTTAAAATTTTAAGTGAAAAATTAGGCGATAAAATTGAGCCTATACTTTTCTTATTATTTAATTTAAAACCTAGACTAGTTTAGGTAATTTAAATATTCAATAAAAATTGCATTATAAGTTGCGTGTTTAAATCGCTAATTTTTGGTTACACATATTTAATTAAAAGCCATTAATAGTTTTATTTTATCTAAAAAAATATCTTCTTCGTATTTAAACTTACATAGTTTCTAAGATAACCACTAATTACTTTAACAACATATTCGTTACTCTTATTACGTTGGGTATCACCTAGAATGATAAAGGAAATCTTTGTTACAACTACGGATTATCGTTATCCGTTTTTGGGGGAATAGAACGAATTCCTGCGAAGGCAGGAAGCTCATAATCGAAAAACTTTTGTCTAGTCCTTAATAATCGATACAGATTATTAAAAGATTAAATATATAACTTAACGCACTTGACTTTGTCAGAAAAATTAACAACCTTCGTTTAACAACCGATAAAGTTCACCTGTGCTGAACTTGTTTCAGTATTAAAAAGGAACTTTATCTTTGCATTAAACGAACCTCAAAATTTATTTAGTTGTATTACAAATCTTCTCTTTAAGACACGTCAGGTTTAATATTTAATGAAGCAACAAACAAGAGATTCTTTTTTCCAAAGGAATTTTAATTAAATTTGAAAAAACTGTCCCCTTTTTTAATTTAACAAACGTCTTAACTATATAAACTTTAAAAATATATAATTATGAAAGAATTTATGATGATTTTTGTTGGTGCAGATTACACAGACCAAAACCTATCTCCAGAAGAGCTTCAAACCCAAATGGGTAAATGGTTTGCTTGGAACGATAAAATGACACAAGCAGGTATTGTAAGCCATGGCAATGCATTAACACCACAAATTCGTCGTGTAACTGGAGCAAACAGAACCGTAACCGATTTAACATCGGCAGAGGTAAAAGAAATTGTAGGTGGGTACTATATTGTAAAAGCACAAGATTTTGATGCTGTACAAAAAATTGCCGAAGATTATCCAGATTACGATTTAGGCGGAACTGTTGAAATTCGTGAAATCATGATTTTCGATAGGTAATGGAACCAAAACTCATAGACCATCTATTCCGCTATCATAGCGGTAAGATGGTTTCTGTATTAACACGTATTTTTGGGCTTAAACATCTAGATATTATTGAAGATGCCGTTCAAGATACATTTATAAAGGCTAGTATTTCTTGGCGTAATAAACCGCCAGATTACCCAGAGGCGTGGTTAACACAAGCCGCCAAAAATAGAGTTTTAGATATTTTTAGAAAACTAAAAACAGAGCAAAAACACTTTCCAAACATCAATCAAGGAACGGACACTATTGCTATAAACGAGCTTTTTTTAGACACAGAAATTGAAGATGCTCAATTAAGTATGATTTTTACGGCGTGTCATCCCAAGTTAGACCCAAAAGATCGTATATCATTTGCCTTAAAAACGGTGTCTGGGTTTAGTATAAAAGAAATTTCTTCAGCTTTATTAACTAAAGAAGATACTATAAAAAAACGATTACTTAGAGCAAGAAAAACAATTCGTCAATCGCAATTAAAATTTCAAACTCCAATAGGTAAAGAACTATCTATACGTCTTGAAAGTGTTCTAGACGTTTTATACTTAATCTTTAATGAAGGTTTTCATTCTAATCAAAAAGAAAAATTAATACATAAGGAATTGTGCGGTGAAGCTATTCGTTTATGCCAAATGCTTTTAAAAAACAAACTAACTAAAACGCCCGAAGCTTATGCTTTATGTGCTTTAATGTATTTTCATTCTGCACGATTAGATACCAAAACGAATGCCGAAAACATGCTATTAGATTTAAAAACCCAAGATAGAAGTCAATGGTATGTTCCGCTTATAAAATTAGGTCATGCCATGATGAATAAAGCTGTTGAAACTTCAGAATTTTCACGTTATCATTACGAGGCAGCTATTGCCTCTGAGCATTTAAAAGTTTCATGTTTTGAAGATACTAATTGGGACAACATATTGCATTGGTACCAATGTCTTAACACATTACAACCTATGCCAGCACATTTACTTACTATGGCTGTGATTTGTATACAAAACAAAGATTACAATAAAGCAAAAGACTATTTTGACCGATTAAACCCTGAAAATCTAGCACAACGTAGCTACTTGTATTATGCTGCAAAAGCAGATTATTTTACGGTTTTAAATAATGCTAACGAAGCTATTACATATATAGATTTAGCAATAAACAGAGTAACCAATTTACAGGAAAAGGACTATCTCCTAAAAAAGAAATCTTTAATCTTAAGTACAAGTCTTGATTAAAATTCATTAATTTTAGAAATGTATATTTTAACGAGATGAAACATATTTGATTACAATAATGAAAACAAACAAAGCCCTTTTAATTATTGATATGCAAAAAGGTTCTTTTACTGAACAAACTCCAAGATATGACACTGAAGGCGTTGTAAACAGAATTAACGAACTTGCCACCTTATTTAGAAACGTTAATTTACCAATAATATTTATTCAGCATGACGGAACCCAAATGAATGAATTTATACCCCATACCACTGAATGGGAGCTATTAGATGATTTAAAGACAGAGCCTACAGATATTTTTATAAACAAATATGCTAATGATGTGTTTTATGAATCAGACTTACAAAATACTTTGAATAATTTGAATGTAAACGAACTAATCATTACAGGGTGTGCTACCGATTTCTGTGTGGAATCTACAATTTAATCTGCCTTAACCAAAGATTACAATATTACTGTTGTTGAAGATGGACATACCACAGGTGAAAGACCAAATTTAGAAGCTAAAAAAGTAATTAATCATTATAATTGGATTTGGCAAAATATGATTCCTACAAAGGGAAACATTCAAGTTAAACCTTTTTTAATTTTAAAAAATAACATTTAAAAATGAAAGCATTATATCTATTCTTTTTAATAACAACACTATTTTTATCTTCTTGTAAAAGCAACAAAATTTTAAAAACAGAAGTTGTTAGGCTTGCAGAAACCTCTAAAAGTTGGAATGGAGATGAATTACCTAAATACCCAGATGGAAGTCCTAAAATTACAATTCTGAAAATAACTATTCCTCCTCATTCAAAATTAAAAGTCCACAAACACTTAGTTATAAATGCCGGAGTATTATTAAAAGGTGAATTAACCGTTGTTGATGAACATGATAACACACTACTTCTTAAAACTGGAGATACTATAGTAGAATTAGTTAACACATGGCACTATGGTGAAAATAAGAGTAATAAACCTGCTGAAATTATTGTTTTCTATGCGGGAGATATAGAAACACCAATTACTGTTATTAAAGAGGATAACAACACCAAACAAACTCATTAAATAGCTTATTTATTTTATTACAATCTTTTTGTTTACAAAACCTTTTTCTATATTTAACTTTACAATATAAGCTCCTGAATTTACAGATACAGGAATAGACATATCGTTTGAAGAATTCAACTTTAAAGATTTAACATCTTGACCCAAAATATTATACAGAGTTATACCAAAAACATTAATATTATTCTTATTTATTATTCTAATTGACGATGATGCAGTATCATAAAAAATTAGCATATCAGTAATTAATTCTTCAACTGTACTTAATAAAGCCTTATTACTTTCTTTAAACACAAGTTTAAACCTTTCGTTATAAGTTCCTTCTTCTAAATAAACTTGAAAAGGATTATTATTAATTTGATATGTATTACCTGTATCTTCATCTTTAATATAAAGGTTTGTTGAAGCATTACTTTCTAAAACATCAACACTAATAGCTGCTAAACCTGCTTCTTTAACAATAATTCCTATTGAAAACTCTTGTGTTTCATCTATAGTATTTACGCCTTGAATTACAAGTTTGTTATTATTAAAGTTCCAAAACATATCCTCCTCATTAACATCTGCCATAAAGGCATCATACCCTATATCAAAATCATTTGAGGCATTTTTATTAGTTCCTAAAACTATTTGCCTGTGATACCCTTTGGGTGAATTGTAAATTAACTTTATAATTGAAGCATCATTACTTTTACTTTTATTTGCTACTGTACTACCTTTTTTACCTTTTGACGATTTAAAAAACAAAGATGTCGATCCATCCTCAGTAGCAAAAACACGTTGACTATTTTTAAATACAATATCGCCACCATCAACTGTTAGTATTGGCGTACCGTTATCGTTATTAAACCCACCTAATGCCGTAGATACAAAAAACCCTTGGTTTACTGGAATAAATTGTCCTGGTTCTTTTGTTCCAACAGCAGCAGAACCACCATCAGACGTGTTATTTATACGTGAATCGTTTGAAATAGCCACAGCGCCTCCTATTAAATTACGTGTGGCATAACCACCAACATAACCACTTAAATTATGCGTGTTTTCTTCGCCAAAATGATCCCAAAAATATAAAGCGCCATTAAAAACAGTTCCATTAGTATTATTACCTCCATCGGCAATACTTAAATTATCTAAAATAAATTCGGTTGCATCAATAGCAGATGGGTACGGGTTTCCTACCAACCTATCTACTTCTCCAGATGTATTATCGAGTTCTAAAGTAATGTTTCCATTATTTGGTAAGCCTTTAAATACATAGTTCTGCTCGGTTGTGATTGAAACAGCACCAGAAGTTCCTTTCATAGTAAACCCTTCTCCTGCCTGTAACGATGATGATTCATTAATCTTTCCCCAGGCATAATAATCATTTTCTGGACCATAAAACTTATAAAGCCAAAACGAACTAATTGTTCTTATAAAACCTGGTGGCGGTGGCGTACCATCACTTGCACTATAAGAAGAACTAAAATTAGGAGTTCCATAAGACCCCGATATTGTACCATCATTTATAACTTCTAACAAGGTATGATTTGCGTTTGTTGACGAAACTCCTGTACCTCTAGTAGCTGAATTTCCGCTAATAGGACCAACCGAAGACGACCAATAGTTATAATTAAACCCATTAGCTGTACCTTGTTGATCGCGCTCTATATACCCGCCACTATCGGCATCTATAATACTTCCTTCTGTTTGAATTAGTTGAGATTCGCCAACTAAATCTATAACACCATCTAGCTCTAAATAATGAGATATGGTTAGCCCTTGCCCAGAGTTTGTTTCATCTTGAGTTTCACCTGGGTCTGCTATCGTTAATGTGCCTTCTATCGAAACCAATCCGTGTAGTGAAATATCTCTATCTCCAGAACTAACATTGTTAGTTAATTCTACAATGTTCCAATCTATTGAAGTAGATCCATCAACCCCTATTGTATTAGGTATATATACATCCAAATTATTCAACCATGTTGTACTTGTATCCCAACTGCTATTGCCATCTGTTTCATATGGCAATGGTGCCGTAGGGTTTTGCGATAAAGTAATTTCCATAGGAACACCATCAATACCATAACTCGAACTGTCAAATGCAGTATTAGAGTCTAATGGATAATAGCCACGTAAATTATTCCATAGTAAGTCTCCAGAAATATTCAACTGTGTTTCCACTCCTTTAGTCCCTGTTCCATCTTGCATTATTTTTTGATTCATCATCTCTCGTATTTGAGTTTCACTAAGTGCTACATCCCAAACACGCACTTCCTGTATCGCGCCATCAAAAAAATTTATAGGTAATGGTGCTGTAGAGTAGTTTGCCGTTTCTGCACCAATTTTAAAACTTTGAGGGGTATTTAAAGCTGCTGCCGATGGCGTATCTGAGATTACTTCTATACCATCAATATACAATTTTGCCATTGTGCCATTATACGTTACAGATACATGATGCCATTCATTATTTGGAATAGCATAAGGCGAAGTCATATTTATTACTTCATTATTGGCGTTATCATACCAAGTTAAATTTGGATAATTATTATTTAAGTCTAAATGATACCCTGTTTTTAAAGTGGCATCTATATTTCCGTTAGAAATAATTGTTCCTTTAGCAACTGTTGTCTCTTGTAAAACCCATGCTTCTAAAGAAAATGAACTCGTTAAATCATGGTTATCTCCAAAATCAATAAACTCGTTCACGCCATCAAAATCAATTAAATAATCGATAACATTAACTGTATAATCTTCAACTTCACCATCAAAACCAGTATCACAACTAGAAGGGTAACTTTGCCATTTGGTAGCTACACGCATACCTATTTGCCCTATTTCTGCAGCCATTGGAATTGTAATAGCTAAAGGAGAATTAGACGTAGCCCCGTCTACAACGTTAGTTGCCGACCCCATATCATACGCTTCACCAACATCATCATAATCACCATCATTATTCCAATCTATCCAAGCAATAGTGTAAACTGTAAAATTTCCGCCTGTATTAACATTAACCGTTAAATCATGTGTAGAGTTTCTGTACACATTTGTAGAGATATTAGTAAAATCTTCGGAAGCATTATCCTTAGGTATTTCATTATCTGCATTACTAATGGTATTAAAAGACACGTAAGTAACACTAGTATCATAATCTAAACTTCCGTTTGAAGCACAGTACTCCCCCTTTCCTTGAATTAAAAATGTATAAGGGTTTTCATCGGTATCATTATTTGCTATAGATACTGTTGCTGTATGTGTTCCAGCTGTTGTTGGGTCGTAAGTAATGGAAAATGTAGTACTTCCTGCTGCTGCTATAGGAGTTGTTGGGTTTATTACCAATGTAAAATCGGCAGTACTTCCTGTAATAACTATATAAGGACTTGGATTATCTAATGTCAAATCTGTACTTCCTAAATTTTGTATTGTAAACTCATGAGTAACCGATACCGCTCCTGTTGCTTCAATATCTCCAAAATCTGTAAAATCTATTAGCGAAATAGCTGTATTTCCATCTGGAATATTTTCGCCATTACCTTGCACATTCATTTCAGGACCTACATAAGTGGTTTGTAGAACACATAAATCTATAATTTGTATTTCGTGTAAAAAGGTATTATTACTTCTATGTGACCAATGTGCTGCTTCTGTTGTTGATTTTAAATAATAATTCCTCCAACCCCTTCCATATTGAGTACCATTACCACTAGACATTGAAGCCCCAACTATTAATGCCTGATTTACATCGGTAAGTCCTGCACTTGTAATATCTATAGTCGTTTCTCCTGCATTTTTTGATGTATTTTGAAATCGGGTTACTTTTAAACCAGAATTAAATAATACATGCACAAAATGCCTATTGGTTCCTACTGAATCGTGGTCGCTATGAAAAGTCCAATCTACAGTTTGATTATTTGTTCCTGGACCTATAACTGGCCATAAATCTGAAATAGCATCATTTACGCCACTTGCGCCTGTATCTGCTCTAAAATGACTAAAAATTGCTGCTTCACCCCATGCAGAAACATCGGTTGCTGTTCCTGTACCATCAGAAGCATCTCTTAAAATAATTGTACCTGTATCTGCACTTACATTTCCAGAATCTCCATGTAAAACAGTCCAATTAACACCTGTAAACTCTACAACTGTAATATATACTGTTACATTATTTCCGTTTGATCCTTTTTGCACTCTTAAGGTTGTCGCATTCTCTAAATAGGCCATTGCTGTCGCAGAATCTGCATTTTGACTAGTGGCACTATTAGTAATTCCAGTAATAAAAGGAATACATTTATTCGCATTTGCTATGCCAGATAATGCTTGCGTTACACTATTTGTTGAACCATTAAGGTTAATAGCGTACCTCCCTCTAGCAATAATTTCATTAGCACCTCCAGACGGACCAATATATTCTAATAAAGATGTATTAAATCGTGAGTTTCGATTCTCAGATCCAGATTCTCTATAATAAGTTAAGGTACTTACACCTGTAAGTTGTCTAGCCCCAGACATATCATCACCATTTTTCTGACCTGAACTTGTATTAGACCCTCCATGTACCTTACGGTTATTGTTAGCCAATTCAATTACATTATTTAAAGAGTTTACAGGTGTAAAAGTTGTATTTGTCCCACCAGTTCTAGCTACATCATCTTGAATATGCTGAACCTTAAAATCTGAAGTTTGAGAAAAAAGAGTTTTCAAACCAAAAACGAAAAATACGACTATTAATTTAGCTATTAAAGAGTTCTGCCTTAAGGGATTTTTCATAAGTTACAATTTTGAATTATTATTTCCATTCAAAAACATAGCGCAATATATATTTATATTCCATGAAATGCAAATAAATTCGATAAAATACATAATAATTAACTTACAAAATAATTTTTAGTAATATAATTCTTTCAAATTATTATTACATATCAATTACCGAATCAGAAAAATAATATTACCTTTATTAAAAAAATATTTGCTTGTTTTTAACTTATATTGAAAATGAAAAAAGCCTTTATCACAATAATAACATTAATGCCTTTACTTGCTATAGGACAAGTTAACAAGTTTTTTCGTCAAGGCATTAGAACAACTAATTTGAAAGAAAAAATTGAGCTTTTCTCTAAAGTGATAACTTTAGAACCAAAAAACTTTGATGCCTATTTTTACAGAGCCATCGCCAAAAACGACTTAGGCGACTACAATGGTGCCATTGTAGATTATTCTAAAATTATTGTGTTTGAACCCGATGCTGATACGTATTACAACAGAGGTAATTCAAAATACAGTTTAGAAGATTTTGAAGGCGCCAAAGAAGATTATGAAAACGCTTTTAAATTAGATCCTAATTTTATTGATGCCCTATATAGTCTAGGTTGTGCAAAATTTGATTTAGGCGATTATAAAGGTGCCATTACAGACTTTACAAATGTATTAAGTAAAGCACCTTTACCAAAGGTTTTTAATTTACGAGCATCAGCTTACAGAGCACTTAAAGAATATAAAAAAGCTTTGAAAGATTACACTTATACTGTAGTTATCACAGGAAGTTCTAATGCTTATTATAGTCGTGGTGAATTTTACCTTAGTGTAAATTATTATCAGAAAGCAAATGATGATTTTTCGAAAGCCATTAAGAAAAATACAAATAATAGTTTTGCTTATTTTTATCGCGGTGTCACAAATTTACTTTTAGGAAAGTACACTAAAGCTATAGCTGACTTTAATAGGACATTAACATTTGATCCCACAGATTTTGATGCCATGTTAGGACTAGCTTTAACTTACAATAAAATTAATGATTTTAATAATGCAAAGTTAAATTTAAAAAATGCAGAGAACATTTTATCTACAAATACAAACATTGAAAGCAACTTGAAGCTTTTTGAGAACACCTACTGGTTTCAAAACCAAAACTATGTATTTTCTAAGGAATATGAAGTGCTAAATAAATTATAATATATCCGAAACTACCCGCGATATTTTAAAGGCAAATGCACTACTTTTTTGGTTTCATAAAAATCTTCGGAATAAAAATCGCTTATATTATAAATGGTCGTTGTTTTATAATCTTTAAGTTCATGAATTTACACCAGAATAGCATCTCTTTAACTTTTAAAATTTCACTTAAAAAAGCCAACCTCGTAGCACTAAACTAGTTAAGTTATCATAAATAATAATTTACTTACTCTTTGTTAAACTATTAAACTTCCAACTAAAACTTAACATAAAGTATTGTCTTAATATAGTACTTTGCGAATCTTCAATATAATTTTGTGTGATAATACGTCTTGCATTAGTATTTTGGTTTAATACATCATAAGCTTTTAAACCCAGTAACCCTTTATCTTTTGCAATAGAATAACTTAAAGTTGCATTCCAAAACCAAGCACTTTTTTGAAAACTAGTTGAAACGTTAGGATTATAGCTAAAATTAATTTCATTTTGCCATTCTAGTTTTTTAAAAAAGGTAGTAGAAATATGGGTTTCTAAATTATGAACCATAAACTTTTGATCTTCGAAATTATTTAAACTATATTCAGTATTAGAAAAAGATATACTGTAATTAGTTCTAAATTGCATAATATTTCTCCAATCAAAATATACTCTAGCATTTGGCCCAATCATTTTACTTTGTGCCGCATACAACACATCATTATTAAAATTAACAGACTTATTAATGTTGCCATTAAAACCAATCTGTAAATTTATGGTTCTTAAAGAATCTATTTTAATTCCTCTATTATAACCAAAACCACCAGATACATTATAATTCCCATTAACATTAGCATAGGTAGATGTTCTTACAAAATTTTCATCTATAGAAGATTTTACAGTTACTTTTTTGTTTTCTTTTATTCCTCTCAAATGCATGTAAAATCCAGACTTTTTTTGCATATTATAGTTTTGAAACCACAGACTAATTACGTGCCTATTTGAAGGTGATAACTCTGGGTTTCCTTTAATAATGTTTAAGGGGTTCGACACATCTTCAAAAGGTTGCAATTGTGAAATTTGTGGTGGTGTATTAGCAGAATAATAATTTAAATTTAAAGATTTACTAGGGCTAAATTTGTATCTAAAATCTATGGTTTGCTCAAAATGTTCAAAATTTTTATTTAAACTTAATACGGGCCTTAACTTATCTTTATTTTCAAGGGTTCTAAATTTATAGCCTCCATTTATTTTAAAATACAATTTACCTTTACTATACATAAACTCAATAACTGGCATTTGGTTTTTCTCAATATATTTAAAATCTGTACTTAAATCTTCATTAAATACTGTAAAATCTTGACCATTATTTTCAGAGTCGTAAGTACTTCTTGTATTTGTACGTTTATTATGGCTATTGTTATAAATTAAATCTAAAAAAAGTGCGTCTTTAATTATTGGAGTTCTATACCTTAAAGAATATACTAATGTATTTTCTGTACCCTCTCTATCAATAAACTGATTTCTGTTTTCTTCAAAAGGTAGAGTGCCATAAATATTTATTTTAGAATTAAAATAATTATCAGTTTCACTTGAGTTTAAATTGTTATTAATTCTTAATCTTAAAAAAGCACCTTTTCTTTTAAGGTTTTTAGTAATTGTAATACTATTACTTAAATCTTTATTTGATGATTTGGAAAATGAATTTGAAGTTGATTCATTGGTTAAAACATTATTTGTATCATTTGATTGTAATGTGTTTTTATTATCGATAAGGTTTTTAGAATATGAAAACTTTGGTTTAATATTTATAAACAATGTAGAATCTATTTTAATATCAAAGCCTAAGTCTACACTGTGGTTTGAGGTTTCACTATAATTATTTGAAGTAGATTCAGTAAAGTATCTTGAATTTGGTAAGAAATTTTCTCGATTAGAACGTGAATCACTTTCTGAATTGCTTCCTGAATAAAAATAACTAGATGACAAATCGGTTGATTTTCCATACTTATCAATATAATTTACTCCTGCATTACGAGACGTTGTAATACCTCTATTAGAACCATAACGGTAACCTCTTACTTGGCGAACGTTGCCGCCACCTCTTGCCATTCTATTAATATCCCCAAAACTAAATCCAGGTGAGTTTATATTATTACTTCCACCTAAAACACTTATACGCTGTTTATCATTAAAGACACTTACTAAGCCCGCTAACTCAAAACGTTTATCTGTGCCCCCTCCTGCTGCTAAACGTCCAAAAACACTTTTGCTGTTTTCTTTTTTAATAGTCAGATTTATCGTTTTAGAATTTGGGTCTCCTTCTTCTCCTGCAAATGCTTGTGCCCTTGTTTTGGTGTCTGTTATCTGAACTTTTTCTATAATATCTTTTGTTAAGTTCTTAGTAACAATAGTTTGATCATTTCCAAAAAAAGGCTGTCCATTTACCAAAATATTGTTTACTGGTTTGCCATTAACTTTTATTTTGCCATCTGTATCTACTTCAACTCCTGGCAACTTTTTTAATAAATCCTCAACATTGGCATCCTTTTTTGTTTTAAATGATTTCACATTAAATTCCAAAGTATCTTTTTTAATTGAAATTGGTGCTCTGGATTTAATAAGAACTTCATCCAAAGCATTGGTATCTATTTCTAGATTAATTTGTTTTAAATTAATTTGAGGTTTGTCTATACTTATGCTTTGCGTGTAGGTTTTATAACCTACATAAGATACAAAAAGGGTTAAAGTTTTATCGAATACTTTTCCTTCTAAGTCAAATTCTCCATTTTTATCAGAAATAGTGTAAGTAACTAATGAGCTATCCTTTATACGTTCTAAATAAACTGTTGCAGATTCTAAAGGGCGTTTGTCTTCTTCAGAAATTAGTGTACCAGAAATTTGAAAAGATTTTGATTGTGTGAAAGATTGTAGAGCACACAGAAATATAACTACTAAGAAGATGTTTTTCATATTGTTTTTGATTGATGATGTTTTAAATATTTAAAGAATTTTCTTTGAAATTAAGTTATTCATCTCATTAAAACAATGTGTAATTAGGTGTTACCACCTATTGGTTAGGCATGGTTAAGTTTGAGTTAGAATTTTATTATAAATTGGTGAGTTTCTGAATAGTTTCTTCTTTTCGAGATTTAGAAACACTTGCAATACTCCCATCTTCCATAAGTACATATCCACCATCTTTCTTTACATAGGCTTTAGCATACAAACTATTTATTAAATGAGATTGGTGGGTCCTTATAAATTGGTGCTCTACTAAAAGTTCTTCCCATTCTTTAAGTGTTTTAGACACTAAAATGGTAGTTCCATTGGTTAAATAAAATAATGTATAGTTGTTTTCTCCTTTACATCTAACAATGTTATTAATAGGTACAAAATTAAGAGCTTCTGCCGTTGGTAATGCAACTCTTTGAACTTGATTGTTTTCTTTTAAATTATCAACCAATACTTTTAACCTTTTGTTCTCACGTCTCTTTGTTACAGCTTTATCAACTCTAGAAACTGCTTCCTTTAACTCTGTAATAGATACTGGTTTCATTAAATAATCTAGTGCACATGTTTTTATAGCTTGTAACATATACTTATTATATGCGGTCACAAAAATAATTTCAAAATCTATGGTTTGGAGAGATTCAAGCATAGAAAAACCATTTTGAACAGGCATTTCAATATCTAAAAAAACTAAATCTGGTTTATGCTTATTTATTAATAAACGTCCTTGTTTTACTGATATTGCAAATGCTACAACATGAATATTAGGGCAATATCTATTTATTAAATTTTTTAAGTTTTCAATATTATGTAACTCATCATCAATTAAAACACAATTTATACTCATTTTATTAAATTTAATAGGTTATCGGTGTGTAAATTTCAATAACGGTTCCCGTTAAATTAGCTCCAATTTCGGATCTATCTAATACTTTTATTTTCGCCTTAGTATTATGACTTTCATTAATTAACTTTATTCGATCTTCTGCTAATTTTAATCCATAAGATGTCCTTTTACCTCCAGTTTTCCTTTTCTTTAAATTGGCATTTATTCCAATACCATTATCAGTAATTACACTTAGTAAATGGTTTTCTTTCAATTTAAATTCTACACTTAAATCTTTATAACCTTCTATTTCATTAATACCATGAATAATGGCATTTTCTACAAAAGGCTGTACAAGCATTCCTGGGATTTCAACTTGATTCACATCTATTTTAAAATCAACATAAATGCTATAATTAAATTTAAAGCGTAGATTTTCTAATTCTAAGTATTTTTTTATAGATTCAACCTCATAAGATAAAGGCACAAGTACTTTTTCAGATTTATCTAAAGTCAATCTCATAAGTTGAGAAAACTCTGTGAGGTAATAATTGGCTTTATCATTATCTCCTTTATTAATTAAATGCTGAATAGCACTTAAAGCATTAAATAAAAAATGTGGATTCATTTGAGAACGAATACTCTTTAATTGTATTTCGGTAAACTTACGTTTGGTCTCTTCCTTCTTTTTTGAAAGTGTTATTTTCCATTTAAAAAGCAGATACACTAATATTAATGTTAATATAACAACTAAAACAACTATATGTACAAAGTACTTTTGAAAAAATGTTTCCTTTTTAAATTTACGTCCTGAGTAATATAAAAAAGAGCCCTCTAAATCTTCTTCAATTTTAAATAAGGAATAACTACCATTATTGTAACCAACTAATAATGATGTTATTTTTGTGGCAACAAAAAAGTCTAGAATAAAAGGTTTTTCATTAAATAATATCTCTTCTTTAGTTATAGATATCACATCCTTATAATCGTACCATTTAATTGGTATACTTTTAGGTAAAACATCAAGGTTTTCTTTATTCTTAATTAAATATTCAGAAGGATTGGTAATATCCTTTTCGAAGTATAAACTACCGTCATCTACCAAATAAACCCTAATAGATTGTTGTTCACCTTTATTTGAACATTCTATTTGAAAAACATCATTAGCCGTTTCTATTCTGTTACTAAATGTATATATATTGTTGTAATACCAAAGTTTATTATTAAAAATTAAATATTCGGATGTGGCTATAAGTACAGGTTCTTGTCTATCATTTAACCACGAACCAAACAACATTTTTGGCAGCTCTTCAGGCGTTAAACTTAACACAGAATTTTGAGCAGAAACCTCTATCACATTAAGTAACAAAAATAGAAATACAATATTTTTATAGGTCATTTATAACATGCTTTAATTCTTAAACGCATGAATTTTAACATTACTCTATTTAATTTTCTTATACCTTTTTTGCTGCCAACCTCTTGAACTTAGTAAATATTCGCCATTAATCTTATTGGCAATATATATATAATAATTACCTTCATTATAAAGTATAAACCAATATAAACCTCCTTTTTTAGATGGTGCTACATGTGCAATTCTTAATTGTTTGGAACCAAAAATATAAGGACTATTTTCTCCATCAAAAATCACACTCGTGTCTGCTATGGTTAATTTGTTGTTTTTAAATTCCCAAGTTCCCTTTAAAAATTTCGGAACCTTATTATTAATAGGCTCTTTGTAAAATGTTTGTAATTTATCTCTTCTCAAAGACATTTTGTCTTCGTCTAACTTTATAATTTCGATATGTCCTCCAGAATGAGTAATTGAATATCTGTTATCATCTATCTGTTTAATACTTTTATAAAAAGATACTCTAATATCGGAAACAATAAATTCTGGAGTTGTTACTAACATAAGAGTTCCATATTTATCATACCAATTACCAAAAAAAGCTTTAGGCAAATCTTCTGGCAAAAGCGTTTTATTATTAACAATTCCTTGGCTACTACTTGCTGTATATCTATTAAAAGGGTCTTGATTGCCCGCAAAGTTGATATTTTCATTAATGAAAAACCCTAACCCTTCTTTAATCAAGTTTTTCTTACCATCTTTAGTAAGGTCTAGTTTTGATATAAACCAATTACCACCAACATTGGACTCTCCGTAGTTTATTTTCTTAGCATCTTTACCTAAGGCAGGAAAATATAATTTATATCTTATTTCATTAGAATCTGTTATTGTAATTTTTTTGTTCAATGAAATCCCTTCTGATTTAGTTACATATAACCTTCCTCCCTTATATGAATCTTCTATATAAGTCTCCTTTGGTATATATATCCAACTTCCAAGGCTTCTTTTAAAAGCAAAATGTAGTACTGTTACTTTATCTGTAAGTTCAACTTTTATTATTTTTCCAGCATTACTAGATATATAATCTGGATTTTGAATCACTTTTTGAGCATGAAGACTCACTGAAAGTACTGTAATTATTAAAACTAAAAGATAATTTTTCATAATTTATAAATTTACACCAAATATAATCTAAGCTCTCTAATAGAATTGTTCCAAATGAGTATTTGGCACTTAAAAATGAGAATTTAACTCAAAGAACATAGAATCAAATAGCCTCAATTACATTTCACCCGCGATATTTTAAAGGCAAATGCACTACTTTTTTAGTCTCATAAAAATCTTCGGAATAAAAATCGCTTAAATTATAAATGGTAATTGTTTTATAATCTTTAAGTTCCTCGGTTAAATCACCACCTTTTAAATACAAAATTCCGTTTTTAAGTTCGTGGTTTTGTTGTTTGGCTATTTTGCCTTTAACCCAATGTACAAAAGTAGGCATTATGGCTACGGCACGACTTACAATAAAATCGTAAGTATCCTTTATCTCTTCAACTCTACTATGCGTCGTTTTTACATTAGTAAGCCTCAAACCTTGTACAACCTCGTTAACAACTTTTAACTTTTTTGCTATACTATCAACCAAATGGAATGAACATTCTGGAAATAATATTGCTAAAGGCACACCAGGAAAGCCACCGCCTGTTCCAACATCAAGAATTTTGCTTCCATCTTTAAATCTTATAACCTTAGCAATAGCCAACGAATGCAACACATGCCTTAAATAAAGCTCATCTATATCTTTACGAGAAACCACATTAATTTTTAAATTCCAATCTTGATAAAGCGCTTCTAATTTTTTAAACCGCTCAATTTGATCTTCAGTCAGATTAGGGAAATACTTTAATATAAGTTTCATTTATTTTCTATATTTTTATTAAATCGGCAAGATGTAATTTGCATAATAAATATCTCGTTATAATATCTAAATTATTAGTTATACGGATTTCATTGATGTTAAATTTTCAACAAAAATATACTTTTTATATCCATTTTTTTACAAAAAAAGAGTATTACTTAAGTTGGTTTATACCTATCTTTGCGCTGATTAGGTATGAGGTAAAGAATAGAATATCATATTTAAATTTAATAGCATGACAAAACAAACTCTTTCTTTTTCAAGAACTGACTCTGCAAAGTTTTTTAAAACATTAAATAAGCGGGTTAATGATTACTTTAAAGATAACAATATTAAGCGTACCGGAAACTGGAAACTTTACACCAAAGCAGTAGTAATGTTCGCTTTACTTATAGTTCCTGTGGTTTTAATTTTTACAATTAATTTACCTGGGTGGGCACAAATATTATGTATGATAACCGTTGGCGTTGGAATGGCAGGTGTTGGAATGAATGTTATGCATGATGCAAATCACGGTTCCTTTTCAAGCAAAAAATGGGTTAATAAATTAATGGGAAGTAGTATTTATATTTTGGCTGGGAACGACTACAATTGGAAAGTACAGCATAATGTACTGCACCATACCTACACTAATATTCAAGGACATGATGAAGATATTGATGCTGGAAGAATTATTCGATTTTCTAAGCATGCAAAATGGTTTAGCATTCATAAATATCAAAGATTTTATGCCTTCTTTTTATATGGTTTATTAACTGTAAATTGGGCCATCACTACCGATTTTATACAATCGTATCAATATTTAAAAAGAAAATTATCGTATGGCAAATTCCCAAATCCAGCAACACAATGGACTAAGCTTATTATTGGCAAAATAGTTTATTATACGGTATGGGTAGTATTACCATTATTACTAGGCTTTGCATGGTGGCAGGTTTTAATTGGGTTTTTAATCATGCATTATACTGCCGGAATAATTTTAAGTGTTATTTTTCAATTAGCACATGTTATGCCTAATACAGAAATGCCTTTACCAGACGAAGATGGCAATATGAAAAACACCTGGGCAATTCATCAACTATTTACAACTTCAAATTTTTCTCCTAAAAGTTGGCTAGTCGAGTTTTATACTGGTGGATTGAACAGACAAGTAGAACATCACTTGTTTGCGAATATTAGTCATGTTCATTATAGTAAAATAGCCAAAATAGTTAAAGAAACAGCTAAAGAATTTAGCTTACCATATAATGAGTACAACACATTTTGGAAAGCTGTTAAAGAGCATTACAATCAATTAAAAGTACTAGGAAAAAAGCCTAGTTTAGCCTAAACTCTATAATTTACTCCATAAATACATAAACAAATGAGCTTACTTTCCGACAGAATTTTAAACATGTCGACATCTGCAACTTTAGCAATGGCTGCTAAAGCAAGAGAACTAAGAACAGAAGGAAAAGATATTATTGGTTTAAGTCTGGGAGAACCAGATTTTAACACACCAGATTTTATTAAAAACGAAGCCATCAAAGCTATTAATGATGATTATAACTCATACACGCCAGTTGATGGCTATGTTGAGTTAAAAGAAGCCATTATTACTAAGTTTAAACGCGATAATAATTTAACTTATACTTTACCTCAAATAGTTGTATCTACTGGTGCAAAACAATGTTTAGCAAATATTGCTTCGGTGCTATTAAACAAAGGAGACGAGGTGCTTTTACCATGTCCGTATTGGGTAAGTTATTCTGATATTGTTAAGTTAAATGATGGTGTTCCTGTAGAAGTTAAAACTTCTATTGATACTAATTTTAAAATGACAGCCAACCAACTAGAAGCTGCCATTACCCCAAAAACAAAAATGATTTGGTTTAGCTCTCCATGTAACCCTAGTGGTTCGGTTTACAGTAAATCTGAACTTAGAGCTTTAGCTGATGTTTTAGTAAAGCACCCCAATATTTATGTGGTTTCAGATGAAATTTACGAGCACATCAATTACATAGGTGGGCATGCTAGTATGGCTCAGTTTGATGATATGTACGATCGTACCATTACTGTAAATGGTGTATCTAAGGCCTTTGCCATGACTGGATGGCGTATAGGATATATTGGTGCTCCAGAAAAAATAGCAAGAGCCTGCAACAAAATGCAAGGTCAAATTACTAGTGGTGCCAATTGTATTGCACAACGCGCGGTAATTACAGCGTTAAACGAATCGCCAATGCGTGTTAAATACATGATTGACGAATTTAAAGTACGTCGCGATTTGGTTTTAGATTTACTAAGCAATATTGATGGTTTTAAATCGAATACACCAGATGGTGCTTTTTATGTGTTTCCAGATATTTCTGCTTTTTTCGGAAAAACATTACGTGGTAAAACAATACATAATGCAACAGATTTTTCTTTGTATTTATTAGAAGAAGCACTTGTAGCAACCGTTACTGGTGATGCATTTGGGAATCCTAATTGTATTAGAATCTCTTATGCTGCATCGCAAGAACAAATTATAGAAGCTATAAAACGTATTAAAGACGTTGTTAGTTAAATAGCTATCAACATCTAATTAGAGATAATTAGAGATATAGACCTAGTAGGTTTTAAAAACCTGCTAGGTCTTTTTTAGTTTAGTATATAAAGAAAAAATAACGCTATTATTATTAAAAAAGCAACCATTTGCTTCTTCCTAATTTGGGATCAATCTCAAAAGTTGTGTGTAAATTTGATGAGGAATGCTATTTTTGCATAAAAAAGACAAGACCTTGCATTT
>CANKVS010000032.1 GCA_947487155.1 uncultured Flaviramulus sp.
TGGGCAAAACTAAAAAATGGCAGAGCCTTTAAAACATGACCACCGTCAAAGACGGTGGTTTTTCAATGGGAAATAAATTAACAAATTGGGAATCACTCTTAATTTCAACTTTTTTTGGAGCATTAATCTCTGGGATAGTCATTTATTTTACTGGTTCTTTCTCAGAAATCGTTTTAGAAAATGGCAAGGAAACTGAGAGATTAAATCTATCACAGGTAATTATATTAATTGCATATGGAGCTATTACATTAGGAACTCTTATTGGGTTTTTGGTTTCTAGAGTTTACAAAAAAAACTCTAAAGCATCTATTGAAAGGTTAAATTCAAAAATCAAAAATCATTTAGACAACTTATGAAAACTTCTTTTATAATAATTTTTGATAATATTACTGATATAGACCATAGAAATGAGTTTATTGAAGCAATTAGAAGCAATTTTGTTTCAAAACAAGGTAGAGAAAACATGTTCATTATAATTCAAGACAAAAGAATAGAACCTAAAGATATTTATGAATTAATTGAATCTAAAACGAGTTTTGAACTTGACATTCTTATTTGTGAATTCGAAAATTTTTATGGTAACTTTATGAGTAGAGAGGTTACTGAGTGGATTGTTTCTCAATATCCAAATAAAGAATGGATTAAAGATTATGATGAATAAAAACTACAGCTAAGCCGTGTATAATTAATTGCTAAGGCAAGAGCTTTATTTGGAAAATTCCTTCGGAATTTTCTCGCGTTCGTTTTTGTTTACGAAATTAGTTGTTGAAACACGCAACTAACCAAGATACACAAACACATTAAACGAACCTCAAAAAACTCTCAAGCTTTTTTTGAACACTGCGTTAACTATTTAACGGTATGTTTGAAATCCTTTTTGCAAAAGATTGAGTAGTGAAATATTCATATTCACGAATTCCAAAAACTAAAATATTTATAGATTGAGTAAAGCGTGTTAAAACGCCCAAAAACAAAAAAAATCCTGCATAAAACAGGATTTTTCGTCAACCTAAACTTGTTTCAGGTTCTCATTATATTTTATGTGATTATGTGATGCTGAAATAAATTCAGCATGACGTAACATTACACAAACAAAGGCTTACCCTTCATCATGGCATTTACTTTTTCTTTTACAGATTCTAAAACAGTTTCATCTTCAAAATTATTAATTGCTTCGTCAACTAAATCTACAATAGCAGCCATATCATTTTCTTTTAAACCACGCGTTGTTACTGCCGAAACCCCTAAACGAATACCAGACGTTACAAATGGTGATTTATCGTCAAAAGGTACCATGTTTTTGTTTACAGTAATATCGGCTTTTACTAGAGCTTGTTCTGCATCTTTACCAGAAATATTTTTATTTCTTAAGTCAATTAACATACAGTGATTGTCTGTCCCTCCAGAAATAATATTATAGTTTTTAGCAACTAAGGCGTTTGCCATAGCATTTGCATTTTGCTTAACCTGCAATTGGTAATGTAAAAAGTTATCTGTTAAAGCTTCACCAAAAGCTATGGCTTTAGCAGCAATAATATGTTCTAATGGGCCACCTTGATTCCCTGGAAATACAGCAGAATCTAACAATGATGACATTTTACGTAAATTCCCATTCTTTAATGTAATACCAAACGGATTTTCAAAATCTTGTCCCATCATAATCATTCCTCCTCTTGGGCCACGTAAGGTTTTATGTGTTGTTGTTGTTACAATATGACAATGCGGTAGTGGATCGTTTAAAATACCTTTTGCAATTAATCCAGCAGGATGTGAAATATCGGCCATTAAAATAGCACCAACACTATCTGCGATTATTCTAAAACGCTCAAAATCAATATCACGAGAATACGCAGAAGCACCAGCAATAATTAATTTTGGTTGCTCTTTAGTCGCTATCTCTTGAATTTTATCATAATTTAAAACACCCGTTTCTTGTTCTACACCATAAAATACAGGCTTATATAATTTACCCGAAAAGTTAACAGGAGATCCGTGGGTTAAATGCCCACCATGAGATAAATCGAAGCCTAAAATTTTATCTCCTGGTTTTAAACATGCATGATAAACCGCTGTATTTGCCTGACTTCCAGAATGTGGTTGTACATTTACATAAGCCGCGCCAAATAATGCTTTTGCACGATCGATAGCGATTTGTTCAACTTCATCAACAACTTCACAACCGCCATAATATCGTTTTCCAGGATATCCTTCGGCGTATTTATTAGTTAAAACAGAGCCTGCAGCTTCCATAACTTGGTCGCTTACAAAATTCTCTGATGCAATAAGTTCAATACCATGTAATTGGCGTTCTTTTTCTGCTTGAATAAGTTCAAAAATTTGTTCGTCGCGTTGCATAAATTATAATTCTTGTTAAATATTCGGCAAAAATAACAAATAGATATATTAAACAAGGCAAAAAATATGTATTTACTATTAAGTTCTTAACCTTTTTATTAACGATTGAATTAAACCTAATTTTAAGGTAATTATTTCTAATAAAATAAAAAAAATATGTACGTTTGATAAGAATTTAATAAACAAAATAATTAAAAAAAATATTATGCCTTTATCAGCAAATAATCCAGACAGAAAATCGTGGCTACATGTCGACAAGAATTCAGATTTTCCTATTCAGAATATACCATTTGGTGTTTTTTTAACTCGTGATGATATTATAACCATTGGTACGCGTATTGGTGATACAGCTATCGATCTTGGCGCATTGCATCAATTGGGATATTTTGATGGTATTGCCCTTACTGATGATATTTTTCTTCAAGATACTTTAAATGATTTTATTGCAGATGGCAGAAAAACATGGCGTGCTGTAAGACATAGAATTGCTAAAATTTTTGATGCTGAAAATGCAGCGTTAAAAAATAATGTTAAGCATAAAGAAATTGTATTGTTTCGCTTAGATGAAATAGAAATGCAATTACCTGTTCAAATTGGCGATTACACCGACTTTTATTCAAGCATAGAGCATGCTACCAATGTAGGCACCATGTTTAGAGATCCAGATAATGCACTAATGCCAAACTGGTTGCATATTCCTGTAGGGTATCACGGTAGAAGCTCGTCTATTATTCCTTCTGAAATTCCAGTACATAGGCCACAAGGACAAACATTGCCAAATGGAGCGACCGAACCCGTTTTTGGGCCTTCAAGATTGGTAGATTTTGAATTAGAAATGGCTTTTATTACAACTGATGCCAACGATTTAGGAGAGCCTATTCCTGTTGAAGAAGCAGAAGAATATATTTTCGGGCTTGTTTTACTTAACGATTGGAGTGCGCGCGATATTCAAAAATGGGAGTACGTACCTTTAGGACCATTTTTAGCAAAGAATTTTGCATCTTCCATTTCACCATGGATTGTAACTTTAGACGCCTTAGAACCCTATAGAGTTGAAGGTCCTAAAGCGATAAAGCCACAATTAGACTACTTGCAATACAAAGGCAAAAAGAGTTTCGATATTAATTTAGAAGTAGCTATACAACCAAAAGGTGCTAAAGAATTGGTGGTAAGTAAATCGAATTTTAAATATATGTATTGGAATATGTCACAGCAATTAGCGCATCACACAGTAAATGGTTGCCCCGTAAATTCAGGAGATATGATGGGAAGCGGCACTATTTCTGGATCAACACCAGATTCTTATGGCTCTATGTTAGAACTCACATGGCGTGGTGAAAACCCAATTAAAATGAAAGACGGTAGTGAACGTAAATTTATAAACGATAACGATACCGTAATAATGCGAGGATATTGTGAAAAGGATGGTACCAGAATTGGTTTTGGACAGGTGTCGACTGAATTACTTCCTGTTTTTTCTAAAAAATAAGTTTAATCTTACTTAAATAATTTAAAAACAAACACTTTAACGTATTTATTAGCATTTAATCTATGGTTTTAGTATTTTGGCATCACTATTGACATACTAGCTCAATAAACCAAAAGACATACCCTATGAAACGATTATTACTTACTTTAACATTAACTTTGTTTTTAATAGCCTGTAGTGCCAAAAAAGAAGTTGAAAAAGCTGTAAACACTGGTAATTACGACCTTGCTATTACCAATGCATTAAAAAGGCTTAGAACAAATAAAGACACCAAGCGTAAACATGATTATGTGTTGATGCTTAAGGATGCTTATTATAAAGCGTCTGAAAGAGATTTAAACGATATAAATCATCTTAAAAAAGACAATAACCCTGAATCGTTACGTGAAATTTACGAAATCTATTTAGACCTAAACGCACGACAAGAAGCCATTAAACCCATTCTGCCTTTAAATGTTAATGGTAAAAACATTCCATTTAATTTTACAAATTATAGTGATGCTATTTTAGATGCTAAAGAAAACGTATCTGATTATATGTATGAAAAAGGAATTGCATTATTAGAGTTTGATGATAAACAAAACATTCGTGAAGCCTATAATACGCTTGAATACCTACAACGTATAAACCCAAATTACGAAAACACACGCGAATTATTAGATGAAGCCCACCAACGGGGTACAGATTATATTTTGGTTTCTATTAATAATGAAACAGAACAAATTATTCCAACACGATTAGAGGATGATTTACTAAACTTTGACACCTATGGTTTAAATAAGTTTTGGAGCGTATATCATGCTAATAAAACGAGTGATGTAAATTACGATTACGCGATGCACCTTAATTTAAAGCGTATTAACGTATCTCCAGAACGCATTAAAGAACGCCAATTAATTAGAGAAAAAGATGTTGTTGACGGCTGGAAATATGAGTACGACGCTAATGGAAATGTGGCTAAAGATAGTTTAGGTAACGACATTAAAGTTGATAAAGTGATTAGAGTAAAATGCAGCTTGTTAGAAGTTAAACAAATAAAATCGTCTCAAGTTATTGCCGATGTCGCTTATATAGACATAAACTCTAAGCAATTATTAGACTCCTTCCCTATTGATAGTGCATTTATTTTCGAAAATGTTTTTGCGACCATTCGAGGTGATAAACGTGCTTTAAGTAATAGCGATAGAAAACTATTAAAAAACAGACGTGTGCCATTCCCCACTAACGAACAAATGGTTTATGATACGGGTGAAGATTTAAAACTACAACTTAAAAATATTATAAATTCCTATACTATAAGGCGATAAGCAAAAAACCTCCTAAATATTACTTAGGAGGTTTTTTTATCTGTTTAGGTAGAAAATTCTTCATATTCTTAATCATCTGGTTTATAATCCAAGGGTAATGAATGTGCAAATTTTTCATAAGACCAGTATCCCTCATACAAGACGTTTAAGGGACTCGCTAAAATTCCCTGAGGATAAAGCATAAGTTTATTTGTTAATGGGATAATATTTGATGATTGCGGAAACGCTTTACGAAACTTATTAGGTGAATTTTTTATAATATACCCTCGTTCCTCTTTTTCGTTGAGATATGCAATTTTTAAATTATTTTCAAATTGAAGATGAATCATACTATCTTTCTTAATAATGATATCAGATGAATTTATATCCGAGCTATATAAATAATCATTATACTTTGGAAGGAATGATTTTTTTATAGTGACTATGGAAGAATCGACTGCATTTTTTGGGTTGACAATGCTTTTTCTAAAGACTCTATTATCAAATGACTCGTTTGATGACGCAAATATTCTTCTTGCCTCCAACAATTCTTCTTGGCTTGGGCTTTTGAAATTTTTCTTTCTTATAAACTGATGTATAACAAATCCTTCTTCTCTAGTTGTATTGTTTAAAGCACTCCTGTAAAAATGCATATGAGAGCCTTTATAGGCTTCCAATCTATTTTTCTTCCATTTTTCAGATTTGCTTTCTCCACCAACTAGTTCTTTAAAATGAGCATAACCCTTATATTTTGTAATGCTATTTTCTATTGAAAAATGCTCTAAATCATATACTATTTCATACCCCAAGGCTTTATTTCTTATTATCAAACTTTCATTTGCCCTTGCTGTCAGGGTTTTTCTTTCCTTATCTAAATCAAAAAACAAAGCGTCACGGTTTGCAATAGAGCATGATCTTGCAAATTTTGTGGTTCCAAAAAATGCATTGATAAAATAATAGTAATTTTTCAACCATTCAGCATTATTTTGTTTCACAACTATAGCAACCTCATCCAAAACAAAACTATCTTCTGAAAGATAAAAAACGAGAGGTTTAGTATAAATTGATGTGTCAAGCTTGTATACTATAGTTTTAAAACCTATGTGACTAACCACTAATTGATAAATTCCACTATTCAAATGAAGTGTGAATTCACCATTAGCATTTGTAATAGTTCCTACAGTAGTATTATTAATATATACGGAGGCATTACTTATTGGTTTGTTCTCAAAAAACACCTTTCCTTTTAAAGTTATTTGTGCAGATAATTTGAATACTAAAAAGTATAAACAAAGAACAATGATAAACGATTTACTCATAATTAGGTAGAATTATAGTTTTCAAATAGTGTCTAACACTTAAGATATAAACTTTTTCAAAAATTTATATCCATCGACAAACAAATGTCAAATTTTCTTGCTAAAAAATCAATATCAAAACGTTCAAAATAGCAACAACTTATCAACAAAACATCTATCAATAATAGAGTCCATTTTCCTTAATAGCTTTTACACGCTTTTTCTCATGTTGCACTAAAGCGTCGTATTCTGGCTTATCCAAATTACTGGCAACACCAATAAACTTTAAGTTGTAGGTTTTTAAAATTTCTGTAAAAATTAAGGTAACACGTTCTAAATGATAATCGGAGGTTATAACAGTTACATTTGGGTTTTTAAACGCTCCCAAAATAGGAATCAATTTTACGGCATCATCAACCGTATGCTTGGATAAGGCAAAGTCTAAAAAGGCAGACTCTAAAATACCGTTTTCAATTAAGTATGTTTTAGCATAATGTGCATGTGCTAGTTTAGCTGTATTAAAATGGTCTCCCCAACCGCCAGTACAAACTATTAAGTTGTCTTTGGTAAAAACAGTTTTACAATAGTTTAATCTACTTTTTGAAATAGCACTTAGCTCACCTTCAGGAGAATTTGGAGATCCTAAAACAACTAAAATGTTTTTATTCATAAAAAAAACATCTTTTATAATTTAGCACAGTTAAGCATATAGCTAATAAGTTATAACTTAAAAGAATGAAATTCAAAAAAGAGTTAAAATATTGAACTTAAATAAATTTAGCTAAATCAATACTATTAATAGCACCATGAGAAGCATGAGCAACCACCACACCATTTTTAACAACTAAAAGCTGAGGCGATTCATGCAAGATTTGAAATTTATAACCAACTTCGTTTGATACATCTCTGTGATTCAGCAAATCTAAATAATATAAATCTAAATCTTTTTCAGTAAGATTATAAGTAGCAACAAATTGATTCATAACCATTCTGCTAATACCACAACGTGTTGAATGTTTAAATATAACTTGGGTTTTGGTTGCAGATTTTTTTTCAATTAAGGCTAATTGTTGTGTAGCGCTTAAAGGAATCCATGGTAAAACTTTTTCTTCTTTAGTTTCACTCGTTCCTCCAAATATTTTATTTAATAATCCCATAAGCTAAATTCTATTTTTTCATTTCCTCGTAAGAGGAAATCTCATAATTATCACCAATTCATTTAATAAGTCGCATCAATCCTCTAAACTTACAAACTGACTAAAAGTCATTTACAATCAACACTTAACAGACATTTTGTCTTTAAAAATGCCTTGGTAAGGTTATTGACTTTAGCATTCTGTAAAAGTAAACGAATAAAGGTTTCCAACTATATGGAACTGAAAAAAATATTAACCTATGAACTTAAATAATTATACAATAAAATCGCAAGAAGCCATTCAGCAAGCGCAACAAATTGCTCAAAGCTTTTCGCATCAACAAATTGAAAACGAGCATATTTTTAAAGGCATTTTTAATGTAGATGAAAACGTGCTTCCATTTCTTTTAAAAAAACTGAATGTAAATATTTCAATCTTACAACAAGCTTTAAATAAGCAACTTGAAAGTTTTTCTAAAGTAACAGGAAGTGAACTCATACTATCTAGAGAAGCTGGAAAAACATTAAGTGAAGCAGCAATTATTGCAAAAAAAATGAAAGATGATTATGTGTCTGTTGAACATTTAATTTTAGCAGTTTTAAAATCGAAAAGTAAAATTGCACAAATGCTTAAAGATCAAGGCATCAATGAAAAAGACTTAAAAGCAGCTATTGACGAATTACGCAAAGGCGAACATGTCACCTCACAAAGTCAAGAAGATACTTATAATTCACTTAATAAATATGCTAAAAACTTAAATCAATTAGCAAGAGATGGTAAATTAGACCCGGTTATTGGTCGTGATGAAGAGATTCGTAGAATACTTCAAATTCTATCAAGACGAACAAAAAACAATCCCATTTTAGTTGGCGAACCAGGAACAGGTAAAACTGCTATTGCCGAAGGGTTAGCACATAGAATTATAGACGGCGATATTCCGGAAAACTTAAAAGACAAACAAATTTACGCTTTAGATATGGGAGCACTTATCGCGGGTGCTAAATTTAAAGGTGAATTTGAAGAACGCCTAAAAGCAGTTATTAAAGAAGTAACAACTAGCGACGGCGATATTGTATTATTTATTGATGAAATACATACACTTGTAGGCGCTGGTGGCGGACAAGGCGCTATGGATGCCGCAAATATTTTAAAACCTGCCTTGGCAAGAGGTGAACTACGAGCAATAGGCGCAACAACCTTAGATGAGTATCAAAAATACTTTGAGAAAGACAAAGCGTTAGAGCGACGATTTCAAAAAGTAATGGTTGATGAACCAGATACCGAAAGTGCTATTTCTATTTTAAGAGGTATTAAAGAAAAATACGAAACGCATCATAAGGTTCGTATTAAAGACGAGGCTATTATTGGTGCTGTTGAATTGTCTCAACGCTACATTACTAATCGTTTTTTACCAGATAAAGCTATCGACTTAATGGATGAAGCGGCATCAAAATTGCGTATGGAAATCAATTCTAAACCCGAAGAACTCGATGTTTTAGATAGAAAAATTATGCAATTAGAAATAGAAATTGAAGCTATAAAACGTGAAAAAGATGAAAATAAATTAAAATCACTCCGTTCAGACCTAGCCAATATAAAAGAGGTTCGAAATGATATTAATGCAAAATGGAAAAGTGAAAAAGATGTTGTAGATAACATTCAGAACACCAAGCAAGATATTGAAAATTATAAATTAGATGCAGAACGTGCAGAACGTGATGGCGATTATGGCAAAGTAGCAGAATTACGCTACGGAAAAATAAAAGAAGCACAAGAACAGCTAGAGGTTTTTCAAAAACAATTACTATCTCAAGGTGAAAATTCCTTAATAAAAGAAGAAGTAACTTATGATGATATTGCAGAAGTTGTTGCAAAATGGACGGGGATTCCTGTGGTGAAAATGATACAAAGTGAGCGGGAAAAACTTCTAAAATTAGAAGACGAACTCCATAAGCGCGTTATTGGACAAGAAGAAGCTATTGTTGCTGTTAGTGATGCTGTTAGACGTAGTCGAGCAGGATTACAAAACCCAAGTAAACCTATTGGAACATTCCTGTTTTTAGGAACTACAGGTGTTGGAAAAACAGAACTCGCTAAAGCTTTAGCCGAATACCTGTTTGATGATGAAAACGCCATGACACGCATAGATATGAGTGAATATCAAGAACGGCACGCTGTAAGCAGATTGGTTGGAGCACCTCCAGGATATGTTGGTTACGATGAAGGCGGGCAACTAACAGAAGCTGTTAGGCGCAAACCATATTCTGTAGTTTTACTTGATGAAATTGAAAAAGCACACCCTGATACCTTTAATATTTTGCTTCAAGTACTAGATGAAGGCCATTTAACAGATAATAAAGGGCGTATAGCCGATTTTAAAAACACAATCATTATCATGACTTCAAATATTGGTAGTCATATTATACAAGAACGTTTTAATGCGACTAAGGATATAGATTCTGCAATTGAATCGGCTAAAGTAGACGTACTAGGTTTACTTAAACAAAGTGTGCGTCCTGAATTTTTAAATCGTATTGATGACACTATTATGTTTACGCCATTAAGCAAGGACAATATTGTAGATATAGTAGGGTTACAACTAAAAGGTATTACAAAAATGATAGCGCAACAAGGCATTACTTTTGATGCCACACAAGAAGCTATTAGTTATTTAGCCGAAAAAGGATACAACCCAGAATATGGAGCAAGGCCTGTTAAGCGTGTCATTCAAAAAGACGTACTAAACGCCTTAAGTAAGGAAATATTAGCAGGAAAGATTACAACAGACAGTATTATTTTGTTAGATGCTTTTGATGATAAGCTCGTTTTTAGAAACCAAGGCGACTTAGTTGCTGAAGAATTTTAAAAGTATTGCTAAATAGTTGTAACAAAATGTATTAAAAAAAGTCTATTAGTTGGTTGGTTAGTTGAAAAGCAACATGAATCTTTTATTAGGTGAGTGTTGCTTTTCTTTTTAATACAATAATTTCAGCGGAGACCTTGAAACGAATCTTATTTTCTTCAATTAAAAACATAGATTAAAACTTACTAACAATATCTTGTTAATTAAATGTCTGTTATAATCCCAAAAAAGTAGTTTTAATTTCTTACTTTGCACTAATAATACAAGCTCCAAGAACTTTATAAACAAATCAATATCTTTGTTTATATTTAAAACCTAATTATTCAATGACTATTTCTAATTATATAGAATATACACTATTACATCCATCAACTACTGAAAGGGACATTATTGAATTATGTCTAGCTGCAAAACAGAACAATTACTATGCTGTTAATGTAAACGGTTATTATGTGTCTTTAGCTAAACAGCTATTAAGTAATACAGCTATTAAAATATGTACGCCTATTGGCTTCCCTTTAGGAGCTACAACAACAGCGTGTAAAATATACGAAGCAAAACAAGCATTGCAGAATGGCGCAGATGAAATAGACATGGTGGTTAACCTTGGTTTGCTGAATAGCAAAAATTATATTTCTGTTTTAAAAGATATTAATGATGTGAAATCTGCTATAGGAGAAACACCTTTAAAAGTAATTATTGAAATCTCTGAATTAAACAAAAATGAAGTCGTTAGAATTTGTGAAATTTGTTTAGATGCTAAAGTTGATTACGTAAAAACATCAAGTGGTTTTTCAAAGAATGGCGCAACGTTATCTACAGTGAAAATCATTAAAAAAATAGTAAAGAATAATATAAAAATAGTTGCTTTTGATGGCATTGAAGATTACGAAACCTCTTTAAAATATTTAGAATCTGGCGCAGATAGAGTTGGTATTAACTTTGGTGTAAACCTGGTTAATAAACGACGTTCATTAAGAAGCTCTAAAATTTTCAAACAATACATTAAAACTATTGAAAAGGATAATGTTGCTAAAACAAACACAGCAACCCAGAATCATTTAAACTAAATATTAGCATTGATAATCTTAAAAATCAATTACTAAAAATGAAACATGTATTGCTTGTATTCGTTTTGCTAACGTCGGTTTATGGCTTCTCACAGAATGAAAATCAATCTGAAATCTCTACTTTTTATTTTATTCGTCATGCCGAAAAAGACACGAGTGACTCAAATAATAAAAACCCTCATTTAAATAACGTAGGTATTACCAGAGCTAATAATTGGAATAACATTTTTAAGCACATAAAATTTGATAAGGTATACGCTACAGATTATCATAGAACAAAAGAAACCGCCTTACCTACTGCCACTAATAACGAATTGGAAATCGTTTTATACAATCCTAGAGCTATAAACGGAAACGAGTTTAAAAAACGTAATACAGGTAAAACAGTATTGGTTGTTGGTCATAGCAACACCACCCCTGCTTTTGTTAATGCCTTATTGGGAGAAGAAAAATATAAAGATATTGATCATCATAATAATAGCAATTTATACATCGTTACAATTATAAATGGCGAAATTTCAGATCAAATGCTAACAATTAATTGACCCTTATATTTTTAAGTTCAATTTTAGAAAGCAGGTCTAATTTATCTTTTTCAAATAAAACAGCTAAATCTTCTAACCTTACTAAATTGTCTTTTGGCTTGTAATTGTTATAATTTACAAACCGAATGTCGTTTACATAGCGTTCGTTATAAGCTTCACGAAATCGCAGTCCCATACCATCAGATTCATTATACGAATATGCGATATAGTGTACTTTAAAAGTCTTGGTATGTATCCAATATATAAATACATCTTCAAAATCCTCTCCCCCTCCTTCTTGATTAAACGTTATTTTAATTTTATGGTAGTTGTTCCCTTTTATTTTAACTTCTTTTAAGTATGTCTTATTTACGGCTGTATCATTTAAACCATACGGCAACACCGAAAAATAGTGTACCGAATTAATAGAACTCGAATATCTAGGAACCATAGAATCGCCAACTGTAACGGGTGTTTCATTACTATAACGCTGAAAGCCATTATTAGACAAAACATCTTTAATTACATGCATTGAATCTTGAAAGACTCTTTCATAGCTATAGTTTCCATTATTTCTAATTGCCTTGTAATGTCTAGTTCTAAAATCGAAATCTATGGTAGAATTAGCGATTTTTGTTCCTCCAGAAATGGCTATAGCCTTATCAATGATATGTTGAGCACTAATAGCATCTGGTTGCTTACAATGTATTGTGCTAATTACAACGATACAGGCAATGAAAAATTTATTCATATTATATTTTTTGGAATCAATTGCAAAATTAGAGATTACTTGCTAACCAAAAAGATAAAGTTTTCTTAATAATCTAGTAGCTTAAAAGAAAAACTGTGTCCTGTATACTTTTGTGCTAATACATGTATTGCCGATTCTTTAAGTTGAAGTATCCTAGGGTAGCCTCCAGTTGTTTGACAATCTCTCATTAAAATAATAAGTTTCCCAGAAGGTGTTAGTTGTACCGTCCCAGGCATTACCAACGATGTAATTATAGCATCTAAGTTGTTTGCTAATGTTTGTTCCAATTGATAAGCCATACGGTTGTTATCTTTAGATATTACAAACTTTGTAGCGAACAATTCATGTCTTTCAGCTTTAGAAAGCATATAAAATTCTGGTCCTTTATACACTTCAATTGTTTCAGATAAAAAATGTGCTTTATTGACTTTAACACTAGCGTTTTTTGCTTTTATAGCTGAAGATTCTATAATTGGTAAAATATCGTTCTTAGCCAAAACATGATGCTTAGTGATGTTTTTGTACATACTTCTGCTATTCATTACCTTTTCTGAATTAATACCTCCTGAAACAGCTAAATAACACCTAAACCCCATACTTGTTTTTCCAAAAGATAAAATATCTCCTGTTTGTATAGCTATACTTTTATTAAGTGGAATTTTGGCAACATTTAATTGGGGCAACATATCTGCTCCAGTAATACAAATACTTGTGCTGCAATTAAACTCCAGTTTAGCTCCAGTCATAGTCATTTCAATAAGGGCTGCTTCCTTATTGTTTCCTAACAAACGATTAGCAAGCGATGCCGAATAAGCATCCATAGCGCCAGAATGTGGCACACCGAAATGCTGACAACCAAATCGACCTAAATCTTGAATTGTAGCATAAAAACCTGGAGTAATAACTTTAATCATGAAGCACCTCGCTTTCCATTTGATAAACACCAGCATCAACCAATGCTTTGGTGTTGTAATATGTTTTTAAAGACACCGCGTAAAACGTAATACGATCACCAGGTTTAGCAAAACAAGGTGTGCTTTTTGAAGCATCAAAAAAAGAAATTGGTGTGTTACCAATAATATTCCAACCTCCGGGGCTTTCCATTGGGTAAACACCTGTTTGTTTTCCGCCAATAGCAATTGCTCCTTTTTCTACTTTTAATCTGGGTGTCGCTTTTCTTGGTGTAAAAAGCGTTCCATCTAAACCTCCTAAATATAAAAATCCTGGTAAAAAGCCAACGCAATAAACAGTATAACTCATTTGAGAATGGCGTTTTATTATAGCTTCTTTTGAACAGTTTTTAGCTGATGCCATATCATCTAAATCAATAGCAAAAAAATCATCATAGCATACAGGTATTCTCCATTGTTTACATGCTGATTTGTTATACGTTTCTTTTTGAAGGTATAAATCTTTAAGTTTATTTATTGATTTATTTAAATTAAAGTTTAAAAACTTATAAGTGATTAATATTGAATTATATGCAGTGTTTACATTAATTATAAGTTCAATAGTGCTATTTCTTATTTTTTCTTTAAAGGAAAGCACATCAAATAACACTTTTTCATCAACTATCGAAGGCCATTCAATTAAAATTGAACGTTCTCCATAAGGTTTATATTTAAGGTTAAAAGCCATAAAATATTAAGAAATTTTAATTCCTTTCTCTTCCAATTTCAATCTTAAATTTTTGACTAAATATACCGCGTCGCTATTGTCGCCATGTATACAAAATGTATCTGCTTTAATAGGGACTTCTTTTCCAAAACGTGTTTTAACGTTCTGGGTAGTAATCATATTATACACATGGTTATATAATTCATTTTCATCTTTAATTAGTGCATTAGCGTTATTTCTAGATATTAAGGTTAAATCGTCATTATAATTTCTATCAGCAAATGCTTCATAAATAATAGAAATGTTATTTTTTAATGCTACATCTGCAATAACAGATTTATATGGTACATACAATTTAATTGGCAATGCTATGCTTTTAATGACTTCAATAATAATAATTGCAATTTTTTCGTCTGTAGCCGCCAAATTATAAAGCGCCCCATGTGGTTTTATATGATACAATCGTGCATGCTCTTCTTTTAAAATGATTAATAAGCTTCTAATTTGAGTTTTTATCGACTTATATAATGCTGCTGAAGATATTTTCATTGGCTGCCTACCAAAGTTTTCTTTGTCTGGAAACGCTGGGTGTGCTCCTATTTTAACACCATACTGTTTGGCTAGTTTAACAACTTCACGCATAGTTTCTGCATTTCCCGCATGCCCGCCACAAGCTATATTACAGCTCGAAATATAAGGCATTAACTGGGGGTCGTTACCTATGCCCTCACCAACATCTACATTAATATCTATTTTATAAATCATTCACTAAAACAGGTTTAAATGAAATACTTTATTAAGTGTTGTGATAGACAGTAAGATACTAATTCCAAGAATAATAAAACCAAAAATATTTTGTTTTATAGTATTTCTATAGCTTCCTAAAACAGATTGCTTATTCATAATCCAAATTAAAAATCCAGCAATAACAGGTAATAAAATGCCGTTTGCCACTTGTGCAAATTTTATAATTTCAATAGATTTTATTCCAGATGACGATGAGATTACACCAATTATCAATATAAATATCCAAACGGCTTTAAATTTTTTAGAACGCATATTGGTACCCCAACCTAAACATCCGCTAGTAACAAAAGCTGCCGCTAAAGGCGCAGTTATAGCACTGGTTATACCTGCTGCAAACAAACCTATAGCAAGAAAATATTTTGCAAAACTTCCAAATAAAGGTTCTAATCCTTTGGCTAAATCTGCTGCATTATTAATATTTTGAGAATTAATGGATGCTGCCGAAATAATAATACACATAGACACTAAACCGCCTAAAACTACAGCAACTATGGTGTCTTTTCTAGCAAATTTTAAATCGCTTTTTGCATGCCACTTTTCTTTTACCAAAGCTGCATGCAAAAACAAATTATAAGGTACAACCGTAGTACCAATTAAGCCTATAATGGTTAAAATACTATCTTTTGGGAATTTAGGAATAAACGCTCCTTTAAAAATATTAGACAGATTTGGTTTGGTTATAATGGCAGTAACCAAAAATGCAACACTCATTAATATAACAAGCGATACCAACACTTTTTCTAACACTTTGTAATTTCCTAAATACAGTAAAACAAAAGCAATAACACCAATTAAAATGCTTAAATAATTAATAGAGAGTCCTGCAATAACGACATTGGGATTTCCAATAATGGTTTCTAAACCTAAAACGCCTCCACTTATATTTCCTGCTTCATAAGCGGTGTTACCAATAACGATAGCCGAAAGAATTAATAAAATAGCTAAGGTTTTAAAAATAGGGTTTTTAATTTCACTTCTTATAATTTCTGATAATCCTTTTTGAGAAACAATTCCCAATCGCGCAGCCATTTCTTGCAAAACAATGGTTGCTAATATAGAGAGAAGCATCGCCCAAAGTAAGGTATATCCATAACCAACACCAGCCAAAGTACATAAAGTTACCGTTCCTGGACCTATAAAAGCTGCTGCAACTAAAGGCCCTGGTCCAATATTTTTAAGCCATTTTTTCATAAATAAACCTTAGGGAACAATTTACAATTGTTTCAACAATTCGTCAACAGCTTTTTTTAACTGTGTGTCTTTTTTGTTTGCTTTATCATCTGGATTGTTAAGTACTAAAATATCTGGAACAGCCGGAGTTGTTTCCATATTGGCTTCGCTAGATTTTACATACCACCCTCTAAAAGGCATTCGTACACTCGATCCGTCAATTAAACGTGTAGAACCTGTTGATATAACAGCTCCAAATGTAGGCTCACCAACCAAAGTACCAATACCTAATGCTTTATAGGCGTGAGAAAATATTTCTGCATTCGAATAACTGGTGTGATTACATAAGGCTATAGAAGGCTTAGTCCATGATGCTAAAGGTAAACGCTCGCTAAAAGGATAATGATTTTTAAACTTTCTATGCTCGTTTTTAAGGTTACTAGCCGCACCACGAGGAACAGTATAGGCATGTTGCTTTACATTTAAAACTGCCATTAAGTAATCGGTAGTCCAGCCACCACCGTTAAATCTAACATCTATCACTATGCCTTTTTTACCTAAACCAGCAGCAGTAAGTTCGCGTTCAAAACGTTCAAAACTAGTCCAGTTCATTCCTTGAATATGGATATATCCCAATTGACCATTTGAGTATATATTGGTTAATCGTTTACGCTCTTTAACCCATGCATTGTAGTTTTCAATTCTATTACTGCTTTTAGGTCTAATTACTACTTCAACAGTATTAGTACCTCGCATTATTTCTAAATAGATTTTTTCGTTTGAAGTGCCTTCCAGCAAACTATAGATATTAAGGTTTTTACTTAGTTTGGTACCGTTAACAGAAGTAATTACATCACCTATATTAATTTTACTAGCACTACGACTACTTGGCATATTACCAACAACGCTATCAACTTTAAGACTGCCGTTGCTATTCGGAATTAACTCTAAGCCCAATAATCCTGTAGATTCTCTTTGTAAATTTTCACGAAATTCCCCTGCTCGAAAACCCATATGGCTTGCATTTATTTGTCCCAACATCCAATTGAATATATTTTGAAAATCTATTTGTGTTGAGGCTGCCATAGCCAACGGTTTGTATTTTTTATTTAATGTACTCCAATCTTGCCCATGAAAATTTGGGTCGTAAAAACCATCATTAATAGCTTTCCATGCTTCCTCGAATATTTGATTTGATTCTTCTTTATAATTAACATCTAGTTTAGCAGAAACTGGCAAATTTTCACTTTTATCTGATGACAGTTTAATTTTTGAAAAACTCCCCGAACCACTAGTCATATATATATTTGAATATGACTTATCTAAAACAATTGCCGAAGGTTTTTTGTTATTTGTAGTTAATGCCTTTTTCTTTTTCCCTTCCCAAGAAATTTTAAACAAATCGGATGCTACGTTAGCATCACCTCTACCGCCATTACCCGTTGTATAATATAGGGTTTTTCCGTCTTTAGAGAACGCGCGACCAAACTCACCACCCGTAAACGAAGTTACCTGCACTTGACGTTCATGAATGTCTTGAAAATGTATTACAACATTTTCAACTTCATCTTTATCCTTTTTATCGCCATCTTTTTTATCATCATTAGTATCCTCTTCTTCCCAATCTTGTGTTGTTTTTTCCCAATCTGTTTTATTTAGCCATGTAAACCAAACATCATAATCGTTATTATTTCTATTAGAAGAAAACATTAATTTTTTACCATCGCTACTCCAAATAGGGTTTCTATCTTGCTTGGGGTGCATAGAAATGTTTATAGGTTTTCTTGAGTTATCTGCCTTATGAATATAAATTTCGCCATTAAAATCTAAATCGCTTAAGCTATATGCTAACCATTTAGAATCTGGCGACCACGATACATTATCGGCAGTATCCCAACCATCAAGTATTACTTTTTCATTCGATAATTTTCCTGTGCTTGATATATTGGCAACTACTAATTTTCCTCGCCCTCTATTAAATGCGATTGATTTTCCGTTAGGAGAAATTACCAAATTACTTTCTCCTGCTTTAGTTTTAGTAATTCTTTCAACTTTATGCTTTAATGTTTTAAATAAATTTGATTCTTTGGTGTTAGCTGATGTTACTACATATAAATCGTTTTGCCCATCTCTATCTGATATAAAAACTAACGTACTATCGTTTAACCACGCTGCCATTCTATCTCTATACGGTGAATTTGAAACGTTAACTGTTCTGCTTTTATCTTTATTATTGTCTCTTAAAAAAATTTCGCCTCTAATATTTAACGCACTGTACTTTCCATTTGGAGACACCGCAATTTCACCTATACGATTTGAATAGGTTTTATGTTCAATAGGATTAAATCTGTAATCTGAAGCTATATTAATGTTTATTTCATTTATAGATTTAGTTACTGTATTCATTAAAAACACATTATTCCCTTTAGCTAAAACTATGGCATTTCCATTTTTACTAATGTTAAACGAAAATATCCCCATATCCGTAAACGTACTCACCTGCTCTATTTGTCCTTCTTTATTACCAGAACTGTTTATTTTAAGCTTATGCACATTATATTTCCCACTTCTAGACGATTGAAAATAAATGGTATTATCGTTTCCCCATTGCGGATAGAAATCATTACCCTTAAATGTTGTTAACTGTGAGTATTTATCATTCTTAATATCGTATAACCAAATATTTCTATTAGCAGGACCTTGATAGGCTTCACGAGCTATTCTACAACTACCTTTTACAAAAACTATAAACTTTCCGTTTGGTGATAGTTTAGAATCAAATCCTAAAGCACTCATATATCGGTACGGCGTTCCTCCATTACTGCTTACAATATGCGTTTCGTATTCTCTTTCAACTTGTGCAAAGTTTCTACGTGTAGAAAATAAAATATCGCCATTTTTTGTAAAATCTGTTGGAATATCTGTTGTAGAATGGTGGGTTATTCTTTTTGGTAAACCACCAGATTTATCCATAATATAAACATCGCTATTACCATATCTATTACTTTGAAAAACAATAGACTGCCCATCAATACTCCATAACGGATTTGTATCATAACCTTCGTGAACCGTTAATCGTTTTGCGTTTTGTCCGTTTGCATTTGCAGTCCAAATATCACCTTGAAAATTAAAGGCAATTTGTGTTCCATCTGGACTTAATGATGGTGAATTTACTAGTGGATTTTGAGCAATACTACCATTAGCTATTAGTATAACACCTACTAATAGTAATTTTAAAGATAATTTCATTTTTCAGTCGATTTTCCATTTAAAACATAAAATTACGCTTAATTACCAACGTATATTGAAAAATTAATTATTCTTTAACATTTATTAACACTTGCAATATGTTATTTATTAGCAATAGAATTGAGTGAATAAATAGCAAAACTACCTAACCAATGTCCGCCTTCATAACTATCACCAAAAATACTTGGTAGCGAATAATTTATATGATGATTAGCAATATTTTTAAGGTGGTTATATTCCGGTAAGTTCTCAGCAATTTTATTTAAACTCCATGCTCGTGAAAAATTAACACCGTCTAAATGCACCAAATGACCATCGGTTCTATCTGATACTTTACCTGTTTCTATGTTGAAGTTTTTATCACCAAGTTGCAGCAGAAAATTGTTTAACCACGGTTTGTACATTTCTATAGGTAAAATACGCTTCATTAAAGCGGCTTCTTCTAAACACGGTGACAGAAAATCGCTCCCACTAGGTTCCCAAGTTATTGGGCATCCTTTATCATTCATATAAAAATCTTTAGCGCGTGTTTCTATAGCTAGTTTTAAAGTGTTATTGTTTACGGTACTCGCATAATCGTAGGCAAAAGATAAACCAAATGCTGTATTGGTATGTGTTCCTAGACGTTGCGGATAGTTTAGTTTTGGTAAAAACGCGATGTATTTTTCCACAATTAAATTGGTTAAGGGTTGTAAGTTTGTTTCTAGTATTCTCGCTGTTTCATCATCCCATGTATGTAGCTCTTCTGCAAGTTTAAGTAACCACGCCCAACCATAAGTGCGCTCATACGATTTGTTGTGTTTTCCATGAAAATAAGCGACTTCTGCTTCTATATTGTTTTTAGATATATTTTGAAGTAACTTTTGTTTAATATCTCTGGCATTATCAATGTTTGGAAACGATTTTAATAAACGTACTAAACTCCAATGGCCATGAACTGATGAATGCCAATCGAAACATCCATAAAAAGCGGGATGTAATGCTGTTGGCGATTTTAAATCGGCATCACTTCCTAGAGTTTGTGATAACTTATTTGGGTATTCTGTATTTATACAGTGTAATGGTAATTCTGCTAATGTATTGGCTTGTTCAAGATTAAGTACAGGAACTTTTGCTATTTCAACAGGTTCAGCTTCTGGTATACCTTGTTTTTTTTCGTTAGATGTGTTGCAGCTTAGAATTAAAACTACGGATAATAATGTAAAGTATTTTTTCATGTGATAAATTTAAGGGTTTTCAAATTTATATACTGAACTCATCTTTACTTTTTGTGTTTAACCGAAAATGAATTAAAATTTATCCATAATGAGAGGTCCTATCGCTAGCGCAAGCATATTTGCTTGTGCCGTTAAAAAAACAAAATGTCTTTATACAATTTACGAATGTAAAAACTTGCGTTAACCAATTCTTAATACTATTCTAATTAATAGAACTCCTGCTTTCATTGCGACTTACTTAATAGTTTTAGCAGAAATTCGTTACCCTAACCACCCCTCTCTATCCAAACTTCTATATTGAATAGCTTCACTAATATGTGTGCCATTTACAACCTCAACACCTTCTAAATCAGCAATAGTTCTAGATACTTTCAAGATCCTATCATAGGCTCTAGCCGATAAGTTTAAACGTTCCATAGCCGTTTTTAATAATTGCTTCGAGGTTTCATCTAGCATGCAATACGTCCTAATTTGTTTGGTATTCATTTGTGCATTATAGTGTACCGTATCACTTTCTGCGAAGCGTTTGGTTTGTAGTATTCTGGCTTTTGTTACGCGTTTTCTAATATCTACCGAGGTTTCTCCTTTTCTATCATCCGATAATTTTTCAAAAGGTACTGGTGTCACTTCTATATGAATATCTATTCTATCCAATAACGGACCGGAAATTTTGCTTAAATACCGTTGCATTTCGGCTGGACTAGAAGTTACTGGTGCATCAGGATCGTTAAAATAACCTCCAGGACTCGGATTCATACTCGCTACAAGCATAAATGATGACGGATAAGTTACCGTGAATTTTGCACGAGAAATAGTGACTTCTCGATCTTCTAATGGCTGTCTCAATACTTCTAAAACACCGCGTTTAAATTCGGGTAATTCATCTAGAAATAATACACCATTATGCGATAACGAAATTTCTCCTGGTTGCGGAAATGCACCACCGCCAACAAGGGCAACGTCGCTAATTGTGTGGTGCGGACTCCTAAACGGGCGTTGAGCCATTAACCCCGTATCTTTTACGCGACCAACTACCGAATGTATTTTGGTGGTTTCTAAAGCCTCATGTAAAGTCATAGGCGGTAAAATACTTGGTAAACGTTTAGCTAACATGGTTTTACCTGCACCAGGTGGTCCAATTAAAATAATATTATGTCCACCCGCAGCTGCAATTTCCATACAACGCTTAATTCCTTCCTGCCCTTTAACATCAGAAAAATCGAATTCTGGAAAATCTAAGTTTTTCTCAAACTCTTTTCGAGTATCAATGATGGTTTGCTCTAAAGGAACTCCTTTATCAAAATAATTAATAACTTCTTTTATATTGTCAATACCATAAACTTCTAAGTTATCAACAATAGCCGCTTCTTTAGCATTTTGTTTTGGCAGAATAAAGCCTTTATACCCCTCCTCTCTTGCTTTAACAGCTATAGGCAACGCGCCTTTTATGGGTTGCAAACTACCATCAAGAGAGAGTTCGCCCATAATTAAATACTTATCTAAATCGTCTGCTTGTATTTGTTTTGAAGCGGCTAGAATTCCTATGGCTAAAGTAAGATCGTAAGCACTTCCCTCCTTTCTTAAGTCAGCAGGCGCCATATTAATAGTAATTTTTTTACCAGGAATTTTATAACCGTTATTTTGTAATGCCGCAGCAATCCTATAATTACTTTCTTTTATGGCATTATCGGGTAATCCTACAAGATGATAACCAATACCCGAATTTACATTCACCTCAACCGTAATTGTTGTGGCCTCGACACCAAAAACGGCACTTCCAAAAACTTTTTTCAGCATAACAATTGTTTACTGATTAAATGTAAGAAATGTTAATGATATAAAACACATTAACCATATTGTTTTAAAAATTCAAAACAATTATGACTAAATCAAAAAGCCAAAAAAACATTTTTATTTCTTAAATCGCATCTTACCCGTTTCAATTTTTATAGCCGTTTTTGCTAAAACGGTAAATACCAAAGCACCCATAGCCCAAATACCAAGGGTAACGCCTATTTCTATGCCAGTAGGCAAGTATTCTGCTATTTTGCCGTAAGGCCCAGGAATAAACCCTGGAACTATAAGTCCGAATCCCTTTTCAATCCATATCGCTACAAATAAAATAATGCAGGCAAAAAACAATACTTTAAAATTGTTACGAAGCTTATGAAAAGTTAACATAACGGTTGCTAGAACGTTTAAAGAAATAGATGTCCAAATCCAAGGTAACAAAGCCGATTTACCATCTAATCCAAAAAATAAATAGTAAGCACTTTCACTATGGTGTGTTGGTGCATAAAATTCTTTAAACAATTCAGAAATCAACATAATTAAATTTATTTGAGCCGCTACAGTAACAACCATAGCTATTTTTTTAATGGTTTTATCTTTAATTGAAAATTCTGTAAATGTTCTAATTACAGCTAAAACTAAAATAATTAATGCTGGTCCAGCTGCAAAAGCAGATGCTAAAAAACGAGGCCCTAATAAGGCATTATTCCAGAACGGACGCGCTTGTAAACCTTGATATAAAAAAGCGGTTACTAAATGAATTCCTACCGCCCAAAACACCGATAAAATAGCCCCTGGAATATAAACACTCTTTTTAGATTTTTTCCCTTGGTAATGTCTAAATAAAATATAAAACGGAATACTTAAGTTTAAAAATAAATATCCATTTAACACCAATACATCCCAGGTTAGCATAGAGTTTGGAAAGTTAAACACACCAATACCTGGTATCATATGCCATAGTACCGATGGGCCACCCATATCGGCAATTACAAATGCTAAACACATAACCAGTGCTGCCACTGCAATACCTTCTCCTATTAATACAGCTTGTTTAAAATCTATATCTTTTAGTACATAAGTTGGCATTACTAACATAACTGCGGCGGCGGCAACCCCAACTAAAAAAGTGAAATTAGAAATATACAACCCCCAACTTACCCTATCCGTCATTCCAGTAACACTCAGTCCTTGATCTAGCTGAATAGAATAACAATACATACCTACCAACATGATAAACGTTAATACCGCCATCCAGATATGATATTTTTTAGACCCATGCGTAATGGTATCTAAACTATCTTTAACTAAGCTTTTTAAAACTTTAAGTCTTCTCATTTTATTCTTTATTATAACTCTTAGTATTATATTTTATCATTACCTAGGGCTTTTATAGCCTGCACTGAGCGCAGTCGAAGTGTGGCAATCTCATAATTATATTTTCAAATCGAAAGATTACTTCAGTTATCCTGCCTTCGTAATGACGTTATTTTTTTATTTGGGCGTTACCCACAAGGGGTCGGGCTTTCCGTTGCAATCTTTTTAAAATTTTGTCATTGCGAAGCAAATTTTTATTTGCTGTGGCAATCTTTTAAACTTGAAGAGATTACTTCGTCGTACCTCCTCGTAATAACGGTTTCTTTATTTATTATTTTAAAAAGGATTTCCTCTTCAATCCCTAACGCAATCCTATCTGCTATCTAATTTTTTTTTCCTAACTCCAATCTTATCAGCAATTATTGTTTAATCGTTTATTTGTTTATGCGTTTAACCGAAACAACAATTCTACAGTTAAACAGTTAAACAGTTAAACAACTTAACAAATAAACATTTACCAACTAGTCCATAAAATACCAGAACTTAGGTTCTGTACCTAAATCTTCTTTTAATCTAAACACTTTTTTGTTTTCTAACACCCAACGAATAGTACTATTAGGGTCTAATAAATTTCCAAAAATACGTGCGCCTGTAGGGCAAGCTTCAACGCATGCAGGGTTTTTACCAGCTCTAGAACGTTGTACACAAAATGTACATTTTTCCATCACCCCCTTTTTACGCATACGGTTTCCTAAATAGTGTTGGTTTTTATTAACTTCAGCTTCAGGAACTTCTGGTTTACTCCAGTTAAATCGACGTCCATCGTAAGGACAAGCTGCCATACAATAGCGGCAACCCACACACCAATCGTAATCTATAACCACTAAACCATCATCTTCTCTCCAAGTGGCCTTTACCGGACATACATCTACACATGGTGGATTATCGCAATGAAAACACTGTGTTCCCATATAAAAATGACCTTCGGCAGGAACTTCATGATAGTAATTATCATCAGCTTCATTAAAATTAAAACCTTTACCATCTTTCATTTCATGAATTCTAATGTATTCCATTTGCGAATTTCTGTCTTGGTTATTTTCTTCAACACAAGCACTCACACAATCCATATAGCCTTGGCATTTAGAAATATTAAAAGCATATCCAAACAACACATCTTTTTCAACGTTTTTAGAAGACATACTTAAGGTCTTTCCTGTACGCAATTGATACGAACGCACCAACCTGTCTACAGTTGCTGATTTTTCTTCATCAGACATCAGTTTATAATTGCCTTTAAACTGCTCTTCCCAATCTATTTGCGATTTTTCTTTACTTTCATCACCTGCAATAACACTACATGATGTACTTACCGCACCTGCACCAATAGCTAAACTTGCAGCTAATTTTTTAAATGCAGAACGACGATCCATTTTCACTTCAAAAACCTGCTCGAAACCATCTTTTTTTTGTGTGTTTTCAATTTCTGCTTCTACGGCAGCATCAAAATCTGCATCACTAATTTGGTGCATATTTTGAGGTGTATGAGAACTTGAACCACCACATCCGCCAGATGTTTTTCCACAACCACAAGAACCAGCGTTTTCTACTTTATGCTTACTATTAAGGTTTAATGAAAACCATTTTTTTTCGTTATTACTCATACCTAATATTTTTTTACCATTTACATGGCGTAAAATTATTCTCTTTCTATTAATTTTTGTGTATTATAACGTGCTGGCCAACGCGATTCAAAATGCGGTTTATGTGGGTTGTGGCAATTCACACAAGTCATAGATGCTCGTGGTGGTGCCCAACCACCTATACGTTTACCATGCGCACCACCTTTCCAATCTTCAAATTGCTTGGTGTGGCACTGGTTACACAAATTATAACTGGTATTAAAATCTATAGATTTACCTGTAATACTAATTAAATTATCCATGTGTTTACCATCATGACAGGTAGTACAGTTCATAATATTTTCATTAGCATGATTTAAATTTATATTCCAGTGTGCTTTTTTAATATCCTTGCTCTGCATTTTATCAAGAGGTTTTGTATGACACTCAGTACAGGCATAAGATTTAATTTTGCTTTTGCGTTCTGGAATTAAAAAGGTATGCTCTCCTTCTGTAATTTCAATTGTTTTTATATCGCCTATATGTGCTTCAGAAGAAATAGATATACCTTGATAATTTTTACTTTCTGCTTCAATTTTATCATTTACGCTATGGTACTCGCCTTCTTCATGCTTACATGAAGAAAAGATTCCTGCAAAAAGAAAGATACTTAGTAAGCTATAAATTATATTGTATGTATTCTTCATGGTTTTATCGTCTTTTAAATACACCTATGTCTGCAGTTTCTTTATTATTTAGCACATGGCATTGTCTACAATTTACACGTTCTGGATGCGTAACTCTAATTTCTTTTGGAGCACTTGGTCCTGCATGACAAGACAAACAGTTTTCATGCATTTGTATTTGATGTGGCATAATTGGTGGGCTACCAACCAAAGCATTATTTACCCCAGCTTTTGGTGCAACAACATCGCGATATGCAAACGCTTTAAATACGCCGTCTGTTTTTTTCTCAACATGGCATTGCCTGCAATTAACCATTTCTGGATGCGGTGTTACTGGTGCGTATGCATTATATTTTTCTGTAAACCCGCCATTTTCATGGCACTGTAAACAAGTGTTTTCACCTACCGTTCTATCATTTTTTACAGGATGAGGAATATGTGGTGGTGCGCCATGATAGGCTCTATTTTTATAATATGAATTTAGAGTTCTTTGATGGTTTTCATCTACGGGCATGTTAGCGTAATCTAAAGCATACTCAGAGCGCTGAAACACACCTTTTTCTGAAGGAATTATAGAGGACACCGTGTTATCCTTTTCAACAGGAATATAAGCTTCTTCTTGCCCTGTTTGGTAACTAAAATTCCATATAGCAATAAACCCGATACATAATATTATAAATAGTGAAATAATACCTAGTCGTTTTTTCATAACCTAAGCTTTTTCTATTTTAACAGCACACTTTTTATAATCTGGTTCTTTTGAAATAGGACAAAAAGCATCTAATGTGACATCGTTAATTAGCATGTTTTCATCAAAGAAAGGCACAAAAACCTGACCTTGTGTTGGTAAGCCTCTTTCGTTTATAGAAGCAGGAAGTACACAAGATCCTCTTCGAGAAGATACTCTTATGTTCTCACCGTTTCTAATACCTAAAGCTTTTGCATCTTTAGGATGAAGCTCTGCATAAGCATTTGGCATCGCTTTATGTAATACTGGAATTCTACGTGTCATGGATCCTGTATGCCAATGCTCAATAACACGTCCTGTATTTAACCAGAACGGGTATGCGGTATCTGGCGATTCTGCAGCAGGTTCGTAAGGGCGCTGCCAGATCACTGCTTTTCCGTCTGGTTTTCCATAAAAATGAAAATCTTCACCATTGCTACAAGCTGGATCATGCGCTGCATTAAAACGCCATTGTGTAGATTTTCCATCTACATAAGGCCAAATGGCTCCAGATTGTTCTTTAAGAACTTCCAATGGTGCCATACCATGTTTTTTACCTTCGTGAAATTGACGGTATTCATTGTATATTTCTTCTACGTGATTTTCTTTAGAATAAGGAAATAAATCACCATACCCCATACGTTTTGCTACTTCAATAAACATCCACGCATCTGGGGTTGTTTCTCCTGGTCCTTCAACCATTTTATTCCAATGTTGTGTCCTTCGTTCTGAATTTCCATACAATCCAGATTTCTCAATATGCCATGATGCTGGTAAAATAACATCGGCAACATCAGAAGTTGGCGTTGGAAACACATCTGAAACCACAACAAAACAAGATTTTTTTTCCATTCCAGGACGGAACCTACTTGTTTTTGGTAGCGATACTAACGGATTTACAGCCTGTGTCCAAATAAATTTGATGTTCCCTCTATCTACGGCTCTAAACATTTCAGTAGCGTGATATGTTGGTTTAGATGGGATTCTTTCTACAGGAACTTTCCAAATTTTTGCTGCTAGTGCTCTATGTTTTTCATTCATTACCACACCTTTTGGTAATTTATGTGTAAATGTTCCAACTTCACGAGCAGTACCACAAGCAGAAGGTTGACCAGTTAAAGAGAAAGGCCCGTTACCAGGTTGTGAAATTTTGCCTGTTAGTAAATGAATGTTATAGATAATATTATTCATCCAAGTACCTCTAGTGTGTTGGTTTACACCCATGCACCAAAGCGACATTACTTTTTTATTAGGATCGCCAAAAATAGAAGCTAAATACTTGATATCTTTTACTGATACTTTAGAATATTTGGCTACTTTTTCAGGAGTATAATCTTCTAAAAAGGCTTTGTATTGGTTAAAATCAATTTTTGTTGGTTTATCAGTAAACTTATATTTATCTTCTACACCATAACCCATTTTAGTAAGTCCTTTACTAAAGTTACAGTGCTTTTCAATAAACGATTTATTAACCCAACCATTATTTACTATTTCATAACAAATAGCATTACCAACTGCTAAATCGGTTTGAGGCTCAAATAAAATTGATTTATCTGAAGCTGTACTAGAACGGGTTGTTCTGGTAGCAAAATCAATTATTTTAGCGCCTCTTTTATTTTTTTGCTCTAACATTCTTGAGAATAATACCGGGTGCATTTCTGCCATATTATTACCCCAAGTCACGTAGTAATCTGCATAATCAAAATCTTCATAACAGCCCATTGGCTCATCTGCACCAAATGTTGTTAAAAACCCTGCCACCGCACTTGCCATACATAGGCGTGCATTACAATCTAAATTATTTGTACCAATAGCGCCTTTCATAAATTTAGAAGCTACGTAACCTTCAGGAATAGTCGATTGACCTGAGGTGTACATGGCAACAGAATCTTTCCCATGAGTTTCAATGGTTTCTTTCATTTTACTAGCGACTATATCTAGTGCTTCACTTATTGGTATTTTTACATAAGTTCCATTCTTTTTAACTAAAGCATGTGTTAATCTATCTTTAGCTTGAATACACATGGTTTGGTGATAGCCCTTTACACAAAGTAATCCTTTATTCACTGATGAATTAGGATCGCCTTTTACAGCTACTGCTTTACCATTTTCTACACCAACTAAAATACCACAACCAACACCGCAAAAACGACAAGGTCCTTTTTTCCAATCTAAATTACCATTAGGAATTCCTGCTTCTTGTTCGCTGGCAAAAATAATACCTGGAAACATTGTTGCCGCTGCTGTCATTGCTGCTGCAGCTGCCATTTTTTTAATAAAATGTCTTCTATTTGTTAAAGAGGTGTACATAAATTAATCGTTTTGTGGTGTATTGAATCCGGAAACTAAAACCAGTAATTTTAAACTGTTTAAAGTTTCAATCTTATCTTTTAAATTATTTTCTTCTTCGGTATCTCGTGTTTCTGTTACAACAACAAGAATATCTTCGTTTTCGGCAGGAATAACTTCACAATCTTTAAATGAAGTTAACGCTTTTAAAAGCTCACTTTTTTTACCCTCTTGCGGATGTGCTAAATAACTTGTTATGGGCATATAGTTTTTCTTAAATTTAAAACAAAACTATCTTTTTAACAAAAATTTAGACATGACATATGTCATAAATATTAGTTTATAAAGAATCTAAATAGAGTAAGTTAACAAATTACTAAGCCTGTTTTTTATACTTAAGAAAAGCTAGTACTGAAATAATAATCATTAAAACAGCCAAGATATAGACAAATGTAGGTATTGGTAACGGGTCTCCAGCGGCATAGCTATGTAATCCAGACAAATAATAATTAACTCCAAAAGAAGTCATTATTATAGACCAAAAAGCAAACATACTAGCTACATTTAAAATAAGTACGTTGTTTAGCTTTGGTACAAAACGAAGGTGCAAAACAATGGCATACATTATAATACTTATTAGTGCCCATGTTTCTTTTGGATCCCATGCCCAATAACGTCCCCAAGACTCGTTTGCCCATACGCCACCTAAAAATGTGCCTATAGCTAGAACAAATAGCCCAATTGTCATTGCTAATTCGTTTATATAGCTTAATTCTTTTATTTTAATCTCAATAATTTCTTTTGTTTTAGAGGTTTTAAAAATCATCAAAATTAAAGCCATTAATCCTAAAATTGCAGATAAAGCCAAAGGAGCATAACTACTCACAATTGTTGCCACATGAATTTTTAACCAATACGATTTTAACACAGGCATTAAATTGGTGATTTCAGGGCTTAACCAATCTAAATAACTTACAAACAATAAAGCGCCAGCAAATAAGGTTGATAGTGGTAAAGAGAAATCGGATTTTCTAAACGTTATTAATCCAGATAAGACTAACACCCAAGCTACAAAAATGAGCATTTCGTAACCATTACTCCAAGGTGCATGTTCTGCTATATACCAACGTAAAAGAATATTTCCTGTAAAACACAAAAAGAAAACAAGTGTTAAAACAATACAGGTATTATTAGTTATTTCTACCCATTTTTTATGCAAAAACATTTTAACTATTGCTAAAATAAGTAACACAAAACCAAGTGCAAAAAACACTTGAAACAACCAAAAATTAATGTTTGCTTTGTTATACCAAAGTTCTGCTTCTATTTGTTGTGGTGTTGGAATAATTTTAGCACCTAAAACATCTTGATATTTTTTAACATAAACCAATTTATCATGTGCCTCCTTATAATTATTAGCTAATAAATCTTTAAAATAGGCTGGTATAATATTTTTAGCAAATTGAGCATCTTCTTCAGGAAAATCGTTAAAATGATGAATGTAACTATACCAAGTATTATTTTTATCGTTTTTGTTAGGAAGAATTTTTAAGTAATTACCAACAAAAACATTATACAAAATATTGAAACGCTCATCTACTTTTAAAATTTCTTTATCAAACTCATTTCGTTCAGCTGGTTTACGCTTATTAGCCTCTTCAACTTGTTTGGAAAAAGCATACACTCCTTTTTCGTCTAGCAAACTAGTAAAAGCTACCAAGCTATTTTTTCCTATAGGAATACTATCAAACAGGTGTCTTGTTTTTTCAAAATCTACTTTAATTAGTGGTACACGTTGCCATATTTTCGGCAACATATGCATTGCTAAAAAGGTTTGATTAGCATCTAAAACCAATTTTTTATTTGGTAAAGGATACGTGAATTTAGTTTTTTTTGAAATTTTCCTAAGAAATTCTGACGCTAACGTATTTATAGGTTTTATACGTCCATCTATATCTTGAACTAAAAGTCTACCAAAAAAATCGGCATGATTTTTATCTATTTGTGAATTCGCAATAGCTTTTTCTATGGAGATAGTTAAAGAATCTGCTGGTGTTTGCGCAAAAATACTAGACAAACCAAAGAGCAGTATTCCTACTGTAACTATTTGTTTTTTCTTTAACTGTTTTAGCTTTTTGCTAATAAATTTAAAACGAGATGTTTTTCCGAAAAACGTAAAAAGCATTCCTAATGTCATTAAAAAGTAGCCCAAATAAGTTACAAAAGTTCCTACTCTATCGTGGTTTACAGATAATACTGTGCCTTTTTCATCAGTATCATAACTGGCTTGAAAAAAGCGAAATCCTTTATAATCTAACACGTTATTCATAAAAATTCTAAACGGTGTTTTTTCTTCATTATCTATAATGGTTACCTCACTTGCATAAGCCGAAGGACTTGAAGACCCTGGATATCGTTCTAATTGAAAATCGTCTAACTGAATTGAAAACGGTGTTTGTATTGCTGCTGCTCCATAGGATAAAATAACGTTTACACCATCTATTTCTACTTCGTGATGTGTTGGCATAAAACCTTGTCTATATAATAAATTTAATGGTTTCTTTTTTCCGTTTACCGAAACATTTACAAGTAATGCATCATCTTTGGTTTCATCATTATCTTTTAATTGTTCGGGGTCACTTTTTAACTCAAATTTACCATTTTCGTAATAGGTTAAAGGCACAAAAGAAATATCGCCATCTCTATATAATGTTCTTAATGTAATAGTTTGTAAACTATCTTTTTTTATTTTTCCTGCCTGTTGAGAAGCCATTATGAAAAAGTCTAATTCATGAGGTGTCTTAATACTAAATAATCCGTTTTTTTCATGAATATTAATAATACCTTCTTTCCCTGAATCAAAACCAATTTCATGTTGATGTTCACCTATTTTTTCTATTTCACCCTTTTTAAGGTATATGGTGTTTCTACCGTTTCCTACAGTTACAACCATTTCTAAAAGTGGTTCTCCTTCTTTTTCATCTTCAACAACACCTGCTATAGCATCAGGAATATAAGTATTGTATGTAACCTCAATAGATTTATCATTACATACTGTTTTAAAAGTAAAGTCATTATCACTTATAGGAGAAAATGATAGTCTCTTTTTAATACTTTTAGTTGTTGTCCCGTCGGTTATTGTTGCCGATAAAAAATTAGTGTTTGAAATTACAATATTAGATGAAGCCCCTTCCCTAATTCTCATAATACCGCCATAAGACGTATACCTTGTAATGGCAGCCCCTAAAACAATAATAATAAACGCTAAATGAAAAAGTAAAGTTGCCCATTTTTCTTTTCGCAATAATTTGTATTTAAAAATATTAGCTATAAACGAGATGGTTAAACCTAGTATAACAACTTCAAACCACCAAGAATCGTAAATAGCTACCCAAGCGGTTGCTGTACCAAAATCGTTTTCTATAAAAGTGGCAACTGCCATAGCAACGCCAAATGTTAACAGCAGTAATAATGCTAAACTAGACGACGAAAAGAATTTATATATTTTTTGCATGAGATTACCTTAAAAAGAAGAAAGATAACTTTGAGACTAGATCCTTAAAAGTTATCTTTCATAATACTAATTGTAATAAGACTTTAAGTCTTATTTATTCATTGACACTTTTTTAGTATCATATTTAGATTCGCGTTCTTTTGCTGCTTCTAGCCATTGTGGCACTAAATTTTTCTTAAACGCTTCCTTTTCTTTTTTCATTTTTTCAGCATCTAAACCAACGTAAACTTGTGCTTTTTCTTTGGTAGAAATATCTGGCATCTCAACAGGTTTGTTATGCCCAAGTTCGGCTAATAAACGTGCTATTTTAACTCGCCCTTCTGTAGCTTTGTCTAAACCACTACTAATTACTCGTCCTGTTTCAACTGGAGAATGAAAAGATGCACCATGAGAAGCAGCAGCATAATCCCAACGCCATTGTGCATGACGTATATCTGTTAAAATATCCTTCATTTGCGTTTCAGTAGCTCCTAAATCCCAACATTTTTTTGCTTCAACATGCATTTTAACTAAAGCATCTTCTAACTTTAATCTGCTTTCAGTAGATTTTTGTTGGCGTTCAAAAACATTGTTTTTCAGTTTGTCGGCATCTTCTCTATGACACACTTGACATGCGTTTGACACATTGTTTAGAGGCGATTGTATGTGGTGATCTGTAAATTTTTGACCGCCTTCACTCTTATATGGCATATGGCAATCGGCACAAGATACACCTCTATCGGCATGAACACCAGTTATGTAAGTTTCATAACCAGGGTGTTGTGCTTTTAACATGGGTGCACGACTTAATTTGTGTGTCCAATCTTTAAAGTCTAAATCATCATAATATTTTTCCATTGCTTCAACAGACATACCATCTTTCCAAGGGAATTTTAAATAAGGTACCCCCTCTTTTCCTGGTAATTTTTTATCGAAATAATATTCTACGTGACATTGTGCACATACCAAAGAACGCATTTCTTGATGGGTAGCTTGATTAATATCTTTACCCATAGCATCAAATGCTTCAACTAAAGCTGGACGTGAAATTTTCAACTTCATAGTATTAGAGTCATGGCAATCTGCACAACCAATAGGATTAACTTGTTCTTCTCCTTTATCTGCCCATTTTCCTTTGTAAAATTCTGTAACCCCTTTTTCATTCATTAAACGAGGTACATCTGGCCCTTTACATGTCCAGCATGTTGCTGGCATTGGACCATCACCTTTCCCTTTAGGACCACCAGTTCTTAAAGTGTTTCTTAAATCTTCTATAGCGTATTGATGTCCTCTACCTTGATTATAATCTTTAGAGAATCCATAACCTGCAAAAAGTACAACCAATCGGCTATCTTCCTCTAACATATCGCGCATTGCAGAACCACCTTGTAATGACCCAAATGTGGTATCAGCAGTTTGTAAAAACGATTGATATTCAGCTGGAAAATTTTTACCCCATTCTTCATTTCTTGGTTCATTTTCACTAATCTCAACCTGAGGAACATACTTGTATTTAGCTTCGTTTTTTCTGTTAAGAATACTTGAAGCTAGTAGCCCTAAAAGGAATACAACTACTGCCGTAACAATGAATAACACTTTATTTTTCATCTGTCTATTTTTTTTGTTCGTTTCAGTTTAATTTATTTATCTTCTATTTGTTTTTGTAACCATTCTGGAACAACTGCCTTTTCAACATCGGTTGGAATAGGTGCTATATTATTTTTTATTGTCGATAAACCATGAACTGTACCGTGTGGTACTTCTTGATGACAACTCCAACATTTTCTATCTGTTCTATTTTTTGCATGATCATCTATCCAACCATCATATTTGGTTTGTGTAACCTGCTGCACATGGCAACGAATACAGTTGTCTTGCACAACTTCTTCTGATGCTTCACGCATAAACATAACTTCTGGTTCTGCTCGTAGCGTAAATATTGAAGCATGAAGTAACCCATCTTTAGCTTTAAAATAATATTTGTTAAATACATTATTATGCGGGACATGGCAATCGTTACAATTAGCCCATTCTCTATGAGAACTATGCATCCAACTATTATACATGGGTGTCATAACATGACAATTAACACATGCTTGTGGGCTGTCTGACATATAAGAAATAACTTCGGCTTCTTTTGCCATAAAAAACCCCAAACCTGTAACTACGGCTATTAAAAAAACAGCTACAGTTCTCCATCTTGACCTTTTATCTGGTAATATGTTTTTTTGAAGATTCACTGTAATTTATTTTTCAGGTTAAAATCCGTTTTTAGAAAACTAAGTTAAATATTTTTAATTATTCTATTTTCCAGAGAATAGAGTTGGCTTTATCACTAACATTACCCATGCCCAATTCTGATTGTTTGCCGCAACATTTTCTGCAACATTTTTCAACTCATACATACCATCTGCAGGGAACAAATGTGAGTAACCAGCTACTAAAGCATAGCCTTTAAATTGCTTTTTATACACCAAATCTATTTCTGTACCTAAAGCGTTTTCACCACTTGGTAAATCTTGCTCGCCACTAAAATTTAATACTTTAACCAATAAGTTAGACGTATCATTTAATTTAAAGTTAGCACTAGCATGAATATCAAATAAACCTATAGAATTAGCATGATTACCTACATAAAAATAATCCATAAATCCATTAAATTTATGATTTGTACCATACAATGGGAAAAATGCACCAGTTTCACCAGCACCACCATCGTTACCACTAATAATTTCAAGACCTGCTCCTAAACCTATTTTACTTGAAGCTTTATACGATAAGTCTATACCAAAAAGATAAGCCCCCTTAACATCAACATCGCCTTGACGTTTCCCCGTTTGAAGGAACGCATTTGCTGCTATTCCAAAATTTCCTGATTTATAATTTAAATGTGTTCCTAAAGTTTGCAAATTACTTACACCATCTGCATTATTGCTAACATCAAACTCTTGAAAGCCATTGTTTAACAGCAAAAGACTTCCTGAAAATTTTTCCCAAGCTTGCTTTAAATATAGCATTTGCATGGTTTTATATGAAAAGAATCCTGTGGTGTTATAGGCAGTTCCTTGAGATACAAAACCTGTTGGGTTAGAATAATCTTGATTAAAAGCTAAAGCAAAATCTAAAATAAACTTATCTTTTTTATACTTTATTAACCCAGCATCATGATTTCGTCCTTGTTGTGCCCAATCAAGACCTCCTAGAATACGCTGATCATCATAAGATAATACTTGACGACCTAATTTTGTAGACCAGTTTTTACCTAAATTAATTTCTGCCCAAGCTTGAAATAATGCAAACGAGTTGTTTTGATCATAAGGTAAAATCTGTCTGTTTTCTCCCCAAACCAAAACATCTTGTAAACTAATAAATAGCTTATACGATTCCGTTTTATAACCAACATTTAATCTTGCTCGTGTTGAAATACCAAATCCAGCATCAGCATCGTCTTGAATTAAATTTCCAAACCCATGTCGGTACTCCGTACGTGGTCTAATTTCGGCATCTACCTTTAATTGAGCGTTTACAGTTGCTACAATTCCTAAGCAAAATAATAGGCTAATTCTCTTTACAAACTTCATAATAATTGCGTGTTAAAATTCTACTATGCAAAATTTGATGTTTCTTACTTACAATAACATGATTTTTATCATAAAATAAAAGTCTTTATTCTCGTTATATTTGTAAAGAAATAACGATATTTGATAGTAACTAAATTGTTAGTACTTAATTATAAGATGATTAGAGTTGAAATTGCCATAAAACATGTTTTAGAGAGTTGTAAAACCCTAAAAGAATATAGAATTAATCTAAATAAGGCGCATGGGTTTTATTTATCTGAAACTGTTTTTTCGCCAATAAACATGCCTCCTTTTAGGCAATCGGCAATGGATGGTTATGCTCTAAATTTGCATAAAAATACCAATTACAAGCTGATTGATGAAGTAAAAGCAGGAGATTCACATAATCCCCAATTAAAGCAAGGAGATGCTGTCCGAATTTTTACTGGTGCTGCTGTTCCGGATTCTGCCAACGCTGTAATTATGCAAGAACGCGTTATAGCTACTGGCAATACCATTACTTTAAATGGTGACGTTAAATTAAAAGATAACATTCGTCCTTTAGGAGAACAAGTAAAAAAAGAAGCGATAGCTTTAAAAAAAGGAACACAATTAACTCCTGCAGCAATTGGTTTATTAACATCATTAGGCATTACAGAAGTTAGTGTTTATAAAAAACCTAACATTGCGATTGTAGTTACTGGTAATGAGCTTGCTAAAGCTGGAGCAGATTTGCCTTATGGTAAAATATACGAAAGTAATGCTGTTATGCTACAAAGTGCTCTAAATAGTTTGGGGTATCATACTATATCTATTCATAAAGTTGAAGATAATTATCATAGCACATCCACAATGCTAAATAAAGTGATTGCGTCTAACGATATGGTTTTGGTTTCTGGAGGTATATCTGTTGGCGATTACGATTTTGTTGGAAAAGCACTTAATGAGCTACAAGTAGAGCAGATTTTTTATAAAGTAAAGCAAAAACCAGGGAAGCCACTTTTCTTTGGAAAAAAAGATAATACAACCATTTTTGCGCTCCCTGGTAATCCTGCTGCTGCATTAAGTTGCTTTTATATTTATGTGCATTTATCATTACAAAAAATGTCTGGTAATACACAGGCAGAATTACAAAAATCACAAGTGTCTTCAGCTACAAATTATATTAAAAAAGGAGATCGCGCCCAGTTTTTAAAAGCTGTAATTAAAAACAATGCTGTTACTATTTTAGAAGGACAAAGTTCTGCCATGTTACAAACCTTTGCTATAGCGAATGCATTGGTTTATGTTTCAGAAGAAACAGAACGTATTTCGGTTGGCGATACGGTTGAAGTCATTCATTTACCAAAATAAAATGCGATGAATTATAAAATAAAAAGTAGAATATGGATTGAAATTGATGGTAACAAACTGTTAGGTGAAGGTAATGTAAAGCTATTGAAAGCTATTGAAAAAATGGGATCTTTATCTAAAGCAGCAAAATCAATAGAGATGTCTTACAAAAAAGCATGGTCGTTAGTTGATGCCGTTAATAAACGGGCAAAGAAACCAGTAACCATAAATAGTATTGGTGGAAAAGGCGGTGGCGGTTCTAAATTAACTCCATACGGAAAATCTTTAATTAGCACTTTTGATGAAATTAATAAAAACTGCTGGTCGTTTTTAGACGAACAATTAGCCCAAACATCCATATAAAATGAAAGCTATAACTGGTATTATTTTAGCTGGTGGAAAAAGTACACGTATGGGTTCAGATAAAGGACTCATAAGCTTTAATGGCTCACTTTTTATAGAGCATATTATTAAAGCATTAAAACCATTGGTTCAAGATATTATTATAGTTAGTAACAATTCAAATTATGATACATTTGGTTATAAACGCGTTTCAGATATAATTAAAAATTCGGGACCTCTAGCTGGATTGTATACAGGATTACACTATTCTAACACCGAAAATAATTTAGTGTTAAGCTGTGATATTCCATTAATTAATACCTTAGTTTTAAAGTTATTATTAAATACTAGTTATACTAGTTATGATGTTGTGCAATTACAAAGTAAAAGCAAAACCATGCCGCTAATAGCAACATATAAAAAGGCATGCATGCACAAATGTTTAGAATTGCTAAATGATGGCGAAAGAAGATTACGAGAAGTACCCAAGCAATTATTTACAAAAACAATTACTCTCGATTCTAGTTTAGAATTGTACGTAGAAAACATAAATACAATTAATCAATTAAACCATATTGTTAATGACGCTTAATATTAAATATTTTGGAGTAATTGCAGAAATAACGCAATGCCATGAAGAAGTTTTGGAGTTTTCAAAATCATCTATTGAGGACTTATTAGATATACTTTTTGATAAATATCCCGAAATAAAAATAAAAGATTTTCAAACTGCAATGAATAACGAAATTGTTTCAAAAAACAGTATTATTTCAACCTCCGAAATAGCATTACTGCCACCATTTGCTGGGGGATAAACGTAACTTTCTCATTATCAATTTAAAAAATAAAAAATGACAAATAAAAAACCAAAAAACGTTTTTAAACAAGGTGCTATTTCCTCAGATTTTATAGGGAATTCTATTGCCAAACATCAAACCAAAACAAGTATTGGTGCGCATAACATTTTTTTAGGTCAGGTACGTGCAGATGTTATAGATAATAAAACCGTTGCAGCTATAGAATACACAGCATACGAAGACATGGCAAATGCTAAATTTGATAGTATTAGAGAAGCTGCTTTCGATAAATTTGAATTAACATGCATGCACATTTACCATAGTTTAGGTACTGTAAAATCTGGAGAAATATGCTTATTTGTATTTATATCATCACCAAGACGAAAAGTTGTTTTTAAAGCTTTAGAATTTATTGTTGAAGCTATAAAAGCTGATGTTCCCGTTTTTGGAAAAGAAATTTTTGAAGACGAAACGCATCAATGGAAGAAAAACACGTAAGTGTTTTTGTTAAATCGTTAAAATTTATTGGCGACAACGAATATTCAAAAATCAGATTAGATATTGAAAAGATATCAAACAAGCTTAATGCATTACGTAAATCACAATTAAACGATTAAACGAATCAACATAACATGATCGACATTACACATAAAAACACCACATTACGAACAGCAGTTGCTCAAGCTATAGTAACGGTTAGTAAGCCAGAAACAATAGCAGCTATTCAAAATGATACAGTTCCCAAAGGCAATGTATTTGCAATGAGTAAAGCTGCGGGGTTATTAGGCGTAAAAAAAACACCCGATTTACTTCCAGACTGCCACCCACTCCCTATAGAGTTTACAGGAATTGAATACGAGATAAACGCATTAGAAATCACTATTTTGTGTACCATTAAAACAATTTATAAAACAGGCGTAGAAGTTGAAGCGATGCATGGGGCTAGCGTTGTCGCATTAAATATGTACGACATGCTGAAACCTATTGATAAAGGCATCGAAATTAATAACATCAAACTGGTAAACAAAAAAGGTGGAAAATCTGATTTTACCGATAAATATAGAACCGATATAACCGCTTCGGTTATTGTGTGTTCCGATACAATTTCCGCAGGACAGAAAACAGATAAAGCAGGAAAAGCAATCATAAAAAAGTTAGAAGACTGTAACGTTGCTATTTCTGAATACCTTATTATTCCAGATGAAATAAACGACATTCAATCTAAAGTTGTAAACGCTCAAAAGCAGGGTATTGATTTAATTATTTTTACTGGTGGCACAGGCTTGTCAAAACGTGATGTAACTCCTGAAGCTTTGGAGCCATTATTAGACAGAAACATCCCTGGTATAGAAGAAGCTATTCGTAGTTACGGACAAGAAAGAACACCATATTCCATGTTATCCAGAAGTGTTGCGGGCACTTACAAAGATAGTTTGGTACTAGCATTGCCTGGATCTACAAATGGTGCAAAAGAATCTATGGATGCAGTTTTTCCATCACTGTTACATATTTTTAGGATTTTTAAAGGTGCAAGACACGATTAATGTTAATTGTTAGTTGTTAGTTGTTAGTTGTTAGTTGTTAGTTGTTAGTTGTTAGTTGAAAAAATAAGAAATGACAAAAAATTCAAAAATATTACAAGACTTACACGGTAGAAATCATAATTACCTGCGTATCTCGCTTACAGAACGTTGTAATTTACGCTGTACGTATTGTATGCCTGCAACGGGTATTCCACTATCTCCAAAGTCACATATTATGTCTTTTGATGAAATTTACACTATTGCAAAAACATTTGTAAAGCATGGTGTTACCAAAATTAGACTTACAGGTGGTGAGCCATTAGCTAGAAAAGATGCACATATTATATTAGAAAAATTAGCATCACTACCCGTAGAATTAGCCATTACTACCAATGCCGTTACTATTGAAAAGCATATAGATACTTTAAAAACCTGTGGTATAAAGCATATTAATGTAAGTTTAGATTCCTTAAATGCTGAAAAATTTAAAAAAATTACGCGTCGTAATTATTTTGAAAAGGTTTATAGCAATATTTTATTATTGATTGATAACGGATTTAACGTGAAAGTAAATGTTGTTTTAATTAAAGATTTTAATGATGATGAAATTGTAGATTTTATACACCTTACCAAAACACTTCCAATAAATATTCAATTTATAGAATTTATGCCTTTTGATGGCAATAAATGGGATTTAAGGAAAATGGTTTCTTATAAAACCATTATGGAAACCGTTTACAAAGGCTTTTTAAATAATGATGTAAATCGTTTGGTAGATGCCCCTAATGATACTTCAAAAAATTATAAAATAAAAGGTTATAAAGGGTCTTTTGCCATTATTAGTTCTGTAACTAATCCGTTTTGCGATTCCTGTAACCGTCTGCGATTAACGGCAAACGGACAATTAAAAAACTGCTTGTTTTCTTCCGCAGAATCCGATTTATTAACCACACTTCGCGAAGGAAAATCTATAGAGCCAATTATTAAAAAAGCAACTCATGCTAAATTTAAAGTTCGTGGTGGTATGGATACTCTTGAGAAATTGCAAGAACCAAAATTGCATTCTAAAAATAGAAGTATGATTACTATTGGTGGCTAAATTGTAAGGTTAATTATTTTTGATTAGCTAATAGCGCGTTTAATTAATTCTAAACTCTTAGAACTATACTGCAATTTTAACGCAGCCTCTTGCCCATTTTTAGACATTTTTTCCCAAGTTTTTTTAATAATATCAATAAGCTTTTCATCATCGTGTTTTTTTGAAAAGGCTTCAAAATAATATTCTAAAAAGACTAAGCAAACCACATCTTCTAGCACTTGAGATTCATCATCTTTTTTAATTAACTTTTTATTAATTAAAAATGTAACTCGATTTATAAAATCTGTACCATACCCTACTTCATTCAAAATATTTGAAGTAATATTTGCATGCATCTTTTTAAGTGCCTCTCGCCATTTTAAATAACCACGTTTACCAACAGGGTAAGACTCTCGCGGAATTTCCCAACGGTTTATATGTTGTGCGCGAGCAGCAATTTGAAGTTCGTTTGAGGCATTGGGAAAATAAGCCAAAAGCTTATCTGTCATTCTATACGAATACAATAACTCTTTAGGGTATTCTTTTTGATTATGAATTTCTTTTCGTGCATCATTTGAATTTTCAGCATCAATGTGTTGTATTGCTTTTTGAAATTTTTCAGGCATAATAATAGTTTTAAAATCAATCTGTTTCAATAGTTATAATCACGCTTTTAGAGGCTGGTGTTTTAGCTGTATGCGCATAACTGTCTAAAGGTACTAATACATTTGTTTCGGGGAAATATGTTGCACAACAATTTTTAGGAATGTCGTAACCTACAATCTTAAATTTATTTACGCGTCTTATAACACCATTAAATTCAGATTTTAAATTAACAATTTGCTGTTCTTTCAAACCTCTAATTTTCATATCCTCACGATTCATAAAAATAATACGTCGCTCATTATAAACACCTCTATATCTATCATTTAAACCATAAATAGTGGTGTTGAATTGGTCGTGACTACGAATGGTCATCATAATTAATTCATCACCTTTAAGCTTCCATTTTGGCAATTTATTAATTGAAAAATTAGCTTTTCCTGTTTTTGTTTTAAATACCCGTTCTCTAGCGCCGTTTGGTAAATAAAAACCTGAAGGTTGCTTTAATCGCTTATTATAATCTTGAAAACCTGCAACAACGTCCTGAATATCATCTCGAACCAGATTATAATCATCTTGATACGCCAACCAATCTATTTTAGATCGCTCTTTTAATGTGGCATTTGCAATACCACAAACCACAGCAACTTCACTTAATAAAGCATCAGAGCAGGGTTCTAAAATGCCTTTAGTTGAAGATACTATTCCCATTGAATTTTCTACACTTTGTGTTTGAATTCCTGTTTTTTGATAATCTTTTTCTGCACGCCCTAAACATGGGAAAATTAATGCTTCTTTACCTGTTACCAAATGCGAACGATTTAATTTGGTACTTACATGAACGGTTAAATTACAATTAGCCAATCCTTGTGCTGAATACATGGTGTCCGGTACCGCAGATATAAAATTCCCGCCCAATGCAAAAAACACTTTTGCTTTACCCTCATGCATAGCTTTAATGGCATCAATAACAGAATACCCGTGTTTATTGGTTGGTTTAAAGCCATATTTTGCTTCAATTTTATCTAAAAAAGCTTGTGGTGCAGCTTCCCAAATGCCTACTGTTCTATCGCCTTGCACGTTGGAATGTCCTCGCACTGGGCATGTTCCCGCTCCCGCTTTACCAATACTTCCTTTTAACAGTAACAGGTTTACTAGCTCTCGAATATTATCTACCGCATTTTCATGTTGGGTTAATCCCATAGCCCAACAAATGATAATTTTCTTTTTATGTAATACTAAATCGAAAACAGTATTGAAAACGTCTTTAGAAACGCCAGATAACTTTAAACATTCATCAAAATCATAATGCTTTAAATCTTCTATAAAGGATTCATAACCATGTGTGAATTCTTTAATAAAATTTGTATCAAAGACCTGTCCTGTTGATTTTTCCTTTTCTAATAATTTAAGTAATAGTGCTTTTATAAAAGCAACATCACCATTAATGACAATGGGCACAAATACATCTGCTAACTTAGTACCTCCTGTTAATAATTTAATTGGATTTTGAGGATTGGTAAATTTTATAAGTCCCGCTTCTGGCAAGGGGTTAATAGCAATAATTTGTCCACCATTTTTTTTAGTTTTTTCTAAGGCTGTAAGCATCCGTGGGTGGTTTGTTGCTGGATTTTGCCCAATTACCATAACCAATTCTGCTTTATATAAATCGTCTAAAGTAACTGATCCTTTTCCAATACCTAAAGTTTCTGATAAAGCGCTTCCACTAGCTTCATGACACATATTTGAGCAATCGGGTAAATTTGATGTGCCAAATTCGCGAACAAAAAGTTGATACAAAAATGCAGCTTCATTGGTTGTTCTTCCAGAGGTATAAAAAATGGCTTCATTAGGGTTGTCTAAAGCATTTAAATGATTACCTACTTTTTTAAAAGCATTTTCCCATGATATGGGTTTATAATGCGTAGCGCCCTCTGCAAGAAACATAGGTTCTGCTATTCGTCCAGATTTTCCAATTTCAAAATCTGATAAATTTGATAGTTCATCTACAGTATGTTTTGCAAAAAACGCGCGACCAATGGTTTTATCTTGTGCTTCTTCTGCCATAGCTTTAAGACCATTTTCACAGTATTCACCAAGTGAAGAGCGCTCATCATCTGGATCGGGCCATGCACAACCTGGGCAATCAAAACCTCCTTTTTGATTCATTTTAAGAGAAATTTTAAACGCATCGGCAACTTTCATATATTTACCAGCATGGGTAATTGCAGCCTTTAAACCCCCAAAACCAGCACTGTTAGTTGGTGGTGTTTTGGTTTTTAAGTTTGAAAAAAACTCTGATGTTTTCGATTTATCTTCAGGTGATTTACCCATAATAATTATATTAAATAATACTAAAACAACCCAGAAATATTCCCGTCATTATCAATGTCAATATGTTCTGAAGCTGGATGCGCTGGTAGCCCTGGCATACGCATCATATCTCCTGTTATTGGAATTAAAAAACCTGCTCCTGCTGCAATTTCTATTTCTCTTACGTTTATAATAAAACCTTTAGGTCTGCCTAATAACTTAGGATTATCTGATAAAGACTTTTGAGTTTTAGCTATACATACAGGAAGGTTTTGTAAGCCTAAGTTAGCAATAGTTTTTAAATTTCTATTTGCTAAGTTTGAGTATTCAACACCGCTAGCCCCATATATTTTTGTAGCAATGGTTTCTATTTTTGTTTTTACATCAGCATTCCAATTATAAAGCGGTTTAAAGTTAGACGAATTACTTTCTATACTATCAATAACGTGTTGCGCAAGTTCTAATGCACCTTTACCTCCTTTTTCCCAAACCTCTGCCAATGCCACTTTTATATTGTTTTTTTCGGAAAAAGCTTTTATAACTGCTATTTCGGCATCTGTATCTGAAAGGAATTTATTAATGGAAATAACTGGGGTAATCCCAAATTGTTTAATGTTTTCTATATGCTTTTCAAGATTTGGCAATCCATTTTCTAATGCTTCAATGTTTTCTTCTGTCAGGTTTTTTAAATCTGCACCACCGTGATATTTAAGAGCTCTAATTGTTGTTGTTAATACTACTACTTTTGGAATAAGATTAGCACTTTGACATTTAATATTTAAGAATTTTTCAGCACCCAAATCCGCACCAAAACCAGCTTCTGTTACAACATAATCGGACAATGACATCCCCATTTTAGTTGCAATAACAGAATTTGTTCCTTGAGCAATATTAGCAAAAGGACCACCGTGAATAATAGCTGGATTTCCCTCTATAGTCTGTACCAAATTTGGCTTAACCGCATCTTTTAATAATGCAGCCATAGCACCTTCAACTTTTAAATCTTTTGCATAAACAGGGGTTTTAGAAAATGTATAACCAATAAAGATATTTCCTAATCTGGTTTTTAGGTCTTCCATATCTTTTGCGAGACATAAAATAGCCATGACTTCGGATGCTGCAGTAATATCAAAACCTGTTTGTCGAGGCACTCCAGAAGTTGTTCCTCCAAGTCCAATAACAATATTCCTTAAGGACCTATCATTCATATCCATAACACGTTTCCACTTCACGGTTCTCGCATCAATGCCTAATGAATTCGTTTTACTTTGAACATCATTATCAACAATAGCAGATAGTAAATTGTGCGCTTTTTCTATAGCTGAAAAATCGCCTGTAAAATGCAAATTAATATCTTCCATAGGAAGCACTTGAGAATAACCGCCCCCTGTAGCACCACCTTTAATTCCGAAAACTGGTCCTAAAGACGGTTCTCGTAAAACAACTGTAGTTTGCTTTCCTAATTGATTTAATCCTTCAGACAATCCAATAGACATAGTTGTTTTACCTTCTCCTGCTGGTGTTGGAGACACTGCAGATACTAAAATAAGATTACAGTTTTTTATTTTTTCTTCATTGATTAATGTATGCGGAAGTTTTGCTTTATATTTTCCGTACATTTCAATAGTGTTTTCATTTAAACCGAGTTTTTTTGCTATATTACTTATGTGCTGTAATTCAATTTGTTTTGCTATGTCTAAATCACTCATATTTAAATATTTGAAACTTAAAATTGTCTATTGTAATCTACTCATTTTTAAAGTTATCACTAAACAATTTTATATAGTCTGTCTTAAAATCTAAATCTACATTTTTTACTGGAGGTACTAAAACTTTAATATTAGATTTATTTAGACCTTAGAAGATGTCTTCTCAAGATATTAAAAACATAGTATGTCTATTTCTAAACAAATACATCTTTTAAATATAAAACGAATTGACCTAATCTTTTTATTGTATATCCGCAAACACTAATAGTTATAAAATTATCACTATCTTTAATAAAAGTCAATGTATGAATATTTTTAG
>CANKVS010000033.1 GCA_947487155.1 uncultured Flaviramulus sp.
AGAAATGAGTGTTATGCCCCTATGGGGCTAATCTGAAATCCAAAGCCTCCGTTTTTAACGGAGGTTGTTTACTTTTTCAAAAAGAAAACACAAAACATGTCTAATTCTCCTTTTTACGTTTTTTCGAATTATCGAAAACTCTTGCTCATAATAATGCTCTTAAAGTTCCACCTCACAAAGTACATTTTTAAAATAAAATGCACAAATTATAAAAATTCATAATTCATTGTATATCATGTAATTATAGTGCATTCGGTGTGCACTATTTGAATGTATTTTATGCACACCGAATTGCACACCTTTTGTATGAATTAATATGATATTATTTGATGTCAAATAAAATTTAAAACCCTGTAAATCATAAATTTACAGGATTTTTGATGGATTTTGATACTCAATAAGTGGAGTCGGAGGGAGTCGAACCCTCGTCCAAACAAGTAACCAAAGAGCTTTCTACACGCTTAGTTTTTTCATGATTTTCGATTATAGGCTGATTAAAAACACGCTACCTATAACTTATCTTTTTTAGTTTCAAAAGTGTGTCAAAGCACCACACAATCTATGTTAACATTTACGATGCCTCAAAATGGAACGCCGTTAACCATGGCTTTCCAGAGACATAAAGCTTTCCTACCTAGTAGGACAAGGCTAATCTTACTATAATTCAGATTATGCAGCTAAAGCGTAGTTATTCTCGCCGTTTAAAATTTGGTCTAGCCTTTAACGTGTTTCAATGCCATTACACGACGTGCTTACCGTTTAATTAATCTCGCTGTCAAAACCAGTCGACCCCTTAATTAAAATAGTGAATTTTTAATTTGTGCCATTAAATTAATCCTAAAATTTACTTCAGAAACATATTAAATAAAGCAAATTAATTATTTTAGTGTTACCCACTTTTGCTTTTAATGGCAAAAGTGCGTCAGGCTTTCCACTATATCTTTTTAAAACCTTATTGCAAGAACAAAGCATGTGGCAATCTACCAAGTTTTAGTTCTCACAGTAACTTTATACATTCAAGTTTTAAAAAGGATGCCGTTTCAATCCTTAACACGGGTAGCAAAGGTATCAAAAAGTTTGTATAACCATGCATTAACTCTTATTTTCGTTCAAAATTTACACCAAAAAATATGAAGTTTGCCATTATAAAAGAACGTAAAAATCCACCAGACAGACGTGTTGTGTTTTCACCTTCAAAATTAGCAGAAGCCAGAAATCAATTTCCAGAAGCAAACTTTAAAGTAGAATCTAGTAATATTCGTGTGTTTTCAGATAAAGAATACATATCACAAGGATTTGAAGTAACCAATAATGTAAACGATTGCGATGTTATGATTGGTGTGAAAGAAGTCCCTATACATGCATTAATTCCAAATAAAAAATATTTTTATTTCTCACACACAATTAAAAAGCAGCCCTATAATAGAAACTTGCTTAAAGCCATGCTCGATAAAAATATCGAGATGTACGATCACGAAACCATTGTAAATAACAAGGACTTTCGTTTAATAGGTTTTGGGCGTTATGCAGGTATTGTTGGGGCATATAATGGTTTTAGAGCCTGGGGGTTAAAATACGATACTTTTAATTTACCAAAAGCAGGACCCTTACCAGATCAAGCAGCTTTAATAAAGGCATTGAATACTATTACATTACCCAACATTAAAATACTATTAACAGGAAGTGGTAAAGTGTCTAATGGTTCGCAAGAAATGTTGGATGCCATGAGTATTAAAACTATATCTGTTGAAGAGTATTTAACCAAAACTTTTAATGAGCCAGTGTATTGCAAAATAGACGTACTAGATTATAATAAACGTAAAGACGGTAGTGTAATTGATGTATTCGATTTCTATAATAACCCACAAGATTATAATTCTAACTTTATGCGATTCGCTAAAGTAACCGATTATTATATTGCAGGACATTTTTATGGTGATGGCGCTCCGTATTTATACACACGAGATAATGTTAAATCTAAAGATTTTAATATAAAAGTGGTGGCCGATATTAGTTGCGATGTCGATGGTCCTGTAGCAACAACACTTCGAGCTTCAACCATAGCAGATCCCATTTATGGTTACGACCCAGAAACAGAATCTGAAATAGACTTTAAAAACGATAAGGCTATAGTTGTCATGGCGGTCGATAATTTACCTTGCGAGCTTCCAAAAGATGCTAGCGAAGGTTTTGGCGAGCAGTTTTTACAGCATGTTATTCCTGCGTTTTTTAATAACGATGCCAATGGTATTTTACAACGTGCCAAAATAACCGAAAACGGAAAGCTTACCGAGCGATTTGCCTATTTACAAGATTATGTAGATGGTAAAGAATAGTAGTAAAAACTAAAATTAATACATAATTAAAACAGCATTAGTAACAGGAGCAGCATTAGGATTAGGTTATGAATTAGCACTTTTATTAATTAAAGATAATTACAACCTTATTTTAGTGGATATTGATGCCAAAAAACTGGAAGATGCAAAGCTGTGTTTTAATAAAATGTTTAATAATAAAGTTGATTTATTAATAAAAGATTTAAGTAAGCCAAATGTAGCACAAGCCATTTATAACGAAATTAAAGGTGTAAGTATTGATGTGCTAGTAAATAATGCAGGTTTTGGATTATTTGATACGTTTGCAGAAACAGATTGGGAGCGAGAGTTAGACATGTTGCATCTTCATATTTTAACAACTACCCATTTAACAAAATTAATTTTACCGTCGATGATTTCTCGAAAATCAGGTAAAATTTTAAATGTTTCATCTTTGGCAGCCTTTCAACCAGGTCCGTTAATGTCTTTATATTATGCATAAAAATCTTATATTTTATCATTCTCTCAGGCTATTGCTAACGAATTAAAAAAAACAGGAGTAACCGTTACAGCATTATGTCCTGGACCAACAAAAATGGCTTTTCAAGGCGTGGTTTCTAGCGATTGTTCAGACAATAAAATTAGTTTTAATATAGCATGTCCTACTGATGTTGCTTTTTACGGGTATGATGCGATGCAAAAAGGCAAAACAGTTGCAATTCATGGAACCTTTAATAAGTTTTTATCTACAATACCACGTTTTGTATCTAGAAACATGGCAACAAGAATAGTAAGAAACATTCAAGAAAAAAACAGGAGTAATTAACAGGTGTTTTTGTTATTAATTAAGTGCTTAAATATCCAATAGCCCACAATTAAAAAAGTACCAAATACCATAGTAAATAACCAAGCTTCAGAATTTGAAAATGGTTTAATTGCAATATTTAAAATATCAATAAATAAATACTTGGGGTTACTAATTATTTCCCAAGAATTATAGCGCAAAAACCGACCTAAATACACTCCAAATCCAGATAAGACTATGACGACTGTAGTACCGTAACTTAAAACGGATTGCTTTAAAAAAGTTTCCAAAATAGTTTTCATATCTAAAATCGATAGGTAGAATAATAATAACCCATTGCAAGCAAAGGAACTAACAATTAATATATCTAACCAAATAATATAGGTTGTACTTAATTTTAAATGTATTAAGTCTGTTATTATATAAGGTGCATTTGGTAAAAAAAGCAGCCATACGCTAAACCAAACCAGTAGACCAAATTTATTAAGCTTGGGGTAACTTAGTAAATAAGTGGTTATAGCAAAGGGAATGACTGCTAGGAATAAATTCCAAACTAAAAACAAGTAGAAAAAGGAATGAGTTAATTTCATTCTAATCATAAGTAGCACAATGCTTAAAGCAATAGAAATGCTTAATAGCGAGAATGTTTTAAATTTATTTATAAAAAGATGTTTTATGTTATTCATTGTTTTAATAATTTTAATTCAATAATTAATACGGTTATAATTCCAAGTGTATAGGCGACCAAATCTGAAGTTTGAAATGTGTTACCAAGAATAAGTTTTGCTAAATGACTGTTGTGAAGATGTAGTGTTTTTAAAATAGTTGTTAGCTGCAACAGTTCTACGGTAAAGGCAAATACTAAAACCAAAGTAGCAAGTTTAAACGAGTTTATTTCTATAAAGCTTTTAACAAAACAGTATATTAGTATAGTAACCAAATAGTCACCAAATGTGTGGCGTATAAAACCTGTTTTTAAAAATAGGGCAATGAGTATTTCTGTAAATAAGAGAAATAGTATTATTAATAAATAGGTTTTGTTGAGTTTCATAAAGTTTCAATTAAAATGTAAAAATAGAGTGTTGCTATAGGAATATTTAATAAAACAATACCACAGGTTTTGAGTAACTCTAATTTTTCAATTGAGCTACCTAATAAAGAAAACATTAAAGCTATTAATGATATAAAATTTATAATAATTGCTATTAAAATGAATATGATTCCTGGATATATTAATGCTATTGATTCTTTAAAGTATAATTGAAGCACAAATAGTATTGTACCAATTACAAAACTTATAATAGCAATTGTTTTACTTATATCTATTAAATTCTTCATTTTAGGATATGAATTTCTATATATGTTTTTCTTAAAGAAGCTAAATACTATACACAATAGGCAGATGTATTAGAGATTGAATGTTCTGTTTTTACTCGCTAGTGTAGGAAGGAATGAACAATGTAAGGGCGACCCCATCCCGATAACTAATAGGATTCTTTGGGGTAACGCCCAACACAATCACCAACTAATAAAATTAACCATTGCTCCAGTCTATTTTTCTTGATACAAACATGACTATTGCAAGTGTTAAGAATAATCCTATGCTTCCTACTAAAAGTGCGTAGTTTTCTAATTGAATAATAACATAAATAAATGTGTATAATGCAGTTAAAGAAAATCCAATAAATAGCGGAAATTTAAGTGTCTTTAGTATGGATTTTGAGTACAGTGTAATGAGTGCGATTACCGAAATTCCAGCTATTAAATAAGCTTTTAAAAAGGTACTATGCTCCGATATTGAAACTAAAAGTGTGTAAAACATGGTGAGAGCTATCCCAATCATTAAATACTGGAATGGGTGAATGCTTATTTTGCTCATAGTTTGTATTAAAAAGAATATTAAAAAGGTGAGCCCAATAACCAGAAAACCATATTTAGCTGAGCGTTCGCTTTTTTGATATTCGTCTACCATAACCATAAATTTTGTGCCAAAAGCAAACTGATTTAAGTTGGGTATTTTGTTTAAATGGAGCTGTGAAAATGCTCTGTTTATGTGTAATACTTTCCAGTCGGCTTTAAAACCATCTTTACTTATATCTTTTGTTTCATCGTTAGGCAAATAGTTGCCCATAAAACTTGGGTCTGCCCAGTTAGATGTCATTTCCATAGTTGTAGTTTTTCCAACAGGAATCATTTCAATTTGTTTGCTGCCATTGAAAGTCATGCTGAAATCAAAATTTTTAGATGCACTAATTGGTAAATCTTCTTTTTTAATGAATGCAGATTCTAATTCGTTTAAGTATGAATCGTTTGAGTCGTTAAAATTTGTTTCAAAAGCATATTTTGAGTTATTTAATGCTATAACAACTTCATTTTTAATACCTTTTAAGTTTGATACCTTAATGATGATTGAGGCTTTTTCCCAAACAATATCTTTATCTTTTATATCTTTTAACTTGAGTTGAGGTTTAATATAATCTCCAGAAAAATTCATTTTTGATGTGTAGACAGCCGATTCAAAATTGCCACGCTTTAGGGTTTTAGAGTTTACTGAAACATTAGAATTTAAATTCTCAGGAAATATATACGCGTATTTAATATGTGTTTGAGTTTCTTTAAAATAAGTTTTAGTTTTTTCATTGTATGTTTTAGTTTCAGTATACGTTTTGTATGGTAATTTTAGAATTGGACCATATACCAAAACATTGTTTCCCCATTTTTCATTTATTTCGTTAACAACATCGTTTTGCCTAAAAGCACGTTCGTTAATTAAACTGTTTATATATGAAAGTGGTATAAGTAATATAATAACTAAAAATCCTACCATAAGCATACGTGCTGTTATTGAGGTTTTTACCCAGTTACCAAATTTGTTTTGATGTTGTTTGTTTAAATGTTCCATGATAATTATATTTAAAGTACTTTGAATTTCAAAGTTAGTTGATAAAAAAATAACGACATACTGAGCGAGGTCGAAATGTTATTACTTATTAATTAATTTTTCTAGTGCTTCAATGTGTTTTTTAAATTCAGCTCTACCTAATTTGGTGGTAGCGTAACGTGTATTAGGTTTTCTACCTATAAATTGCTTTTCAACCACTACATATTCTGCTTTTTCCAAAGCTTTTGTGTGGCTTGCTAAATTACCATCAGTTGCTCCCAAAAGTTCTTTTAGCATGTTAAAATCGGCATACTCATTCACCATTAAAATAGACATGATGCCTAATCTAATGCGATGGTCGAATACTTTATTTATGTTGGTTATTATACTCAACTTGAGTTAATAGTTTAAAGTTAAAAAGTGTCATTTTTGCCTACTGCCTACTATTCTACATCATACTTAAAATACATCCAGATACCATAAATAATATGCATAACGCCAAAGCCTAAAACCCAAAGCCAAAACCCGTAACCTGGATAACAAGCGCAAATTAAGCCTAAAATTATTTGTATAAAACCTAAATAACGAATATCTCCAATACTATATTTAGAGGCATTAACCAAAGCTAAACCATAAAATAAAAGCATTAAAGCACCTGTTTGCCCATATTTTTGCTGATTTAATATGATTAAAATATATAAGCCACCAACTACTAACGGAATTAAAAAGTTAATAACCAAGCGTTTGGAAGTGGTGTCCCAAATTTTTGCATTATGTTTTTTTGCTTTTCGTGTTGTTAAAATTACACCAGTAACTGCACTAAAAAGGGCAATTAAAAATAAATCTAGCAAAACTAATTTAAAAACTAAACCATCTAATATTAAATATTCTCTACCAGAATTGTCTACCAACCAGTATGCTATGGCAGCTCCAATAAGTGCATAGACTCCAGCTAAAACTCCAGATAAGCCACTTAACGAAATAAAACGAGACGATTTGTTCATTAAATCTTTAATCTCGCTTATGTCTTTTAAATAATCTTTTGATTCCATATAAAAGTACTTTGAAATACAAAGTAAATAAAATATTTTAAAATAACCAACATAAATTTTTGTTAAGTTTGAAATAAAATAGATTAATGTGAAACCCATAGACGAATACTTTATAAACCAAAAAGAACCATATCAATCCATCATGTTATATGTGCGAAGTGTTATTTTAAATACACTTCCAGAAGTAGAGGAGCGATATAGTTATAAAATTCCGTTTTATAACCTTGGAAAGAAACCCATGGTTTACCTTAATGTTTTAAAAGGAAAAGATTATGTTGATGTGGCTTTTGTGCAAGGCGTTCTATTAGAAAAACAATTTCCTGTTTTAAAAAATGATAATAACCGTAAGCAAGTGCGGTCTATTCAGCTTAAAACTCTTGAAGATTTGGATCAAGAAAATTTTGTTGAATTACTGCATGTAGCCTCTGTCTTGTTAAACAAAAGTAAAAAAGCTTGGTTTATTTAAAAGGCCTTAAAGCCTAAAAATACCGCCAAAAGAAATAACACGCTGTAAATAAAAAAAATGCTGAGAAGCACTTTCGGCAACGTTGCTTGTTGTTCTAATATCTGGCATATTAATAACCCCACCTTTTAAATCTAATTGCATAAAAAAGTGCTTAAAAAAGGTAAAGTTAAGTCCTGCATGAAGCGATATGCCGTAACCAGATAAATGAAACTCGTCGTATCGTTCTTTTTCAAGTAATGTGGTGTTAGATTTCGGATATAAAATACCGCTACCTACCCCTTCTGTAATATTTATTTGAAATTTATCGGTGTTTTGTAGATTGAAAATAGATGAGATATCATCATATCTAGCAAATTCAAGATAGGCATAGTTTAACCCGTTAGTGTGCTCAAACTTTAAGAAGTCTTCTGAAACAAAAAAATCCTGATTATTATAAGTACCATTATATATACTTCCCGTTTCACCAAGAGGTAAGTTAATAACACCATTAATAGTTCTATTTCTGTTTCTGTCCATCACATATTTCATATGGTCTACTCCAAAAGAAACGGTGTACTTATCTGAAATAAAATAGCCAACTTTTACATTGGTTTGTGGAATAGTTATTCTTGTAGGATTAATATAATCTATATGCCATCCTTTTGGTTTGTCATGCGAAGTAGCATCTTTAATTGTGAAATCGTAATCTTCTCCTTTAAAACGAATATCAGATTTTGAAAAGGATTCTCTATTGCCTCCCCAGCTAACAAAAAACTTACCTTTATTTGATGCTGTGTATTTTATATCTTCAATATCTTGGGCGAAAATATTCAAATTTGTTAAACTTAAAATAATTACTATTGAAAGTTTGATTGAAGTTATATTCATTAAATGTTATGGGTTGATTTCAGAATAACTTTTAGCATAAATGGATAGTTATTCTTTAAAAGGCGTTAAATAATTCTTTAGTAAATTTATTATAATTTTAAAGGGCTTGAACCGTTTTTCGAATGGCTGTTAAGTTTGATAATAACTGTTCAAGATTATTTAGGTGAAGCATATTGGCGCCATCACTTTTTGCATTTGCAGGGTCGAAGTGTGTTTCAATAAACAAACCGTCTACATTATTTACAATACCTGCTCTAGCAATAGTTTCAATCATATCTGGTCTTCCTCCCGTAACACCAGCGCTTTGGTTTGGCTGCTGTAAAGAATGTGTAATATCTAGAACGGTAGGAGCATATTGGCGCATGGTGGGGATGCCACGAAAATCTACAATCATATCTTGATACCCAAACATAGTGCCTCTATCTGTTATCCAAGCTTTATTACTACCTGCATCTTTAACTTTTTGTACGGCATGTTTCATGGCTTCGGGACTCATAAATTGTCCTTTTTTAAGATTAACCACTTTTCCTGTTTTAGCAGCAGCAACTACCAAATCGGTTTGACGTACTAAAAACGCTGGAATTTGTAAAACATCAACATATTGTGCAGCTAATGCAGCATCAGAAACTTCATGAATATCTGTTACTGTTGGAACATCGAATTTTTCTGAAACTTTAGCTAGAATTTCTAATGCTTTTTCGTTACCTATTCCTGTAAAACTATCAATTCTACTACGGTTAGCTTTTTTAAAACTGCCTTTAAAAATGTATGGAATTTCTAGTTTATTGGTTATTGTAACTACCTTTTCTGCAATTCGTAAAGCCATATCTTCACCTTCAATAGCACAAGGGCCACATAAAAGGAAGAAATTATTAGAATTTGTGTGTTTTATTTTTGGAATGTCTTGAAGATTCATGAAATTTTGCTTCTACAATTTAAGCTGCAAAGATACTATTTGTAAACGTAAATTTTAGTGGTAAGTTTAATTATCGTTTTTTAGTTGCATTAGGGATAGAAATGGCATCCTTTTTGTATTTCTTAATTAGGTTTTATACTGTGTATTTTAATTTGAAAACTGCATATAATTTTGTCTAAATGTTTTTAAACAAAAAGATATAATGGATAGCCCGACCTTTTGTAGCTGAGTGACTTATATTGTTTTTAATCTTAAAATTTTATGGCTACAAATGGAAATGCCCAAATAAAACATAAAATAGCTTAAATCGATAAAAAATGAGTACCTTTGCACGCTTAAAATAAGGGAGCATACATTATGGCTAACATTAAAAATATTGCGATTATTGCGCACGTAGATCATGGTAAAACAACCTTGGTTGATAAGATTATGTACCACTGTCAGTTATTTCGTGAGAACGAAAATACAGGTGATTTAATTCTAGATAATAACGATTTAGAGCGTGAAAGAGGTATTACTATTACATCTAAAAACGTTTCTGTAATTTATAAAGACACAAAAATCAATATTATTGATACCCCTGGTCACGCCGATTTTGGTGGAGAAGTAGAGCGTGTTCTTAATATGGCTGATGGTGTTTTACTGTTAGTTGATGCTTTTGAAGGCCCAATGCCACAAACTAGATTCGTGTTACAAAAAGCGATTGATTTAGGGTTGAAACCTTGTGTGGTTGTTAATAAAGTAGATAAGGAAAACTGTACACCAGATATTGTACATGAAAAGGTTTTTGATTTAATGTTTGAATTAGGTGCCGAAGAATGGCAGTTGGATTTTCCAACGGTTTACGGTTCTGCTAAGAACAACTGGATGAGTGATGATTGGCAAAATGAAACAGAAAACATTGAGCCACTTTTAGATATGGTAATTGAGCATATTCCTGAACCGAAAATTGAAGCAGGTACTACACAAATGTTAATTACGTCTTTAGATTTTTCGTCGTTTACTGGACGGATAGCAATTGGTCGTTTAACAAGGGGAGAACTTAAAGTTGGACAAAATATTTCTTTAGTAAAAAGAGATGGTAGTATTGTTAAAAATAGAATAAAAGAGCTTCATGTTTTTGAAGGCTTAGGTCGTTTAAAAGTTGATGAGATTCAAACAGGAGATATTTGTGCGATTGTAGGACTTGAAGGTTTTGAAATTGGAGATACTGTTGCAGATTTTGAAACTCCCGAAGGGTTAAAAACCATCGCTATAGATGAGCCTACAATGAGTATGTTATTTACCATTAACGATTCACCGTTTTTTGGTAAAGACGGCAAGTATGTTACATCTCGTCATATTAAAGACCGTTTAACAAAAGAACTAGAAAAGAACTTAGCGCTTAGAGTTGAGGAAACTGATAGTGCAGATAAGTTTATGGTTTTTGGTCGTGGTGTATTACACTTATCGGTTTTAATAGAGACTATGCGTCGTGAAGGTTATGAGTTGCAAATTGGTCAGCCACAAGTGATTATAAAAGAAGTTGATGGTGTTAAATGCGAGCCTGTTGAGGAAATGACCATTGATTTACCAGAAACCGTTTCTGGTAAAGCTATTGAAATGGTAACTATGCGTAAAGGTGAAATGCTAAGTATGGAAGCTAAAGGCGATCGTATGGTTTGCGAATTTATTGTACCATCAAGAGGTATTATAGGACTACGTAATCAATTATTAACAGCTACTGCTGGCGAGGCTATTATGGCTCATCGCTTTAAAGAATATCAACCGTTAAAAGGCGGTATTCCAGAGCGTCAGAATGGAAGTTTAGTATCCATGGAAAAAGGACAAGCTATTCCTTATTCTATCGATAAATTACAAGATAGAGGTAAGTTTTTTGTTGATCCAGGAGAAGATATCTATGAAGGTCAAGTAATTGGCGAAAACTCTCGTGGTGATGATATGACGGTTAACGTAACTAAAACCAAAAAGTTAAGTAATGTACGTTCTTCTGGAGCCGATGATAAAGCTAAAATTGTTCCTGCAATTAAATTCTCGTTAGAAGAAGCTTTAGAGTATATTCAAAAAGATGAATATGTTGAGGTAACACCTAATTATTTACGTTTGCGTAAGGTTTATTTAACTGAAGTAGAAAGAAAACGTAATAAATCAATCTAATTTATTAGATTAGTCAAAATTCTTAAAAGAGAAATTCTAATTGAGTTTCTCTTTTTTTATGATTTTATAATGGAACTATTCGGAATTACAGGAACAGAGTATATTGGTTATTTAGCATCATTAATGGTGTTAATTTCTTTTACAACGAAAGATGTTACTAAATTGCGTCTTGTAAATATGTTGGGGTGTATTTTATTTATTATATACGGTTTTTTAATACCTACACTAAGAATTGGATTGCCAATAATTATTGCTAATACAGCTATTTTTTGTGTTAATTTGTATTACTTGTTTAAGAAAAAGAATTGAATTATTTTAAAATAAATATTTTCTTACAAAACATAAGCAAACCTATAAGAATCGATAAATGATTTTGTATATTTGACCATTGTTTAATTAGAATGAACAATAAATTGTTCCATTCTATGTTTTTATTAAAATTTATATTAATTGAAAAAATTAATAAGCTATATAAATAATAACGTTTTAGTTAAGATTACCTCGTTACAAATTGCCTCAGTATTAACTAGAATAGTTGCAGGGTTATTAACCTCTAAAGCAATAGCTGTTTTTATTGGTGCCGAAGGCTTAGCGTTAATAGGAAATCTTAGAAATTTTGTAAGCTCATTTCAAACCATTGCTATACTTGGTTTTTATAATGGTGCTGTAAAGTACATTTCAGACTTCAAGGATGATGTTGTAGAGTTAAGTAAAACCCTGTCTACAGTGTTTTATGTTGGGTTTGTATCAACTATTTTGGTTTCTTTTTTCTGTTATTTTAATGCAGAAAATATTAATAATGTTATATTTCCTTCCTATAGTAACTACGCTTATGTTATAAAAGTGTTTGCTATTGTATTGCCTTTTTATGCTTTAAATATGTTTTCCTTTTCAATAATGAATGGGTTTTCCAAGTATAAAATTCTTATCATCATAAATATTATTGGTCAAATTTTAAGTGTTTCTATAGCCTTATTATTAATTTATCTGGAAGAATTGAAAGGTGCTTTGTTATCTGTTGTTATTGCAGAGTCCTTAATATTTTTAATAACGCTTGTAGGTATTACGAATAGACGCAGTTTGGTGCCGCTTATTAAGGTGAATAATGTGAGTTTTAATTTTCTAAAGAAAATGAGTTCTTACTCTATAATGGCTTTATTTTCGGCAGTTATTCTTCCTTTAGTGGCTATTGTTATTCGGTCTTATATTATTGAAGCAGAAGGCTATAAAGATGCCGGTTTTTGGGAAGCCATAACAAGGATTTCTAAATATTATTTAATGTTTGTAAGTTCTTTATTAGCATTATATATTTTACCTCGATTTTCGGAAATTGATAACACAAAGGAGTTTAAAAAAGAAGTATTTAGTTTTTATAAAACTGTTATACCAATTTTAGTTATAGGGTTGTGCTTAATATATTTACTTAGGTCATTTATTGTAACTATAGTATTTACAGACGAGTTTCAGCCTGTTGAAGATTTGTTTTTATGGCAATTACTTGGAGACTTTGTAAAGGTATTATCTATGGTAATTGCATATCAATTTTTAGCCAAAAAGATGTTTTGGCATTATATAATTACAGAAGCTTTTTTGGTTGTTGTCTTGTATATAACTAGTATTTATTTTATAAAACTATACGGCGTTAAAGGAGCGGTTATTGGTCACTTTACAAGTTATGTCATGTATTATGGTGTTATTTTACTCATATTTGGAAGTTCTCTTTTTGGGGTTGAGCGTGAGAAGGATTGATGAAACCTCAAACCATTTTATTTTTTAGTTGTAATCTTATTTAGCTATATGTTATTGAAGACTCCAAAGCTCATAAAATCTAATTTATTCTTCAAAGTTTTTTCGTATAACAGTATTATTGTTTTAGGTAAATTAATTACTTCTTTTGTGGTTTCTAAAGTCAGTGCAATATATTTAGGACCTTCGGGTTATGCCATTGTTGGGAATTTAAAAAATACACTTCAAGGTGTTTTAGGAATTACTTCGACAGGATTTCAAAGTGGTATAATAAAATATGTTACCGAAAACAAAAACAATAGTAGGGATTTAAAAGTTGTTATTTCCTCTATTATGTTTTTAAGTATACTTATTTCAAGTATTATTAGTATACTTATATTTTTATTTTCAGAACAATTAAGTGTTTATATTATAAAAAATGCTTCTTTTACAAGTATTTTTAAATGGTTAGCATTATTACTACCATTTGTTTCATTAAGTTTTTTAACAGTATATATAGTCAATGGTTTTCAAAAGTTTAAGCTATATACTGTAATTGTATCCTTATCAAACTTTTTAAATGCATTAGTTTCATTCATTTTAATTTATTATTTTGAATTAAAAGGAGCATTATTTGCCACAGTTTTAGTACCTGTATTAAGTTTTTTATTTGGTTTCGTTTTTAAGGATATTCGTAATATTTATTCAAGTGTTTTTAAATGGTGCAATAGAGTCTCAATAGTATTTATAAAATCAATTTCAGTTTATTTATTAATGGCAGTTTACTCTTCTGTTTTAATAAGTCTTTCATATTTGTTTATAAGAAATGAAATAATAGATAGTATGAACACTTTTAGTGCTGGTTTATGGGAAGCAATGAATAAGGTTTCATCTTTTTATATGATCTTTTTTTCTTCTTTGTTTACGCTTTATTTATTACCGCAATTAACACTTAATAAAACGATTAATGGATATTATAAAATAATGAAAAACTATTTTAAATACTTAATTCCTTTTATAATTGTTTTATTTTTTGGTCTATATTTTTTTAGAGTAATTATTATTAAGGTTGTACTAACAGATGATTTTGAATCGATTAAACAATTTTTTGTGTTTCAGTTTTTTGGAGATTTTGTAAAGGTTGTGGCTTTTTCTTTAGCGTATCAATTTCATGCGAAAAAAATGCTAAAGTTTTATTTTATCTCAGATTTTATTCTTTATGTTTCATTTTATTTTTTAAGTGTTTATTTAATAAATCAGTATAATTTGTTTGGTGTTTATTATGCTTATATTGTTAGTGTTGTGCTTTATCTCATCGTAGTAAATTTTTCAATATATTATACCAAAAACAAATATTTAGAACAAGGTGATTAAATTATTTAGAACATATTCTAGCTTTTTTCTAGTAATACTTATTAAGTACACTTTCCTATTAGTTTATGTTGATTGCGAAGTAATTACCTGGAGAGATTTTAAAGAAGATATTATCTTCTTTGTTATTATATTAAGTTTACTGGTTTCGTACTTGGGTAAGAATTTATTTTTCAAGTATTCACTAATTATTATTTATCTATTGTATTTCTTATTAGAAACGTGTTCTTACTTAGCTGTATCATCAAACTTCACGTCATCATTCATGTATGTTCTTATTGAAACTACAGATGGAGAACTTAAAGAGTTTGCAAACTCATATTTTAATTTTAAGACAATACTTTTAATAACTTTAATGATTCTGTTGTTTTTTTTGTTAAAGAGAAAAGTTTATAATAATAAAAAGATGAAACTGTATTATTCAATTTTTATAACCATTTTTTTAATCTTTTTGTTAAAAATTACTGGACTTATAGAAAGCAATGCTTATCATAATGTGGTTAGAGGGATTTATGGGTATTATGAATTACAACATAATTACGAAGTTTCATCAAGTTTAGTTAATAATGAAGATGTAAAGCTAACAAGTAATAATGACGTTTTGGTTGTAGTACTAGGTGAATCTACATCGAGTAGACATATGCAACTGTATGGATATAATAGAAAAACTACACCGCTGTTAAGCTCTATCAAAGATAGTTTATATGTTTATAATGATGTAATCTCTACAGATGTAATAACAACAAAAGCCCTTCCTTTAATTTTAACATCATCTCATAAAGAAGAAAAAAACACGAGTAGTTTTAACATAATAGATATTTATAATAAAGCAGGTTTTAAAACATATTGGTTGTCTAATCAAAGGCCGATAGGTTATTACGATAACATTATTAGTAAAATTGCCTCTTCATCAAACTATGTTAAATTTTTAAATCATAGAGATGAAGTTCGAACTACAAGTTATGATGAGGTGTTAATTCCAGAGTTAAATTTAGTTTTAAGAGAAGAAGGAAAAAAAATTATTTTTATTAGACTTATAGGAACCCATTTTAAATATAAAAATAGATACCCAAAAGAATATTATAAATTTAAAAATAATACTAAAAAGTCTGAGAAAACTGATATAACAAATCATTATGATAATGCCATACTTTATAATGATTTTGTTGTCTATTCTATTTTAAAAGGTTTAATTAAAACAAAAGCAAAAAGTGCCTTATTGTATCTGTCAGACCATGGAGAAAACGTTTATGATGATAATTCAAGTTTTTTTGGTAGAACTGAGGGTAATTTAATAGAGAGTATGTTTGAAATTCCTTTTTTGTTATGGACATCTAAAGATTTTGAATACCCAAAAGATTTTGTTTATAAACCAAATAGAAAGTTTATGTCTGACTATACTTTTGAAAGTCTTGGTCATATTTTTGGTGTAAAACATAAGGACATGGATTTTACTAGAAGTATATTTAGTAATTTGTATAAAGAAAGAAAGAGAATAATAGTAGATGGGATTGATTATGATAAAGAGTTCTTAATTAAAAATGAGTAAAAAAATATGTTTACTGGTTAGTAGTTTGAGCTCAGGAGGAGCTGAAAAAGTAGCAACCAATTTGTCTAAATCGTTTAGTGAAAGGGGGTATGAGGTAACCATTTTTTCAATGAGGGATGAAATTGATTACCATTATATTGGGAAGTTGTATAATTTTGGAATTATTAAAAAAAGACACGGTAAATTAAAAGCGTTTTTTAAGTTTTTAAACTTCTTTAAAAAAAACCACTTTGATTTTATAATAGATCACAGGTTAAGAAATAAGTTTTTAAAAGAAACAATTTTCTCTAAATTAGTGTTTAATAATCATAAAGTTATTTATTGTGTTCATAATTATGATTTATCATATTACTTTTCTTTTTTAAAAATAAAATGGCTATCTAGATTTCCTCATGTAAAAAACAAACAATTTGTATCTGTTTCTAAATCAATTAAACATAAGTTAAGCCAGTGTTTAGGAGTAACAAGCAGAGTCATTTATAATTATATTGATTATGATAGTATTAATACGTTAGCTAACGAGGTTGGAATTCATGAAAATGACGATTATATTATAGGTGTTGGAAGACTAACTACAATAAAACAGTTTGATAAGTTAATATTAAGCTATCATAAATCTAAATTGTTGTCCCAAAATATTAAACTAATAATTTTAGGGAGCGGCCCAGAGAAAGAAAAACTAGAAAAGCTAATAATTGAACTAAATCTAAAAAACAAAGTAAATATTTTACCTTTTAGGAAAAATCCATATGCTCTAATAAAAAATGCTAAAGGTTTAATCCTTTCTAGTAAAATAGAGGGGTTTCCTATGGTTTTATTGGAAGCTCTTTTTTTAAAAACGCCTGTTATTTCTTTTGATTGTAAAAGTGGTCCAAATGAAATTGTTAAGCATAATGTTAATGGTAAACTGGTTGAAAATCAAAACATAGAAAAATTAACAAACTCTCTTAATGACATGTTTTTAAATAAAAACATGTATAAAGAAATATCTAAAGGAGTTAGTATTGGACTTGATGTCTTTTCAGAAAAAACAATTATTCAGCAATGGATTAATTTTTTAGAAAAAAAGTAAAAGGATTTAACATAATAAAAAAGTTTAGTGGGTAAATAGTATTTTATTTTTCTAATGAATGATAAATTTGAGGGATCAATTTTCCTTTTATAAAATTTAACCTGTTCATAGTTTAATTCCATTTTATACAGAACAACAAGTTTATAATGTATAAAATCAATATATTTTTTTAAATCTTTATTTGTATTATCTTTTAAGTAAAGCTCATAGTTAGGTATTATGCGTTTACTATTTTTATTGGGAGCAGTTAATTGGTTTTCAATGCCAACGCGATATAATACTTTAGAATGAGTATAATAAATTAAATTGTATTTATTGAAACATTTAATGAAATACTCATCGCCTTCACCATAAGTAATAGATTCGTTAAAATAACCTATATCCTTTACAATTTCTTTTTTTATAACCAAGGAACTAGGACCAAAAATATTTTCACGTAATTTAAAATAATTTGTAATTACCTGTTCAAGGTTTGAGTTATAAGCTTTTGAAATAAGATTTGGTGTTTTATCTGATGTAAATAATTCAAGATTAGTAGTGAAAATAAATTCAGATATATGATTTTGAATTAGATTATATTGAGTTTGTAGATAATCTTTTTTCCATAAATCATCTGCATCAAGAAAAGCGATATAATCTGCTTTAACTTCTTTTATACCTGTATTTCTTGCTGCTGATAACCCATTATTCTTTTTACTTATTATTTTAATTCTTTCATCAGTAAAACGCTTTACTATGTTTAAACTTTTATCTGTTGAGCCATCGTTTACTATAATAACTTCAAAGTCTGTAAACGTTTGGTCTAAGACACTATTTAAGGTGTCTTTAATATAAAGCTCTTTATTATATAGGGGAATAACTACAGAAAAAAAAGGTTGTTTGGGCATGTGTTTATTATCAGTTCAAATCCTTATAACATATATATGAAAGCTTATAAAGCTGTAGTAAATATATGTTGGGGGTAAACCCAGTTAAGTTTACTTTCATTTTAGAATTAAAGGCTTTGTAGAAAAACATCATTAAGTAATTTAGTTTAATTTTTTTTAACAAAACGAATGTGAAAAGTAATTTGTTGTTGTGACTTAACATTTTATCGTTATTAAATAACCATAACAAAGTTACTATACACTCTTTTGTCTTATTTAAATATATATTGCTAGTTTCAAGTCCATAATGATAAACTTCATTATTTAAGTGTAATACATTAATATTGTTTTGTTTTAATAGTGCAGCAAAATAATTATCTAAACCGTAGCTTTTCCTTTCAATTTTTGAATTAATTTTATTAAAAATAGTTTTTTTAATAAAAAAATTAGCAGATATAATTAACTGATGAGGATTTAAATTTCGTTTTGCAGCATCAACTTCTTCAAACTTTTTGCCGTATTTCCACCTCAAAATAGAACTGTTATTAGGTTTTGTATTTATATAAGCAAACCCACCATAAAACACATCATAACTAGAGTTAATGTTATTTAGGTAATGAGCTATAAAATGGTTAGATTTAGGCAAAACATCAGCGTCTAAAAAAAGCAACCAATCATAAAGAGCTTTATTTGATAGTATTTGTCTGGCGTTTACTCTACCAACATTCTTTTCTGAATTTATAATTTTTGTATGTAATAACGAATCAATAGAGGAATTGTTTTCATCATTATACTTTATAGAACCGTCATTAAAACAAATAATTTCAAATGTTATATTTGCTTTGGTAGCTTGCTTATGTATTTCATGTACAAGACTTGAAATATCGTAATTATATACAGGAATTAAAATCGAAAGCATAATTCACCCCTTCCGTTGCACCACCTCATAAACTTGATTGTCGTCACACTTTAACGTTTTACTAGGGTATTTAAGTAATAAAGCATAATCGTGAGTTGCCATAAGTATAGTGTTGCCATTTTTATTAATATCTTGTAAAACCTCCATAACTTCAACACTAGTTTGTGGATCTAAATTCCCCGTAGGTTCATCAGCAAGTATAAGTTCAGGGTTGTTAAGTAACGCTCTAGCAATGGCAATGCGCTGTTGTTCGCCGCCCGAAAGCTCATGAGGGTATTTAAACCCCGTGGTTTTCATATCTACCTTAGTTAATACCTCTTCAACTCTGGTTTTCATGTCTGTTTTATCCTTCCAACCAGTCGCTTTTAATACAAAAAGTAAATTGTCGTTTACAGTTCTATCAGTAAGTAATTTAAAATCTTGAAAAACAACACCTAGTTTCCGTCTTAAAAACGGAATATCCTTTTCTTTTAAATTTTTTAAATCGTAATCAACAATATGACCTTCACCATCATTCAATGGTAAATCGCCATAAAGTGTTTTCATAAAACTACTTTTACCAGTTCCCGTTTTTCCAATTAAATATACAAATTCTCCTTTGTTAATTTCCACATTAACGTCAGAAAGAACAAGGTTCTCACCTTGATAAATAGAGGCGTCTTTTAATTGGAGTATAGGGTTTGACATATAAATAGATATGAATTTTAACTGATGTAAATGTATTATTTAAAAGTTGAATGTAAAAAGTAAAAAGTTAAAAGTTTATGAAAAACCAGTTTCTTAAGAAACTTTTATTTGACGGTTTACTGCTACTGAGTACTGAAAAACTTTTGTTTTTAATAACTCGGTTTATAATTATGGCACGATTATTACGTTATACTTTTGATATTGAATTATCTTTGATTTTAAATTAAAAAACGAATCGTTAATGACTAAAAAAAATATTGTTTTCCTTTTGGCATTCATAAGTTTTAGTTGCCAAATAATCGCACAACAATCTGCAACCTATACAAGTAGTTTGGTAGATTATCAAAAGGCGTTATCCTTATATAATAATCAGCAATATTTAGCAGCTCAATCTTTATTTGGAAGTGTTAAAAAAACAGCGAAAGAATATGTTTTACAATCCGATTGTGCTTACTATATCGCTAATTGTGCCGTACGATTAAATCAGCAAAATGCAGATAAATTGGTAGAAGACTTTGTAAAAGACTACCCTACAAGCACAAAACGAAATACAGCTTTTGTAGATGTAGCCGATTATTACTTTGAAAACTCCAAATACGCTCATGCCAGAAAGTGGTACGATAAGGTAAATGAAGATGCTTTGGCTCGAAAAGAAAAAGAAAAATTCAATTTTCGTAACGGCTATTCCGCATTTTCAACAAAGCAATTTAAGGAGGCTAAAAAATACTTAACTCGTGTTGAAAACTCCCAAGAATATGGCTCTCAGGCTAAATATTATATTGGTTTTATGGCTTATGAAGGAGACGATTACGATAAGGCTAATGAATATTTCGATCAAGTAAGCGACCAAGAGCGTTATAAAGAGAAGCTGTCGTATTATCAAGCCGATTTAAATTTTAAACTAGGAAATTTTGAAAAAGCCATTAAGCTTGCCGAAGAGCGTTTAGATAAAAGTGATGAAAACGAAGTGTCTGAACTTTCAAAAATAATAGGCGAGAGTTATTTCAATTTAGAAAAATATGCAGAAGCTATCCCATATTTAACCGCTTATAAAGGTAAAAAAGGAAAGCGAGATAGAACAGCAAAGTGGAATAATACCGATTTTTATCAATTGGGTTATGCGCATTACAAGCAAGGTGATTATGAAAAAGCAATTTCTGAGTTTAATAAAATTGTTGGTGGACGTAATTCAATAGCTCAAAATGCGTATTATCATTTGGGAGAAAGTTATGTAAATCTTGATAAAAAACAGGAAGCTTTAAATGCCTTTAGAAATGCTTCTCAAATGAATTTCGATTTAAAAATTCAAGAAGATGCTTGGTTAAATTATGCGAAAATAAGTTACGAAATAGGGAACCCCTACCAATCGGCACCACAGGTTTTGGCAGGTTATTTAGATAAATATCCTCAAACAAGTTATAAAGAAGAAATTGAAACACTTTTAATAGATTCTTATATCACTTCTAAAAATTATAAAGAAGCCCTTAAACTTTTAAAAGGCAAAAAGAGTTTTGAAAATAAAGTAGCTTTCCAAAAAGTAGCTTTTTACAGGGGTATAGAGCTTTATAACGATACACAATATTTAGAAGCTAAATCATTTTTTGATCAATCTTTAGACGAGCCAAGAGATTCAAAATATACAGCTAGAGCCACGTTTTGGAAAGCAGAAACCGATTATAATTTAACGAATTATAACAATGCCTTGGTAGGCTTTAAGCAGTTTCAACAAATGAGTTCATCGGAAGCAACACCCGAAATTGAAAATATAGATTATAATTTAGCATACACCTATTTTAAACAAAAAAACTATCCGCAGGCCACTCAACATTTCAATCAATTCATTTCAAATAAAAAAGAAGATAAAGTTAGATTGAACGATGCCTATTTACGATTGGGCGATGGTCATTTTGTTTCTAGCGAATATAGCAACGCCATAAAAGCATATAATAATGCAATTAAATTAAGTGAAATAGATTCAGATTATGCCTTTTTTCAGAAAGCAATAAGTGCAGGTTATATTGGGCAAGCTTCAAAAAATATAAAAGAATTGGAGCAATTTATTGTAGACTATCCTAAATCAAAATTACGTGATGATGCGCTTTATGAATTAGGAAATTCCTATGTAAAAGCGAATGAAACAGACAAAGCAATGGACATTTATAATCGTTTAAGTTTAGAATATAGAATGAGTTCTTTTGTTCCAAAAGCATTATTACGCCAAGGATTAGTGTATTATAATGCTAGTGAGAATGAGCAGGCTTTAAGCAAGTTTAAAAAAATAGCTAGCGATTACCCAGGAACACCAGAAGCTGTTCAATCTGTAGCGACTGCACGATTAATCTATATAGATTTAGGTCGTGTAGACGATTACGCTAGATGGGTAAAAACTTTAGATTATGTTGAGGTTACCGATACCGATTTAGATAATGCCACATACGAAGCCGCAGAAAAGCAATATTTAGATAATAATACCGATAAAGCCATTAAACAATTTAACGGTTATTTAAACCAATTTCCTAATGGTTTGCATGCGTTACAATCTCACTTTTACGTAGCACAGTTATACTATAAAAAGGATTTAAGAGAGAATGCAGCACCACACTATAAATACATTGTAGAGGCATCACAAAGTGAATACACCGAAGAAGCCTTATCGCGTTTATCCCAATTTTATTTAGAATCTAAAAGTTGGAATACAGCAATTCCTATTTTATTAAGATTAGAAGAAGAAGCTAATTTTCCGCAGAATGTCATTTTTGCACAATCTAATTTAATGAAAGCAAACTATCAATTAGAGCAATATAATGAAGCTGTGGCTTACGCCGAAAAAGTGCTGACCAATTCTAAAATAGATAATAAAATTAAAAGTGATGCTCACATTATAATAGCGCGTTCTGCTATTAATACAGGTGATGAAGATCGAGCAAAAACAGCGTATACAAAAGTTGAAAAAGTAGCAACAGGTGAAACGGCTGCCGAAGCATTATACTATAATGCCTATTTTAAAAATAAAGAAGGGAAGCATGAAGCATCAAATAAATCGGTGCAAAAATTAGCCAAAGATTTTTCAGGATATAAATATTATAGTGCTAAAGGTTTGGTACTTATGGCTAAGAATTTTTATGCTTTAGATGATGCGTTTCAAGCAACTTATATTCTAGAAAGTGTTATTGGAAATTTTGCCGAATTTGATGACGTCGTTTCAGAAGCCAAAGAAGAGTTAAGAAAAATTAAAACAGAAGAAGCTAAAACAAACTCGTCTATTGAAACGGACGATAATTAAGTACATGTTATGTAAAACAATCCTGCACTTAGCAGAGTAGAAGTAAAGCATCTCATCAATCGTAATTTGTAAATCAAAACAAAAAATATGCGAAAGCACCTAAAAAAAATATTCACAGTAGTTATCACCTTAAGTGTGGCTACCATTTTTTCACAAGACAGAAAGAAAGACACAATTAATACAGGGGTTATCGATGTTGTAAAGCCATATACACCATCAATTTCTGATGCCTTTAAGGTTAAAGAAATACCAACGTTAGACGATAAAGAAACACAAACAAAAAAGGATGTTAAGTACAATATTTTTTCGTTTCCAGTGGCATCAACATTTACACCAGCAAAAGGTAAAGCAGCAGTTGTAGAAAAAGCAAAACCAATGAAGTTGTATGATAATTATGCAACTTTAGGCGTAGGCACTTATACAACTATTTTGGGTGAAGTTTATTTAAATCATGCTATTAGCAGAACTGAAAGTGTCGGTGGATATATTAGTCACCATTCTTCGCAAGGGGGCATTGAAGGATTGTCTTTTGATGATAATTTTTCTAACTCAAAAATTAATGTGAATTATGCATCGAAACTTCGAGATTTATCGTGGAATGTAGAAGGAGGGTTTCAACATCAAACATACAATTGGTACGGTGTGCCTCAATCGCAACTAATACAAGCTAGCGCTAATGGTATTGATCCAGATCATGCTTTTTTTAGTGCACACTTTGGAGGCGATATTACTTTTGAAAACACCTATATAAACTCTGGAAGCTTCTTTTTTAGACGCTTTGACGATAATCAAGGTTCTGGTGAAAACCGATTTGTAGCAAAGGCAAAAATAGATATTCCTATTAATGGTGAAGAAATTTCAACCCATTTTAAATTTGATTATATAGGAGGTAGCTTCGACAGAAATTATTTTAGTAATGATGAGTTAAAGTACGGTAATTTTCAAGTAGGAATTGCACCAACTTATGAATTGAAACAGGACGATTTAACCGTTAACTTAGGGTTTTCTGCATCGTATTTAAGAGATTCTGAGGCGAATGAAAGCAAGTTTTATCTCTACCCAAATATTACGGCAACATACAGATTGGTGAATGATGTTTTAATTGCTTATGGAGGTATTGAAGGTGATCTTATTCAAAATTCTTACCATGGGTTTGCAACAGAAAACCCGTTTGTGTCTCCTACCTTATCTATTATGCCAACCGATCAGCAATATAATGCCTATATAGGTTTAAAAGGAAAATTGTCAAGTAATATGAGTTATAATATTAGCGGACGTTATTTAGCGGATAGAAATAAAGCACTATTTAGAAATAATGACATTACATTAACCGCTCAAAATTATTCGTATGGAAATTCGTTTGGAATAGTGTATGATGATGTTGATACGTTTGGTGTTGCAGGTGAAATTAATATAGATGTAAATAGAAATTTTAAGTTAGGCATAAAGGCAGAATATTTTAAATATACTACAGATACCGAAGCAGAAGCGTGGAATTTACCCGATGTTAAAGGGGCATTGTTTTTAGATTATCAAATAAACGAGCATTGGTTTACTGGTGCTAATTTATTTTATGTTAGTGAACGTAAAGATCAATTCTTTTTCTTTTTAAATGATGGTATAAGTTTAACAACACCATTTACAGTTGTTTTAGATAGTTATTTTGATGCTAATGCGCATTTAGGCTATCATATAAATGATAAAATTTCGGTATTTGCTAAGGCTAATAATATTAATAATAAAGCCTATGAGCGTTGGCAGAATTTCCCTGTTCAAAGTATTCAATTTTTAGCAGGTGCTACTTTTAAGTTTGATTTTTGATACGTAGTGTCATCCTGAATTTATTTCAGGATCTCATCAAGTCTTGTCATTTCTGCGAAAGTAGGGATCTAATAAAATGAAGTTAGTTTGGTTTTTATGAAAAAACTGTTTTTTATATTATACTTATCTTTCAATTTTTGTGGCTCACAAAGCGAAGTACAAACATTAAACCTGTTTGATGCTGCCTTAGAATTAACAAATCAAAAAGTAACATACGATCCAAGTTATTTTTCAATTGATTACCCAAATGGTGATGTGCCAAAAGACAAAGGTGTTTGTACAGATGTAGTGATAAGGGCTTTTAGAAAAATTGGAATCGATTTACAAAAAGAAGTGCATGAAGACATGAAAGCTAATTTTAACTTGTACCCAAAAATATGGAGATTAAAAACTACCGATAAAAATATAGACCACCGCAGAGTACCTAATTTAATGACCTATTTTAAACGAAAAGGTGCAGAAAAACCAATTACTAATAACCCAAATAATTATTTACCAGGAGATGTGGTGTGTTGGAATTTAGGAGGAGCAGTGACTCATATTGGAGTTGTTGTAAATAAAAAGTCTAATGATGGCAAACGAAATTTAATTGTTCACAATATTGGAAGTGGGCAAGTTTTGGAAGATTGTTTGTTTGATTTTAAAATTATTGGGCATTATCGATTTAATTGACCTTTTTGTCATTCCCGCGAAGGCGGGAATCTTTTAAATTGAATCTTTTTTTATGAATGAAATTAAAAGAAAATATTATCTGTTAAACTACATCTTTGTTTTAGGAATAATACTATTGTTTATTAATGACCATTTCTTGAAATGGCAGTTCTCAAATTGGATAACAGGTAAATTATCTGATTTTGTTGGATTATTGATTTTTCCATTTTTCTTGACCTTTTTGTTTCCTAAAAGCATAAAGCTTAATGTTCTTTTTACAGGAGTATTTTTTCTGTTTTGGAAATCACCTTTTTCACAAAGTTTTATTGATTTTTATAATTCAATAGCATTTATTGAGATCACTAGAATTGTTGATTATTCAGATTATGTAGCTTTAATAGTTTTACCATTTTCGTATTTTTATTTGTCAAAGGAGTTACAATTCAACAAAATACTTATAGGGAAAATTAAGGTCCACCCAATATTAGTGTTATTTCCTTCTATTATTATATTTATGGCTACGTCTCCGCCAAGGAGTTATTTTTTCCATTTATCTCATGGCAACCTGACATTATATAATTTAAATTTTCGGGTAGGTTTAAATAAGGAGAATCTTTTAATAAAAATGAAAGAATCTGGAATAAATGTAAAGGCTGATACTCTTTTTGAAAGACATCACCGAACTATACCGCTTCATCAATTAAATCATTTTTATGTTGAACAAATGATTATTAATGAAGATACAATTCGAGATTTGGAATTCACAATGAGACCTGTCGCTCCTGATAGAACAAAACTATATTTTAATAGTATGAATATTTCTAAGGACATTCCAGAGAATGAAGTGAAGAATGAATTACGTAAATATTACACGAAACTGTTGAGAGCGTATTTGAAAACAAATATTAAATAGTTTTTACTGTATTGTTTTCAAAGAATAAATTTTAGATTATAAAATAGAGAGAAATCTTAACTCAACCTCGCTAAATAATCAAAATGTTCACCTTCTAAAACACGTTCACATTTAAGACCAACAGTTTCGCAAGCGAGCTTCAACGTGTTAAAATCTAGATATAGCCATTTCATAGGTGTTTCTTTTTCATCTTTATAAGATAAAAAATAATCAAGTTCGCCATAGTAATTAGCATTGGTATCCATCCAAAATCCACCATCCTCATCTTGATACATATATTTAATATCCGATGAGTCAATTAAAATTTGTCCGTTTGGATTTAGTAAACTTTTTAAATGTGTTAAATGTTTAGAAACTTGAGATAATTCTTGGAAAATGCCAGTGCCATTCATCAATAATAGAATAGTATCAAATGTGTCAGTTTCATCCAAAATAGCTTTTTCTTCAGCATGTAAAACACCACGCAGTTTACTAACTTTAATTGCACCTTTTGAAATATCAATAGCTTTTACTTTTAATCCTTTTTCTTGTAAATGCAAACTATGACTTCCGCTACCGCAACCCACGTCTAAAACAGAGTCTTTAGCCAATTTTAAGGCTTTTTGTTCCAATTTAGGCATGTCTTTAAAATCACGGAACAAATATGGAAGCGGCAATACATCTACATCAGAAATATTAGTTGAGGTAATAATGTCTTCAGAATAATTTCCGTTTTGATAATCTAATAAAGCATTTCCGAAAAGGTCTTTCATATTAAAATACCATTTTTCATTTCCGCGAAAGCGGAAATCTTTTTTATTTAAAAGTAAAGATTGAAAACATTATTTTTACACCATGCAAGACATCATTAATAATCTTCCAAAGCTCGCCAAAGATAAGCATAACGAGAATAAAAAATTCTTTGGAAAATTAAAAAAGAAACCACCAAAGAATTTAGATTATGTGATGCAAGAATTACATGATGACGAATTTGAAAAAACAGATTGTTTAACCTGTGCTAATTGCTGTAAAACGACAGGGCCTTTGTTTACAGATAAGGATATAAACAGAATATCAAAACATTTTAAACAAAAACCACAGCAATTTATTAGTGAGTATTTGCGAATTGATGAGGATAACGACTATGTGCTACAAGGTGTACCGTGCACCTTTTTAGGAGTAGATAATTATTGTTCGATTTACGATGTAAGACCAAAAGCATGTCGCGAATTTCCGCATACCAATAGAAAAAAGTTTCAACAAATTTCTAATTTAACTTTAAAAAACGTAGCAATGTGTCCTGCTGCGTTTAATATTGTTGAGGCAATGAAAGTACGAACTAAAATATGATTTTTTTAAAACCCAAAACATAGATCAAAGCTTAATTGTAAATCAAATATTTTTCACGAATTGTTTTAAATGCTTTTAAATTGGCTTGCCAAGTTTCTTTAATACGTTCTTCACTTAAACCCGCTTCAATTTGTTTTTGTAATTTATCTGTTCCAGCGTGTCGTGTAAAATTTTTAGTGTCGAAAAATAGTGATTTATCATTACTATTACGATACGCTTTTATTATCCATTGTAAAGTCATAACACCATTAATATCTTCATCTTTTAGATCTTCTCCATAACAAAGCATGTTTTTATGTTTAGGATATTTTGCTCCAAAATTTTCAACAGGTGTATAACTAAATTTAAGAGTGTCTTTATTTAAAAATGGCGCACCATAACGCTGAAATTGAAACTTTGTACCCCGACCAGCGTTAATATTAGTGCCTTCAAAAAGCCCTAAACTGGGGTATAATTTAATAGATTGGTCGCTTGGTAAATTAGGGGAAGGCCTAATAGGTAAGCTATAAAAGGTATTGTGTGTGTAGTTTTTAACAGGGATAATGGTAACAGTACATTGAGCACCATTGGTTAACCATTTTTCGCCGTTAAGCATCTGTGCATATTCGCCAATAGTCATACCATGTACTAATGGTATAGGATGCATACCCACAAAACTTTTATTTTCAATCTCTAAAGTTGGACCGTCAATGTAATATCCGTTAGGGTTTGGTCTATCTAATACTATTAACGGGATTCCAGCTTCAGCGCAAGCTTCCATAATGTAGTGCAATGTTGAGATATAAGTGTAAAAGCGAACGCCAACATCTTGAATATCGAAAATAATAACATCTAAATTTTCTAATTGCGCTTTAGAAGGTTTTTTGTTTTTTCCGTAAAGCGATACAAGTGGTAAGTTGGTTTTGGTATCAATTCCGTCTTTAACAGCTTCACCAGCATCAACATTACCACGAAAGCCATGTTCTGGAGAAAATACTTTTTTTACGTCAACTTTTAATGAAACTAAAGAATCGACTAAATGCGTATAGTTTTGATCTTCTGTCTTTCGTCTTTCGTCTTTAAAAATAACACTTGTCTGATTCGCAACAATACCAACACGTTTGTCTTTTAATAGCGATAAATAAATTTCAGTTTGATTTGCACCAACAATAACTGCTTTGTCAATCTTGTTATGAATGTCGATTTGGTTTTGCTGAAGAGTCTCTTGAATATTACTTTCGTTTTTAACTTTAGAAGCACAAGAAATCATTAAAACAATCCCGATAATTATCGGGAATAAAACTGTATTTTTGAAAACATTAAACGGCATTATAAATTGAATTACGAGTTTTTTATAGCTAAACGTATTATTGGCAGTAAAGCGTATAAAAGTAGTATATCGGCACCAATAATAAAAATTGGTATAGCTGCTATTGCTATAGGCATTGTAGTTATGATGATTGCTATTGCTACAGGGGTTGGTTTGCAGCAAAAAATTCGCGATAAAGTTGTGGCTTTTAATGGACATGTTACTATTACGAATTACGATAGTAATAATTCGCAGGAAAGTTTAGTGCCAATTTCTAAAAATCAAGATTTTTATCCAGAATTTAGAGCTGTTAAAGGTGTTAATCATATTCAGGCAGTAGCTACTAAACATGGAATTATTAGAACTGAAACCGTTTGGGAAGGTGTTGTGTTAAAAGGTGTGGGGTTAGATTATAATTGGGGTTATTTCGAAGAATTTTTAATTGAAGGCAAACTGCCAGATTTTACTAAAAAATGGAGTGAAGAGGTTTTAATATCCCAGTATATAGCCAATAGGTTAGGGTTTAAAGTGGGCGACAATTTTCAGATGCTTTTTAAAAAAGACGATCCCTATAAAGCACCAAGTATGGTTAAATGCATTGTGGTTGGTATTTATAATTCAAGATTTCAAGAATTTGACGAAACGTATTTAATAGGTAATATTAGGCATTTACAGCGTATTAATAATTGGAAACCTGATGAAGTTGGAAATTTTGAGGTATTTATTGATGATTATTCAGAGCTTACTACAAAAGGGCAAGAAATTCACAGAGAAATGCCATCATTATTAGATTCTACAATTGTAGAGAATAAGTTTTATTCAGTATTTGAATGGCTTAAAATATTTGATAAAAATATTTATGGCATTATTGGTATTATGATTTTAGTAGCTAGTATAAATATGGTTACTGCTTTATTAGTATTAATATTGGAACGTACGCACATGGTGGGCGTTTTAAAAGCACTTGGAAGTAACAATTGGAGTATACGTAAACTATTTTTATACAATGCCTCATATTTAATAATTCTTGGTTTAATTTGGGGAAATATTATTGGTTTAGGACTTTTGTTTGCTCAAAAATATTTTAAATTTTTCCCTCTAGATCCAAGTGTATATCATGTTACAGAAGTGTCGGTTCATATAAATTTAGGTTATATTATAGCTTTAAACGTGGGGACATTAATTCTTTGTTTATTAATGCTTTTAGTACCATCTTATATTATCACAAAAATATCGCCAGTTAAGGCTATTAGGTTCGATTAATTAAAAAGAATACCAGCAATTAGTTTGTGGTTCAGTATAGTCAAAACTTTTAATTCCTAAGTAATAAGAAGAACACTATGGATTACGCAAAGAACATATTAGAAACAATAGGAAATACTCCATTAGTAAAGATTAATGCACTTACAGCACATTTACCATGTTTGGTGTTGGCAAAATACGAAACCTTTAATCCTGGTAATTCAACAAAAGATAGGATGGCTCTTAAAATGATAGAAGATGCCGAAGCCGATGGACGATTAAAATCTGGAGGCACGATTATAGAAGGGACCTCTGGAAATACAGGTATGGGGCTAGCCTTAGTAGCTATTATAAAAGGGTATAAATGCATTTTTGTAATTAGCGATAAGCAATCAAAAGAAAAAATGGATATTCTAAGAGCAGTAGGTGCTAAAGTGGTGGTTTGCCCAACAAATGTTGAGCCTACAGACCCTAGAAGTTATTATTCTGTCTCAAAACAATTAAGTGAAGAAACACCAAATTCGTGGTATGTCAATCAGTACGATAATCCAAGTAACGCAGCTGCACATTACGAAAGTACAGGACCAGAAATTTGGAAGCAAACAGGTGGGAAAGTAACTCATTTTGTGGTTGGCGTTGGTACAGGTGGTACAATTTCGGGGATTGGTAAATATTTAAAAGAGCAAAATTCAAACATTAAAGTTTGGGGTATAGATACTTATGGTTCGGTTTTTAAAAAATACCATGAAACAGGAGTGTTTGATGAGAATGAAATTTACCCATACATAACTGAAGGTATTGGAGAAGATATTTTGCCCGAAAATGTCGATTTTAGTGTTATTGACGGCTTTACAAAAGTAACCGATAAAGATGCTGCTATTTATACACAGAAACTAGCAAAAGAAGAAGGCATGTTTTTAGGGAATTCTGCTGGAGCTGCTATAAAAGGATTACTGCAATTAAAAAAACATTTTAAAAAAGATGATGTTGTAGTGGTGTTATTTCACGACCATGGTAGTAGATATGTAGGGAAAATGTTTAATGATGAATGGATGCGAGAGCGTGGTTTTATTGAAGACGAGAAAACTACCGCTGAAGACCTTATTAAAGACCCTGTTAATCAAAATTTGGTTACTGTAAAAACTGAAGAGTTAGTCTCTCATGCTATCGAACGCATGAAAAAATATAAAATTTCTCAAATACCCGTAGAAGATTCAACAGGTTTTGTTGGTGCCATAGACGAAGCCGATTTATTAAGAAAGTATATTGAAAATAAAGATATTTCAGGGTTGCCAATTAAGGATGTTATGCACAAACCATTCCCTATAGTTAGTAAAAACACAGCTATTGAAGATATTTCTAAATTAATTCATCGAGATAATAATGCAGTTTTGGTAAAACTTGATGACGATAATTATCAAATTATTACCAAGTATGATATTATTAGTGCTTTGTAGTTTTTAAGTTCCGTTTAATTGCTTTCAATATCACTTATATGGTGTTCTAATGCCTTTACCGAAATTTGAATTTCAATTATTAAAAGCGATAATGAAACTATTAATAAAATAAGTGCCAAACCAAATGCCCAAACAGCAATGGTGTTTTGTTCTATATAAATTAAGAACATAGTTAAAACACAAAGTAATAAACTGGTTATGCCAAAAATTTGCATAGACCTTGTTAGGTAAAGTCTTTGTTTTATGTTTTTTATTTGAGCAATTAAAACGGTGTCTTTATTCTGTTGATATTTATCATGTAAATTTCTTATAATGGCAGCATAAGCTAAAAATCTATTGGTATAGGCCAACATGATTAAAGATATGGCAGAAAACAGAAGTGCAGGTGTTGTAAGTGTTAATTGCTCCATCGTTTATGGTGATCATTTTGTTTTTAAAAATAAAATAATTTAGCGGACTATTTGTTATCCTTCGGCATTAAAAAACACTTTGTAATAGTGCATTTTCTTTTCATCATCATAACCGCGTTCTAAAAATTCTGCAGAGGCATCTGGAGCATCAATATCTAACTTTATTTGTATGTTAGTATCAAGTTTAATATCAGTTTTAATTTTTCGTTTTTCTTTGGTTACTACAGATTCAGCAACATCAAACTGATTACGAATAACAATGTTTTGTTCACCTTCATACTCTTTTTTGTAATCTTCAAATTGCCTTATGTGTTTTTCTTCTTCAAAAATATCTTCTTTAAAACGTTCTACATTTACAATGTCGTTTTCTTTAAAAAAATCGATGGTTTTTGCTAAAAAAGTGTTTTGTTCTTGGGCACCATATGTTGTTTTTAAAACTTCGGTAGAGAATTCTTTACAGAGTTCAATGTATTGTTGGGTGTGGTTATTAGCATCATCTGCATACTTAATATTTAAAAACTGATTAGTCCAATATTGTGCATCGTAACTATTGTTATCTACACTTAAAATAATTTTACCTTCGGTGTCGGCTTGATTTAATATAAGGCAACCTTTGTCTACTTTTTTAGAGCTAATTCCTTTTTGTACTAAAACGTCATAACTCTTGTTTTCTAAATATGTTTGAAAAAAGTTAACCTTACTTTCAATTTTAAAAATACCAATGGCATTGGTAGTCATATCGCGAAATTCAATACCTTCAAACATAACGACTAAAACATCACCAGTTTTTATTTGCGCAGAGGTCGATTGTTCAAATAAATGAGTTACAATGTGTTTAGAAACATCAATAAAAACATCATCTTCGTTAAATAACTGTGTTGCATAGCTATTAATTTCGTTTAAAGTTATATCGGCATGATGGTTAAACCTGTAACTCTGCACAACACTTCCAAAAGGTTTTAATAAAAAGGGAAGCATGAGATCGTAACTCGCTTCATCAAAATCAACAGTATTTTCTGAAAAGGCATTTTTAGTGTCGTTAAATTTGTTACCAACTTTATGAATTATAAACTTTGATATTGAAGCGTTTTTTCTTGAAATCATTTCTTATTTATTAAGATTGCAATACTATTAAATTAAGTTGAAATATGCGTAAAAAAAGAACGCCAAAGATAAACTTTGACGTTCAAGATTCGAGGACTTCAGATTTGGTTATCGTTATATTTTAACAAGTACAGTTTCTTCTTTGCTATTGGTTTGAAGTCTGCCTCCATAGATTTTATAAGTTTTAATTAAGTGTACTTTATCATACAAATTGAAAGATTGCGCTATAAAATTATCAACGTTACTAATACTTACAACGCTTTTAGATTTCTTTAAGTGTTTTGTTTGTGAATATGAATTAGTAATGAAGAAGCCTATAACGCTTCCAAAAAGAAGAATGCGTAATGCACTTTTTGGTAATTTCATTGTAAAATATTGATTAATAGCTGGTTTAAATATAGAGATTAGTTTTTACATACAAAAATGTAACTATTAATTTATTTGGTAAAGCATTATGGCATTAGTATCTCCTTTTGTAACAAACTCAAGATTTCTGTCTTTATCAATATTATCGAGAGTAATTTTAGCATTGCCATATACTGGGAAATTAGGTAGCAAACGTGCTTGACTATCGTAGAGATATACTTTTTGTGATTGTAAATCGGTTACAGAGATATAAATTTTATCATTAATATAGAAAATGGATGGCTTAGAATAGTTGCCGTAATCTAGCTCGACGGTTTTTCCTTTTATGCCAAGTTTATTTTCAGTAAGTGTAACTAAGGTTTTGCTAGTAGTTTCAATATGATGTTTTTCACTTAAACTTAAATTAGTTGTGGCAGTGTTTCCTTTGGTGTCAATGCTAATTAAATTTCCGTTAGGAGTAGTGGTTGTAAATTTGTTTTTATATAAATAAATAGCTTCTGATGAATAAGAACTAGACGTTTTTGGAATAACTCTGTTTTTTCCTGTTCTGTCTAAAATGTAAAGTTTGTTTTTACTTTTTAAAGTAATGTAATCTTTACTGCCTACCCTAAAATGTTTAGGCTGGCTAATAATAGTATTGTTAGCAGCTTTAAAGGTAAACCCATTTACAATTTTTGCATTGGTGTTATACATTAAAACATTTTTACCTTGGGTTACCAGTAACCTGTAGTTTTTGTTCTTCTCATAATCAAAAACAGATAAAGGTTGTGTTATGTTGTCGTTAAACTTGCCAGGGAATGGCGCTACATCTTTACCGTTTCTATCTAAAACGTAAACTCTTTTTGGTGTGGCAAAGGCAAGTTGTAGTCTTCCGTTTTTATAAATATCAATTTGTTCTATTTTTCCTAAAACTGGGCCGTTAAGTTGTTTTTTCCAAAGTATTTTTCCTCGGTTGGAAATTAAATATAAATTATTATTAATGTCTTGAACCACAATTTCCTTTTGTTTGGTAATATGGTTGGAAACAAATTGCGGTGCGTTTAAAAGGTCTTTGTCTAATTTAATATTCAGTATTTCTGATATTGAATGTTGCCGTGTTTTGGCTTTATCCTTTTTTATAATAGCATTAATATGCGCAAAATTAGTATCGTAAATAAACTGTAAAGCAGAAGCTTTGTAGTTATTTAATTTAAGAGCTGTTTTTACTGAAGTATTTTTATGTATTAAACCATTTAAACTAGTTGGGTTTACAATCATTAATAAAGAAGATTCGTCGCTTAACTGTTCTTTAATATTTTTAAAATATGTGCGTTCGCTATAAGTGGTTTTGTTTTGGTAATTAGCAATAATATTTTGAAGCATATCTAATGAGTTAGCAAAAACAAAGAAGTTGTCAATAACACAATATTTGGTTGCTGTATTAAAAGTAATTAAAGGAGAAAACGTGTTTGAAAACATATGGGGTTGATTAAAGCTGAAAATTTCAATTTGTCTATATGTTTCAATATTATTTTGCTCGTTTAGTAAGGCATCTTTGGTGGCAATAACATCAATAGTATTTAAAATGATAGCATTTTCTTCACCTTCATAAATTACACCAACTTCAATAATATTATCAAAAAGAGTTGAAATTTGAGATATAGAATCGTTGTTAAACTGTTTTAAATTAAATTCAAAAGTTTTAAAATCATCAAAGGTAAAACTCATAAAACCATCACTATTGGCAGGTGTAATGTATTGGGTTTTGTTTTCTTGCGGAATGGTATTCTTAAAAACATTGATAAAGCTTTTTGTAGAATCTGACGCTTTTGTAATACCGTTAATAAATAATTCATCTTGATTAACATCAGCATCAACGGCAATATAGTTAGTGAAATTATTAAGTTTTAAAGAATCTTCTACAAATAAGGATTTAATAAACGGATTATCTGCTTTAACAATAACAGACAATGTTCTGTTAGGGTTTGTTGTATTATAAATTTTTTCGAGAGCTGTGTTCTCTTCTTGTTTATTGAAAATATTTTCAACAATATTTTTTGAGGAAGAAACGAAGAAAGTACTATCTATTACAGTGCTAAAAAACGTTGTTTCGTTTAATGTAGATTTTGTAATGGTGTTGTTTTTATATGAAAATGATTCTTTTGAATAATTAGCTAAAGAGTCTGTAACAAATAATTGTTTATTATAATTAGTGATGATTGTATATGTTAAGCTATCGTTTTGTGTTTTTGATAAACATATTAATATATCGCTAGAGGGTTTTAAATGGGTTGTGTTTTTTAATGCGTTTTCAAGGTTTTTGTAAAATTTAGTATGCGATAATTTTTCAATAAAATCACTGTTATTAATGCTGCTTTTTAAACTTTCAATATTTGAAGTCTTAATTATTATTGATGAGTTTTTAGGAACAAAATGAATAAGTTTCGATCGATTTGTTTTAGAGTTAGAGCAACCAAAAGCAATTACAAAAAGGATTGCGAAATATAAAAATCTCATAAAATGAATTAATTTTTACAAACCTACATATTTTTAAAATTGCCTAAAAGGAAATTAGATATCTAATTTTAATTGTTCGGGTAATAATCTAAACGATTTTCTATGGTATTTGGTCATACCATATTTTCTAATGGCTTCTCTATGTTCTTTTGTAGGGTATCCTTTATTTTGTTTCCAGTTATACATGGGGTATTCTTTATGTATTTTATCCATATAACTATCTCTGTAGGTTTTTGCTAACACAGAAGCGGCAGCTATACTTAAATATTTACTATCTCCTTTAATAATGGTTTTATAAGGTATATTATTATATGGTTTAAATTTATTACCGTCTACAATTATAAATTCTGGAACTTCTTTTAACGAGTTAATGGATTTATGCATAGCTAATATAGATGCATTTAAAATATTAATGCTATCAATATCCTCTTGAAAAACATGAGCCACTCCAAAAGTAAATGCTTCTTTTTCTATAATAGGCTTTAAAAGCATTCTTTTCTTTTCACTAAGTTGTTTAGAATCATTTAATAATGAATTTTTAAAATCGCTAGGTAAAATAACTGCTGAAGCCGTAACAGGACCAGCTAAACAGCCACGACCAGCTTCATCTGTTCCGCATTCTAACAGGTGTTTTGAAAAGCGTTTTAATAGCATTTTATATGTTTTAAAGTTTGAATTTTCAAATTTAGAAAATTAAAAATTTAACATTATTATGCTTGCATAGGAAAAACTGTAAGCATTTTGATTTAATATTATGATATAATGAATTTTTTTAATCAAAATTTAATAGTAATTAAAATTTTTAATATATTTTTTAGGAATATTATATTGTTAAAATGTTAATTATTACTTCTATTAACATTTTTTTAAGTTTTTTCTTTGTGTATTTAATATTTAATTATGATTTTTGCGACTGACTAATTAAAAAATAATTATTATATGAAATTAAAGTTGACATGGATGTTAACACTATTGATGGTGTTTTCAATCCAATTCTCTTTTTCACAAGAGAAAACTATTTCTGGAGAGGTTACATCTGCTGTAGATGGTTTGCCTTTACCAGGTGTAAACGTTATTGTTAAAGGAACTTCCATAGGAGCTCAAACAGATTTTGACGGAAAGTACATAATTAAAGCAGCATCTGGCGATGTGCTTGTGTTTTCTTTCGTAGGCATGAAACAAGTTGAAGCTACCGTTGGAACAAGTAACACTGTTAATATTGTAATGGATGAAGATGTTTCGGCGTTGGATGAAGTTATAGTTGTTGCTTATGGTACTTCTAGTCTTGAGGCTTTTACAGGATCGGCAAGTGTTATTGGATCAAAAGATTTAAACAAAAGAGTTGTTACGTCTCCTATTGCTGCAATAGAAGGTAAAGCAACAGGTATTCAATTTACTTCTGCATCAGGACAACCTGGTTCGTCTCCAGGGATAGTTATTCGTGGAGTGGGAACATTAAATGGTAGTTCAGATCCTCTTTTTATTGTTGATGGTGTCCAATATGATGGTGCATTGAATACAATAAATCAAGACGATATTGCATCATTTACAATTCTAAAGGATGCAGCTTCAACATCATTATATGGGTCTAGAGCAGCTAATGGGGTTGTTTTAATTACTACTAAAAGTGGTAATAAAGGAGACATAAAAGTAACAGCTTCAACACAAGTTGGTATGGTAACAAGAGCTATTCCAGCATACGATGCTATTACTCCTGGTCAATATTACGAGACCATGTGGGAAGCCTTAAGAAATACAAGTGCTGCAGGAGGCGACCCCGCTTATGCTTCTGCTAATATATACAACAGATTAGGATATAATCCATTTAATGTGCCAAATGACCAAATTGTAGGAGTAGATGGACGTTTAAATCCTAATGCAAGTTTAATTTATAATAGCTTAGATTGGTATGATGTATTAGATCGAACAGGTGTAAGAACAAATTATAATGTAAATGTATCTGGTGGAGGAGAAGATCATAAAATATTTTTCTCTGCGTCTTATTTAGATGAAGAAGGTTATGTTATTACAACAGGATATGACCGTTTAACAACACGTTTGAAAGCTGATTTTGAAGTTAATGATTGGATTACCATTGGTGGTGGTGCAAATATTACTGTTTCCAATTCAGTTGGGCCTAGTTCTGCTGGAGAAGGTGGTATTGCAAATCCATTTGCTTTTGCTAAAAATATAGGTTCCATATATCCAGTTTATGTAAATGATTTGCAAGGAAATATAGTGTTTGATGAAGCTGGGAGACCTGTGTTTGATTCTGGAGAAGGCTTTCCTGATTTTAATATTGGTTCAAGGCCTATCAATCAAGGACGTCATGCACTTCAAGAATTGTTGCTAAACGACGAACGTGATAGAGATAATACTTATGGTTTTAGATTTTATGGAGACTTCAAAATCATAGAAGGACTTAATGTTAAACTAACTTATGGTAGAGATATTAATGAGGGGCTTGAAAAGGAGTATGAAAATAATATAATTGGAGATGCGCAACCTACAGGTAGATTTAGTGATGACAGATTTAGAAGGCAAATTGAAAATTTTAACCAAGTTATAACGTATACAAAAAGTTTTAATAATATACATAATGTAAACATAACATTAGGTCATGAGAGTTTAAATAGAACATTTTCAGATAATAATACGTTAGCTATTGATCAAACCGCTGAAGGTATCTTTGAACTTGATAATTTTGCAACACCAGTTAGTTTAGGAGGTTCTACTACAAACAGAACTCTAGAAGGTTACTTTGCTCGTGCAAACTACGATTACGATAACAAGTATTATATAAGTGCTTCAGTTAGAAGAGATGGTTCGTCTGTTTTTACTAATAAGAAATGGGGTACCTTTTACTCTGTAGGAGCTTCATGGCGAGTAGATCAAGAAGCCTTTATGGAAAATGTGTCATTTATAGATCGTTTGAAATTACGTGCTTCTTATGGTGAAGTGGGGAATGACCGTTTAGGAAGTTTTGATGTTAATGGGGTTTTTACAAGAGATTTTTTCCTATCTCAACCTAGGTATAGTCTTACATCTAATGCGGGTAATCCAGCAATTATATGGTCAGATATAGGTAATGCAGATTTACAATGGGAAACAATTGAAAGCTTTGATGTAGCATTAGAGTTTGCTTTATTTAATAATTTCTTAGATGGTACTATCGAGTATTATAAGAAAAACTCTTCAGACTTATTGTATGACCTTCCAATTGCACTTAGTAATGGATTAAATGCTTTTCCAAATAATGTTGGAGATATGTTTAACTCAGGTTTTGAATTGGGGTTAACGGGACATCTTGTTAATAATGCCGATTTTAAATGGGATTTAACATTACAAGCTTCAACATTTAAGAATGAAATTACTAGTTTACCTGATCCTTTTGTAAATGGTTCAAAAAGATGGGAAGTTGGACGATCTAGATTTGATTTTTACTTACTTCATACAGCAGGAGTAGATCCTGATAACGGAGATCAGTTATTTTTTATGTATGAAATAGATACAGATGGTAATAGTGTTCCAGTATTAGATGCTAGTGGTAATCATGAAACTACCAATGATTGGGAAGAAACTGAAAGAGCCTATACAGGTGCTAGATCTATACCTGATCTTTTAGGTTCTGTTTCAAATAGCTTTAGTTATAAAGGCTTCTCTTTAGATGTTTTATTAACTTACGGTATTGGTGGTGAGTTTTTAGATAATGGGTATTCAGATATGTTGCATAGTGGAGCTTATGGGCGTTCATTACATCCAGATATTTTGAGAGCATGGCGTCAATCAGGAGACATTACAGATGTGCCTAGGTTACAAAACGGAAGTACTAGTTTAGTAAGAACACAATCTACAAGATTCTTAACAGATGCTTCTTTTTGGGCACTTAAGAATGTTAATTTAGGTTATACTTTCAATAATGCCATTACAGAAAAATTAGGAGTAGACAATTTAAGACTTTCTTTATCAGGAGAAAACTTATTTTTAAAGAGTAAAAGAACAGGATTAGATCCTCAATATAATTTAGCGGGAACACCAGAGGGTGACGATTTTAATCCATCGAGAATTGTCTCATTAGGACTAAATGTCTCATTTTAATAAATCCAATAATTAAAAACATACTATTATGTTAAAAAAAATAAAATTAATGTTATTGGTAATAGTAGCTATTACAATAACCTCATGTCAAGATGATTTTCTAGATACAAAACCAACAGATGCTATTTCAGCTGCTGATGCTTTTGCAACTGCAGAAAACATGCAACTTGTTTTAAACGGTTTGCATCGCGGACTGTATGCTCAATTACAAACAATCCTACCTGGAGGTAGCTCATCAAGATCTGGTAATCATTATTGGATACCTATAGGCGATAATTTAGCTGGAGGTCTTATACACTCTGCAAGTGCTAATAATTTAGGATGGCGAGATGAAATGCAATGGAATTCACATACCGTAGAAACATCATTAACAACTGAATTATTATGGTATCATCGTTATAATATTATTGCAAGTTCTAATGCTATTATTAATAGAGCTACAGATGGCACTATACCTGAAGATGATAGATTACGAGAAATTATTGGGCAGGCTTATACGTATAGAGCTTATGCATATCTTTCATTAATTCAACATTATGCTAAAGGGTATTTAATAGGTAGTCCATCTACAGATCCTGGTGTACCATTATTATTTTCTTCAGATGCACCTTTTACAAGTGCACCTAGGTCAACAGTGCAGGAGATTTATAATCAGATAGCCTTAGATCTTGATACAGCTATTAGCAATTTCGAGAATGCTACAGCTAGACCAACAGGAAATGCCTTCGATAAATCCCAATTAAATATTGATGTTGCATATGGTTTAAAAGCAAGAATGGCTTTATCTACAGGAGATTGGCAAACAGCAGCTGATGCTGCTATTGCTGCGCGTCAAAATTATCCAATAATGAATGAAGAAGATTGGAAATCTGGATTTAACACAACGCTTTTACCTGAGGTAATATGGGGTAGTAACGTAATTACTACAGAAACTACGTTTTTCCGTGCTTATTTTTATTTAATGAGTAATACATTTAATGGAAGTCAAATTAGAAACAATCCTAAAATTGCAGACAGAAGATTAGTTGATGCAATTCCAGATACAGATTATAGAAAAGATGTATTTTTAGTAGATGCACCTAACTCAAATGGTTCAGCTGCAAACGGAGAAGGAAGTTGGGATAATAACACAAACCCTCTATATACTACTGAAGAAGAATTTGATGCTGCAATAGCTAGTATTAAAAGTGAATATGGTTTAGCTTCTGGTCATAATACACATCCATATATGCATTTTAAGATGAAGCAAAAAAATCCAGGGGGTACAGATCCCGATGATATTATTTACATGCGTTCTTCTGAAATGTATTTAATTGAAGCTGAAGCAAAAACTATGCAGAATGATATTTCTGGTGCACAAGAGGCTCTAAGACCTTTAGGTGAAGCACGTGATACTGCATACGACCCAACAGTATTTGATACACAAGAAAAATTAATGGATCATATTAAATTTCAACGTGGCTTAGAATTGTGGGGTGAAGGTTTCGGATATACCGATAAAATACGATGGGATGAAGGTATTGACCATGGTGCTGATGGAGGTTCTGGAGCATCAGAAGTATTGTATCAAGATGCATTCAGACAAGAGAGACCTTCGGTTAATAACGATTGGATATTTAAAATTCCACAAGCTGAAATTGATGCAAACCCAAATATTAGTTCATCAGATCAAAACTAATTAATTTATAAAACTAATTTAGATTAATAGCACAAAGAGACTGTCCGAAAAGGCAGTCTTTTTTGTGTTTATAATAAAACAAGAATAAGCAAACAATACCTTTAGTATATAGCAATTAGTAACTTATTAGTAAAGACGTTCTTTATTTAAAATATTTCCTCACTCTTTACGTTCAAATAATTACTTTTGTCCTGGAAAATTATATTATGAACAAATTAGTTTTTGCTTTCTTTTTAGCATTAATATGTAATAGTGCATTTGCACAAGATCTAACAAGACCGTCAAGCGATCGAATTGATGGATTTAGAGATCAAGATACCCTTACCGCAGCACAAAGAAAAAGTACGGGAATTAAAAAAATTAAAAACCTTGATGCTAAAATTGAGGATTATTTAATTATTTCTCATAAAAACGATACAACCTATGTTGATACCACACTAACTATACAAAAAGAATATAAGTTCAATTATTTAAAAAGAGATAATTTTGGTTTAATCCCATTTTCAAATTTAGGACAAACATATAACAGTCTTACATTCAATTTTGAAAACACGAAACTTACACCAGGTTTCGGTGCACGAGCAAGACATTTTAATTATATGGAAGTTGAAGATATTAATTATTATAGGGTGCCTACACCGCTAACAGAGTTATTTTATAAGTCAGCCTTCGAGCAAGGGCAATTGGCAGATTCTTTTTTCACAGTAAACACATCACCACAACTTAATTTTTTAATAGCATATAAAGGATTACGCTCGTTAGGTAAATACCAAAACCTGTTAACCAGTACAGGTAATTTCAGATTTACAACCAACTATCAAACTAAAAATAAACGGTATTCTGTAAAAGCACATATGGTTACGCAGGATCTAATGAATCAAGAAAATGGAGGGCTTCAAGATGTTAGTGTAGCAAATTTTGAAAGTGGGGCAGAAGAGTTTTTAGACCGCTCTATTTTGGAAGTAAATTTTGAAAATGCCGAAAGTATACTTGTTGGCAAACGATTTTATTTAAATCATCAATATAATATTGTACGCAAAAAAGACTCATTATCTAAAAACAAATTAAGTATAGGTCATATTATATCTTTTGAAGATAAATATTTTCAATATGATCAATCCAGCGCCGTTACCAGTTATTTTGGAAATGCTTTTAAAACCTCCAATTTAAAAGATAGAGCAACGCTAGAGAGCTTTTCAAATCAATTGAACTTAAATTACAGTAATGATGTATTAGGAGATTTACAATTCAATGTAAATAGTAATAATTATAATTACGGATACGATAAAGTAGTAGTGCTTAATGGTAACACAATTACAAATAGATTAAAAGGCAATATATTTTCAGTAGGAGGTAAATATCACAAACAGTTTAAAAACTTCGAATTACAAGGCGAATTAGGATTAAATGTTTCTGGCAATTTCGATGGTAACTTTTTAAAAGCCCATGCAACTTTTAATTTAAATAAAGATATATCGGCTACAGCATCTATTAATCATAATTCAAAAGCACCTAATTATAATACCCTACTTTATCAAAGTGATTATATAAATTATAACTGGCAAAACAATTTTAATAATACCGAGACACAGCAATTAGCATTTCAATTAAAATCTAAAAAGCTAGCAAATATAGCTGTAGACTATACAACAATAAATGACTATACTTATTTTAAAATAGACGATTTAACAAACCAAGTCAAACCATTTCAAAATGATAATGTAGTAAGCTATCTACGCGTAAAATTAGAAAAGGAAATAAAGTGGCATAAGTTTGCATTAAACAATACGGTACTTTATCAAAATGTACAAGATAACAATAATGTACTTAACGTCCCTCAGTTAACAACCCGTAATACATTATATTATTCAAGTCATTTATTTAAAAATGCAATGTATTTGCAAACAGGGGTCACCTTTAATTATTTCACCAAATATTATATGAATGCATATAACCCATTATTGGCAGAATTTTATGTGCAAACCCAAGAAGAGTATGGAAGCTACCCACGCTTAGATTTCTTTATAAACGTAAAAATCCGCCAAACAAGAATTTATCTTAAAGCAGAACATTTCAATTCTGCTTTTACAGGTTACAATTATTACGCAGCACCAAACAATCCATATAGAGATTTCAGTGTGCGTTTTGGTGTAGTTTGGAATTTCTTTTTATAAAATATCAGTGCGTTCCCCTTGAGGGTCGGGCTATCTCTACTCAATCTTTTTGGAAAAAGGCAAAAAGGATTTCAAACAAGCCGTTC
>CANKVS010000034.1 GCA_947487155.1 uncultured Flaviramulus sp.
GTTTTTGATTAATTTACGCTTCACAACGCAAATATCGGCAACCCTTTTTATTTGATTAATAAGTTTAAATCACTTCAGTATGAAATTACTCTAAATGTTACACTTTACAAGGTTTTATTTTTAAAATATTTAACTTGATTTTGTCGAAAAAAATAGATAACTTAGTTTAACAACCGATAAAGTTCACCTGTGCTGAACTTGTTTCAGTATTGAAACGGAACTTTATCTTTGCATTGGCAAACATAAAAAAAATGAAACACCTCAAATTAACTACCTTATTTCTAGTATTCGTAACAGTCCAAATGTTTTCTCAAGATAACAACAACAGTGGAAAATTTAAAATTGGACTCAATTTAGGAGCTAACCAATCTAATTTAAAAGGAAATACTCTCGACGATTATAAAAAAGTAATAAGTCATTCTTTCGGACTTTCAGCGGAATATATTATTAACGAGAAATTTTCAATATTATCAAATATAAATTATGATGATAAAGCTATGAAATTGGAAAATTTTCAAGTCGGCGGGTTTAGTCCTGACACCTATTTTGTAGATAATAAAATTACATTTACTTACATAAATATACCCATCATTGTTAGGTATAACATTGGAAAAAACACTAATATTTTTGCCGATGCTGGTATATTCTACAATCATTTTCTTCAGGTCGAAAATGAGACCACAAGAATTGACACTGGAGAAAATATTGCTCTTTTTGCTAAACCAATTGTAAAAAAATTTGATTATGGTTTATTAATCGGATTAGGTTACAAATTTGATTTAAGTGATAAAAATTGTCTATCTATCATTATAAGAGATGAATTTGGTTTACCTAACATCTTAGATTATGAGCACAATTCGTTAGTAAGTATAAAAACAAATACTATTAGACTCATATTAAATTGGCAATTTTTAATATAACAACGTTTGCCAACATTGTATATAAAAAATTGCTATTTTGTGTTTAACCAATGTGAGTTGCTTTGTTTGCTAGCTTCTGATTTTCCTTCGGAAAATCCTCGCACACAAACACGCAACTTTCCATATACGTAACCGTTAAACGAACTTTTCTCCTTTCATCCAATTAATCTTCAGGCTTTCCTATCAAATTAAAATCTAGATGCTTTTTAACTAAATCTGTATTTTTAACTTTTACAATAACTTCATCACCTAGTTGATACATATTTTTTGTATTACGCCCTATTAATGCATATTCGCTTTCATCAAAAACGTAATGATCGTCCTTAATATCGCGCACACTCACCATACCTTCACATTTATTAGAAATTATTTCAACATAAATTCCCCAATCGGTTACTCCAGAAATTACACCTAAAAATTCTTCATCTTTATGGTCTTCCATAAATCGTATTTGCATGTATTTTATAGAATCACGTTCGGCTTTTGTAGCTAAATTTTCCATAGCACTAGAGTGATTACATTTATCTTCGTATACATCTTCGTTTGCTGATTTTTCGCCATCTAAATAATGTTGTAATAAACGATGTGCCATCACATCTGGATACCTGCGAATAGGTGATGTAAAATGACTGTAATAATCGAATGCTAATCCGTAATGTCCAATATTATGTGTGGTATATTCAGCTTTACTCATACTACGAATTGCTAATGTATCAACCAAATTTTGTTCTTTTTTTCCGTTTACTTCTTTTAATAAATTATTAAGTGAAGCCGATGTTGTTTTTCTATCTTTAAAGTTAAGTTTATAACCAAATTTAGAAACAATACCTTGTAAATTAGCTAGTTTACTATCGTCTGGTTCGTCATGCACACGATATACAAATGTTTTTTTAGGATCTTTTTTACCTATAAATTCTGATACTTTTCTATTTGCTAATAACATAAATTCTTCAATTAATTTATTAGCATCTTTACTAGTTTTAAAGTGAATACCTATAGGATTTGCTTTTTCATCTAAATTAAATTTTACTTCTACTTTATCAAACGAAATAGCACCAGAACTCATACGTTTTCTACGCATAATTTTAGCTAATTCATCCATTTTTAAAATAGCTTGCGCTAATTCTACTGTGGTATTATATGCTTTTCCTGTTAATGAAACTTCTTTTGGAATTATCACGTCCACTTCGCTCAGTGCCCCATTTTTATTAAAATTTTTGTTCTGTTCTATAACAGCTTGTGCTTCTTCATAAGCATAACGGGCATCACTATAGATTACTGTTCTACCAAACCATTGGTTTTTAATTTCAGCTTTATCATTCATTTGAAACACTGCCGAAAAAGTATATTTTTCTTCATGTGGCCGTAACGAACAGGCATTATTACTTAAAACTTCTGGTAACATAGGTACTACCCTATCTACCAAATAAACCGATGTGGCACGCTCGTAAGCTTCATCATCTAAAACCGTACCTTCTTGTAAATAATGCGATACATCGGCAATATGAATACCTATTTCAAACCATCCATTTTCTAACACTTTAAACGACAAGGCATCATCAAAATCTTTAGCATCTTTAGGGTCGATGGTAAAAGTTAAATCGTTACGCATATCGCGCCGTTTTGCTATTTCTTCTTTTGTAATAGTGGTATCTAATTTATTAGCAAATTCTTCAACCTCATGCGGAAATTCGTGAGGTAAACCATATTCTGCAAGTATAGCATGAATTTCTGTATTATGATCTCCTGGTTTCCCAAGAACTTGAATCACTTTACCATAAGGAGAATCGGCTTTTTCTGGCCAATCTTCTAGTTTAACTAATACCTTATCGCCATCTTCAGCTTTAAATGTTTTATTTATAGGTACAAAAATATCTTTGTACATTTTATTACTATCTGCAATAACAAAAGCATACCTATCGTGTATTTGAATAACACCAACATATTCGCTTTTATCACGTTTAATAATATTAGTTATTTCGCCTTCTAATTTTCCACGTTTACGTCGTTTGTAAACATAAAATTCTACTTCATCACCATTTAGTGCTTTGTTAATATTATTTGAAGCTATAAATACATCATCATCAAATTCATCACAAATTATATAGCCGTTTCCTTTAGCAGCTAAATCTAAAATACCAGTGTAATATTCAGTATTTATAATTGCCTTATACTTACCACGTTCTACTTCTTCAATTTCTTGTTTTCCTTGTAAATCGCGTAATTTTTTTATAATCTGATTTCTACTACTGGCATCGTTAACACCTAATTTAGCAGCTATTTGTTTATAATTTAAGGCTTGGTTTCTTTCTTTTTTTAAAATACTTAGAATTGTATTTGTTAAGTTGGAAATCCCTTTTCTTCTGGATTTTCCTTTTCTTTTTTTACTCATTTAAATTTTTGTAATCATTATCATTTCCTAAGATATTGGAAATTTTGTTATTAAATAGCGTTGTTATTTTAGGAGAAGATTTGCTATTTATTTTTTACAAAGCTACAATATTAATATTTAACCATGTTTTTTTAATGTTAAATCAAGTTATCCACATTATATATTATATAATTATTTTCTTTTTAAAATTTAAAAAAATAAATGATGGTTATTATAGTATGTTAATAGCGGTATAACTTTTTTAGGTTTTATTTTGATGGTATTATATATTCTGTTTGTTAGATAGAAATGAACATATTATACATTAGTTAATAGTTTCATTTTTAAGGTTTTTATTTTTTCTATTAACAGTTGTTTACAATCTATGTTAACAGTTAATATTTAATAAGTATTTTAATAATTGATGTTGGTATCTGTAAATTTTAGTCTAATAACATTGCTAAAAAAAATGAGTTAAATTTTTGGTTATTAAATAGAGGTTTTTGATTGAAAAAATAATTGGAATAACAATATTTTAGTTTTAAAAATTAATGAACAGTTATTAACAAGTAATGAATATGTTAATTGACAATGTTTATAATTGCTACCTTTGCAGTATTACAAACTAATATATAAAAAATGACAATTTCTATAGGAAACGATCACGCAGGAACAGATTATAAATTTGCTATTAAAACATACTTAGAAAATAAGGGATATACTGTTAATAATTATGGAACAGATGCTAATGATAGTGTAGATTATCCAGATTTTGTACACCCTGTTGCTAAAGATGTTGTTGCTAAAAATGCGGATTTTGGTATTTTAATTTGTGGTAGCGCAAATGGTGTGGCAATGACAGCTAATAAGTATCAAGAGGTACGTGCTGGTTTATGTTGGACTAAAGAAATTGTTGGACTTATAAGACAGCATAATAATGCTAATGTATTATGTATTCCAGCAAGATATACAGCTATTCCACAAGCCATACAAATGGTTGATATGTTTTTAAATACTAAGTTTGAAGGTGGTCGCCATCAAAACCGTATAGATAAAATTCCGTTATCTTGTTAAATGGGGCATAACCATTCTCATAATCACCCACATTCACATTCTGATTTAAAAGGAAGAAATCTTTTTATTTCTATTTTATTAAATATTCTTATAACTGTAGCTCAAATTATTGGAGGTTTAGTATCTGGTAGTTTAGCGTTATTAAGTGATGCTTTACATAATTTTAGTGATGTTGTATCATTAGTTATAAGTTATATTGCCGAAAAACTTTCTAAACGCAAAGCGTCTTTTCAAAAAACTTTTGGGTATAAACGAGCTGAAATTTTAGCAGCTTTTATAAATGCTGCAACTTTAATTATTGTTGCTATTTTATTGATTATTGAAGCTGTTAAGCGTTTTAAAAACCCAGAAGAAATTGCATCTAATTTAGTTATTTGGTTATCGCTAATTGCTATTTTAGGAAATGGTTTTAGTGTGCTTTTATTAAAAAAAGACTCAAAAGCTAATATGAATATGAAAAGCGCATACTTACATTTATTAACTGATATGATGGCAAGTATAGCAGTTTTAGTTGGCGGATTATTAATGAAATATTATCAACTATATTGGGTAGATAGTGTATTAACTTTTACTATAGCAATCTATTTAGTTTGGATGGGTTTTTATTTATTAAAAGACTCTACAAAAGTATTAATGTTATTTACTCCAGATTCTACTCCAATAAATAAAATAGTAGACGAAATTAATAATTTTGATAGCATAAAAAATGTGCATCATGTTCATATTTGGCAGTTAAATGAAGAGGAAATTCATTTAGAAGCGCATATAGATTTTAATGAAAATATAACGTTATCTCAATTTGATAGTATTTTACATGAAATAGAAGATTTATTATTTAGTAAATACGATATAAATCACGTTAACATTCAACCAGAATTTGGTAAAGATGATGCAAAAGATGTTATTGTTCAAGATTGATAATTTTTTATCATACAGAACTTGTTTTAGTATTATTTCATTATCATTCTTTTAAAATTTAAAAGATTTGCAACCATTAAATTATGTTAAACATAAAAGTTAAATCATTTAAAGAATTAACACTACAAGAATTGTATAACTTACTTCAATTACGTAGTGAAGTGTTTGTTGTAGAACAAGATTGTGTGTATCAAGATATAGATGGTAAAGATAAAAATGCATTGCATGTATTAGGAATAAAAAACAATAAAGTTATTGCTTATACGCGAATTTTTAAACCAGGTTTTTATTTTGAAGAAGCTAGTATAGGTAGAGTAGTAGTTGCAAAAAATGAACGACAATTTAAATATGGGTATGATGTAATGAATGCTTCAATTGATGCTATTAAATATTATTATAACACAAGTTTAATAAAAATATCTGCACAGGTATATTTAAAAACCTTTTATAATAACTTAGATTTTAAAGAAATAGGAGAAGAGTACTTGGAAGATAATATTCCGCATATAGCAATGATTAAAGCCAAATAGCTAACGTTTTAATGTAAAATGACCTCTTAATAATTCTCCAGAATTTAGTGTTATTAAATACCAATAATCATCAGTATTTAATAATTTACCATTAAATGTTCCGTTCCAACCTTCAGAATTTGGTGGGAAGGATTTTAATAATTTACCATATTTATTAAAAACGGTTATGTTTTTTATTGAATTTGAAAAATCTTTAACCTTCCAAAAATCGTGAGTACCATCATTATTTGGTGTGAAATACTTTGGAATAAAATAATTTTCATCTGTAATAAGTACGTTAAAACTAGACTCGTTATTATTACAAATGCCTTGGTTATAAATAAAAATGGTTTGAGACGTATTAATAACATCACCTGTTTGTAATTGCATCCCATTTCCATTAGATTGTGTATAGTAATCACCATTATTAAGTATTGGTAATGTATAATTAATCCCTATAAAATCATCAAGCGTATCAACAAGAACAGTATTGGCACAATCTGAAGGATTATTAACGTAATTAGAAAAGGGAAAAGGATTCCAGTTTAAATGATTATCTGAAGCATTATCAACAATAACGCAGCTTAAATTTGGATTAGAGCTAAAATCCATAATAGTCGTGTTAGTATTGGTACCATTTTTAACATTTAGTATACATAAATTATTATCACTACAATCTAAATTTACTAAAGATGTGTTTTGAGACATGTCTAATTGTGTAAGCTGATTAAACTCACAACTTAAATCACTAAGACGTGTATTTTGAGTAACATCTAGTTCAGTAAGGTTATTATTAAAACACAAGAGGACACGTAAATTGGTGTTTAGAGAAACATCTAAACTTGTTATTTGGTTTATTCCACAGTCTAAAAATGTTAAATCAAGGTTTTGAGAGACATCTAAATTTGTTATAAGGTTTTGTCTAGTAAGTAATGAGTTTAAGGTATTATTTTGAGTAACATCAATATTTGAAATTTGATTGTTTTCAAAAGACAAAACATTTAAAGTAGGGTTATTAGTAACATTTAAACTCGTTAATAAATTATTTGCGCAAACAAGCGAAATTAAATTAGAATTATTAGTAACATTTAAGTTTGTTAATTGGTTATTAGCACACCAAAATATTTTTAAGTTTACTAAAGCGGAAACATTTAAGCTTGAAAGTTCATTATCGTTACAGTACAATTCAGATAAACTTGTGTTTTGAGAAATATTTAAGACGTTAATAGAATTGTTATTGCAATTTAAAACTTCTAAAGCGGTAAAATCTTCAATTCCAGAAAGGTTTGTTATGTTTTTATTAGACACATTTAGGTTGGTAATGGTATTTATATTTGCAGTTAAAACAGTGCCGTTTATAGGAGCAGAATCGTAACCTAAATCTATAAGAGCTTGTTCAAAATTAGAATCTGGAATGCTTGTGTTTTGAGAAAAGCCAATACAGCAAAATAACAATAATATTAAACCGCAAAGATGTTTTCTATTTACCCACATAGGTTATTAAAATTTCAACGCGTCTATCAAATTTAGGATCACCACCAAGCGGAAATTTTCTACGTAAGCCCATATGGCGCATGCGCTTTTTATCAACCCCTTTTTTTGCAAAATAATCATAAACATATTTGGCACGGGCTTGAGAAAGGTTACGTTTTTTTGTTTTTCTATTTATAGCATCACGACTAAGTTGCGTGCAACAAACATGACCTTGAATTGTAAAATATATATCATCGCGCTCTACTAGCGACTTAGCAATAGACTCTAAGGTTTTTTTAGAACCAGGTGTTACTGTTGCGTAGCCTGTTTTAAATAAAATGGTTTCAAAAACTATTTTATCACCAACTTTAAGATCGCCTTTTATGCGTTCTGGAATGGTTTTCTTTTTTATCGTATCAATAACCTTTTCTTCTACGACTTTAATTATGGGTTTTGGTTTTACTATAATTTCTACTTTTCTGTTTAATCCTCTAATTTTTAGAAGGTTTTTTTCGTTAACTATTTTAAGTAAAATTTCACCTTTACCATCAACATTTGTAATTAAAGATTCGCTTATTTCATTATTTGAAAAAATGGTTTTTATAGCATCGGCACGTTTTTGAGAAAGACTTAAGTTGTAGTCATCGGCACCTATATCGTCACAAAACCCAAAAATGGAAATGGTTTCAATATCAACATCAGTTAATGTAGAAATGAAAAGTAATAAGCGGTTTTCTTCAGTTGAAGGCACTTCATATTTATTCGTATCAAAATATACGTCGTGCGTTAACTCATTTTGCGAAAAAACAAAGCTATAACTGACAAAAATTAATAGAAACGAAAACAGTTTATTCATAGTAGGAGAAAAGAATAAGTTTATAAATATACTATTTTAATTATTTTATAAAGAACCACTACTTTAAATAGTCAAGATACATAGATGAAGAGCTAAGTATTGAAGCTGCTTTTTTAATTATTGCATCATGAGTTTTATAATAATCGTACAAGCCTTCTCTATACACATAGCGTTTAACAATTTCATCGGTTAGTAATTGTAATAAATAGGCTTTGTTTTCGTCAATAACATCTATTTTGCTTTTGTTTAAGTTAGAAATTAAAGTGTTATAATCGTTTTCAATATTGTCGTTAAGTTCCTCTTTTTTTGCTGCTTCAAAAGCTTTTACTAATGCTTTTTCAGTATTGGTTTCAAAAGAAAAATTATTGGTTTTTAAATACGATTTAAAGTTATTAAAATCGGAATCGTTAAGATTAAAATCAGCGATATTATCAACAGTGTTTTTATAATAATAATCGGTAGCAAAGTTAAATATCAAGTTGCTATTGCTTATTGCATTTGTTATTGCTGTATTTTTTGAAGCCCCCACAACTTCATCTGGAAAAACGCCACCGCCGTCAAAAACATGACGACCATTTTTGGTTTTAAAGGCATTATAATTTTCTTGTTTTACACGCACCGCTTCACCTTTATCATTTCTATTCCAATAATCTAAAGCCTGAATACAACGTCCTGATGGGGTATAATATCTAGAAATGGTAATTTTAATTTGAGTGCCATAGGTTAACAATTTAGGGCGTTGTACTAAGCCTTTACCAAAACTTCTAGACCCTACAACAACAGCACGATCTAAATCCTGTAAAGAGCCAGATACAATTTCGCTTGCCGATGCACTACCGCCGTCAATTAATACGACTAACGGAATTTCGGTATCTATAGCTTCTTTTTGTGTATAATACGTTTTATTATATTTTTTTACTTTCGATTTAGTCGTAACAACCAACTGCCCTTTAGGAACAAACAGATTTACTATTTTAATAGCCTCATTAAGCAAACCCCCTGGGTTTCCTCGTAAATCTAAAATAATACGTTCTGCGCCCTGCGCCTTTAAGTCTCTAAGAGCGTAATTAGTTTCTGCTGCTGCTTTAGTATTAAATTTACTTAAAACAATATACCCTGTTTTGGCATTAACCATAGAAAAATGAGGGACCGCTTTAATTTCAACTTCTGCTCTATTAATGGTTGCTGTTTGAATTTTGCCTTGGCGTTTAAAAGTTACATTTACCGAAGTCTTTGGAGCCCCTTTAAGTAAATTTCCAGCGTCTTCTTTGTACGTTTCAATAGTTGTGTTTCCTACTTTTATAATGTCATCTCCAGCTTTTAAGCCCGCTTTATCTGCAGGATAACCTTTGTAAGGCTCAATAATAACTAACTTATCTTTTAGCGTTCTTACTTTGGCTCCAATACCCGTGTAATCACCTGTGTTATTTATTCTTGCTGCCTCAACATCTTGCTCGTTTAAAAAGTTTGTATAAGGATCTAAATCTTGTAACATGCTTTTAATGGCTGTATCCATTAAATCCCCAGGGTTGGTTTCATCAACATAATTCATGTTGAGTTCTTTAAACAAAGTAGTAAAAATTTCTATTTGTTTGGCAATCTCAAAAAAGTCATTTTTAAAAGCAGATCCTGTAAAAAGGATAGTAAACACTACTACTGGAATTATAATTTTCTTCTTTAGAATGTTTTTCATTTTTGGGCCATTTTATGATGTAGAAACAGTGTTTAAAAACTTATCGAACAATAGTTTCATTTTTGTCTGTAACTCTGTAAAGCTTGGTTCTTTCTTGCCAATGTACAAAATCATAAACGCATATTGTGTTGTAATGTTGTTAAAATATGCCTTTTTATTTAATCTATAAGATTCTCTTAACAAGCGCTTTATACGGTTTCTGTCGACAGCATTTTTAAAATTTCGCTTACTTACAGAAACCCCTGTTTTAATCTGAACATTTTCCTTAAATGTTGTAGGCATGTAAACTAAACGCAATGGAAATACAGAAACAGATTGCCCTTCAACAAACAATTGCTCAATCTGTTTTTTGCTCTTAAGCTTTTCTTTTTTTGAATAGGATGCGTCCATAGGCAATTTAAGACACAAAAATAGCAATAATACCTGTTCTTATTTTGAAATAACACCCTTTTTCCTTTTCTATATTTTAGAATAGAAAAAACCATCATTTAAAACAGCTCTTAATCAAAAAGATCACTAATGTTTGAAAAAGAATACAGATCGCTTCGCTTTTAGAACCAAGACTAAAGACTTGAATGTAACTAATTGACAAACAACATAGAAGTCACACTTATTTTTCACACCTTGATACATTATTCAGTTTGGTAAAAAGCAAGGTGCATTGTTTTAAAATATCCTGAAAATCAATAAGATTAATGCTTTTAACTAGCCCTAGTATTTTTAATCGGACACTAATAAAAAAGATTAAAAATTCATTTTTAAAGTTTCAAATAAATAATATATCTTGAACATCTGTTTAAATAAAAAAATAGTTGTGTATTATGTCGAAAAAGAAATCAGAGATAAATAATAATTCGAGAAGAGATTTTATAAAAGGTACAGGGTTAGCTACTGCTGGAATTATGATTGTGCCAAGGCACGTATTAGGAGGGCAAGGTTTTATTCCCCCAAGTGATAAATTGAATATTGCTGGTATTGGTGTTGGTGGTAAAGGTAGCAGCGATTTAACATCGTTTGCTAAAAGTCCTAATGTAAATATTGTGGGGCTTTGCGATGTAGATGATAGGCAAGCAATTAAATCTAGAGCGACCTTTCCTAAAGCGAAATATTATAATGATTTTAGGGAAATGCTCGACAAAGAAAACAAGAATATTGACGCCGTTTCTGTTTCAACACCAGATCACAACCATGCTGTTGCAGCATATATGGCTATGCAAATGGGAAAACATGTTTATGTACAGAAACCATTAACTCACGATATTTGGGAAGCACGAATGCTTACCGAAGCTGCCAAAAAATATAAAGTCGTTACACAAATGGGTAACCAAGGAGGCTCTGGAGATGATGTTCGTAAAATGAAAGAGCTATACAATACGGGGTTAATAGGGGAGGTGCATACTGTAAAATGTTGGACCAATAGAGCTATTTGGCCAATGGCACTCGAAACACCTACCGTAAAACATAAAATACCTAAAGGGTTAAATTGGGATTTATGGTTAGGAACTGCAGAAATGCGCGATTATAACGATGCATATTTACCATTTGATTGGAGAGGTTGGTCAGATTTTGGAACTGGAGCATTGGGCGATATGGCTTGTCATGTTATGGATCCAGTGTATAGAATTCTACCCATATTATACCCTAATCAAGTAGAATGTAGTGTAGCCGATGCGTTTAAAGGAAAGTTTAAAACCGCAAGTTACCCAAAGAGTTTCCCTACTTCTAGTAAAATTCATTTAAACTATCCGAGAACAGACGGCAAAGGTTCTATAAAAGTATCTTGGATGGATGGCGGTTTAATGCCAGAAAGACCAGACGAATTAGGAGATAATGAAGCTTTAGGTAGCTGGGATGGAGGTGTTTTGTTTATAGGAACCAAAGGAAAGCTTTTGGCAGATTGTTATGGAGAAAACCCTAGATTACTACCCTTATCTTTAAACGAACAAATTAATGTAGAAGCAACACTGCCTCGTGTTCCAGAAGGACATTATTTACAATGGGTAAATGCTTGTATGGCAGGATATGGAAACGCAGAAACAAGTTCTTCTTTTGATTATGCAGGCCCTTTTACAGAAAGTATTTTAATAGGTAACCTTGCTTTAAAAGCTTATTTTGAAGTAGACCCTAATGCTAAAAGCACAAGCTTTTGGGGTGGATCAAAATTCTATGGTAGAAAACGATTATTGTGGGACGCCAAAAACATGAAAATAACCAACTTTGAGCCAGCAAATAAATATGTTAAACGGAACTATAGAGCTGGGTATGCTTTAGGTTAGTATAAGAATTAAACAATTGACATAAAATGTAAAAAGTCCTCGTTTATACAAAATAAACGAGGACTTTAAATTTATAAAGAATTTGGTTATAAGGTATTATTCTCTTTATTAATATCTGCCATCATGTTTTTGGGGTCTACTTGAACACGCTTCACCTCTTTTGAAACCTCAAAGGTATAGGTAGGATATGCCCAAGCCCAATCTGGTTTTATAGTTGCTGAGGTTGGTTTTTCTCCACGCATCATTTGTAAAGGAATATAGAGGTCTTCTGAAGAACCATCGATATATGTTACTGTAACATCAATAGGCATTGGCATAGACCCAATACGCTCTAGTGTTATTTTATTACCATTAACCGCTTTTACAGCATAATCAATTGTGTTTGTTGTTTGTGCAAAATCCATTAAATACCAATCGAGTTCTAATCCAGATACTTTTTCAGCAGAACGAATTATATCTAAAGGTTTTGGGTGTTTAAAACTAAAATCGTTAAAGTACTTTTTAATGGTGTTTTTTAAGTTGTTTTCACCAATGACATAGCCCAATTGCGCCATAAAAACTTCACCTTTATTATATGCCGAAATACTATAAGCTTGATTAAAGTTGTATCTATCGGCTTGGGTTGTAAGTGGTTGTTCTTTGCCAGATTTTGCTAAATATATATAGCCATTATAAGCATTTGAAGACGGGTTTTCTTTACCTTCCTTCATAATATCGTTCATAGCGTGATGACTAATATAACTGGTAAACCCTTCATCCATCCATTCGTGTTTAGCTTCGTTTGATGCTAATAAAAATTGAAACCACGTATGTGCCAATTCATGAGCAGTTACACCCACCAAACTACCAAACTTGCGCTCTCCTGTAATAAGCGTGCACATGGCATACTCCATACCGCCATCGCCACCTTGAATTACCGAATACTGTTTGTAAGGGTATTTACCAATGTGTTTACTAAAATACTGCATTAATTCTACCGTTTTTGGCTGTAATTTTTTCCAGTTATTTAGTTTATCTTTTTCTAATGTGTTTTTGTAGTAGAAATGAAGTAGGGGGCCGTTAGGCACTTGCTTTGTATCGTGAATATAATCAGGATCTGCAGCCCAAGTAAAGTCGTGTACTTTAGGTGCTTTATAGTGTAATGTTTTTTTATTTCCAGATGCTTCAGTTTCATTTTGAAGATACCCCGTACCACCAACAACATAATTTTTAGCAATAGTTATTTTAACATCAAAATTACCCCAAACCCCATGAAATTCTCTACCAATATAAGGGTCTGCATGCCACCCTTCAAAATCATACTCAGCTAATTTAGGATACCATTGCGTCATAGACAAGGCTACCCCTTCTTTGCTATTTCTACCCGAACGACGTATTTGTAAAGGGACTTGAGCGTTAAAAACCATATCGAAAGTTACTTGCTCTCCTGGTTGAATAGGTTTTGCTAATTCAACCTCTAAAACGGTACCAACAGTTTCGTGTTTTATAGCAACACCGTTTTGTTTTAATGATGTTACTTTAATATAACCAATTTCATTTGGTTTTAGTTTGCTAATTCTATCACCTACCCTTGAGTCTGGATCTGGAATGTTTCTAGAGCGAACATCCATTTCGCTTCCGGGTTGAAAAGCATTAAAATATAAATGATAATACACACGGTTTAATACATCTGGAGAATTATTAGTATACACTAAATTTTGCGTTCCGTTGTACTGATATGTATTTACATCCATGTCTATTTCCATGCTGTAATCTACATGCTGTTGCCAGTAATTAGATGGTGAAGAAGCTGTTGTTATTGTGTTTGACGACGGCGTATAAACCACATCTTTTGTGCTATGACATGAAAGCAATAAAACCGCAGAAAAAAGAGAACTAATAAAGAGTTTCATAATATTATAAGTTTGAAAAAGCGGTTTTTTAAGACCGCTTTTTTATGATAGATTAAATTTATTTAGATAATTGAGCAGCCATGATTAAGGCGTTGTACGCATTTACCATTTTAGACGATTTAGTTAAATCGCCAAAAGGTTTCACATTGTCGGTTTTACCACCAACAATAACTTTAGTCTTTACAGGAAGCCCCGAATCCATTAGTATTTGTTTTACTTGAGCAGCACTTAGTTTGGGGTAATAAGAACGTATTAAAGCAGCAACACCAGCTACTCCAGGAGATGCCATTGAGGTACCGCCTTTAGTATCGTACTCGTTTTCTGGAGTTGTAGAATACACTTTTGCACCAGGAGCAAATACATCAACATTTACTTTTCCGTAGTTAGAAAAACCAGCAATCATATTTGCGCCATACTTAGGCTCTAAAGCACCAACGGTTATAAACGTATTAGAGACCTCTGGACCAACACCAAGGGCATCGTTTGGAAACCCGTCTTTAGAATCTAAATCGAGACCTTCGTTTCCTGCTGCGTTTACAAAAAGCACATCTTTTTCCCCTGCGTAAGCTATGGCTTCTCTTACCCAATCGCTATGTGGCGAGTAGTACTTTCCAAAACTTCCGTTAATAATCGATGCACCATTATCAACAGCATAACGAATGGCTAAAGCTATATCTTTATCGTATTCATCGCCATTAGGTACTGCTCTAATGCTCATAATTTTTACATTATTTGCAACGCCATTTGCTCCTTTTCCGTTGTTTCTTTCGGCAGCAATAATACCTGCAACATGTGTGCCGTGACTTTCAGTTTTCTTTACAGGTTTTACATTGCCGTTGCCATAAAATTTGGTAGACATAGTATTGGGATCATCTCCAGTTACGCGGCCTTTTAAATCTTTATTTAGGTTATAATTTAAACGGTCGTTAAATTGTTCTAAACCAGTATTAAGTTCTTTTATCATATCGTCTACAGTTTCCATATCTAAACTGTAAACATATTTAACAATAGCTACCGATTGTTGTAAAGATTCATCTTCTGTTTTTATACCATTTACATCTTCTTTGGTATAGTTGTCTTTTTTTAAGTGCGCTTTTATAGCTTGGTCTGCACTTTTTATTTGTTGTAAAAACTGACCGTAATTGGTTTTATAGCCAACATATTTTTGATATTCTGTATCGTATTCCGCTTTAGCTCTATTATAGTCAGGACTGCTAGTGTCTCCACTTGCTAGTATACGCACATATTCTAATTGTTCGTTATAGCCATCGCCTAAAAAATTCCATCCGTGTATATCGTCTATATAGCCATTTTTATCATCATCTTTTCCGTTATTCGGAATTTCTTTTGGGTTAGTCCAAATTACATCATTTAAATCTTCATGATCTATGTCTATTCCAGAATCGATAACAGCTACAATTACCGATTTTCCTTTTCTGTTTTTAATAATTTCAGCGTAAGCTTTATCAACACTCATCCCTGGAATTGTATCTTTTACCAAGTCTAAATGCCCCCAAGATTGTTTTTCTTTTTCAGTTAATTCTGAAACCTTTAAAGGGGTGTTATCAATATTTTCAACAGGTGTTGATAAAATACTTGCTGTACTACCACAACCTGAAATTATTGAAGCCACAAAAGCTGAAACTATAAATGATTTAATTGTTTGCATTATGTAATTAAGTGTTAATTGAATATATCGTTTGTTGTATAAATATGTTTAAGTCGAACACCTTTTTCGGTGTTTTTTACTGTAATTATTTCGTTTTGGGCATCGTGTTCTAAAAACAAATAATAATTGTTGTTTGCTGCAAGATTAAGAAATTTTTCTTTTTCATCTAAAGTTAAAAGTGGTCTTGTGTCGTAACCCATAACGTAGGGCAAGGGTAAATGCCCAACAGTAGGTAATAAATCTGCCATAAAACAAATGGTTTTTCCTTTGTAATTAATTATGGGAATCATCTGTTTTTCAGTATGTCCGTCGGCAAAAAAGATGTCAAATCCTAGTTCAGAATTTTTAAGTAAATCATTTTCAGGAAGAGATGTAAATTTTAATTGCCCACTTGCTTCTATTGGTAAAATATTCTCTTTTAAAAACGACGCTTTTTCTCGTTTGTTGGGTTGCGTAGCCCATTGCCAATGGTTTTTATTACTCCAAAATTGTGCATTTTTAAAAGCAGGTTCGTAACCTGTTTTGTCTTTATTCCACTTAATGCTGCCTCCGCAATGATCGAAGTGTAGGTGTGTCATAAACACATCAGTAATATCATTAGTATGAAATCCATGTTGTTTAAGGGAACTTTCTAAAGTATTGTCTCCCCAAGGATGGTAGTAGCCAAAAAACTTGCTCGATTGCTTATTACCCATACCGTTGTCTATTAAAATAAGCCGATTATTGTCTTCAATAAGTAAACAACGCGCTGTTAAATCAATCATGTTATTGGCATCAGCAGGGTTTGTGCGTTGCCACAACGATTTTGGTACCACACCAAACATAGCGCCACCATCGAGCTTAAAATTACCAGCGTTTATAGGGTATAAATTCATAGGGGCGTAAATTTAAGAAAATCGTAACAATAAGTGTCTTTTGTTAAGAATTTATTAAGAATTGGAATGGTTAATTGGATGTAATAACTTCTTTAAGGCGTTTTCCAAAATCAAACAAGGCTTTAATTTCTTTTAAGCTAGCTAAACGCTCTTTTCCAAAAATAAGTATAGCTTTTCCGCTAGATTCTACATGATAATACGGGTTGCTTTCAAAAAAGTGAGTCACATTATCATTAAAAAAGTTACTAATCTCACTTTTATTATCTCCTAGTAAATGAAAGCGATCGGAAAAATCATCGTGGTTTTCAATATCAATATCTTTAAAACCTGCTAATGCCGATACTTTTTCTAAAAACCCTTCTTTATCTAATGTGAATTCAGGAATATTATGTTTTAATTCTATATGAAGCATGGTAGAACGAACGACTTCTTTGGCAATAAATTCACCTTCTGAAAACTCTATATCAAAGAAGCAGATGGCGTCATCTTTATGAGATAACTTGTTGTAAATATGATTGATGTTTTTGGTGTTAAAAAACAGAAAGTTATTAAGAAAAGAGACGTTTTTTTCTTTTTTAGAGCTATAATTAAAATTATAATCTTCGGCTAAAATTTCCATATTGGTTTGCCGTCTTGTCAAATTATTTTTAATAATTTTTGGGACAGGAAGCATGCGTCTTAAAGCAAAAGGATGTTTAGAGTCTGTATCATGCATGTCTAGCCCAATAACATCAAAATGCCCACCTCGTTTGTTAAATAACTCTTGGTAGCTATTCATATTTTCCATAACGGTATGGTCTACAAATTCGCACATAGAAAAATCTACAATTACGTCTTCGTTTTCGGGTACAGCATCTAGTTGTTTTTTTAGCCTGTAGTAATTTAAAAAACTACAAAAATGCTTAACACTTACATAAAAACTGTTTTCATTGGTTTCCTCTTTAAACATTAAAACATTTGGTTTTAAAAGGTTTCTAAAAAACAATCCAAAGCTTTTATTTATTACTATATGAATAATTAAAGTAGCTATTACTCCAGCAATTATGCCAGTAATCAATCCAATTTTTAGAGTAATAATTAGGGTGACAAAAAAAATGATTAACTGTTCTTTACCTATGGAGAATATCTTTGTAATTACACTAGGTGATGCCAATTTATAACCTGTATAAACCAATATAGCCATTAAAGCTGGCAATGGAATTCTAGTAAGTTGAGTGCTAAATAAAACAATAAAAAGCACTAAAAAAATGGCATGGAAAAAGTTTGATGACCTATTACTTGCTCCATTATTCACATTTACAGAACTACGGGCTATAACGGTTACTACATTTAAACCGCCCAAAAACCCACTACCAACTGTAGCTAATCCCAAAGCTTTAAGGTCTTTATTAACATTAGAGCGTCTTTTTTCGGGGTCTAGCTTGTCAACTGCTTTAATACTTAAAAGCGACTCTATGCCAGAAATAAGGGTTAAGGCCAAAACACTTCCCCAAAACGATAATGTCCATATATTGTTAAAATTGGGCACAGGAATATCGGCAATTATATTTTGAATAGATGGAATGCCTGAAATCATATATTCCTTTGAAATAGGGTTTGATTGATGTAAACCCAGCTCGAAATAATAACTAAACCCAATAGATAAAATAACAATCCACATGGGCGCAGGAATAAGCTGTAAATACTTATTTCTAATTTTTGAATAAAATAGCATGATAGCTAAACTGATTACCCCAGCCAAAGCAGCAAAAATTAAACCTTTGTTCTCATAATGTATCGCATCGTTAATAGAAAAAGGAATTTCAAAAAGATAATCAACTGTATCTTCTCGTTGTATTTTATGGGCTAACATAATATGAAACTGCTTTCCTAAAATAATAAGACCAATAGCGGCAAGCATGCCTTGAATGGCAGACGATGGGAAAAAATCGGCAAGTGTGCCCATTCTAAAAAAACCAAGGCTCATTAAAAGTACTCCCGAAAAAATAATAGCAACGTAAGCGTTTTCTATGCCTAAAGTAGAAATTGCAATTAAAAGCACTCCTACCAAACCATTACCTGGCCCCGCAATAGTAACATGGCTACCACCTAAAATAGAAACTACAATACCGCCAACTATAGCTGCAATAATACCAGCAATTGGTGGTGCATCACTAGCCATAGCGAGACCTAAGCCTAAAGGTAAAGCGATAAGACTTACTACAAAACCAGAAAAAATATTTTTTGGTAAAGCCTTAAAAAAACCTTTTATGTTGTTTTTTTTCGGGCTCATTGAAGAATTAAAACATCGGTTGGTAATTCGGTTAAAATATGTTCGATATCATGTGGAAACAATCTATCCCAAAACGTCATTTTTGATGGCGCATTCATTACTAATAAATCAGCACGCGAAATTTGCGCATAATGCCCAATAGAGTATCCTTTTTTCCCAAAAATTGGCTGCAATTTTATAATTTTATCTTTAGTATACGTTTTTGGTATATGACTAATAATTTCCTTGATTCTAGAGTTTTCTCTAAGTTTTATACGCTCTTTTATAATATTTGCTCTTCTTAAAGATTTATCGTCGTCTACTTTTACTGAAATTTGGTCTTGCTTAATTTCTTCAACAATCGTAATTTTTTCAGAATTTAATTTTTTTGCAACGTAAAAAGCTGCTTTTATTGTTTGTTCTGTTTTTGGGTCTTTTAAGCCATTTACAACAATGTGTTCACACGGTACACGCTCAATAGTCGGTTTAATTAACAGCAATATAGAACACTTTGCTTGACGTGTAATTTTTCTAGCAATAGAGCCTACGTAGTATTTTAAAAACCGTTCACGTTGTACAGCCCCAAGCACCAATAAATCAACATTTTTTTCTTGGCAAGTAGATAAAATAACATCAACAGGGTTACCTTGTTTATAAACAACCTCAAGGTTTAAGTTATCGTTTTCAAAAGGTTTTAAATAAACCTCAAGCATTTTAGCTTTATCGTTAGTAGCTTCACCAACATGAATTAAAATGAGTTTAGATTTAAAAAAAACAGAAAGTCTTGCAGCCTCAAAAAGATTTGCTTTTAAGTTAGGCGAAAATGCAACGCCAATACCAATACTTTTAAATGGTTGTAAAGACATTTTTAAGTTTTTAAAAAGGGAAAGATAACATTTTTTAAAAACATTAAATCATCTGTTTTATTTATATTAGTGAATTAATAGTAAGATTAATTAAATGTTAGAACTTGCTGGAATAATTATACTGGGAATATTAGCGCAATGGTTTGCTTGGAAATTTAAAATCCCTGCCATTTTACCTTTAATTTTAATAGGACTACTAGTTGGTCCCATAGCTGCCGAATATTTAAGTGATGATGGCGCGAAATGGATTGAGCCCATTTGGAATGGAGAAAAAGGGCTTTTTCCTGGAGAAGGGCTTTATTATTTTGTATCACTCGCCATAAGTATTATTTTGTTTGAAGGCGGGTTAACCTTAAAGCGTTCTGAAATTAAAAACGTTGGTCCAGTAATTACAAAGCTAATTACATTGGGCTCTGCTATTACATTTTTGGGAGCAGGTATTTTAGCTCATTTTATTTTTAATTTAAGTTGGGAGTTATCGTTTTTGTTTTCTGGACTTATTATTGTTACTGGTCCAACTGTAATAACTCCAATTTTAAGAAATATTCCGCTAAAAAAAGATGTATCTGCTGTATTAAAGTGGGAAGGTATTTTAATAGACCCTATAGGCGCTTTGGTTGCTGTATTGGTGTTTGAATTTATTAGCGTTGGTGGTGATAGGGGGTTTACTAAAACGGCTTTAATGGAGTTTGGTAAAATTATTCTTTTTGGCACAACGTTCGGTTTTACTTTTGCTCACGCCTTAGCTTTTGTAATTAATAAAAAACTTATTCCGCATTACTTATTAAATGTTGTATCACTATCAACGGTATTATTAGTTTTTGTTGAGTCTGAAATTTTTGCACACGAATCGGGGCTTTTAGCTGTTGTAGTCATGGGTATGGTGTTGGGTAATAGTAAATTAGAAAACTTAAAAGAACTCCTTTATTTTAAAGAATCTTTAAGCGTTTTGTTAATTTCTATTTTATTTATTTTGCTGGCAGCAAATATTAATATTGAAGACTTAATGTTGCTTTATACCTGGAAAACAGCTATTCTTTTTGTGGTAGTGGTTTTTGTTATTAGACCTTTAGCTGTTTTTTTAAGTACGCTTGGGTCTAATTTAAAGCTGAATGAAAAATTATTTATTAGTTGGGTAGGACCACGAGGAATAGTTGCTGCTGGAATTGCATCGTTATTTGGGAGTAAATTATTAAAAGAAGGAATTGAAGGGGCTGAATATATTACACCTCTGGTTTTTATGATAGTTTTAGGAACCGTTTTACTAAACGCTACTACAGCACGTTTGTTTGCTAAAATAGTAGGGGTGTTTTTAAAAAGATCGGAAGGCATTTTAATTGTAGGAGCGTCTCAAGTATCTCGCCTTATTGGAAGTTATTTAGAAGATAACGGCAGGCATGTTGTGCTAATAGATAGTAACCAAACCAACATACAAATAGCACAAGAAATAGGGCTTGAGGCTATTAATACAGATATTTATTCCGAAACTTTACAAGATAATATTGAACTTAATGATGTTGGGTTTTTAATGGCTTTAACAGGAAGCGCAGATATTAACCAATATGCTATTAATAAATTTGGTGAACAATTTGGTGAAAACGGTTCTTTTAGATTGATTACTATTGATGAAATGAACGACCCAACCAACAACCCAAAAGAAGGCTTGTTTTCGCATACAGACGATTTTAATTTACTAACAGAAGTTGCTAGAAAATATCCTGAAATTCATGAAATTGAATTAAAAGATAGAGCACATTACGAGAAACTTATAGAAATAACTAATAATGATGAAAATATGGTTCCGTTATTAGTTAAAGACAAACAGGGCGTTTTAGAAATTATTTCTTCGTATAATAAGGCTATTGACCATGTAGAGAAAGGCTATAAATTGGTGTATTTGGGGAAGGCTTTTAAAGCTTAAGATGAAGATTTTGTGTGTATTCTGAAATGTTAACAATTTAAAGAAACTACAGATTAAAATTAAAATTGTTTCCTGGCATGCTAAAACTAACAATCCATGAAGAAAAAGCCGTAAGTATTATAATCCAACCTATAATAATTAATATTTGCCCAATTTTATAAATATACAAATCAATAGCTTTTTTATTGTTAGGAGATATTAAATTCTCTGGTAAAGGTTTTCTTAATATAAGAGATATAGCCGTATCAAAATGATTTTTTATTATTATCCCTAATAAAATCCATAAACCGCCTTTAAGCGCTGAAACGATGAATGTAAGAAAGAAGATGAATTTCATTTTTATTATTTTTTAGTTACTACCAAAGATATACAAAAAGAACAAGAAGTGGTTTTTTTCTCTCGGCAAAAAAGAGTTTCATAGTATTTGAAATGAAAGAGTCTAAAATTGTAATTTAAAAAAAAGTATATTTATTCAGACATCTATTTTATAAAACGTGGCGTATAGAAATACAACGCTAAGTTCTGCTTAGTTGGACGCAATAATTAGTAAAATAGTGTTTTTTAGAAAATCTTTTAATGATATAACTCTTACCCTTTTATCTGAATATTTGAAAATTCTTTAGAAATAACTAACGAATTATCACCATTAAATTTAACATCCTTCAAATCGATATATTCATTATCAATTTTTATAGATTTCACTTTAAAAGGAAGCCCTATTAAATTAATTTTAAAGGTTTCGTACGAGGTTAAATACTCTCCTCTTTTATAAATTCTAATAATTAATTTATCTTTTGTTCCAGCGAGGTTAAACTTCTTAAAACTATAACGCCCTTTGGTGTAATCGTAACCATCATCAGCATCTTCATAAATTTCAGAATCTTCTTTTCCGTTTTTATAATAGACATCTAAGGTTAATTGCTCTATGGTTTTTTCACCAACATATTGTTGTACAGGGTATTTAGGTATAATTGCACCTGCTTTTACAAAAAGAGGCATGGTGTCTAAATCGGCATCTACCCAAGTTTCTTTTCCACCAGATACAAGCTCGTTAGTCCAGAAGTTGTACCAGTCTCCACGAGGGATATACATGCGTCTGCCTTTAGCATTTGGCTCGTTTATTGGACATGCTAAAATTTGATTACCAAAAATGAATTCATCAGTTCTATAATGTGTTTGCGTATCTTCTTGATCGAACAGCACTAACGATTTTAACATCGGCACATTGTAATGTGAGTACTGATAAAATGCGGTATATAAATAAGGTAATAATTGGTATCGAATTTCTATAAACTTTCTAACAACATCTGTTATTTCCTCATCAAAAGCCCAAGGTTCTTGATCGCCATGGTCTCCCGAAGAGTGTGTTCTACAAAATGGGTGGAAGACACCCAATTGAATCCAACGCGCATATAATTCGCCGTTAGGTTGTTCTGCAAATCCCCCAATATCTGATCCTGCAAACGAGAAACCAGATAACGCTAAACGTTGTGCTTGTATGTTTGCAATTTGTAAATGTTCCCAAGATGCTACATTATCTCCCATCCAAGTAGAGGTGTAACGTTGTGTGCCCGAATAGGCAGAACGTGTAATAACAAATGGTCTTTTTGGGTAATTGAATTTTTTTAAGCCGTGATACGTAGCACGCGCCATTTGCATACCGTAAATATTGTGTGCTTTTTGATGGCTACAAGGGTTTCCATCGTAATCATGCCTCACATCTGAAGGGAATGTTTTTCCAGGAACGTCCATGACTGCGGGCTCGTTCATATCGTTCCAAACGCCTTTTACACCAATGTCTTCTATAAGTTCTTTAAATAATCCTGCCCACCATTTTCTAACGTCTGGTCGTGTAAAATCTGGAAAGTAACATTCCCCAGGCCACACTTTTCCTTTCATATACGGACCATCTGCACGTTTACAGAAATAATCTTTATCTAAAGCTTCTTTAAAAACACTGTATTCGTTATCAATTTTAATACCTGGGTCGATAATAACTACGGTTTTAAAACCATCGTCTGCCAGTTCTTTTACCATACGCTTTGGATCTGGAAAATAATCCTTACTCCATGTAAAACAACGGAATCCTTCCATATAATCGATATCTAAATAAATAGCATCACAAGGAATTTGTAGTTCTCTAAATTTAGCGGTGATTTCTTTTACATTAGATTCTGGATAGTAACTCCATTTGCATTGATGATACCCTAAGGCCCATAAAGGCGGTAACTCAGGTGTCCCCGTTAAATCGGTATAACTGGTTACTACATTTTGCATTTTAGGCCCGTAAATAAAATAGTAATTCATTTCACCTCCTTGTGCCCAAAAACTAGTAACGTTTCTTCGTTCTTGACAGAAATCGAAATAGGTTTTAAACGTATTATCAAAGAAAATACCATACGATTTTCCGCTGTGTAATCCGGTGTAAAAAGGAATCGCTTTATAAATAGGGTCGGTATCTTTTCCAAAGGCATAAGAGTCTGTTGCCCAGTTTTCAAAACGCTTTCCTTTTAGGTTTAAATGCTGAGGTTTGTCGCCCAAACCGTAATAACTTTCTCCGTTTTGAGCCGCTTTACTCATTTTAACAATATCGCCACCTAGCTCATAACTTTCTTCCCAATGAAAGCCTAATTCATCTTCACAAATTAAAGTGTTATCGTTTGCATCGTATATCGCTTTTCTAAGGTCGTTTTTGTATATATGACAAATTAATTTAGAAGTTGTTATAATATACTTTTCGTCATCATTTATAATTTCTAAATGATTATAACCTCTTGAGGCATTTTCTGCAATAGCATAAGAAAAATCATTATCAAATTTACCTACGGTGGTATATCTAAAACGCAATACACTGTTTCTTAAAATTGTAAGTTGAAGGATGACGTTATTTGCTGTTGAAAAATGTAGGACATCTACATCTTTTTTATAGTTTATTATATTGGAAGGAAACAGGTCTCCTTTATATTCTAATTCGGTATTTAAAATCATAAAATGTCTTGATTTAAGAAGACACAAACCTACTAAAAATTATAAGTTTTTAGTAGGCTTTTTTAGTAAAAAAAAGGCTTTATGTTTGCGTAAAATGCAATGTAATAGATGTTTAATTTATAAAAATACAAACCACTGCTACTATTTAAATTTAAATATAGCTATTGCTAAGGGTGGTAAATTTATTTCTGCAGAATAATCTTTACCGTTCCAAGCTTGTTTTTTTATAGTTATTAGTTTTTTATTTGACATACCGCTACCTCCAAAAGCTTCAGAATCACTATTAAAAATCTCGGTTAATTTGCCTTTTGTTGGCATACCAACACGATAGTTTTCGTGTGGATTGGGCGTTAAATTACAAACCACAATAACATGGTCTTCTGGCGAATTTCCTTTTCTAATATAGGACAGCACACAATTTTCATGATCGTCGTAACTAATCCATTCAAACCCCTCACCGCTAAATCCTTTTTCAAATAAAGCAGGTGTTGTTTTATAAAATTTGTTTAGTTCTTTATAAAAATTCAACAGTTTTTTATGAGGTTCAAATTCTAATAAATTCCAATTTAAACTCCCTTGAAAATCCCATTCGTTATATTGCCCAAACTCACTTCCCATAAATAATAACTTGGTTCCAGGGTGGGTAAACATATAACCGTATAATAGACGAAGATTAGCAAAACGTTGCCACTCATCTCCTGGCATTCTTCCTAAAATAGAATTTTTACCATAGACTACCTCGTCGTGAGACAGCGGAAGCATAAAATTCTCTGTAAAGGCATATGCTAAACTAAAGGTTATTTCATTTTGATGGTATTGTCTATAAACAGGGTCTTTCCCAAAGTAATCTAAAGTGTCGTGCATCCAGCCCATCATCCATTTCATTCCAAAGCCTAATCCGCCTAAAAATACAGGTTTTGAAACTCCTGGAAATGCCGTAGATTCTTCGGCAATGGTTTGCACATCGGGGAACGATTTATAAACTTCTTCGTTTAATTCTTTTAGAAAAGCAATAGCCTCAAGGTTTTCATTGCCACCATAAATATTAGGTTCCCATTTGCCTTCTTCTCGCGAATAATCTAAAAATAGCATGGAGGCAACAGCATCTACTCGTAGTCCGTCTGCATGGTATTGTTCCAACCAAAAAACAGCATTACTTATTAAAAACGATTTGACTTCGTTACGCCCGTAATTAAATATTAAGCTTTTCCAATCTTGATGATAGCCTTTTCTTTTATCGGGGTGTTCGTATAACGCAGAGCCATCAAAAAACCCTAACCCATGAGCATCTTCAGGGAAATGAGACGGTACCCAATCTAGGATTATCCCAATATCGTTTTGATGCAGTTTATCTACCAAATATTTAAATTCTTCAGGATAGCCAAAACGTGATGATGGTGCAAAATACCCTGTAAGCTGATAACCCCAAGACGGATCGTAAGGATATTCCATAATAGGCATGAGTTCTACATGGGTAAAATTCATATCTTTTACATAGGTTACTAAATCATCAGCTAATTCAAAATAAGACAAAAAACGATCTTCTTCAATTTGCCGTTTCCAAGATCCTAAATGGACTTCGTAAACCGAATAAGGCGCATCGAGTGCATTGTGTTTTTTTCGTTTTTTCATCCATTTGGTGTCTTTCCATGTATAGGAATCGTCCCAAACTATAGATGCTGTTTTTGGAGGATGCTCGCAACGTTTGGCATAAGGATCTGCCTTTTCTGAAACGTAATTATTATGGTTAGAATAAATTTTATATTTATAGATGCTTCCCTTTCCAGCATGAGGAATAAAACCTTCCCAAATTCCTGAGGCATCCCAACGTACGTTTAACTTATAATCTTCACCATTCCAATAATTAAAGTCACCAATTACAGACACTTGTTTTGCGCTAGGCGCCCAAACAGCAAAATAGGTGCCTTCAATACCATTAAGAGTTAAAGGGTGCGACCCAAATTTTTCGTATAAACGATAGTGTTTACCACTTTTAAATAAATTAATATCGAAATCGGAAAAAAGACTATGAGAAATTACGTTTGCCATATGTTATATTACAGTTCCGTTAGTAATTACAGCGTCTTTTTTAATTACAATAATACCATCTCTTATAGCATATGTATCTGTTTCGGTATCTTTTAAATTTTTGCTTCCATTTATTCTTACATCGTCTCCAATAGAACAGTTTTTATCTAGAATGGCATTTTTAATAAAGCATCTTGCTCCAATACCAAGTGTATTTATATTGGGGTTCTCGACGTCGGATAATGGTTGATAATAATCGTTACCCATCATGTAGGTATTAATTACTGTAGATTCGTCACCAATTCTAGAGCGAATTCCAATAACCGATTTTTCAATTTTACCAGCACTTATTATACAACCTTCAGCAATAACCGTTTCGTCTAAAATAGTACCCGCAATTTTTGTTGTTGGTAGCATTCTTGCTCTGGTGTAAATACGCTTTTTCTTATCGTAAAGATCAAAATCTGGAATATCTTTAGTTAAACCAATATTAGCTTCAAAAAAGGAATCGATAGTTCCTATATCTGTCCAATAGCCTTCATATTGGTAGCTTAACGTTTTGTGTTTATCTATATTTTGCGGAATAATTTCTTTACCAAAATCTATGGTCGATTCATCTTTCATTAACTCAACTAGCAAATCTTTATTAAAAATATAAATTCCCATTGATGCCAGATAGTTTCGGTTTTGAGCTTTCATATCGTCACTAACATCCGATGTCCAATCGGGTAACAAACTAGCGTCTGGTTTTTCAATAAAAGAGGTAATTACATTGTTTTCGTCAGATTTTAAAATACCAAACCCAGTGGCTTCTTTTGCATTTACAGGAATAGTGGCAATGGATATTTTTGCACCACTTTCTTCATGAGCTTTTATCATTTCTTCGTAATCCATTTGATATAATTGATCGCCCGAAAGAATTAACGCATATTCAAAATCGTGTCTCATAAAATGATGCATACTTTGGCGAACGGCATCTGCAGTACCTTGAAACCAACCTTGATTACCAGGAGTTTGTTCAGCAGCTAATACATCAACAAAAGCAGAGCTAAAAAAACTAAAGTGATAGGTGTTTTTTATATGACGATTTAACGATGCCGAATTAAATTGTGTTAATACATACATCCGTTTTATATCGGCATTAATACAATTTGAAATAGGAATATCTACCAATCTATATTTTCCGGCAATGGGAACTGCTGGTTTAGATCTCTGTTCTGTTAAGGGATACAATCTTGAACCTTGACCGCCTCCTAAAATTATGGATAATACTTTATCGTTAATCATAGTTTATTAGTTTATAGATTTATATAAATTGATATATTGTTTTGCTGAAGCATCCCACGAGTTATCTATACTCATAATTTGCTTACTTAGTTTTTTATATTTTGGTTGATTTGTATAAAGCTCAATACCTCTATGTATAGCTGTTGTTATTTCTGAAACTTCAACATTATCATGGCAAATACCAAAACCATTTTCTTCAGAAACATCAATAACCGTATCTTTTAATCCTCCAATACTTCTAACTATTGGAATGGTACCGTAACGAAGCGCATACATTTGGTTTAAACCACAAGGTTCTACACGCGAAGGCATTAGCAAAAAATCTGCTCCTGCGTAAATGATGTGAGATAAACGTTCATCATAACCAATATAAGCGTTGTAAGTGCCTTCATAATCCTTTTTTAAGGCTTCAAGTTGTTCTTCCACAGCATCATTACCAGACCCTAATAATAGAATAGAAAGATTTTGATTGTCTAGGGCATTTTTAAAAGTTTCAGGAAATAAATCTGATCCTTTTTCTCCTACAAGTCTCCCTATAAAAGCAAATAATGGTTTGTTAAAATCTAAATTAAAAGTATCACACAAATATTTTTTATTTGCTTTTCTGCCCGAAGTCAGGTTTTTATTACTAAAGTTTTTAATAAGGTAGTTATCTGTTTCAGGGTTCCAAACACTGGAGTCAATGCCATTAAGAATACCAACACATTTAGCACTTTCGTCACTAAGTAAGCTTTCTAATCCGTTAGCCGATGTTTTTAATTCTTCCATATAACTAGGCGATACAGTGGTCACTCTCCACGCGCATTTTATAGCTGCCGCTAGTGGGTTAATTGTACCGTCCCAATCTAACAAACCAATGTTATCTAAATTAAAAGCGGGTATTAAGTTTACTTTATCATGTGAAAACCAACCTTGATACTGTGCATTGTGTATGGTTAGAATATTAGGGATTTTTCTAAAGACTTCGTATTTAAAACTTTCTTGAAGCATAAATGGAATTAGCCCCATATGGTGATCGTGACAATGAATAATGTCTGGGTAAGTTTCCCAGGTAAGCATCCAATCCAGCGCAGCTACTTGGAAAGCTAAAAAACGGTCTGTATCATCAAAAGAATACACATAATCTTTAAATACTAATTCTGGTACATCTATAAAAAATACATCAAAATCTAAAACAGCATCTTTAAGTTTTAATATGCTAAAGGTATGCGTAGAATTTCCTAAAGTTATTTCTGAGGTATACACCGTTTCAAACGTATTTTCCTTTGTAAATTTTATATCGTAAAAAGGCATGATAACTTGTGATGTCGTATCAGAATTATTCTGATATTTTGGTAGTGCACCAACAACATCTGCAAGCCCGCCTACTTTGGCAACGGGATAGCATTCTGCGCTAAAATGAATAATGTTCATGAATAATTTTGAGTATGTTATAAACATACAAAATTATTGCATAAAACGCTATGGGTAGTAGTGTTTTTAAGGAAATAAAATATTTTTAAGTATCTGATTATTAAAACTAAAAAAAATAAGATGTTAATAATCAAACGCTTATAAGATTGTAATTATCGAAAAGGATGATTAATCATTCAATTTTAAAACCGCCATAAACGCTTGTTGGGGTATTTCTACATTCCCTACTTGACGCATACGTTTTTTACCTTTTTTCTGTTTTTCTAATAATTTACGCTTACGCGAAATATCGCCACCATAACATTTTGCTGTCACATCTTTACGAAGGGCTTTAATAGTTTCTCTAGAAATAATTTTAGCGCCAATTGCTGCTTGAATAGGAATATCGAATTGCTGGCGAGGAATAAGTTCTTTTAATTTCTCGCACATTTTTTTACCAATATTTTGTGCATTATCGGCATGTATTAATGCTGAAAGCGCATCAACAGGTAATGCATTAAGTAGAATATCTAAACGTACTAATTTTGATACTTTCATACCTATTGGAGAATAATCAAAAGAGGCATAACCTTTTGAAACGGTTTTTAAACGATCGTAAAAATCGAAAACAATTTCGGCTAAAGGCATTTCAAAAGTCAATTCAACACGCTCTGTTGTTAAATAGGTTTGATTTGTAATAATACCACGTTTTTCAATACAAAGCGACATGACGTTGCCAACAAAATCGGCTTTTGTAATAATGGTAGCTTTTATATAAGGTTCTTCAACACGATTAATAGTAGATGGATCTGGTAAGTCTGATGGGTTGTTTACAACAAAGGCATCATTAGGATTTTTGTTTGTATATGCATAATACGATACGTTAGGTACCGTTGTAATAACAGTCATATCAAATTCACGTTCTAAACGTTCTTGAATAATTTCCATGTGAAGCATACCTAAAAAACCACAACGGAAACCAAAACCTAATGCTGCTGAACTTTCTGGAGCAAAAACCAACGACGCATCGTTTAGTTGTAATTTTTCCATAGAGTTGCGAAGCTCTTCGTAATCCTCAGTATCAACAGGGTAAATACCAGCAAAAACCATGGGCTTTACGTCTTCAAACCCTTCAACAATATTAGTAGTGGGTTTTGCAAAATCGGTAATAGTATCACCAACTTTAACCTCTTTAGCGGTTTTTATGCCTGTAATTAAATAACCTACATCACCTGTTTTAACACTTTGTTTGGCAACTTGATTTAATTTTAAGGTGCCAACTTCATCAGCAAAATACTCTTTATCTGTGGCTACGAATTTAATTTTTTGTCCTTTTTTAATTTCGCCATTAAAGACTCTAAAATACGTTTCAATTCCTCTAAAGGTGTTGTAAACCGAATCAAAAATTAAAGCTTGTAGTGGTGCGTTAGGGTCGCCCTTTGGCGCAGGAACACGCTCAATAATAGCAGCTAAAATATTATCGACACCAAAACCCGTTTTTCCACTGGCGTGAATCACTTCTTCTGCGTCGCAGCCTAATAAATCTACAATATCGTCTGTAACCTCTTCAGGGTTTGCGCTTGGTAAATCGACTTTATTAAGAACAGGAATAATCTCTAAATCGTTTTCTAAAGCTAAATATAAATTAGAAATGGTTTGTGCTTGTATGCTTTGTGCTGCATCAACAATTAATAGTGCGCCTTCGCAGGCAGCAATAGATCGAGAAACTTCATAAGAAAAATCTACGTGACCTGGTGTGTCTATTAAATTTAAAACATATTGTTCACCATTATACTCATAGTCCATTTGTATGGCGTGCGACTTGATAGTAATACCACGTTCGCGCTCTAAATCCATACTGTCTAAAAGTTGATCTTGCTTTTCTCTAGCGGTAACCGAACCTGTATAATCTAGTAATCTATCGGCAAGTGTACTTTTACCGTGGTCTATATGTGCAATGATGCAAAAGTTTCTAATATTCTTCATAGTCAACAATCTTTATAAAAAAGATTTTGCAAAAATAGAGAAATTAAGTGAGGTTTGTTATTCTTTTTGTTTAGACCTATCAGGTTTTTAAAACCTGATAGGTCTCTTTTATAAAAGTTTGTTGTAAAAGGAATACCTTAAAAAATTAAATAGATGTAGTTTGCATCTAATAATTTGCAGTTTACAAGAAACTTGTTTTTTCAACTGTGCTTTTAAGGTTCTTTTGTGGTATAAATATTTAAATTTACTGTGATGAAAAATACAGTTGCACTTGTTTTAATTTTAGTTTCGACGTCATTTTTTATAGTTTCTATAGATAATACCCCTTTAAGTTTTGAGAAAGGAAGAAATAACTTAAGAGATTCTAAAAATGAAAATTGGGAGTATGTAAAAGATAAATTGTTTGATGGTAAAACATCAGAGATTTTTAAAATAAAAGGACCTATACTAATAAAACTTAGAAATGCAACACAAAAAGATAGCTTATTGGTTAAGGAATCCATGCAGGAAATAAGAGAGATACTACCAAATAAAGAGATAGACTTTTATAAAAATTTTACGGGAAAGTCTAAATATGAAATTCAACAAATGCATTTAAAACCATCAGATTCTTTATGGGGTTATAAGTATTCTGAGCTTTTAGAACCAACGATTAATTTCAGTTTTTATTCCTCTGAAGATTATGGTAATTCTTTAGATTCAAGATATTTTGCACTTAGTGAAGGGTCTTCGATATTACGTTCCTTGGTATAGGAAAAGGAAATTTTGGACCTGCAGATATCAAGTTTAGACTTAAAAAAGGTATTTTTTCAAGACAATACAAAAAAGAGCAAATTAAATACCAATTGATGCTTTCACTTTGTGTTATTCAAAGTGAGAATAATACTTCTTCAGAAATAGAATATGGCTCAATATGGCGATCTAAAGGTAAAATAATGAAAAAAGATAAGTTTTTATTGCAAAAACTATATTCAGATGACTTTTTAGAACAATTTAAAAACTATTTATATGCTAATTATTCTTGGCGATATGCTAATTTGTTTTTAGATAAAGATTTTGTAAAAACAAAGGTTTTTGTTTTTGTATTAATTTCAGGTCTTCTAATTTTTGTGTTAATATTTAATGTCTTTAATAAAAGAACGTATAAATTTTCTTGGATTAATTATGCTTTTCCTTTGTTAGTCATTTCAATAAGCTTTATAAATTTAATTTATATTTACACTTATTTTGCAGGTGAAACTAATTGGGTTAATTGGAGCATGTGTATGAGTTTCATAATTCCAGTAACTTTTATAATTTCTTTTTTATTATGGTACTTAGAAAAAAAGGCGATTAGTAAACAGGGAGATTTTATTTATCAATTAATTTTAAAATTAATTTTCACATTTATTGTACTAAACATTCCTGCTTTCCTTTTTATATCAATTCCATATGGGCTTTTAACTATATATTTACCTGTGTTTGTTTTTACAATTATGTTAACTTTTGGAAGAGGACTCCTAATCTACCTAAACCATTATTCAAACTCCTTAATCAAAGAAAAGGACATCGAGTTAAGCCGTTTAAAAGAGTTACACGCCCAAGCAGAATTAAAATCGTTGCACGCACACATCAACCCACATTTTTTATACAATGCACTAAATTCTATTGCGAGTTTAGCGCCAATTGATACTGCAAAAACTCAAAAAATGGCGTATTCCTTATCCAATTTGTTTAAGTACAGCATCAATAGAAAAGATAAAAAGACGAGTTCTATTAGCGATGAAATTACCATGGTTGAAAACTATTTAGAGATTGAGAAAATTCGTTTTGGTGAGCGTTTAAAATTCAATATAGAGCTAAATGAAACACTGAAAACATTTGAAATACCTATGTTTATTATTCAACCGTTGGTAGAAAATGCTGTAAAACATGGTATTTCAAAAATAGAAGGACAAGGACAAATAGATTTAAAAATTGAAACAACTAAAACAGGAGTTTTAATTAGTGTTTCAGATAATGGTCCTGATTTTCCAGAAGGTTTAGTAAGCGGTCATGGGTTACAAACGGTATTTGATTTGTTGCGCTTAAGTTATGGAAACCAAGCGTCTTTAAATTGGCAAAACACACCTAAAAAAAGTATTACTATAAATAATTTAAAATAACGTCATTGCGATGGAGTGATTACTGAGCGGAGTCGAAGTAGAACGACTGAAGTAATCTCATGAATAAAGTTTCCATTTAAAAGATTACTTCGTTCCTCGTAATGACAACAAAAAAATAAGATGATGAACCCACAATACACAGTCATTATTATTGACGACGAACCACCAGCAAGAGCAGGCTTATTAAATTTATTGAAGAATTTCCCAGAAACGTTTCAAGTGGTTGATATGGCTCAAAATGGAACCGAAGCCAAAGAAAAGATAACGAAGTTAAAACCAGATGTTATTTTTTTAGATATTGAAATGCCAGGACTTACAGGTTTCGAATTGTTAGAACAACTAGAAACCATCCCGATGGTTATATTTTGTACGGCGTACAGTCAATACGCATTAAAGGCATTCGAAACCAATAGTGTCGATTATTTGGTAAAACCAATAGAGTTAGACCGTTTGCAACAAACCGTAAACAAATTAAAACTGTTTAAAGGAAGGCAAGATTCTCAGCAAATTTTAGATGCTATAAAACAAATTGCAGTGCAAAAGGAAACCCCACAAATGACTTCTATTACTGTAAAAAAAGGAGATAGATTACTGTTTGTAAAGCTAGAGGACATTTCTCATTTTGAAGCTTCAAATAATTATGTAACCATATATACGAATTCAGCTAATTATTTAGTAGAGCAAGCTTTATCTCAATTAGAACAAAAATTACCAGATTATTTTTTACGAGTGCATCGTGGCACTATAATAAATACGAACTACGTAAAAGAGGTGCAAAAGTATTTTAATAGTAGATATATTATTTCTCTAAACAATTTAAAAAAACCGAATATTACATCAGGAAGATGTTACAATACTGCTGTTAAACATTGGATGGATGTTTAGTAATAATGTCATATATAAAAAAGGCATCAATACAAATTTTCATTAAAAACAAGTTTACAATGAAACATAAAAACTATATAATCTATACATTACTAGTATTTGCAGTGCCTTTAACCTTTGCTCAAAAAACACCTAAACATATAAAAAGAAATTACGAACTTGTTTGGAAAGACGACTTTAAAGGCACGTATTTAGATACCACCAAATGGAGTCATCGTTCGTTAGGCAGAAGAAAATACGGTATTGTAACTAAAGAATCTAGTTTTTTAGATGGTAAAGGGCATTTGGTTATAAGAACCGCAAAAAAAGATTCTATTTATACTATTGGGCAAGTTGGGACACAAAAATCGTATTTAACAACCTATGGGTATTTTGAATGTCGTGCCAAATTAAATAAAGAACGAGGTCCTCATACTGCTTTTTGGTTGCAATCGCCAACTGTTGGAAACACAAGTGATAACCCTGAAAAATACGGTACAGAAATCGATGTTTTTGAATATCATATCGCTAAGGGCACTGATAATGTGTACCATAATTTACATTGGAATGGTTATGGAAAAGCCCATAAAAGCGAAGGTGTTGTTATAAAGCAACCAAACATAAATAAAGGGTATCACACTTTTGGATTAGAGTGGACTAAAGACAGCTATATTTTTTATGTAGACGGAAAAGAAACATGGCGTACAAAAACGGCTGTATCTCAACGATCAGAATATATGATTTTAAGTGCCGAATTAACAGGGTGGGGAGGCGATTTTTCAAAATCTAATTTTCCTGATGATATATTGTTTGATTATGTGAAAGTATATAAAAGAAAGCCGAAACGTAATTAAAATTCTTTTCACAGACATTACAGAGGTAAAACGACCTTATGCTGATTAATAATTGCAACTCAATCTTCATTTTTGCAGTTCGCCCGAAAGTACTTTTTTAATGTATGATTATACTATTTCTTTGTGGTGTTAATATTTATTTCACTCGATAATCGAGATTTTTAATGTCTTTTTCCTTATCAATGCCTTGTGGTTTGCTATAAGGTAGCTTGCATTATGAAATAAATAAAAACGGGCTGAACGTGTAACAAATAATTAAAAGAATATACTTACAAAATAGTTTAACATGATTTTCACGTTTCTGTACATAAAAACTTATACTTTTAAAAAATCAAAATCAACAAAATATGTTAATTAATGGAATCATTTTTGCATTGGTTTTGGCGTCTTATAGAAAATAAGATAAATCAGCAAACAATTAATTTAAACATAATCTATAAAAGCGTTTAACCCAAATTCAAATTCATCAATCAAGAAAAATGAGTAAAGTACACACAATCAAATCGCTATCATTATTACTCCTACTTTTATTAAGTCATGTTGTTTCAATAGCCCAAAATACTTCAGAATTTAGAACAAAAGCAAATACTTCAATTCCTAACATTGAAAAAGTATATTTACATACAGACAGGTCTAACTACATTTTTGGCGAAAACCTTTGGTATAAGGCATATATGGTTTATGCTTATACAAACACACTTTACGATTCTAGTAAATTATTATATGTAGAACTTATTTCTCCAGACTCTAAAATTTTGGCACGTAATATAACTAAGCTAGAGGCAGGTTTAGGTCATGGTGATTTTAAATTAACAGACTCTATAGGAATAGAAAAACCAGGGAAATATCAAATAAGAGCATATACTAATTGGATGCGAAATTTTGGAGATGACTTTATTTTTATAAAAGAAATAGAAATTATAGATGTTAATGAGCAAACAACTGAATCGACAAAAGAAAGTGCTAAAAATTTAAAAACTCCCACTGTACAAGCAACCGATATATCTATTCAATTTTTTCCAGAAGGCGGATCTTTAATAGAAGGTGTAACAAGTGTTGTAGCATTTAAAGCAACCGATGCTCATGGATACCCCTTATATGTAAAAGGACAAGTTTTTGATACTAAAGGAAACCTAATTACATCGTTAGAAAGCAAGCACGACGGCATGGGTGCGTTTGTTTTAACGCCAATAAAAGAGGAACAATATACAGTTAAAATAAGGAGTATTAACGAATCGCAATTAACAGCAACTGTACCAAAAGCGCAAAAACAAGGTTATGTGTTGAGTGTTAGTAATTATAAAGGCAAAAAGCTAATAACAATAAAAACAAACAAAGAAACATTAAAGGAAAATTCAAAAGAATCATTAATATTTATAGCCTCTGCAAAAGGCATTACTTATTTTGAGGGCACGCAAGCTTTGGCTGAAGAGAAAACATCTTTTTTGTTGCCAGAAGAAGATTTTCCAGAAGGAATTGCGCAAATGACACTTTATGATGAAAGCATGAAACCCCATAGCGAAAGGCTATTATATATTGAAAAAGAAAAGGATATAGATGTAACACTAACTACTAATAAAGAGCAGTATGTACCTAAAGAAAAAGTAAATATTAAAGTTTCGGCAAAAACAACACAAGGCACACCTGTATTAGCCAGTTTTTCTTTAGCATCAATAGAGGAAAATAAAATCAACGGTATAGCAAATTCGAATATATGTTCTTACTTTTTAATGGAGTCCGATATAAAGGGAGCAGTACATAACCCAGGACATTATTTTGATATAGAGAACACAAGAAGACTAAAAGACCTAGATTTATTATTATTAACCCAAGGGTGGCGAGATTTTTTATGGAAACAATTACCCGAATTTAAAGGAGAAAAAAGGTATAACATAGAACATACCCTTAATGTATCTGGTAGAGTAAAAGAAGGTCTTGGAAATGCCGTTAAAAACACATTTAACATTAGTATGGTGCTAACAAATAAGGAGAAAATGCTAATGAAAAACACAACAACAAATAGTAATGGTGGTTTTAAATTTGAAGACATTTCGTTTTTAGGAGAAGCATCATTACTACTAAATACTCAAAATAAAAAAGGAAAAAATAAAGGAGAACTTTTCTTGTACTCTATGTATCGAGATCCTATACCTGCAGATTATAAAGAAAAAACAAGTGCCCCATCAACAGAAAAAGATATAGCTGAATTTAAAGCAAATGCATTAAAAAAAAGCATATTGTTTAATGTGCCTTATGAAAACATGCTAGATGAAGTTGTAATAACAGGTAAAAAGAATGAGAGAAAAGAAAGAACAGCAATAGGCAGCGCAGATTATGTAAGGATTATAGATGAGAAAACACCTTATTTTTCATCTATTACACGCCTTATTCAGTTTTCTATACCTGGGATTTTTGTTTCAGGAAATTCCTTGCGTTTTAGTAGGTATCAAGGAAGTCCGCTTATATTATTAGACGGAGCAGAAATGGATATTAGTTCTCTAGAAGGGGTAGCTACAGATGATGTAGATAGAATAGAATCTATTACATCGGCAGGAGCTGCTGTTTATGGTTCAAGAGGCGGTAATGGCGTTATACTTATTTATACAAAAGAAGGTACTGTTAATGGTAGATTAAAAAAAGTAAAACACTCTATCTCTAAAAAAATTCAGGGTTATTATGACGCAAGAATTTTTTATTCGCCTAACTACGATAATCCAGAATCAATAGAAAATAAAGATGCCGATATACGAAATACATTGTATTGGAATCCTTATGTGCATCCAGATGAAAATGGAAACGTTGAACTTTCATATTTTAATAGCGAAGTTAGTACAGAGATAAATGTTACCTTAGAAGGTATTACAGAAAAAGGAATCCCTATTGTTGTAAAATCAAACTATAATGTAGAAAAACAGGAATGATGCTTAGATGGTCTATTTTAAGTTATACCATTTCAGATGAGAAATGGTATAAAATACCCTTGGTAAAATTATTGCTACGGGACGAAATATTTATAATTGAATTATTAATGGTTTATCTTTGCTTTTTTTAAAAAAGAATTTAAAAGCTTGGTAAAAATAGACCACATAGAACTCCCCGATTTCCCATTGCTTTTAGCACCAATGGAAGATGTAAGTGACCCACCATTTCGAGCCTTATGTAAAGAGCAGGGTGCTGACGTTGTATATACCGAATTTGTAAGTAGCGAGGGCTTAATACGTAATGCTGCAAAAAGCGTTATGAAGCTTGATATTTATGAAAAAGAACGCCCTGTAGGAATCCAAATATTTGGTGCTAACTTAGATAGTATGTTACAAACTATCGATATTGTTTCGGCTTCAAAACCAGATATTATCGATATTAATTTTGGTTGTCCAGTAAAAAAAGTAGTAAGCAAAGGCGCAGGCGCAGGTATTTTAAAGGATATCTGTTTAATGGAGAAACTCACAGCAGAAATGGTTAAGCGCACCAATATTCCTATAACTGTAAAAACCCGTTTAGGTTGGGATCATAATTCTATAAAAATTGTTGAGGTTGCCGAACGTTTGCAAGATGTAGGGTGTAAAGCCATTGCTATTCATGGACGCACGCGTGCACAAATGTATAAAGGTGATGCCGATTGGAAACCCATTGCCAATGTAAGAAACAACCCTAGGATGCATATTCCTGTGTTTGGGAATGGTGATATTACATCGCCAGAACGCGCTATGGAAATGCGTGATAGTTATGGTTTAGATGGTGCTATGATTGGGCGTGCCAGTATTGGTAACCCGTGGTTTTTTAAACAGGTAAAACATTTTTTTAGTACAGGCAAACACTTAGCGCCTGTTTCTTTAAAAGAACGTGTAGAAGCAGCACGTAGGCATTTACAAATGGCGATTGATTGGAAAGGTGAAGTATTGGGCGTTTTTGAAACCAGAAGGCATTACACCAACTATTTTAAAGGCATCCCACACTTTAAAGAATATCGTATGAAAATGGTAACAAGCGACCACTCAAAAGATGTATTTGCTGCTTTTGATGAGGTATTAGAAAAGTTTGCTGATTATCAGTTTACGGAATAACCAGAGTTCGGTTAATAGATTAAAATTCGATTTTAATTAAAAAACCTGAAAATGAAGTAGTTTTTTGCGAGAAGGATTGAGGCATTTGTTGGAGCTCCTCAAAGAGAGCGACTGCCGAAAGCCTGTTTGCCTTTTTTGGCAACTCGCCCAAATAAATTAAAATTAATAAGTACGAACTAACTTTTCAGTAATCCTTACTGAGGCTATTTTTGAAGCGATAATTCCTAAAACTGAAATTGTAAAAAAGACTATAAAAAAGTTTTCTAATTTAATGGTTACGGGGTATGCTATAGTGGGAGTAATCATTACTAGATCGAATAGTTTTTGTAGCACTGCAATAATAAAACTTACCCCCAAGCCTAGTAAACCCCCAGCAATACTCATTAAACTACCTTGATAAAAGAAAATTTTGCGAATATCTTTTACCGTAGCACCAATGTTAAATAGCGTGTTTAAGCTTTTCTTTTTGTCTAACATCATCATAATTAATGAGCCTATAACATTAAAAAAAGCAATAATTAAAACAAGTGTGAATATAAGGTATACGGCAAGGTTTTCGGTATTAAGCATTTTGTATAAGGCATCATTTAATTGTGCTCTATTTTTTATAATGACTTTATCTCCTAAAACGGTTTGTATTTTTTGTTTAGCAATAAGTTCGTCCACATCCTCTTTAATTTTGAATTCTATAGCCGAAACTTGATTGGGTTTATAGTTTAGCAAATGTTGTGCTAAATCTATGGGTGCATAAATATAGGTGTTGTTTAAATCTTCATTAATATCGAAAACACCAACATTAACAGCATTAACAGTTTTAAAGGCATTTTTAGTAGAAGTGATAACTCCTTTTCCTGGTTTAGGCACGTAAATAGTTACTGCTTTTGTATGGTCTAAAACACCAAGGGATAAGTTTGTTGAAACCCCTCTACCTGCCACTATTTGATTAGTTTTTTGATCGACCCAACTGCCATTTACTATAACAGAATCAATGGTGTTTACAGATTGATAATGCTCATCTACACCTTTCATACTTGCCAGATAATTTTTGTTATCGAAAGCAACAATAACACGCTCTTCAACAATTGTAGAGTAAACGATAACTTCGTCTATGTCATTAAGATTAACAATGTCATCTTCGGTTAAAATAAAGGATTTTCCTATTGCTGTTTCGGCTTTTAAATCGGGGTCTACTATTGTTGAAAATTGAAGTGTAAAATCTTTTAAACCAGCAAACCCAGAAAGAACGATAAATAAAGATCCCGCTCCTAAAATAACACCAATAGCAGCTATTATGGTAATAAAATTAATAGCATTGTTGCTGCTTTTAGAGCGTAGATAACGTTTTGCTATGTATAAAGAAAAATTCATACTTTAAATATAAAAGAAAAAACAGGTTTTAATTTAAAGTACACAGTTTGAGGGGATTTTAAAAATCGATTATGATTTTTTTCTTTGGTCGAGTAAATCTGGGTCGTTAATTGGGTTGTCTTTCCCTTTTAATGATTTTTCAATTTGATCGATATATTCCAAAGAGTCATCTACAAAAAACTCCAATTGCGGCATGCGTCTTAATTGGTGTTTGGTGCGTTGCGACAATTCGTGTTTAATTAAAGGAGCATTAGATTTTATACCTTCTATAAGTTCTTTGGCTTGATTGTTTGGAAAAATACTTAAATAAACTTTAGCCATAGAAAGATCTACGGTTACTTTTACTTTAGAAACCGATATTAGTATGCCACGCATACCACCTTGTGTTGCTGCATTTTGTAATACTTCAACTAAATCACGTTGTAATACTGAAGCTATTTTTTTTTGTCTTTGACTTTCTTCCACTTATTATAAGTTTTTCGTACTGCAAAAATAACGGATATTTAAAGATTATCTTACTTTTGGTTTACAAAATTTGTGTCTTATACAATAAAGGTTTTTATTAAAAGAGGTTTCCACCCGATAGCTATCGGGATTCGTGGGAATGAAATACAACTAATCTATGAATAAAATTGAGCATATTGGTATAGCTGTAAAGAATTTAGAAGTTTCAAATGAATTATATACCAAACTATTTGGAAAGCCTTGTTATAAAACGGAAACGGTTGAAAGTGAAGGTGTAAAGACATCCTTTTTTAAAGTAGGAAATAATAAAATAGAATTACTAGAAGCTATAACAGAAGATAGCCCTATTGCAAAGTTTATTAATAAAAAGGGAGAAGGAATTCACCATATAGCTTTTGATGTTACAGATATTGAATCTGAAATTGCACGTTTAAAAACCGAGGGTTTTATTGTGTTAAATGATAAACCTAAAAAAGGAGCAGATAATAAGTTAGTTGCTTTTTTACACCCTAAGACAACAAATGGGGTTTTAATAGAATTGTGCCAAGAAATACCAAATAAACATTAAAATAATTCGAATTTACTATCAATCATTTCAAAATTCACTAGGTATAAAGGATTAAATTTTCTTGCTAAGAATTAAAATAAGTAGTAATATTGCACTCCAATTTCGGTCCCATAGCTCAGTTGGTTAGAGCACCTGACTCATAATCAGGTGGTCCTTGGTTCGAGCCCAAGTGGGACCACGTCAACAAAGACAAGCCTTTCAAGAGATTGAAAGGTTTTGTTTTTTACACCAGTACAACATCTGTACAACAATTACTCTTTCTTTTGCTTTCATTTATTCTTATCTTTAGGATGTGAAACGGTTAGGTGAAATATTGGCAAGTTGGTTATATAAGAGCAGAAAGGGGATCAAGACCAATTGTTGTGTGTTAAGCAAAAATAGTAGTTAGTCTGAAGAGGAAGAATTCTACATTTTTGACAC
>CANKVS010000035.1 GCA_947487155.1 uncultured Flaviramulus sp.
AGTTCTGCTTAGAACTCTTCCGAACACTTATGTTTTTTAAACCTGACAGGTCTGCACATACTATGATATTTTATTTTGATTCAACTATAAGTGCCCTTTCGACATGACAATATAAATACGATTATTAAGTCTTAAAAAAAGTTCCAAGATTTAAGTAATTACTATAATCTTGGAACTTTAGGTTTATTCGTATCTCTCTTATTTAAAGAGATTATTGATTTTTAAACGTCATCTGTTGTACTGTCTAAACTATAAACTTTAAGAGCTCTATAGCCATATATAGCAACTACTAAAAAGCATATAAGAGGTAAAATAAATGAGAAATTAACTTCTGGAACTCCTAATATTAAAATATTAGCATATTCAGGTCCTCCGAGATCTAATACAAGTCCTTGTAAAACTGGCATAAATGCACCTCCTACTATTGCCATTACTAAAAAAGCTGAAGCTGGTTTAGCATCATCACCTAATCGATGGAGAGCAATTCCATAGATTGTAGGAAACATTAAAGACATACAAAAAGAGACTGCTACAAGACTATATAATCCCCACATGCCATGAATAAATATTGCTCCTAAACAGAAACCTATAGCTCCTATAGACAATAACAATAATAATTTACCCGAATTAATAAATCTTAGTAGGTAAGTACATAAAAAACGTCCCAATAAAAAGACTCCCAAAGCTGCATAAGCATAATTTACTGCAGATCTATTATCGATTCCTAAATTTTCAGCATATTGATAAATATAGGTCCAGCACATAATTTGAGCACCCACATAAAACATTTGAGCAATCACACCTCCTACAAATCTTTCTTTTTTGAAAATACGACGAATTGAACTCCACATATCAGAAGCATCTTCTCCTTCTCTCTTTTCAGGCATTTTTACTACAGAAATAATAATTAACATTACAATAACAAATAAACCTAACATTACATAAGGATTTCTTATGACCAGTAAATCTGATGTTTTTACAGCAGCTTTAGCTGTTCCTGATAACGTTTCATAAATTCCATTTCCATCAGCATCTACATTATCTGACTGTAAGGCACTTAAAATAAAAACTTGAGCTACAAGTAATCCAGATAAAGCGCCTAAAGGATTAAAAGCTTGTGCTAAATTTAAGCGTTGTGTAGCCGTTTCTTCCGCTCCCATTGCCATAATGTATGGGTTTGCTGTAGTTTCTAAAAAAGCAAGGCCAAATGTTAAAATATAGAGTGCGGCTAAAAAGAAAAAATAATTTTCCATTGCAGCAGCAGGAAAAAACAGTAAGGCTCCTAAAGCATATAATATAAGCCCAACTATAATCCCTACTTTGTAAGAATATTTTTTTACAACAAAAGCAGCAGGAAGTGCCATGGTAAAATAGCCGCCATAAAAAGCAGCTTGCACCCATGATGCTTGTGTGTTGTTTAATTCTAAAATCTTTTTAAAAGCAGAAACCATAGGGTTGGTTATATCATTTGCAAAGCCCCACAAAGCAAACAATGAGGTTACTAAAATAAATGGCAGTAAAACTTGTTTAGAAACTACGGGGATTTTTTGAGTGTTCTTCATATTTAAGTGTTTTAAGGTATTTAGTTATTTATAGAATATGCATTTATTGTGTTTCCTCCCATAATTTGGCGTTGTTCTTCAGATGAAAACGCAGCAATATATTTTGTGATAATATGTTTTACTTCGTTGTATTTTGCGGCCAATAAGCAAACAGGCCAATCGGAACCAAATAAAACTCTATCTGTTCCAAAAGCATTAAATACCACATCTAAGTAAGGTACAAAATCGTTATACGTCCATTGGTTCCAATTGGCTTCGGTAACCATTCCTGAGATTTTGCAATATACGTTTGGAAATTTTGCTAGTTCAGAAATATGCTGTTCCCAATTTTTTATTTTTCTCTCTTTAATATAAGGTTTTGCTATATGATCTAAAATGAAAACCTGATTTGGGAATTTAGAAATTAACTGTACTGCATTTGAAAGCTGATTTGGATACACTAAAACATCATACGAAAGGTTATATTTAGAAAGTTTAGCAATTCCGTTTTGAAAATCGTTTCTTAGCATAAAACCTTCTGGTTCAGCTTGAACAATATGTCTAATGCCTTTTAAATCTTCAAAACTAGAAAATGACTCTAATTGGTCTTCTACAGAGACCGATAATAAGTCAACCCAACCTACAACACCTTTTATAGTATCATGTTTTTTTGATAAATCCAGCAAAAATTTTGTCTCATCAAGTGTTTGATCTACTTGTACAGCAATACATCCATCAACGTTATTTTCTTTTAAAATAGGTTCTAAATCATTGGGCATAAAATCTTTTCTAATAGCGGTCATGCTATCATCTATCCATGCATGTCGAGAAGCATTATAATTCCAAAAATGTTGATGGCTGTCTATAATCATATTTTAATTATAATGCTCAGGATTTATAGTCATAAAATCACCTAACTCTTGTTGTTTTAAGACCAGTTTTTTCATTAAATCTATTTTCTTGTTTTGATAGTCTTCGTTGGAAGCTAAATTATTCATTTCCAAAGGATCATTTTCTATATCAAACAATTGCACTTTTTTAATATGTGGGTACAGAATTAACTTGTATTGATCTGATCGAATCATACGTTGAAAATCTTTATAGGTGCCAAAAATATAATTTTCACCTCCATCAGAATTTCCGTTAAGTAACCCATTAATACTTTTAAAATCTACAGTCTCTGGGGTTTGTATATTTGCAATATCACAGGTAGTAGCAAACATGCTTTGAAGGTATACCTTATTTTTTATGATACGCCCTTTATCCAGATTAGGGCCTTTAATTATTAAAGGCATTCTAACACTATGATCGTATTGATTTTGTTTCCCCATTAACCCGTGTTGACCAACAGCTAAACCATGATCTGATGAGAGAATAATATAGGTGTTGTCTGATTTTCCGCTAGCTTCTAATGCTTTCAATATTCTGCCTAATTCCCTATCGAAATGCGAAATTATTGCATAATATTCACTTCTATGTAATTGAACCGCTTCTTTTGTTCGTGGAAATGGTGCTAGTCTTTCGTCTCTTACTGTATAGTCTCCTTGGTCAAAAGGGTGTTTTTCTAAATAATTTTCAGGTATCTTAATAGATGAAACAGGGTATTTGTCAACAAACTCTTTTGGCGATTGTCTAGGGTCGTGTGGCGCATTAAAAGCGACATACATAAAAAAGGGCTTATCTAAATTTTTAGCATCTTTTACAAGATAATTAATAGCTCTATCGGCATATAATTCTGTAGTGTGTTCTTGAGCTATATAAGATTCGCCTATTTTTTTCTCCCTTTTTTCATTATAAATAAGATCGTGAACCTTAGGAGACCAATGTCCTGTAAATGAAACATCCCAAGGTTTCCATTCGGCATCTTTACTACTGCGATTATATCCTGGTTTGCTTGATCCATTTTTGTCGATGGTTTCATACATACCTATACCCACAGCTTCTGCTTTATCAAAATTTTTAAGCAAAGCATAATCAGAATTATGCCATTTACCTGTAAAATAGGTTTCGTAGCCGTTTTTTGAAAAGGTTTCTTGCCATAACGGAACTTCGGTTGGCGTGTCTGAACCTTTGTACTGACTCCATCCAAGCTGATAACTATTATTCTTTTGGGCATTAAAAACAGTTTGCCCTGTCATTAACATAGTTCTGCTCGCAACACAAACAGCTGCAGACCATGAACCTTGGTTGAAACAATGTGTGAATGTAACTCCTTCACTAGACAATTTATCTATATTAGGTGTTTCAATTTCATCATTGTTTAAAGCCCTAATAGATTCATATGTTTGATCATCGGTTAAAATAAAAAGGAAATTGGGCTTTGTGTTCTCAGAATTTTCAACATTAGGTTTTTGAGTATTCATTTTGCAACTAAAAAGCAAAATGAGTAAAAGTATTGGTACAATTTTTTTCATGATATAATATATTTTAATTAGAATGCGCTTTACATATTTGTTTAGAAATGCCTAACCCTTCAATACCTATTTCTATAACAACGTTTTGGTTTTAAATATTGTGACGGATATTAAACCTAACCCTAAGCTAAAAGGTGTTCCTGTAGAAATAATATCCCCTGACAATAAGGTCATAAATTGGCTAATATGACTTATTACATGTTGTATGTTAAAAATGAAATCTGAAGTAGAGTTATTTTGCATCAATTGTCCGTTTAGTTTCAGTTATAAATTTAAGTCATTCGGATCTTTAATTTCATCCTTAGTAGCAATAAAAGAACCTACAGGAGCAAATGTATCGCAACTTTTTTCTTTTACCCATTGACCAAATCGTATTAACTTCATTAATCTATTTTATCTTTAGAAAGTGTTCCATCTATTAATCGCCATATACCTAAGCTATTCTCGTTTTTTAATGCTTCAGGAAGCATAAACTGATGAAAATCTTGATAGCATACAGGTCTTGCAAATCGTTTTATAGCATTGGTGCCTACCGATGTAGATTGTGGTGCCGTAGTAGATGGATATGGGCCACCGTGTACCATAGCATGACATACTTCAACCCCAGTAGGGTAGCCATTAATAATGATGCGTCCTACTTTTTCTTCTAAAATGGAGATTAAGTCATTATATGCTTTCAAGTCACTTTCGGTACCATGTACTGTTGCTGTTAAATGCCCGCTCAAATTACGAGCAATGTCTAAAATATCATCTTTAGAACTGGCTTCTACCATAATACTTGAAGGACCAAAGTTTTCTTCAGCCAATGCTTTATGTGTATTAAAATTTTCAGCATTGGTTTTAAAAATAGAAATGCTACTACCATTTAATAAATTATCTGCTTTACCAGAGGCAACTAATTCAACATTCTCGGTATTATAAATTTTTTCTACGCCTTTAGTATATGTCGCATGAATATTAGGAGTAAGCATGGTTGCAGGTTCAACATTTTCAGCATCATTTTTTAATTGACTGAAAAAAGCAGGACTACTTTCATTTTTTTCAACAAAAACTAATCCTGGATTTGTACAAAACTGACCAACACCAAGAGCAATAGAATTAACAAGTCCTGTGGCTAAAGATGCTCCATTTTCTTTTGCTTTTTCTGGTAAAATAAAAACAGGGTTTGTACTACCCATTTCTGCAAATACAGGAATAGGTTCTGGTCTAGAGTTTGCAATATCAAATAATGCTTTTCCGCCCCCAAACGATCCTGTAAATCCTACGGCTTTTATTCCTGGATGTTTTACCAAAGTTTCGCCTACCAAATTGGTGTTACCTTGAATTAATGTAAACGTATTTTTTGGCATATTACAAACAGTAATGGCTTTTGCAATGGCATTGGCAACCATTTCTGACGTTCCTGGGTGTGCAGGATGTCCTTTTACAACTACTGGACAACCAGCGGCTAATGCTGAGGCTGTATCACCTCCAGCCACCGAAAAAGCTAACGGAAAATTACTAGCTCCAAATACAGCAACGGGACCAAGTGGTGTAAGCATATGCCTAATGTCTGATTTAGGAAATGGCTGCCTGTTTGGATCTGCTTTATCTATACGAGCATCTACCCACGATCCTTCTTTAACAACCGAAGCAAATAATTTTAATTGCCCCATTGTTCGTCCTCTTTCGCCTTGTAATCTTCCTAATGGTAATCCACTTTCTAGATGCGTTCTTTCTAACAACGCATCGCCTAAGTTTAAAATTTCTTCTGCAATTTGATTAAGAAAATTGGCAATACTTGCTGCATCCTTTTTTTTGTATTCATTAAAGGCTTTTGTGGCGTTATTTACAACATTATTAATATCTTCAATTGAAGTGTTTGAGTAGACATTTTCTAATGCTTCGCCAGTTTTAGGGTTGATGGCGTGGAATATATTTTCTTGTGTTTTCAAAATAATTAATTTTTGTTTTTTGTTGAAACATAATTTACTAATGTGCCTATGGGTGCAATAGTAATGGTTATTTTATCATTTGTTTGTAAAGTAAAATCATCTGATGGTACTAAACAAGTTCCTGTCATTAAAAATACACCATTGGGGAAATCACATGCTCTAAATAAGTAATCTACTAATTCAGTGTGTTTTCTTTTCATCATTTTAATGGCTATTTTATCTTTATATTTAATGTTTCCATCTCTAGAAATTTCAATTTCAATTTCTGTTTCGGGAGATAATGGCTGTTCTGTTACATATATGCAAGGACCTAATGCTGCACAGCGTTCAAAAACTTTAGCTTGTGGTAAATATAAAGGATTTTCGCCTTCAATACTTCTAGAACTTACATCGTTACCAATGGTGTACCCTTGAATTTCCCCTTGCGAATTAATTAATAAGGTTAATTCGGGTTCTGGAACGTCCCAAGTAGAATCTGTTCTAATATTAATAAAATCGTTATGCCCAACGGTACGTTGTGCTGTAGCTTTAAAAAATAATTCTGGTCGATCTGCATCATATACTTTATCATAAAACACATCGCCTCCAGAAGCTTTAGCTTCATCCATTCGAGCTTCTTTACTTCTAAGGTATGTAACACCTGCAGCCCAAATTTCTTGATTAGCCATAGGCGGATCTACTGTTTCTAAAATAGCATTTTCATTAACTTTTTTTGCATTTACTAGTTCAGCTTTAATAGCGCTATAAAGATTTGATCTATTAATAAAAGCATCCCAATTGTGTATTGGTAATTCGTAGAAAACGCTTTCATGTTCAATTATTGCTGTATTCTTTATTTTATAAACTTTCATTCGTTTAATTTTATATTAACTTGTGGTGTTTAAAGAGAAATACCTCGTTTCCAGGGAATAAAATCGTCTTGCCCCAATAGTCTTGCCTTTGGTTTTAATTCGCCACTAGCTACCTTAATTATGTATTCGAGCAATGCTTTGCCTTTATCTTCAATGGTGCTAACACCTTCTATTATTTCTCCTGTATTAAAATCTATTATGTCGTTCATTTTAAGGTATAAACTTGTATTTGATGACACTTTTATTACAGGAGCAATGGGGTTGCCCGTAGGCGTACCTAAACCTGTTGTAAACAAAATAATATTTGTTCCAGAACCCGCTAAACCTGTTGTAGATTCTACATCATTGCCAGGTGTACATAATAAATTTAATCCAGATTTTGTAACCTGTTCTGTATAATCTAGCACATCTTGTATAGGCGATGTGCCTCCTTTTTTTGCTGCTCCAGCAGATTTTATGGCATCTGTTATCAACCCATCTTTTATATTTCCTGGTGATGGATTAGCATAAAATCCTGACCCAACAGATTCTGCTTTTGCGTTGTAGGTAGCCATTAAATGAGAAAATTTTTGAGCAATTTCTTTATTTTCACATCTATTGATTAGTTCTTGCTCTACACCATTTAACTCAGGGAATTCAGATAGAACCGTTGTGCCTCCTAAGCCTACAGTTAAATCTGAAACATAGCCTAATGTTGGGTTTGCAGATATTCCTGAAAATCCATCAGAACCACCACATTCTAAACCAATAACTAATTTACTTAATGGTGCTGGTTTTCGTTCAATTTTATTAGCTTCAATTAAACCTACAAAGGTGCTTTTAACAGCATTTGCTATTAATTCTTTTTCAGAATTGGTTTCTTGCTGCTCAAAAATATATAGCGGTTTATTAAAATTGGGCGATTGTTGTTTTAATGCCTTTTTTAATATAGAAGCTTGCGAATGTTGGCATCCTAAACTTAAAATAGTTGCACCAGCTACGTTAGCATTATTAATATATCCTGCTAACAAGTTGCATAAAGTAACGGCATCAGAAAGAGAACATCCACACCCTCCATCGTGCGTTAAGAATTTTATGCCATCTACATTTGGAAATAAGGCGTTTTTTATTGAATCTTCACTTTCTACTGTAATATCTTCTTTTAAAATGGTAGTTGTGTCTGCTCCAGACTTATAAGATTTTATAAGTTTTGCAACATCTAATTCTAAATGCTTTTTTTGTCCAAAGCCCAATTCATTTACCAAAGCTTGTTTTATAACTTCAACATTTCTGTTTTCACAAAAAACTAAAGGAATAACCAACCAATTGTTTTCGGTACCTACTTTACCATCTTCTCTGTGATACCCTTGAAACGTTTTAGATGAAAATTCCGAAATATCAGGAGTGTGCCATTTCTTTTTTTGTTCAGTTTCATTTACAGCATAATTTTCAGTGGAATGTTCAAGATTTACAGTGCTTATTAATTCTCCTTTTAGAATGTCTCTTGTTGCTTTTCCTACTAAAACACCATACATATATACATTTTGACCAATGTAAATATGTTCTATAGAAAATTTATGTTTAGCCCGAACATCATTAATAATTTCAAATTCATCATTTTCAACAGATATGAGTGTTCCCTTATTTAAGTCTTGTAAAGCGACTAACACATTATCTTTTGGGTGTATTCTAAGGATCTTATTTTTTATTTTCATAAATATTATGCGAGATTATTAAAGGATACCAATATTAAGGTAGAAATTTGTATTTTTCTACCAATTTTTTGACTAAAAGTGATTCTTTTTTTGCATTTGTAACGATAGTTTTAGTATTTGAAGGCAAAATAAGTATTTGAAGGCAAAATAAGTGGTAATCATTATTATTGTAAAATAGTAGTGTACGTTTTTTATTTCTGCAAATAAAAGCAATTCAACTTTTTTAAAAATAAAATTGATGCAAACCTTTGCATTGAATTTAAATTGTTTCATTGAAAAAACAAACAAATTATTATTGGATTTAAGTAAATTTGGACTTCGCTTTTTTATTTAAACAGTTGTTATTCAATTGTTATGGTTTTGATTGTTCAAAACTAAGTTAGCAGATATGTAATAAAATAGTGTTTTTAAAATATGTTAAATAATATATTTTGAAGTAAAAATTGATTCACCTAAACGGAACAAACTAGTATAAAATTTATATTAATAATTTAGCTTATGAAGAATATTTTATCGTTTTTTTTAATTGCAGTGAGTAGTATTAGTATGTATGCTCAAAACAAATATCAGTTGGATGAAGGTACAAGACAAGTGCATTTAGATTTTCACACCTCTGAGTATATTACAAACATTGGAGAAAATTTTGATAAAAAACAATTTCAGGAAGCCTTGAAATTAGGAAACGTAAACTCCATTAATGTATTTGCAAAAGGGCATCATGGATGGTCTTATTATGATACCAAGGTAGGGAATAAACATCCACATCTTTCTTTTGATTTGTTAAAAGCACAAATTGAAGCCTGCCATGAAATAGGTGTTCGAGTTCAAGCTTATTTTGCCATTGGCTGGTCGCAAAACGACTATAAAGAACATCCTGAATGGGCCGTCATCAATAAAGAAGGCAAAACCTATAATCAAATAAACACTCCTTTACCAGAGGTTGATAAAAATGATGAAGAGGCACTTCTTCCTTATACCTATTGGACTTTGCTGTCCCCTGAAGGCGAGTATATGGAGCTTATTTTAAAACAAACTGAAGAACTCCTGAAAAACTACGATTTAGATGGATATTGGTTTGATTTGATTCCTATGGATGGGCCAAATTATGGGGCTGCAAGTGTTGCAGATATGAAAAAAAATGGTATTGATGTTGATGATGATAAAGCAGCTTTGGATTATCATAAAAAGAAAATGCAAACGTATTTTGATAAAACCAATGCGTTGATAGAAAAGTACGATTCTGGAGCTTCCATCTTTTATAATTGGAGTACCTCGTTCCGTTTTACTAATGTGGTAAACGACACCTTATATCAGTATAATACCAAACAAGATTTAGAAGATTTGCCTACCACTTGGGATGGCTATGATGTGTTTCCTATGCGCGCTAAATTCTTTAAGCCATTAGGTAAACCTGTTGTTGCTATGAGTGGTAAATTCCATACCGCTTGGGGTGAGTTTGGTGGTTTTAAAAACAAAGATGCCCTATGGTACGAAGCTGCATCTATGGTAGCCTTTGGTGCCAGAACCAATTTTGGAGACCAATTGCACCCTTCTGGAGTTATGGAGCCTGAAACTTATAAAAACATAGGTTATGCTTTTGACTATGTTAAAAAAATAGAAGATTATGGTATAGAAAGTAACGACATTGCGGGTCTTGGTGTATTACTTTCCTTTAAGCAAACCAGCGACGAAGGGACCATACGCATGCTATTGGAAGAACAATTAGATTTTGTAGTGGTAAACCATATTAATGATTGGAGTAATCTTGAAACCTTAATACTTAATGATGGTGTTAGATTATCTGATGACCAACAGAAAAAAGTAGATGCTTTTATTGCCCGTGGCGGAAAATTATTGGTAATGGGTAACGGTACACTAGATGAAGATGCTAAAAATTTTACTGTTAATATTGGGGCAGATTATGTAGGACAGGCAAAATACGATAACGATTATACGTTGGCAGAAGACGAAATAGGAACAAACCTTCCTAAATCTCCTTATTTAAATTATACGCCTGCAACCAGAGTATCTCCTAATTCAGGAACCAAAGTATTAGGGCATATCCATGAGCCTTATTTCAGTAGAACGCTTAAGCATTACAGTTCGCATAGAAATACGCCTTATAAAATGGAAAAAGCTAACCATCCTAGTGTTATTCAAAAGGGGAACATTGCTTATATAGCACACCCATTAGGAGAACAGTATTTTGAGGTAGGTGCCAAAGTGCATCGTGATATTTTTAGAAATACCTTGAATTTAGTTCACAAAAACCCTATGGTAATTACAGATTTACCAAGTGCAGGACGCGTAAATTTATTGCATCAACCAAAAGACAATAGGTATGTAGCACATTTATTATATGCCGTACCTATTCAAAGGGGAATTGCCCAAATTATTGAAGACATTGTACCGTTACGGGATATTAAATTAGAGATTAATGTTCCAAAAACGATAAAAAAATGTTACACTGTTCCTAATAATAAACCATTGGAATTTCATCAAAAAAATAACAAGGTTAAAGTAACCGTTCCAGAAATGAAAGGGCATATTGGCATTGTATTTGAATATTAATCTAAATATACTACTTACTAATCTGAGGTAAACAAAAGTATAATAGTAATAAACTTGATGTATTTAAGATTTTATTATAAAAAAATGGTCATTATTTTTTATAATATTGTAAGCTTGTCGGCATTAGAATATAAGAAGTCATTTAGACTTTTTAATAATCTTTAATTAGTAAAGTATAAATTAAAAAACTTTTAATTAATCAAATTCATGAATATCAAAATGTTAACAAACAAATATTTCTTATTTTTTAAAAGAACAATCTTAGTAAATTCCTTTTTATTATTAATTTTTCAAACTGCGGCTTTTTCTCAAAGTTTAGATATAAAAGAATCTAATGGAGTTTATATTCCAAACATCAATAACGGTAACGAAACGTTAACGTCTCCACAAGAAGGACTTTGGTCTATTGCTACTAATTGGGAAGACGGTTGGGCTACCAATTGGCAACATGCTTCTGCTAGCGAAGTAAAGGAATTAGGACCTTGGAAAGTTGTACAAGGATCTTTAAAATTACCTCAAGGCGAATGGGAATTACAGGATGCTTATCATTTAGAAAATAATAGAATAAAGTGTATTAGACGTTTTGAATGGAAAGGCGAAGAAACTTTAGAAAAAATAACACTTTCTGTTAGATGGAAAGTAAATACAAAAAACGCACAAGCCTTTTTACCAAATATTTTGTATTACGGTAATCCTTCAGGAGAGAAAAACGGCAAACATAAAGTGCCTGTTTTTAACGGTAAAAATGGTGAGTTAGCCTTATTTGAAGAGCACCGATACACCATGCCATTTGCTGCTTTAGAGTGGAAAAACGGTAATGATTATAAAGGTGCTGCATTACATACATTACCAAGTCTTGTTCAAGGTGGTAATAAATATGATCAATGGTGGTCGTTGGGCGTAAAAGTAGATGAGGCTCAAACCGAATTACTGCTTTTAAGTGGGCCTGTAGCATATAACGGCAAAAAAAACAAAGCTAAGGCATTGCAAACAGAATCCTTAGATTATGGCGATACTTATATGACCGTATACCCAGGAACCGTTATAGAAAAAACATTTTATATAGAATTATTTTCCGCACCTGCAGAAGGCACAGCATTTCAGCGTCCTATTTATACATCTATAGACATCTTTAAACCGTTTTATGTTGAAGATATGCCTACCTATAATGATATTATTGAAGATAAATATCGATTTGCAAAATCACGTTGGGTTGAAAACGATAATTATGCAGGCTTTAATATGTACCCTGATTTTGTGAAGCCACGAATTGTATTAGGTTGGGCAGGACAATCTGAAGCATTGGTGTATGCTTTGCAACCATTGGCTAAACGTCTTGGAGAACAAAATAAAATAAACGATATGGTACAACGTGCCATGGATCATATAGCTACAAGTCCTATTGGAGAAAGCGGATTTCCGGTGCAATATGAAATAGACGGAGATCGTTGGCATAAGTTAGACCCTGTATCGCAAGGGCAGGCCATGAATAGTATAGCATTAGCCATACGTTCAGGAAGAGAGAACCCTAATCTTAAAACAGCTTCTTGGGAAAAATTCTTAAAGAAAGCCTGTGAAATAAGTGCTGAAAGAATACTAAATCCTAACTGGAATCCTAGAAATACTGCTGAAGCATTTTATATTAAGCCGTTATTTTTGACATCAAAATTATTTAAAGAAAAGACCTTTTTTAAGGCAGCAATAAAAGCATCCGATTATTATGCTAACAGACATTTATCGATGCGCGAACCATATTGGGGAGGGACTTTAGATGCGACTTGCGAAGACAAAGAGGGTGCTTGGGGTGCCTTTCAAGGTTTCTTAACAGCTTACGAATTAACAAAAGACAAAAAATATTTGGACTATGCCCAACATGCAGGAGATGTGGTTCTAAGTTATACAGCGGTTTGGGATATTCCTTTACCTGCTGGTCGTATGAGCGATCACTTTTTAAAAACGAGGGGATGGACAGGTGTGTCGCCGCAAAATCAGCATTTAGATGTCTATGGCGTATTGATAACTCCTGCCATTTATAAATTAGGAGAGTATACCAATAATGATGTTTTAAAAAGAATAGCTGCGGTTATGTATAGAAGCTGCGGACAAATGATTGATCCTTGGGGGTCTCAAGGCGAACAATTACAGAATACCAATTTTGCGCAACGCGGAAAAATGTCTAGAATATCCGATCTTAGAGGTGGTTATTCTGAAGACTGGGCAGTATTTTGGATTACCACGCATTTTTTACATGCTGCTGCGCAATTTGAAGAAATGGGCGTAACGTTTTAATCTTTTTTATTCAATAATAATTATATTAACTAAAATGAAAAACAAACTTATAATTGTTGTACTACTATTATCAATGTATGCAACAAGTAATGCTCAAAAATGGGAAATTAAACCAGGTGAATTTGGCTTATCTGAATTCGCTTCAGACGTAGATCCCAAAAAACCACTTCCAGAATACCCTCGCCCTCAAATGGCACGGGAGCAATGGAAAAACCTAAACGGACAATGGGATTTTACAGTTGCAGAAAAAAGTAAGTCTATTAAAGACATAGAATTTAATCAAAAGATATTGGTGCCCTTTTGTATGGAAAGCCCTATAAGTGGCATAGGACAGCATTTAAACGATTATAGCAAAGTCAATAAGCTAAACTTAGATTACACTACGGCCAGATTTTGGTATAAAACCAATTTTACCATTCCCAAAGATTGGAAGGGCAAGAACATACAGTTAAACTTTGGAGCAGTGGACTGGCAATCTGTAGTTTATATAAACGGAAAAGAAATAGGGCAGCACAAAGGAGGCTATGATACATTTAGTTTCGACATCACAAACTATCTAGTAAAAGGCAAAAAGCAAGAAATTGTAGTATCTGCCTATGATCCTATGGACGCAGAACCTATCGCTAGAGGGAAGCAAAAAAGAGAACAAAGTTATTTTTATTACACGCCTGTTTCAGGTATTTGGCAAACGGTGTGGCTTGAGCCTTTAGATGAATTGCACATTACCAACGTAAAGTTTATACCGAATGTAGATGATAAAATGATAAATTGTTTAGTAAATACATCGGTAAAAGGCAATAATAAAGCGAGAGTAACCATCCTAGACAAAGAGAATAATACGGTATTAACAGAAGAAATCAATTGTAATACAGTTGCTAATTTTAGCCTTAAAGATGTTCAACTTTGGTCACCAGATAATCCTTATTTATATGATGTAAAGGTAGAGTTGATAGGACAAAATTCTGAATCAAAATCAGATGTTATCTCTACTTATTTTGGCATGCGAAAAGTTGAATTAAAACGAGATGCCAAAGGATACACCAAAATATTCTTGAACAACCAGGCTATTTTTCAAAACGGGGTATTGGACCAAGGCTATTGGCCCGGTGGTATTTATACGGCTCCAACAGATGAAGCTTTGAAATACGACTTGGAAATGATTAAAAAAATGGGCTTTAATATGTCTAGAAAACACATTAAAGTAGAGCCTCAAAGATGGTATTATTGGGCAGATAAATTAGGAGTCTTGGTTTGGCAAGACATGCCTGCGTCTAGTCCGCCTTATGACAGCCAAACAGCACGAGATCAATTTGGTTCGGAGCTCAAAGAAATGATGGCAGAACTATATAACCACCCCTCGGTAATTATGTGGGTATTGTTTAATGAAGGTTGGGGAATTACCTCAGATTTGCATAATGGCAAATATGATCCTGTCATTGGTTATAATATGGAACATGTCTATAATGTTGCTAAAAATCAGGACAATACGAGGTTAATTAATGTAGAAAGTGGGTCTGGTGGTTTGGAATATCAAGGCATGAATGTCTATGATATAGGACTTGGTGACATTGTGGATTTTCATTGTTATGGATCTACAAATCTCCCTACACCATCAATCAAAAGAGCTGCAGTAATAGGTGAATACGGTTATAAAACTTACGCAGAATTAGCGCCAACCTATGGTTCTTTGGTAAAGAAATACAAAGTGTCAGGGGTGGTGTGGACGCAAATTACAAATGTTGAAAATGAAAAAAATGGGCTGATGACCTACGACAGAAAGAAAGTAAAGGAAGGTTTGGAAACCGTTCAAAAAATAAATAAAGAAAATTTCACGATTAAAGAAGATTAAGTATGAGTCTTATTAAAAATCATTTTTTAACAGGTATTACTTTAGTGATACTATTTATTTCTTCCTGCAAAGAAAAAAAAGAAAACACCACGGAAAGTCAAAAGCAAATTACGACAGATTATTTAAACGAAACCCAAGCAACTTTTGACCAAAGAATGAATTGGTGGCGTGAAGCCAAATTTGGGATGTTCATCCATTGGGGTGTATATGCAGTTCCTGCAGGAACCTATAAAGGCAAACAAATTGAAGGTATCGGTGAATGGATTATGAGTTATGGCGATATTCCTACAGAAGATTATGAACAATTTGCAAAACAGTTTAATCCTGAAAAGTTTGATGCTGAAACGTGGGCGAAAGCCATGAAGCAAGCCGGAATTAAATATGTGGTCATCACCTCTAAACATCATGATGGTTTTGGGTTATGGGATTCTAAAGTTTCTGATTATGACATTGTGGATTTTGCTCCTTATGGGAAAGACATTCTTAAAGCACTATCTGAAGCCTGTAAAAAACAAGGTATTAAATTTGGGCTTTACTATTCTATTATGGACGGGCATCATCCCGATGCACAATTGGTAACTAATTCTGAAGATATTGATTGGCATAAGCCTGTTGAAAACAAAAATTTCAATCACTATTTAGAGGATTATATGAAGCCACAATTAAAAGAGTTGATTATGGCCTACGATCCTGAAATTATTTGGTTTGATGGCGAATGGATTCCTAATTATACACACGAACAAGGACAGGCATTGTATCAATACGTTCGTAGTTTAAAAGAAAATATCCTGATAAACAACCGTGTAGATAAAGGACGCCAGGGTATGCAGGGAATGAATAAACAAGACCAAAGTTATGCAGGGGATTTTGGAACACCGGAACAGGAAATTTTAGATACCAGTTCAGATTTAGATTGGGAATCTTGCATGACCATGAACGATACCTGGGGTTTTAAATCGTATGACCATAATTGGAAATCTACAGAAACATTGATTCATAACCTTATAGATACGGCTGCCAAAGGCGGAAATTATTTGTTAAACGTTGGTCCTACGGCAGAAGGTTTAATACCTCAACCCAGTATAGAAAGACTTGAAGCAATTGGTAATTGGCTTTCTGTAAATGGAGAGGCAATTTATACTACCGAAAAACTAAAAAGCACTTTTGGAGAAGGAGAGCATATACGTTATACCAAAAAGAAAGGTGAATCGGTATATTATGCCATATCGTTAAAAGTTCCTTCTAAAAATATTGTTTTCAAGCATGTACGACCAAAAAAAGAATCTAAAATCTATTTATTAGGTAATGAGACTGCTTTAGAATGGATGTATTCCGAATCAGAAAGTCTTCAAATTAAAATACCAAAAAGCTTGAATAAAGAAACTAAGGCTTGGGTATTTAAAATAGAAGGAGAGGAAATATTATAAAATAGGAAGTCGTTCTAAAAAGATTAATTTAAATAGTATTAATACAGAAAACCATTAAAAGTTATCTTTTGATGGTTTTTTTGAGTAATACCAACTCTTGTTTGAAATTACTGTAAAACAAAAATGAATATAAAACGTCACAATGAGAGTTTGTTAAATTTTTGATAAATAAAAGATGTATTACTCTAACTTTAGTTTTATTTGTTAGGTTTTTATCTTAAGTGTACGTTGTTTTGATCTATAAAATCTGCAATTTTCACTCTTTTTTAAGGTAAAAAGTGTCTTTTAAATTCTTAAAGTATGAAAATAAAAATAATAATTCCAGTATTAATAATATGTGCAATTACTGTTTTATCTGTTAAAAATACAGAATGTTTTACTCAAACCGCGCATACAAAAACTCTAAAAAAGAAAAAGTTATTTAATGGACGTAATCTAGATGGGTGGTACACCTTTGTGCAAAACCGTGGCCGAAATATTGACCCCAAAAAAGTATTTACCGTACAAGATAAAATGATAAGAATTTCAGGTGAAGAATGGGGCTGCATTACCACTAATGATGAATATGAAAACTATAGATTGGTAACAGAATTTAAATGGGGAAAAGAAACTCACAAACCTAGATTGAATAATGCTAGAGATTCAGGGATTTTATTGCACTCCCAAGGAGAAGATGGCAGCAAAGGCGGTGTTTGGATGACCTCTATAGAGTGCCAGATTATTGAAGGTGGTACAGGCGATTTTATTGTAGTAGGTGATGGCACCGACAAATTTAAAATAACTTGCAGCGTAGCTTCTAAAAAACAAGGCAATTCATATATTTTTAAATCCGAAGGGCAAGAAGTAACTGTAAACAGGGATAGAATTAATTGGCTTCAACGCGATCCTAACTGGCAAGATGTTATTGGGTTTAGGGGGGGAAATGATGCAGAAAAACCTTTGGGAGAATGGAATACTTTAGAGTGTATTGCCAAAGGCGATGAAATAACTATATACCTCAATGGTGTCTTGGTTAATAAAGCTATTAATGTTTCACCATCTAAAGGACGTATTCAAATACAATCAGAAGGTGCCGAAATATTTTTTAGACGTGTCGATTTAATGCCGATATAGTCTTTGTTTTATAATTAAATAAGAGAAATAAAACAGCGTGTATTTTATTTTTTAACTTTTTTCGAAGAATAGCAAACGCCTTAACCATTTGTTTTTCAACAGTGTTAACAGAAACATTTTGAAATTCTGCTATTTCAATATAAGTAAGACCTTCTTTTTTACTCAACAAAAAAGTTTCTTTACACTTGGTAGGCAATTGCTCTATTTCCTTTTCTACTAGAGACATTATACGTTTTATTTCATGGTCATCTTGTATTTCAATGATAGAATCCATGTTTTCAATGTACTTTTTCTCTAATGCCGTTATTGCTGTGCGCTTTCTGTATTGATCAACAAATTCATTATAAACAGATTTATATAGGTAGTTTTTAATAGAAATATTAGCATTTAGTTTTTCGCGTTGCTGCCACATTCTAACAATAACATTTTGCACAATATCTTCAGATTTAAAGCTGTCTCTAGATAAATTACTAGCATAATCGCATAAGGCTTTGTAATGAAGATCTACTATATAGGTATAAGCAGAAGCATCACCTTTTTTAAGATGTTGAATAAGTTTTTTCTGAGATGAAAACACTTTATATAATGGATTAAATGATTTTAAATCTAAACAAATTTAATTTTTTTTATATAAAGATGGTGGTAAAGTAGATTTAGTTTCGTTATTAAGTAGTAAAATGGTTGTAAAATTGAAAAGTGGGATGAGTTTAGAGATTGAAAATTTAATCGTAAAGTTTCTAACAAAAGAAGCCAATCTTGATGAGCTTCAACAATTAGAGTTGTGGATTAACGACCCAAAAAATGAAGTATTGTTTTTAGAATATATAAAAACCAATGCTTTTACCAATATAGCTACGAGTATGTATGATAAAGAAAGTGCAAAAGAAAATATTACACGTCGTATAAAACAAGAAAAAAGAATTTTTCTTAATAGGAATAAAGTTAGTAGCATCATTAGGTATGCAGCGGCAGCTATTGTTATAGGAGTATTAACTACAGCTTATATTTTTAAAGATCGTTTAATGCATGTTTCTATAGAAGAAACCGCTCCAAAAATGGTTAGCCCTAATGTTATTATGCCAGGAACCGATAAAGCAACCCTAACTTTGGGAGATGGTTCTGTAGTTGTATTGAATAAAGAAAACACATTCCAAACTCAAAACGTAAATAGTAATGGAGAGCAAATTGTTTACAAGAAAAAGAAAGAAAACAAAAAGAAAAACACGACAGCGGTAGTATATAATTTTTTAACCATACCAAGAGGCGGACAGTTCTTTATAAAATTATCAGATGGCACACAAGTATGGTTAAATTCTGAATCTCAATTAAAATATCCTGTAAACTTTATAGATGGTGAAACCCGTCAAGTTGAACTTGTTTATGGTGAAGCTTATTTTAATGTATCTCCAAGTACAGAACATAAAGGAGCAAAATTTAAAGTACTTAATCAATCCCAAGAAATAGAAGTTTTAGGTACAGAATTTAATATTAAAGCTTATAAAGATGAAACAAATATCTATACAACTTTAGTAGAAGGAAAAGTAGCTGTAGGTAATGGTGTATCAAAACTTAATTTAGTTCCAAACGAGCAATCTAATTTAGATACCCAAAAGAATAACATTGTAGTTACAGAAGTTGATGTAAGTTCTGAAATTTCTTGGAAGAATGGTATTTTCAGTTTTAAAGGAAAGCCGCTAAAAAACATCATGAAAGTAATTTCCAGATGGTATGATGTAGATGTAATTTTTGAAAATAAAGCTTTAGAGACATTAAAATTTAAGGGCTCTTTAGATAAAAATCAAAGTATTGAAGAAATTTTATCAATTATGAAATCGAATACGATTAATAATTATGAAATAAAAGATAAAACGATAATACTTAAATAGCGTATTTGTTAAAAAACATTAATAAAAACTAAAACATATAGCCTATGAAATAAAACAACAATCATTAAAAAAAGGAGGATAAAGTTTAACCCGCAAAAGTATAAAGCTTTATCCCCTTGGTATTATTATCAATTAATTAAAATGTTTAACCAATTAATAACAAACAAATTTATGGAAATTAAACTAATTAGTGCCAGTTTTCAGTTCAGAAAACGGCTTTTAATGATCATTATGAGAACATTTATTTTCTTATGTTGTACAGCAATATTTGCCTTAAAACCTTATAATGTTGTATCTCAAAATTCTAAAATTAAAATTGAAACCAATAAAACGTTGTCAGTTGACGAGATCTTTGATCTTATAATGGATCAAACAGATTATAAATTCTTTTATGAGGAAGGTATATTTAAAGGTTTTCCTAAAGTAAAGGTTAAAAGAGGAGTTATAAGAACAAATAAGTTATTAAAACAAAGTTTGTCGCAAGGAAACCTCAATATTACTGTAACAGGTAATAATGCTATTCTTATAAAAGAAAAGCCTATAATTGATGTTAAAACACCACAGCAAAAAATTTCGGGTGTTGTTACAGATAAGTCTGGAGTTCCTTTACCTGGCGCATCTGTTATAGAAAAGGGAACAACAAATGGATCTACAACAGATTTTGATGGAAATTTCACCCTTTTTGTTGATAATGGTAATGCTATTCTTGTAGTATCTTATCTTGGCTATTTAACCAAAGAGATTATAGTAAATAATGAAAATAATTTTACTATACAATTAGAGGCGAGTAGTACCTCTTTAGATGAAGTTGTTTTAATTGGGTATGGCCAACAAACATCAAAAACTGTAACAAGTTCAATTGCTAGAGTAGATGTTGATGAAGCTTCTAAGTTTTCTACAGCTAATGCTTCTCAAATTTTGCAAGGGCGTGTTACTGGTGTAAACATTACTAGTGCTGATGAATCAGTAGGGGCAGAAACTACGTTTACTATTCGTGGCGTAGGGTCTTTTACAAATACAGCTCCTCTTTTTGTTATAGACGGTACATTTACGGATAACATGGACTTTCTAAATCCAAGAGATATTGAATCTATTCAAGTTTTAAAAGATGCATCTGCATCTGCCATCTACGGATCTCGAGCTGCGAATGGTGTAATCATTATTACTACTAAAAAAGGATTTTCTGGAGAGCCTCGTTTTGAAGCTGGAGTTAGTTATGGAGTTCAAAACGCTGCTAAAAAATATGATTTTGTAAGTGCCAGAGAATATGCTGATATTGTTAATGGATTGGTAGATGAGAATGGAGGTAGTAGGTCACCAGCTAATGATTCGGCATTTAACCCTAATGTGAATACAAATTGGCAATCATTACAGGCTGAATCTAATGCGCCTATAGCTAATTATTATATTGGATATTCTGGAGGTGACTCAAATTTAACATATTCATTTTCTGGGAATTATTTTGACCAAAAGGGTATCGTTATAGATTCAGAATACGAAAGATTAAATCTGCGAGCAAATTCAACATTTAGAAAGGGGAAATTCACCTTAAATAACTCTATTATTTATACTCGTGAGGTTACCGATAGGAATAGAAATTATAGTGCAGGATACCTTCCTACTTTAAACCCTTTCAACCCTGATAATCCAGAAGGTTATGGAGGGATTGAAGCAAGTTTTCATGGATTACCTGGTGGAACAAACACGTATGCGCTTGCATTGTTGAATGATGACATTGATACAGAGTCAACCGTGTTAGCTAATCTAAATGCCAGTTATGAAATTATAGATGGGTTAACTTATAAAATTAATTTAGGTTTAGATTCGTCAAATGATCATTTTTTTGAATTCAGACCTAGCTTTTTCTTCAGTAATACCGGCGATGGTAATATTAATACTGATGCAGATTTGGTAGAGAATAGAATTGAATCTAAAACAACACTTATTGAGAACACATTAAATTATACTAAAACATTTGGCAATCATAAAATTGATGCGCTTATAGGTAATACCAGACAAGAAACAAAAATTAGAGGATTGCGCGTTTTTGGTACTAACTTTAGTAGTAATGGTCTTAACACACCTACTGGAGCTATTGAAAAATCAACTTTTGATGGAGATCAAATAACAAGTGGTTTATTATCTTATTTTGGTAGATTAAATTATTCTTTTAAAGATAAATATCTTTTATCTGGTAGTTTGAGAAGTGATGGGTCATCTAGATTTTCTTCGTCAAACAGATATGCTGATTTTTATTCTGTTTCTGGAGGGTGGCGTATATCTGAAGAAAACTTTTTTAATTCAGACTTTATTACAGAACTTAAGTTAAGAGTTGGTTTTGGAACAATTGGAGCGCAAAATGTAGCAGACTATCAAACAAGTTCAGCAATCTCAACCCAGAGTCAATACCATTTAGGAGGATCATTAGCATCTGGTGCGGCACAATTGACGTTTTCTAACCCTAATTTGATATGGGAAACAAGTGAAACTACAAATATTGGATTAGATTTTGAAATATTAAAAGGTAAGTTTATTGGTTCTTTTGAATACTTTAAAAAAGATAGTAATGATGTATTGGCGCAAATCCCAATACCTTCAGCTGCAGGATCATCTCAACCATTAACAGCAAATGCCGCAAGTATCTCCAATAAAGGGTTTGAAACAAGTTTAACATACCGTAAATCTAAAGGTGATTTTACTTTTGATATTACTGGTAATTTATCAATAGTTGATAACAAAGTAACATCTCTTGGTCAAGGAGGAGTCCCAATTATAGAACAAGCAAATATTACTACCGTAGGTCACCCTTTGGCTAGCTTTTATGGTCTTGTTCATGATGGGATTTTTCAAAGTCAAGCGGAAATTGATGCTTATACATCATCTAATGGTACTGTAATCCAACCAGATGCTAAAGTTGGAGATTTGAGATTTATTGACCAAAACGATGATGGTTCTATTACCTTTTCAGAAGATAGAGTTATAACTGGTAGTCCTTTTGCCGATTTTGAGTTTGGGTTAAACTTCAGTGGTAAATACAAGCAATTTGATTTTAGTTTGTTTTTGCAAGGAACTGTAGGTAATGAAGTTTTTAATGGAGATTTAAGCCGTTATTATTTAAGAGGAAGAGAATACACCTACGTTCGAGATTATGTTAACAATAGTAGTTTCCCTAGGTTAGATTTTACCAATACAGATCAAACTGCTAACACACAAAACAGTACTTGGTTTTTAGAAGATGCTTCCTACGCAAGGTTGAAATCACTTCAAATTGGATACACTATGCCAGAATCTATTTTGGACAAGGTTGGTTTTAAATCTGCAAGAATTTATTGGAATGTGCAAAATTTATTTACTATTACTAAATTTACAGGATTAAACCCTGTTGTAGGGAATAAACCTGATGAATTATCAGGAAGACCTACACTTGAATTTTTTGAGAGAGGAGTAATATCGAATGATTTTAATGATCCGTCATTACAGCCTTACCCTAGAACATTTTCGATTGGTATTGATGTAACTTTTTAATAATAGAATGAACTTGAAAAAAAACAGAATAATGTATAAAAAAATAAAATTTTGGAATAAAAGTTCAAGGATTGTATACTTAATGAGTATGTGTATCCTTATATCAATATACTCATCATGTAATGATGATTTATTAGAGCAATCAAACCCTAACTTATTAACAACTCAAGATTTTTGGCAATCTGCAGACGATGCCGAGTTCGGGTTAGTAGGTGCTTATAGCCCACTTTCTGTAATTAGATTATATGGAAGAATTCTTGGGTTACATACTATGTTAAAATCTGATGCAGCAAGACCTTATTTGTCAGGTTGTTGTCACAATGCAGCTAATTTTACAAATGTATCATCAGACAGTAGAAATAGGGAAATATGGCAGCAGTTTTGGAAAATTGTATTTAGAGCAAACCAAGTTATTGAAAACGTTCCAAATATAGAGATGGACCAAACGCAAAAAAACCATGTAATGGGACAAGCTTATTTTTTAAGAGCCTTTGCTGGTTTTAATTTAATGAACCTGTTTGAGAATATTCCTTTTACCACTCAAGCAGCCGAAACGATAGAAGAAATATTAGGAGCTACTCAAATTGGACCAGATCAAATTAGGCCAATATTGATAAGTGATTTAGAACTGGCAAAATCACTTTTACCTCCGAGTTGGTCTGCTGGTGATTTAGGTAGAGCAACAAGTGGAGCAGCAGCTGGTATGTTGGGTAAAGTATATTTATATAATAATGATTGGGCTTTAGCTGCTGGAGAGTTTGAAGATGTTATAAATGGCGTTTATGGAAACTATGATTTGGTAGCAGATTATGCACAATTATTTTCCACTCCAGATAGTGACAATAGCGTTGAAAGTTTATTTGAAATTCAGTTTGAGTCTAATGAAGCGGCGCTCTGGGGAGAAGATATTGCTAACGTGGATAGAGCAGCGGTTTACGGTATGGATATTGCTGCACCAGGTTTTACAAATCAAGCAGCAACCCGAGTAAACCAATGGGTATTAGATGCTTTTTTAGCAGAAACTACTATAGGTGGAGAAATAGATCCTAGGGCTAAAGCAACTTTGGCATGGGATTATCCTGGATCAGAATACTATAGTTTACCATGGTCTGAAGCGGTAGATGTTATTACACCATTGGTTAGTGGTAGCGAAGGTACAGGTGTAGTGGTTAATGATTTAGTGTTTATAAGAAAGCATTTAAAATTTGGAGATGGCATCTCGGGTCCATTAAGCCCTAATAGAACATCAAATGATATCAACTTTAAGATTTTAAGGTTCGCAGATGTGCTTTTAATGTATGCTGAAGCGCAAAATGAATTAAATAATACTTCTGATGCGTTAGCAGCTCTTAAAAGAGTTAGAGATAGATCAGATATGCCAGAAATAACAGAGACAGATCAGGATGCTTTAAGACAGTTAATTAGAAATGAAAGAGTTTTAGAGTTAACCTTTGAAGGAGACAGATTTCAAGATTTAAAAAGATGGGGTATTTTGACAGAAAGATTTACGCCAGGTGACACCAACGATTTGAGATTTGATGGTGTTGCAGGAGATTTTGATCCTAACAAACATGATATCTTGCCAATACCTCAAGTAGATGTGGATGCAAATCCAGATGTACTTAACCAAAATCCAGGGTATTAGTATTTAAAAACTCATTAATAAAAAAACAATATTGAGAAACTTTCTCAATATTGTTTTTTTATTAATATTAACCTTATAAATTAAAAAAATGAAAAGGTTTATTTGTATTAGTATTTTGCTTGTTTTCTTGCAATCATGTCATTCTAATTTAAAAGAAGAGACAACCACTACGGTATTTGACAAGCTCGATTTTAGTAAAACAGGAATAAGCTTTTCTAATAACATTCAAGAATCAGATACATTTAATTATTTCTCATTCCCCTATATTTATTTAGGAGGTGGTGTAGCCATTGGTGATATTAATAATGATGGATTATCAGATATCTATTTTACGGGCAACATGGTTTCTAATAAATTATACCTTAATCAAGGAGGTATGACATTTAAAGATATTACACTTAATAGCGGTATCTCGGGAGATGAGAGATGGTATACAGGGGTTACCATGGTTGATATTAACAATGACGGTAATCTTGATATTTATTTGTCAGTATCTGGAAAAGAGGGAGATAGTACAAATCAATTATTTGTTAACAATGGCAATCTCACCTTTACGGAAAGTGCTTTAGAATATGGAATAGCAGATAAAGGAAGTTCGATACAATCCACTTTTTTTGATTATAATAACGATGGGCTATTAGACCTATTTGTTGCTAATTACCCAATAGAAGAGCTTAGTATGGGTAATAAATACTACCATAGTAAAATGACAAAAAACACGCACGAAGAATCAGGTCACCTATATAAAAATATGGGAAATGGGTATTTTGAAGACGTTACTTATAATGCGGGAGTACAAAATTATGGACTTACACTTGGGTTAGTAGCTTCAGACCTAAATAATGATGGATGGAAAGACTTATATCTGTCAAATGATTTTAACGTTCCTGATTATTTATATATAAACAATCAAGATGGTACATTTTCTGAAAAAATAAAAGAAACCACTGGGCATACCTCTTTCTTTGGAATGGGAGTAGATGCCGCAGATTTTAATAATGATGAATTGATAGATCTTTTACAATCAGAAATGAACCCAGCAGATTATAAACGTGCCAAAAAAAATATGGCAAGTATGAATCCGGATTCATTCCAAGAAAGAAGAGATTTAGGATTTCATTATCAATATATGCAGAATAGTCTTCAACTAAACAACGGCATAACAGAAAATACTCCAAATTTTAGTGAAGTATCCAGGTATGCGGGTTTAGCAGCGACAGATTGGAGTTGGTCATGTTTATTTGTAGACCTAAATAATAATGGATTAAAAGATATATATATATCTAACGGAATGAAAAGAGATGTGAATGATAACGATATAAGATTAAACTTAGAACAAAATGTATTTTATAGGCAATCTCAAAAAAATAATATGTCTAAATACCCAAGTGTTCCTATAGACAATTTTATTTATAAAAATGAAGGAGGTGCTAAATTCGAAGAAATCACTAAAAAATGGGGTTTAGACTATAAAGGATTTACCCATGGGGTAGCTTATGGCGATTTAGATAATGACGGCGATTTAGACTTGGTATTAAATAATTTAGATGACAAAGGATTAATTTTTGAGAATAAAAGTGAGAACACAAACTACCTACAGTTTAAATTAACAGGTTTAGAAAACAATACTTTGGGACTTGGGTCAGTTGTGAAAATATATAATAAAGATAAGGTTCAAACACAAGAGCTTACCTTAACACGAGGATACCAATCTAGTATGGAACCCATATTGCATTTTGGATTGGGTAATAATAAAAAAGCAGATAGCGTAAAAATAATTTGGCCAGATTTAAAAATTAGCAAACTTGAGGATATCATAGCTAACCAAGTAGTGCAGGTTAACTACAAAACAGCATTAATTCATAATTTCAAAAATAATTCTCAAAAGAAATTTAAAGATATTACCAAAGAATCAGCTATAATATTTAAACATATTGAAGATTATTATGATGATTATCGTAACGAACCTTTATTACCTCATAAAAACTCAATGTATGGACCGGCATTGGCCGTTGGAGATATTAATAATGATGGACTAGATGATTTTTTTATAGGTAATGCCACAGGAAACAAGGCATCATTATTTGTACAGCAAGAAAATCAAACATTTAATGAATTAGAAGGTGATTGGAGGGATGATACTGCTTTTGAAGATACTGGAGCTGCCTTTGCAGATTTTAACAACGATGGAAAAATAGATTTATATGTAGTAAGTGGGGGTAACGACCCTGGCGCCAACTATCAAGACAGGTTGTATTTAAATACAGATGATGGATTTGTAAAATCAGTAGGAACTTTACCAATTATTGATAATAGCGGATTAGTAATAGCCCCTTGTGATTATGACAATGACGGAGATATAGATGTTTTTGTTGGTGGACGTATTGTTCCTGGAAAATACCCTACCGCTGCTTCTAGTTATTTGTTACGTAATGATTTAGACAGTGGGCAGTTTAAATTTACAAATGTAACTAAAGAAGTATTTCCACAATTATTAAATATTGGATTGGTTACCTCTGCATTATGGCAAGATTTTACAGGTGACGGTGTGTCAGATCTCCTATTAACAGGTGAATGGATGCCTATAAAAATATTTAAAAACAATAAGAACTCATTTAAAGATATTTCACAGGCATTTGGATTAGAAAACACAAATGGATGGTGGTATGGTCTACAAGTTTTAGATGTTGATTTAGATGGTGATTTAGATTTTATAGCAGGAAATTTAGGACTAAATTATAAATATAAAGCATCAGAAAAAGAGCCTTTCCAAATATATGCCGATGATTTTGATAAAAATGGAAAATCTGACATTGTTTTAAGCTATAAGAAAAAAGGGATTCAGTTACCCGTTAGAGGTAGAGAATGTTCATCGCAACAAATACCTGCTATTGCTGTACGTTATAAAACTTATGAAGCTTTCGCAGAAGCAGATTTAATAGATATTTACGGTGCTGGCATGCTAGAAAAATCATTAAGTTATACAGTTAAAGATTTTGCACATTATTGGTTTGAAAATACAAGTGAAACACAATTTTTAAAACATAAACTACCTGAAGAAGCTCAATTGTCTGCCATTACCTCTATTGTACCGTTCAATTATAATAATGATGAATATCCAGATTTATTATTAGCAGGTAACTTATATAATTCAGAAGTCGAAACACCGCGTAACGATGCAGGGGTAGGATTGGTACTTCAAAATATAGAAGGCAAAACATTTAAAGCTATACCACCTAGTGAGAGTGGTCTTATGCTTAGAGGCGATATACGCCAAGTTCAAAAAATAACGTCAAAGAATGGCATCAATGAAAAGTTTATTTTTGGAATAAACAATGACTCACTCAAATTATTGGAATTAACAAAGAAATAGTATTTAGCTATGAACTCGTTTAAACTTTTTGGATTTAAGCGAAAATTAGAGGTTTTTAGTTCTGTTGAAGTCTTTTTTGAGTTGCATAGCATCGCTACGGAAGAATAAAAAGACAAAAAGAGAGCTGAAAACAACAATTTTTTAGCAAATTAAAAAATTTTAAACAAGTTCTATAAATACCAAACCGCTAGCTATTGTTATTGGTTTTATAAATTAGAAGCATCATAAAATATTCTAAGGGTAATGTATATATAATTGATAAAAGAAATTAAAAGTATAAATATGAAAACATTAAGATTAAAAAAAAGGCAATTATACTCAAATTTTCAGGTGTTTTCAATACTACTTTGCTTCATGGTGTTTTCGTGTAAAGATGCTAACAAAAAAAGTTTGACAGATGCTATAAATACTGATGATAACTTTTTAATGGAAATTAAAGAAACACCAAAAAATGGAGGGTTACTAATGGAAGATGCCACTTTTTGGGGAGCATCTGTAATTAAAGTTGCAGATGAATATCAGATGTTCGTAAGTTCATTTTCGAATAGATGTGGTGTAAAATCATGGAAGCATAATAGTATAATATTAAGAGTTTCGTCTAATAATCCTTTAGGACCATTTAAGATTAAAGACACTGTGGTTCAAGCTATGGCGCACAATCCAGCTATTCGGGTAGCTCCTAATGGTAATTATTACCTTTTCTATATTGGTGAAACTGTTAGTGAAGATCAACAAGTTCAAGATTGTGAAAACGGACGTACAATTGAAAAAAAACCAGCGTATAACTCAAGATCATGCATAGTAAACTATATTGAATCATCTAGTATAGAGGGACCTTGGTCGGAACCAAAAATACTAATGGATCTAGAATCTGTTGAAAACTGTGCTACTAATCCGTCTCCATTTATTAATCCAGACGGTAGTATTAGAATGTATTATAGAGCCTATGATCCTGAAGTTTTACCTGTTAAAGAACGCTATTTATATTTAACACAATCAAATGGTATAAAAGACACGCTTAAAAATTCAGATTTAAAGGTTATTCAACGAATTGCTGAAGATCCATTTGTTTGGAAGATGAATAACAAATTTCATGTACTATTTAACAATAAGTTTTACGATAAATTAAATACAGGAGGATATGCAACATCAATAGATGGTGTACATTTCGACGCTGAAGAACCGTTGTATTCAAGGCGCATTAATTTTGATAATGGCGAATCAATCGTATCTCACCGTAGAGAGCGTCCACACTTTTTGAAGATCGATGAAAAAAGAGCTGTTTTATATACAGGAGTCTGGAAAGATACTATCTCTGATTTTTCATTTATAGCAGCAACTCCAATAGGGCATTGGACTAAAGATCAATTGCAGTTGGCTAAAAAGTAACTTTTTTTAATAAAATAAAAACCAATGAAACACATTTTTTTAATAATCTTAGTTCTATATATTTGCCGCTTATAAAAAGGAAACAAAAAAAGAGGCTCCTAAAACGAATATACTGTCATTTATACACAAAACCGAGCACCTTTAACCTTTAGTAGAAAAGCCCTACTTAGAACTTCCTTTAGGAGCCATTAAGTCCATTTCACAATTTCCGGTTATTAAAAGTAATTAATTAAAAGTTTTAAAAATATTTTTTATAAATAGGTCATGACCTTTAAATCAATTTAAATGAGTACATCTAGAAGAAAATTTATTAAACAATCTTCCATTTTAACAGTAGCAACAACCATAGTACCATTACATGCTTGTTCTCCAATTAAAAACACCATAAGGTTTGGGTTAACTACAGATTCTCATTATGCAGATAGAGAGGATGCTGGCACAAGATATTACAGGCAATCTTTAAACAAAATGCAAGAATTTGTTGAGGTTATGAATACAGAAAAAGTAGATTTTGTTATTCACTTGGGAGATTTTAAAGATGAAGACCTCAATAAAAAAGAAGCAGATACATTGCATTATTTGCGGCAATTAGAATCTGAATATGCCAAGTTTCAAGGCTCTAGATTTCATTGTGTAGGCAATCATGATGTAGACAGTATTACCAAAGAACAATTTTTATTAAATGTTGAAAATACAGGAATCTCAAATAATAAAAGTTATTATTCGTTTAACAAAAATGGTTTTCATTTTATTGTGCTAGATGCTAATTTTAATAAAGACGGATCCCATCATTTTTTTAAAGAAGGTTCAGATTGGCTAGACACCAATTTAACACAAAAACAAATAAATTGGTTAAAAGAAGATCTTAAAAATACGCAATTGCCAACCATTGTTTTCTGCCACCATCCGCTTTTTGAATATTATCATGATGGCAATAAATATCATATCAATGATTTTAAAGAAGTGCAACAAATTTTAGAAACATCAAAAAAAGTATTAGCAGTTTTTCAAGGGCATATACATAATGAAGAATTTAGAGAAATTAATAACATTCATTATATCACCCAATTCGGAATGGTAGATTATAGTGGGTTGGAAAACAATAGTTTTGCCATTGTAGAACTAACATCTAATAGCTTAAAGGTTGAAGGTTTTAAAAGAACTTCTAAAAAAGTACTTGGTTTATAATTCAATTAAAAAAGATAAAAAGTGAATGAAAAGAAGCATTTTTATAGCTGATTGAAAAAGTTTAAAATCATTATTTCTACTAGGCATTTTAGCCTTATTGACATTGACGGCATATTCGCAGATACGAGAATGTGACGAATGTATTGGTAAACCTGATAATTATATCTTTTCGAATACAAGTGGGTATATTACTACCTGTGGTATGTTGAAAAAAAGATGGTATGAAGTTAGCTAATAAATCTATATAATGAAATTCTTTATTCTCTTGATTTGAACTGAAAAACAAATGATTTGAATTTTCTGTTTTGGTCGTGTATTGACTATCCTGAATTTCTTGATTTTCTTTTTTTGGACAGCTATTTAAATTTTGCATATTTCCAACTTCTTTAAAAAATTCGAAAGAATTTTTTAAAGAATCAACTTTGATTTTCCCTTTATATAAACCAACTATCGAAACTTTACCAATAAATAAATCGTCAACGCTATAAGAGCTTTCAAATTCACTTTCAAATGTGTGTGGTATTTTAACTAATAACTCTTCTTCTGAATCATTAATTGTCCCTCTTATTTTATAAGCATAATCTTTAAACATTGAATTGAAAAGATTGTTTATATCAAAACCATCTGCTCCAGGAATATTCATTCCTTTGAAAGTGCCACTTGCAAATAATTTTACTGTTCTTAATTCTGCTTCATTCTCTAAAGAAAGATTAACATTATCTATTTTAATCAGCTTTCCTTCTTTTAATTGGGAAAAGTCATTAACCGTTTGACTCTTTTCTATTATCTCATTTAGAATGATTGATTTAGTCGTTTTTATTTCGAATGTTTCAAGTACTTTTTGAGAGTCTGATTTAATGCTTTTTCTTCCTGCTTCTAATCTTGTATTAAATACGGTTAAAAAGGTAGCTCCTAATTTTCCACGATAGTCAATATCCTTACCCTTACTTTGGTCGGTTTGTTTTTCTCTACTTAGAGCAATAACATTACCAAGCATCATTTTAATCTCATAGACTTTCGGAAAGTTAATATAGTATATATTGAATATCATTTAGTTCTTTTTTTTCTTTTTCAAATGAGTGTTCATATTGCACACACTAGTGTGTTTATCTAATGCTTTTTAAAGATAGTTCCTACAAGTAAATAATCATAATTATTTTAAATAATAAATTGGTTAAGGATATTGTTTCCCCACTAATAAATGTCATGAAATGAAGCAAACCTCATCAATTCTTCATTAAAATGGTTTGACATAATAATATTAAGGGGAGCTTAATAAGAGAAAGACTTTACAGAAATGTAAGGTCTTTTTTGTTTTAACAAGGTCAAGGTAGGGGTCAAGCCGGATCAAGGATCAACACAAAAAGTTGAGGGAGTTAAACTGTTCTGTTTATGTATCCATATTCCCAGTCAAGTATCAAATAAAGTTTGGACTTGCAACAAGCGACCTTAAAATTTGTGTCCAAGTAAAGATAGCAAGTCCATAAGGTTTTAGTTACCTTTGCGGAACTTAATACTTTTGTTTATGATATATTCAATGACAGGTTACGGTAAATCTGTATTGCAATTACCTACTAAAAAAATAACTATAGAGTTAAAATCTCTTAACAGTAAAAATTTAGATTTAAACGCAAGAATGCCCTCTATATATAGAGAAAAAGAGCTTGCCATTAGAAAACTACTTGCCGATAAATTAGTACGTGGTAAGGTAGACTTTTCAATTTATGTTGAAGCCACTGCCGAAGATACCTCAACGCAAATAAATACTCCCGTTGTTAAGCAATACATTAATCAATTAAAAAACGTAGTTGACGGTAGCGATATCGAACTCCTTAAAATGGCAGTTCGTTTTCCTGATGCTTTAAATACAGTGCGTGAAGAAATTGATGATAACGAATGGAAGGCTATTCAAACCGAAATTAACAATGCCGTTACTGCGTTAAACATGTATAGATTAGACGAAGGAAAAGTACTCGAAGACGACTTTAAAAAACGTATTATCACTATTGGCGAAATTCTTGAACAAGTTATTGCTATGGATCCAGAACGTGTTGAAGGTGTACGTGAGCGATTAACAAAAGGTGTTGAAGAACTCAAGGAAAAATATGATGAAAATCGTTTTGAACAAGAGCTGGTGTATTACATTGAAAAATTTGATATTACTGAAGAGAAAGTGCGTTTAAAAAACCATTTAGATTATTTCACCGAATCGATAAACTCTCAAGATTCAAACGGAAAAAAGCTCGGTTTCATTAGTCAGGAAATTGGCAGAGAAATAAATACCATTGGTTCAAAAAGTAATTATGCACCCATGCAACAATTGGTCGTGCAAATGAAAGACGAACTCGAAAAAATAAAAGAACAATTGTTAAATGCTTTATAAAAGTATTTAAATCATTACATAAATGAATAAAGGTAAATTAATTGTATTTTCTGCACCTTCAGGTTCTGGTAAAACTACCATTGTAAAGCATTTATTAGGTATTGAAAACTTAAATTTAGAGTTTTCAATCTCCGCAACTTCAAGAGCAAAACGTGGCAAAGAAATAGATGCTAAAGATTATTATTTTTTATCTGCGGAAGCGTTTAAAACCAAAATTAAAAATGATGAATTCTTAGAATGGGAAGAAGTATATCGTGATAATTTTTATGGCACTTTAAAAACTGAAGTCGAACGTATTTGGGCAAAAGACAAACACGTTATTTTTGATATTGATGTATCTGGCGGGTTACGTATAAAGCGTAAATTTCCAGAACAAACACTAGCTGTTTTTGTTAAACCACCAAGTATAGACGAATTAAAAATTAGATTAAAAAAGCGTAAAACTGAAAGTGAAGACAAAATAAATATGCGTGTTGCAAAAGCCTCGGCTGAATTAGCCACCGCACCATTGTTTGATATTATTATTGAAAACGATATTTTAGAAAACGCACTTAAAACTGCCGAAGATTTAATTGGTGATTTTGTAAACTCTTAAACTACTAACTTATGAAAGTTGGATTGTTTTTTGGCTCTTTTAATCCTATACATGTTGGACATCTTGTAATTGCTAATCATTTAGTGGAACATAGCGATTTAGATCAGGTTTGGTTTGTAGTAACGCCCCATAATCCCTTTAAAAAGAAAAGTACGTTACTAGATAATTACCAGCGTTTAGAAATGGTATACCGTGCTACAAAAGAGTATAAAAAGCTTAAACCAAGCGATATAGAATTTAACTTACCTCAGCCAAATTACACCATAAACACTTTGGCTTATTTACAAGAAAAACACCCCAATTACAAGTTTTCTTTAATTATGGGAGAAGACAATTTAAAGAGTTTTCATAAGTGGAAAAACTATGAGCTAATACTCGAAAATCATCATATTTATGTGTACCCAAGAATCTCAAAAGGACATACGGAAACTCAATTTAAAGATCATAAAAAAATTCATAAAGTAGAAGCACCTATTATGGAACTGTCTTCTACATGTATTCGTAATTCTATTAAAGCGGGTAAAAACATTCAACCTATGCTCCCAGAACATGTTTGGGAATATTTAGATGAAATGAATTTCTACAAGTAATTACGATTTGATTTTATCAGAAAAATTAGCTGATTTTAATTTCGTTTAAAGTTCGCTTGTGCTAAACTTATTCCAGTATTAAAACAGAATTTTATCTTTATGTTGTGGTTAATTTTGATATACATCAGCTTAAAAAATGAAAAGAAAAATTTTAGTAGTAATAATAATTGTTCTTAATGTTCAATTAACAACTGCGCAAGAGAACAAAACACATACATATTATTTATCAAGTGAATTAAACTTGGGGAACTATTATGGAGTTGACTTCAATTTAAATTATGTTTTTAAAAACAAATATTCTTTAAAACTTGGTTTTTCAGGAAACATTAGAAAACCTAAATCTGAACCCGAAGATTATAGTGGTGGCTTAAATGGAATATTTCATCTTGGAATTGAAAACCCATATGACCACCTGTTAAATTATAGAGTCGATTTTGGGAGAATTCATAATCTGAATCAAAAAGGAACAATAAGGGCTAACTTTTCAATAGGGATTGGTTACACGATTATAAAAGAACCTGAAAATTGGCAATTTATTGAAAATGATGCTTCAATAAATCTGGCTGAAAATTACACCTATTCTTACAATAGTTATAATACGTTGAGTCTTGTAATAAACCCTAAAATAGAATTTCCACTTACAAGATTTTTTGGACTATCCGTTTCCCCAATGGTACAACTAAATAAAGACAGAACGTATTTTGGAATAGGGCTTGGGACAATGCTTGGAAAATTGAAATAAAAAATGTGTAACTATATTTCATTGATTGCAATGTAAAGAAAATCAAAAGTTTCTCTCTCTAAAGCAAAAAAAATACCATCTACAGTAATTTTTAAGGTAGTTATATAATCTTTAAAGAACTAGCTTTGTTAGCTTAACAGTTGTATTAATTACAATCACTTTAATCGTTTAAAAACAATCCCATAATGAAAACAATTATTTCAAGCGTACTGAAGCTTTTAATTATAACCATAGTGTTAAGTGCCTGTCAGCAGCAAAAAGTAAATACAGAACAAGATTTTACAGTAATTCCAAAACCTAACCAGATTATACTTGGTGCAGGAGTATTTAAACTGGATGCCAATACACAGTTTGTATCAAACAATGATAGTGAAGAAATAAAATACATTATTGCAGAATGGAACCGATGGATAGAAAAAAGTACAGGATTTCAACATGAAATATCCGAAACACAATCTGGCAATTCAATTGAGTTGAATATTGATGAAAATTTCCAATCAAAAATATCTGGAGCTTACTCATGTGATATTCAAGCCAAAAAAATAGTTATTACCAGTAACTCTACGATCGGATTATATTATGGTGTGCAAACATTACGACAGTTATTGCCAGCAGAATTAGAAAGTAAAACGGCAATCAGTACAGATTGGACAATTCCAGTAGGAAAAATTATTGACGAACCAAGGTTTGATTACCGTGGCTTACACCTTGATGTGTGTCGTCATTTCTTTCCTGTGTCGTTTGTTAAAAAGTTCATCGATTTACTGGCGTTGCACAAAATGAATATATTTCACTGGCACCTTACAGAAGACCAAGGCTGGCGTATAGAGATTAAAAAGTACCCTAAACTTGTAGAAGTAGGAAGTAAAAGAAAAGAAACTCTAGTTGGTCATTTAGGAGGAAAAAACCAGTACGACGGCAAAGAGTATGGCGGATACTATACTCAGGAACAAATTAAAGAGGTTGTAAAATATGCGCAAGAACGTTTTATTACAGTTATTCCAGAAATAGAACTTCCTGGACATTCGTTGGCAGCTTTAGCGGCATATCCAGAACTAGGATGTGTTAATGGTGGCCCTTATGAAGTTGCCACACGTTGGGGTATATTTAGTGATGTGTATTGTGCAGGTAACGAAAAAACGTTTGCATTTTTAGAAGATGTTTTAAGCGAGGTTGTAGAACTGTTCCCTTCAAAATATATACATATAGGAGGTGATGAATGCCGAAAAGATAAATGGGAAAAATGCTCAAGATGTCAAAAACGAATTAAAGATGAAGGCTTAAAAGATGAGCATGAACTACAAAGCTATTTTATTACCAGAATGGAAAAATTCCTTGAAACCAAAGGAAGAAGTATCATTGGATGGGATGAAATACTTGAGGGCGGATTAGCACCTAATGCAACCGTAATGTCATGGCGTGGAGAAGCAGGCGGTATTGAAGCAGCAAAACAAAAACACAACGTAATTATGACACCTGGAAACTGGTGTTATTTAGACCATTATCAAGGTAATCCAGAAGAAGAACCTTTAGCTATTGGAGGGTTTACTACAACAGAAGAAAGTTACAGTTACAACCCAACACCAGAATCGTTAACCGAAGACGAAAAGAAATATATTCTTGGTGTTCAAGGGAATTTATGGAGCGAATACTTCCCTAATAGCGATCATGTAGAATACATGGCATACCCACGGGCAACAGCATTGGCAGAAGTAGGTTGGACAAACCAAGAAAACAAAAATTGGGATGATTTTACATTTAGGTTAGAGAAGCATTTTAAACGTTTTGATTTGATTGGTGTCAATTATTTTGATAAGATTGTAATGCCTTCAGCAAGTGTTAACAAGGTTGAGTTTTTAACTTCAGAAACACTGTCGTTAAAAAATAATGCCATAGGCACAACAATTTATTACACAACAGATGGTAGTGAACCAACCCAACAATCTGCAGTGTATTCAGAGCCACTTACTATTTCAGAAGAAGGTGTTGTTAAGGCAACTGCTATAAAAGAAAACGGCGAAAAAAGTAAAACACTCGAAGTAAAAGCAGAACGCTTAAAATATATAGAGAGTGATACAAAACCAGGATCTAAAAAAGGCTTGCAAGGTACTTTAGTGAAAGGCGATTTTAGCCAATGTGAGCAAGTAGAAAAAGCAAAAGGCGCAAAATTTATAGCGCCATCTATTTCTATTCCTGAAATAGCACCCGAAGACCATTTTGGCTTGATTTATGAAGGATTTGTTACCGTTCCAGAAGAAGGACTGTACAAATTGGCATTAGGGTCGGACGATGGGTCGCTACTTTATATTAATAATAAATTAGTAATTGATAATGACGGAGGTCATGGCATGCAATTTGTAAAAGCTAATTTAGCCTTAAAAGCGGCTACATACTCTATAAAAGTAGTTTTCTTTGAAGGTTCTGGAGGTCAAAATTTACGTTTGAATGTAGAAACACCTTCTGGAGAGAAAACAGAAGTACCAACTGAATATTTTTCACATTAATATAAAAATTGTATAAACAAAAATTAATTAGTAACATGAAAAAAAGTTTTTTTATTGTAGTAACCTGTATGCTTTTGACTTTTTCTGGATTTTCCCAAAAAAAGTACGAAGCCAATTGGGAGTCATTAAGCTCTCGCGAAACACCAGAATGGTTTGGAAATTCTAAATTCGGAATTTTTATTCATTGGGGACCTTATTCTGTACCAGCATGGTCACCAGCAGGTACGTACACAGAATGGTATCAATATTGGTGGCAAACACGCGGTATTTTTGGAAACAACAAACCACATAAAGATGCTATTCCAAACTTGCAAAAACAAGTTTATGGTGAGGATGCTAATTATTATGACCATGGTAGAAATTGGAAAGCCGAACTTTACGACCCTACAGAATGGGCAGATTTGTTTAAAAAAGCAGGAGCTAAATACGTTATTTTAACGTCAAAACATCATGATGGATTTACGCTTTGGCAAAATGAGCAAGCACAAAAACATAGAGGGTTTGCTTGGAACGCTGTAGATATAGGGCCTAAAAAAGATCTTATAGCACCATATATGGAGGCGATGCGTAACGCTGGACTAAAAGCTGGATTGTATTACAGTCTTTTAGAATGGTTTCACCCTATTGCTGGTACTAAAGATTTTGTTACAAAACACTACCACCCTCAAATTAAAGATCTAGTAAATAAATACAATCCAGATATTTTATATGCTGATGGAGAATGGGGTGCAAAAGATGATTATTGGAAAAGCAACGAGGTTATCCAATGGTTGTACAATGAATCTGATGCAAAAGATAATATTTTAATTAATGACCGTTGGTTTAATGGTGCTCGTCATAAATACGGAGGTTATTTTACTACAGAATACGAAGCCGAAGGTGTAGAAGGCGATAAACCTTATGAAGAAATTAGGGGTATTGGTACGTCTTTTGGGTATAACCGTGATGAAGATTTAGCAGACTATGCAACCAGTCAACAACTTATTCTTATGCTTAGTGATATTGTAAGTCAAGGTGGTAATCTGTGTTTAAATGTTGGCCCAAGAGCAGATGGTAAAATACCAGTAATTCAACAACAACGTTTATTAGAAATGGGAGCTTGGTTAGATATTAACGGAGAAGCTATCTATGGTACTAAAAAGTGGGATAGAGCGTGTCAATGGTCAAAAGGAAACCAGAAAATTAACTTTAAAGACGGAGGGCTGCATTACATTACAGCAGATTATATTATACGCTTAATGCTAAATCCAAAAGAAGGAGAAGCTAGAAAAGAAATGATATTTACATCAAAAGGCAATAATGTTTATGTTATTCTACCTAAGTGGATGAAAACTGTTGAGATTAAAGATTTTAATGCATCTTCGGTATCTAAAATAACCATGCTTGCAGATGGTACTAAATGTTCATTTAAAGCAAAAGGAAAAGGCGTTAAAGTAAGCCTACCTAGTTATAAACAAGAATATGCAAAAACTAGCGATGCTTATGTGTTAAAAATAGCATTGAAATAGAACTTTTTCTAAAAAAGTATAGTTAAAAAAGGAGTGAGGACGTTTAATTATTCTTCACTCCTTTTTTTTAAAATTGTAATAATGATATTGTAATAAGTGTTTCAGTATTAATATAGTTCAAAACCAAACGATTGTGAAGACTTTTTTCGTGCCTTTTACACTCTTGTTTTCCTTTTTTTATTTAACAGCGCAAACAGAGTATCCTACAAGAAAAAAATTCAGTTTTAATGCTACCCATCCATCTTATATACAGGATTGGAATCCAGTAAATGACCCCGACAATCATTTTAATATTTCACGAATTCCATTAAAAAACAGATTTATTTTTACGGCATCTCAAACAGATCCTAATTTAAGTAATGAAAAGGATTACCTGTTATGGATGATAGCACCTAACGAAACAAGAGGATCTGATAAAGCCTTTTTTACGGTTATAAATGGGATGGAATATCGCGATAAATATTGCTTGTGGACTTCTGGTGGTGGCTTGTTTGAATTACCTCCAGCAGGACATATTGATGCGTGCCATAAACAAGGCGTTAAAGCATTTGGTAATATTACGTTTGCAGATGGGGCATCTTATAATGACCCTAAATGGCTTGGGATGTTCGCGAAAGATTCGCAAGGTAATTTTATTCATGCACGAAAAATAGTTGAAATAGCAAAATACTATGGCATTGATGGTTTGTCGTTAAACTGGGAAGTACGTAGTATGGCAAATTCATTAGCAGTAACCTATGCCGATGGGCAAGAATTTTTAAAACAAGTAAGAAAACAAGCTATTGATATTGGTTTGCCAGATTTTGAAATTGCGTTTTACTATGTTTGGTTCGATAATGGAAATAGAAGTTTCTATATAAAGTCGATTGTAGATGAAGCAGAAAATAAAAAAGCAAATGAAGTGCTAAGACAACGTGTTGAAAAGGAACTAAAGGCTAGAATAGATAAAGCTCAAAAAAAGGAACTTAATGAGCGTATAAAAAGACGATTTAATTCAAATAGAATAAGTGGAACCGAAGGATTTTTTGGTTCAGCAAATAATATTGTTTCCACAGCGCCATTTATAAATTACGAATGGGCTGCTTTAGATATAGAAAAAACCGTAGACCATGTAAAATCAATAGGACGCGATCCTTATGATGTTTACTTTGGATTAACATTTTATGGAGATAAAAAGAAAGATTTTGGAGCCTTAAAGTATAATCCTGTTTCAATTGGTGCTTGGGGTGAAGCTTTAAAAAAGACACTTCCAGATTACCCTGAAACAAATTCATTTTTAAAAGAAATAGCAATAAGCAAAAAAGTAGAGTTGTATTTAAATGGTCCTAATAACGATCCGTCTAACCCAGGCATACTAACCCCAGAATCTACAGGGTATTCATTAGGCGATTGGGGTGTATGTGCATTTAAACCAGCAAAAACAACTATACAAAATATTCCTTGGCATACCGATTTTTCTACAGGTAACGGAAAAGGCTATTATAATAAAGGCAAACAAATTCATTCAAATGAATGGCACGATGCTAGTTTACAAAGCGAAATGCCAACTTGGAAATGGTGGTGGCAAAAAGGAGGTAATGGTTTAACTTGTAAAGTAGACTACTACAGAGCGTATACAGGTGCTACAAGTGTAAACGTTAAAGGAAATATCCCTGATGGAGATAATGTATTACGGCTTTTTAAAACGAAACTAACGCTTAAAAATACGTCGAAAGCCATTGTTACGTATAGGGTTAACGATGATACTAATATAGTACCAAGTAATTTAGACTTGGCATTATCGTTTGAAGATGGAAGTAACATTAGCAAATTCACTTCAATTGCTATAGGAAACACGACAAAAAAGGGTTGGAATACAGCAATTTTAGATTTATCGGCGTATGCTGGAAAAACTATTGCAGTAATAGGAGTTAATATTAATGGAACAAATGCTTCATACGATTTAAATATTGGCGGATTAACAATTACTAATGAAGAAACAAGAGTACCAACAACTCCTGCAAATTTAAAGAACTCACAGGTTTCAATACAAAATAATTTGATTAATGTAAGAATTGAGTGGGAATTACCTAATAACCCAAGATACAATGAAACAGTATATGTTGACCATTTTGAAATTTATCAAGTTAATGGTTTAACAAATGAAAAATCGCTTATAGGAAAATCGGTTGCCCGAGGGTTCATTGCAAAAAATATTCCCCTTTTATATAGCAATACAAATTTGGAGTTCGAGGTTGTTTCTGTAGCAGCAGACCATATTACAAAGAGTAAACATATAAGCATAAAACCTACTATTAAATAATAATATAATAAAAGTAACGATGCTTAGCAAAAAATAGAATTAAACTCTTTAATTATAAATAAACATCAATTTAAAAATAAGAAAATGAAAAAAATAGTAATATTTGTTTTACTTATGACTATGATTTTTGT
>CANKVS010000036.1 GCA_947487155.1 uncultured Flaviramulus sp.
GAACGGCTTGTTTGAAATCCTTTTTGCCTTTTTCCAAAAAGATTGAGTAGAGATAGCCCGACCCTCAAGGGGAACGCTCGAATAAACATTACTTCCTTACTTTTCTATAGAGATTATGTAATAGAAAATTATAACTATATATATATTGTGTGGATTTGTTTATACCATTATCTTTGCAAACTGAATTTAATTTATTTTAATGATACAAATAACATTACCCGACGGCAGTGTAAGAGAATTTGAGAAAAACGCTACACCAATGGATGTCGCTAGAAGTATTAGTGAAGGATTTGCGCGAAATGTGATTTCGGCTAATTTTAATGGCATAACAATTGAAACTGTAACGCCATTAACCACCGATGGTTCTTTGGTTTTATATACTTGGAGAGACGATGAAGGTAAAACGGCATTTTGGCATAGTTCTGCACACGTATTGGCTCAAGCTATTGAGGAGCTGTATGGAGGTGCAAAGCTTACTATTGGTCCTGCTATTGAGAATGGGTTTTATTACGATGTTGATTTTGGGGAACACACTGTATCTGAAAAAGATTTTAAATCGATTGAAACTAAAATGATTGAGATTGCTCGTGGAAAACATGAGTTTAAAATGCGATCTGCTAGTAAAGCGGAAGCTTTAGATTTATATAAAGGTAATGCGTTTAAAACTGAGCTTATTGAAAATTTAGAAGATGGTACGATTACGTTTTGCGACCACTCTACATTTACCGATTTATGCCGTGGCGGACACATACCTAATACGGGAATTATAAAAGCCGTTAAAATTTTAAGTGTTGCTGGCGCTTATTGGAGAGGTAATGAAAACAACCCCCAACTTACAAGGGTTTATGGTATTTCGTTTCCTAAACAAAAAGAGCTTACAGAATACTTACACTTATTAGAGGAAGCTAAAAAGCGTGACCATAGAAAGCTTGGTAAAGAATTAGAGCTTTTTACGTTTTCGCAAAAAGTAGGTCAAGGTTTACCATTATGGTTACCAAAAGGTGCTGCATTACGTGAACGTTTGGAAAACTTTTTAAAGGCTGCACAAAAAAAAGCAGGTTACGAGATGGTGGTAACGCCACACATTGGGCAGAAAGAACTTTATGTTACTTCTGGGCATTATGCTAAGTACGGCGAAGATAGCTTTCAACCTATTACTACGCCTAAGGAAGATGAGGAATTCTTATTAAAACCAATGAACTGTCCTCACCATTGCGAGATATACAAAAGCAGTCAATGGTCGTACAAAGATCTACCAAAGCGATATGCTGAATTTGGCACTGTTTATCGTTACGAACAAAGTGGTGAATTACACGGTTTAACTCGTGTTAGAGGGTTTACCCAAGATGATGCGCATTTGTTTTGTATGCCAGACCAATTAGATAAAGAGTTTAAAGATGTTATCGATTTAGTTCTTTATGTATTTGGTTCTTTAGGTTTTGAAAACTTTACTGCACAAGTTTCTGTAAGGGATCCAGAAAATCCAGACAAATATATTGGTGATGTTGAAAATTGGGAAAAAGCAGAACAAGCGATTATAAATGCTGCAACCGATAAAGGTTTAGATTTTGTTATTGAAACTGGTGAGGCAGCTTTTTACGGTCCGAAATTAGATTTCATGGTAAAAGATGCTTTAGGCAGACGCTGGCAGCTTGGAACAATTCAAGTAGATTACAACTTACCAGAGCGTTTTAATTTAACCTATAAAGGTAGTGATAATGAGTTACACAGACCTGTAATGATACACCGTGCTCCTTTTGGAAGTATGGAGCGTTTTGTTGCATTATTGCTTGAACATACTGGCGGTAATTTCCCGCTTTGGCTGATGCCTGTGCAGACAATTATATTGTCTCTTAGTGAGAAATATGAAAAATACTCTGAAAAAGTTTTAAATTTGCTAGAAAATGACGAAATTCGCGCCCTTGTAGACCATAGAAATGAAACTATTGGGAAGAAAATTAGGGAAGCCGAAATGCAGAAACATCCCTATATGATTATTATTGGCGAGCAAGAGGAGAAAGAAGGTAAAATAACTGTACGTCAACACGGTGGTGCAGATTTAGGGATGATTTCGATTGAAGCATTCTCTAAAATAATAAAAACAGAAATAAGTAAAACGCTAAAAACGTTTTAAAAACATAAGTTTAATTTAAAAATATAAGGCCATAGCAATTCGAAGAAGAAGACAACCCGCTAGAGTAATACAAGAGGATAAACACAAAATAAACTCTAAGATTACCGCTCAAAAAGTACGCCTCGTTGGAGACAACGTAGAAATTGGTATATATACTAAAGGTGATGCTATGAGAATAGCTAACGAACAAGAATTAGATCTTGTGGAGATTTCTCCTAAAGCTGACCCTCCTGTTTGCAAGGTTATGGATTATAAAAAGTTTCTTTACGAACAAAAGAAGCGTGATAAGGTCATTAAATCGAAAGCAACAAAAGTAATTGTAAAAGAGATTCGTTTTGGTCCTAATACTGATGACCATGATTATCAGTTTAAAAAGAAACATGCTGAGAAATTTTTAAAAGAAGGTGCTAAGCTTAAAGCTTTTGTCTTTTTTAAAGGACGATCGATTATTTTTAAAGAACAAGGGCAAATACTCTTGTTGCGTTTAGCACAAGACCTTGAAGAGTTTGGTAAAGTAGAACAAATGCCAAGGCTAGAAGGAAAACGTATGACTATGTTTATAGCGCCAAAAAAGTAACGTTTCGACTACGCTAAGCGATTGAGAAGCAATATTGAAATAAAAAAGATGCTGAAATAATCCCGATAGTTATAGGGACAGCCTAAAGATAATTAAGCGAAATAATTAAAAACTAGGAGAAGAAATGCCTAAAATGAAAACCAAATCTAGTGCCAAAAAACGATTTAAGTTAACAGGTACTGGTAAAATTAAAAGAAAGCACGCTTTTAAGAGTCACATCTTAACAAAGAAGTCTAAAAAGCGTAAGCTTAAGTTAACTCATGATGGTTTAGTACATAAATCTGATGAGGATAACATTAAAACCATGTTACGTTTAAAGTAACACCTGTTTTAATCGGTTAAAACAATTTATAAACCCTGGAGTTAGGCAATAAAAGAATTCAAAATTCGGAATTCAAAATTCAGAATTAAAGAGTCGCCTACTACAAAAAAACAATTAAAATTATGCCAAGATCAGTAAATTCTGTAGCAAAAAGAGCCCGAAGAAAAAAGGTTCTAAAACAAGCAAAAGGTTACTTTGGAAGACGTAAAAACGTTTGGACAGTAGCAAAAAACGCGGTTGACAAAGCGATGCAATATTCGTATAGAGACCGTAGAAACAAAAAAAGAACATTCCGTGCATTATGGATTACACGTATTAACGCTGGAGCCAGAGAACATGGTTTATCTTATTCTCAATTTATGGGAAAATTAAAAGCTAATGATATTGAATTAAACCGTAAGGTTTTAGCAGATTTAGCTATGAATAACCCAGAAGCTTTTAAAGCTGTAGTAGAGAAAGTAAAATAAGGCGTTTTGCCTATTGTAAAACATATTATTCGCTTAATAAAAAATCCGATTCGTTTTGAATCGGATTTTTTTTTGTTTGTTGTCGACACCTATTAAACATCAAAAAAAACAGAAACTCCAACGTAAAGCACCAAGGAATTCCTTTAGATGAATTCAATTTATTTACACAGCATCTTAAAATTTAATTAAAATTACGCAACCTTTTTTATAAATACCCATCTATAAAATATAACTGAAACCTATTTTAAAATGAAAACTAAATTATTAATACTATTGTGTTGCTCTTTAATGGTAGCAAACTGTTCTATAAGCAACAGTGAAACTGAAACACCTCCACCAAATTATAAAAACCTATGGCACTTAACAAATGTAAGTGGTGGTATTGCAGGTGTAAATGAAAATTTTGAATTAAAAACCATCATTTGGTCTTTTAATGACGTTACACAAAAACTAACTGTTACAAATAATAATTCAGATGATGTTATTCAAGATGGATTAGATTCTGGCGTTTACGACTATTCTATTTTAAATGCTAATGATAGTTCCTACTTAGTTGTTAATGACAATGAGCTTGGAGAGCTTACATTTTCTCAAACAGCTATGCAAATTAATGGAAACAAGATGTCTGAAGGAGAAGGTGCCGATGGTTTTATATATTTATTTCAGCTTCAAGTTGTTTTAGCAGATTAATTAATTACCTGTTTTGTTAACCAAAGGTAAACCTATGTTTTTTGCTTCTTTTTTCTAGCAGCAGGAAATAAAACATTATTTAAAATAAGTCTATACCCAGGTGATGTAGGGTGCAGATCTAATTCGGTTTTTGGGTCTCCTACTTGATGCTGATAATCTTCGGGATCATGTCCTCCATAAAAGGTAAAAAAGCCTTTTCCTTTTATACCATGAATATATTTTGCTTCACCATTAGATTTATTTTCGCCCATAATTAATACGTTCGATTTTATTTCTTCTCTGGTAAAAGATGTTGTTTGTCCCATAAATCCTTTTACTAAAGCTGTATGATTTTGGCATAACATAGTTGGAATAGGATCCCATTTTGCTGAGAAATCCATTAATGAAAAATAATCTACGGTTCTTAAAACTGTGCGTTTACTCGTCATATCTATTGATGAAAACTCATAAATTCTAGGGTTTCGCTCCAACGTATAATCCGTAAAAGCAAATGTTTTATTATAATCTATTTTATTTTGATATGCTGCGTCACTTCCGTCTCCATCAAACATGGGTTCGCAAATATCAATACCTTCGGCTGATAGTGCAATATCGAAACTATCTGTCGCGCTACACATAGCAAACATAAACCCACCACCAACTACGTAATCTCTAATTTTTAAAGCAACATCCAATTTTTCTAAGGACACTTTATTGTAGCCTAACTTTTCAGCTAATGTTTCTGCTTCTTTTTTTTCTTTAATATACCAAGAAGATGCTCTATAAGTACCATAAAACTTCCCATATTGTCCTGTAAAATCTTCATGATGCAAATGCAACCAATCAAACAGTACTAAACCATCGTTTAGCACTTCTTCATCGTAAACTGTTTCATACGGGATTTCGGCATATTTTAAAACCATAGTAACAGCATCGTCCCAAGGTTGATTTCCGTAAGGTGTATAAACTGCAATTTTAGGAGCTTTCTCCAGAACAACAGCTTCCATATTCTTACTGGGGCTACTAATATCTTCTAAAATATATTCTGCTTTTGCATTTGAAATAACTTCGAAAGAGACTCCACGTATTTGGCATTCTTGTTGAATATCATCTGAATCTGGCAACAAAAAAGAGCCGCCTCTATAATTAAGTAACCACTTTACTTTTAATTGTTTATTAAGTGTCCAATAGGTAATTCCGTAGGCTTTTAAATGATTTTTTTGACCATCTACATCCATAGGAATTAAGATGTAAGATGCATAGGTTTTAAACCCTAAGCATATAAATAATAATGTTATGAATAATTTTTTCAATGTGAGGCTAATATTAATGTGATTCTTAAATCATCCTTTCTTCGGAAGCACAAAAAAATCATATTATTTTCTTCTGAAAGATACTTAAAATTTATTTTTATTTGCCGTCTTTTAACAGGAGTTTAATTAGACAATTAACTTAACAAAACAGCTTCAAGTGTTTTATTACGTTGAATTTTCCCTGAAGGTGTTTCTATAAATTGAGATATATTATATATATGCTTGGGTTTCTCATAAGCTGATAAATCAGAAAAAACAGAATTTTTTAAATCATTTGCACCATGTTCTAAAACTAAAACTACTGCATTTCCAAAAGTTTTATCTGGGATTGAGCTTATAAAAAAACGCTTTGATATTTTATTTTGAAGTTTGGCTTCAATTTGCTCTGGATATAATTTAATACCACCAGAATTTATTACGTTGTCGTAACGTCCTAACCATTCAAATTCGGTTTCAGAATAAAGTTTAACAACATCGTTAGTTACAATTTTACCATCTGCAACCTTTGGAGCATCAATAACTAAACACTCGTTTTCGTCTTGAGAAATAGAAACATTTGGTAATATTTTAAAGTAAGACTTCGCTATTGTGTTTGAAGAATTATCTATATTGTTTATTTTTTTTACGGCAATATGCGTAATGGTTTCGGTCATGCCATAGGTTTCAAAAACATCAGTTTTCAATGCTTTAATATCTCCACGAAGCGATTTAGAAACTGAAGCACCTCCAACAATTAGTGTTTTAATATGACTACAGTAACTTAAAGAATTTTGAAGTTGCAACGGAATCATAGCCGTAAAATCGTAGTGTTTATTCTTGTTAAAGTTAGGTGTAGATTTAGGCTCAACCGTATCAATTTCTAACCCAAGAATGATGGCTCTAATTAGCATCATTTTACCTGCAATAAATTTGGTTGGTAAGCAATGTAATACACTATCGCCAGGTTTAAGATTAAAAAAATTGCCCGTAGCTATAACCGAATCTACCATAGCTTGCTTCTTAATTTTAATGCATTTAGGGTTTCCAGTAGAGCCAGATGTGTTTACTTCAACATAATCATTTTTATCTAACCAATTAAGCAAAAAGTTCCCAATAACTTGTTTGTAAGGTTGCCCTTCCTTAACAAAACTATAAGCGACTTCCATAAGATTGGTATATGAATAATGAATCCCGTTTAGCTTAAATTTTATATGAACTTTATTATAATCAGGCATTTTATATAATTACTCCAAAATTTTATAATCTTCTTTTGGAAGCTCTTCAACTTGTCCGAATAACTTATCTTTCCAGTTAGTCCATTTGTATTTTTTTGACAAGATTAATAGTAGAATAGGAAACACAACAAATACAGGAACAAAAATCTCCATTAACCCCATAGTTTCTGGGTCTGACATGTCTTTTAAAATGGAATGCGTTTGAAATGCAGTCCAGTCGGCGGTAACAAGTAATGCTGTAAACAAATTGTTTGCCGCATGAAACCCTAAAGCCAACTCCATACCTTCATCCATTAAGGTTAATATGCCTAAAAACAGACCTGTACCTATGTAATATACCATAATAACATAACCTAATTTATCAACTTCAGGGTTTGCAATATGAAGTAATCCAAAAACTAGAGACGTTGTTATTAGCGGTACCCATTTATTTTTTACAATAACCCCAATACCTTGCATTAAATATCCTCTAAATAAATACTCCTCAAAACTTGTTTGCAAGGGCACTAAAGCAATAGCTATAACACACAGAATTATAAAAGGGATTAATTTAAAATTCCAAATATAATCTTCTGGAGATAGGTAATAATCTATACCAACAAAGCTACTAGAAATAACTCCCCATAAAATAAAAATAAACCAAAATCGTTTCCAATCTATTTTTTTTCGAGAAGTAGTTAAATGTGTAAAAGATTGTTTATGCAAATATTTTGAAACAAGTAAAACCCCAACCAAACCTATTGCAAATGACAATAACATTAAAAAAAGATTTAAATTGGGTTCTAAAAGTGACATCATTTTTGTTTCGTCTATATCTTGTAAGCCCCCACCGTCTTTAAGCACCTTTACCATAACAGCTGCCGTAAATGGCAATTGCCCTATAATTACAGCTATAATTACTATTAAAAGGCCTACTAAATATCGCCACCAATCGTGTAACGCTTTAAATGCTTGAGTTATATACATATTTATAATTTAAATCTTGAATCATATTCAAGAATGACAGTTAATAATTTAAAACAACATTTTAATGTTGCATCTTTTCTAAGTTCCAATTATTTTTTTTATTATATCGCAAAGTCCCATTTTTTACTTGTAATGGACTATCAAAATTATTAGTAAACAAAGCTCCAGTACCCAAACCTTGCGGCAAACTACTTTGCTTTTTGTAAGTGTATTGCGCAATTGCATTTAACCCAATATTACTTTCTAATGCACTTGTAACCCACCAGCTTATTTGGTTTTTATTGGCTAATTTAATCCAATCATCACTACCGCTAAAACCACCAATTAAACTTGGTTTTAAGATAATGAATTGTGGATTTATAGTTTGTAGTAATTCTGCTTTTTTTGTTACAGAAAAAACACCAATTAATTCTTCGTCTAAAGCAATAGGTAATGGTGTGGTTTCACATAATCTAGCCATCTCCTCTATTTGTCCTTGTTTTATTGGCTGTTCTATGGAATGCAAATCGAACTCTGATAAAATTTTCAGTTTTTCTAAGGCTTCTATAGATGAAAATGCTCCGTTAGCATCAACTCGTATTTCTATATCTTTTGAAGAAAACAATGTTCTAATAGATTTTATTAATTCAATTTCTGCTTGAAAATTAATTGCTCCAATTTTCATTTTAATACATTGGAAACCTGCAGCAATTTTATCTTCTATTTGCTGTTTCATAAAAGCTTTAGACCCCATCCAAATTAATCCGTTTATAGGAATTGAATCGTTATTGCTTGTAAATTTCGATGGAAATAATTCGAAGGGATTTTGGCTTTCTAATGACTTAAACGCCATTTCTAAACCAAATTGAATACTAGGAAATTCTATTAATTCATCTAACAAACCTTTTAAACCAGTATGAATATTTTTACAAATCCATTGTAATTTTTCTTCATAATCTGGTCTATCATCAACAGATAACCCTCTAAAAAGTCCACACTCTCCTATGCCTTTTTTATCATTTCTACTTAATATTAAAAACCAAGTTTCTTTAGTTTTTAAAATACCTCGCGAAGTCCCACTGGCTTGTTTAAATTCGAGAATGTGTTTTTTATATGACGCTATAACCATTTATAACTCTATAAATTCACCAATATTTAAAAGCATTAAATCTTTATCTTTTTCGAAAAATTTACGTTTTGCTTCTTCGTGGTTAATTTCAATATAACCGAAAGTATCAAAATGATAGCCTAATATTTTATCGCATTCTACAAAATCGCTTGCTAAAATAGCGTCGTTAATTCCCATGGTAAAATTGTCTCCTATTGGCAAAATAGCTAAATCTAATTTTGTTTGCATAGGAATTAATTTCATATCGAACGTTAATGCCGTATCACCTGCTATGTAAATATTTTTATGTTCGCCTTCAATAATAAATCCACCTGGTTGCCCGCCATAGCTACCGTCTGGAAATGAAGATGTGTGAATTGCATTTACATATTTAACTGTACCAAAATCAAAACTCCATTGACCACCGTGATTCATAGGGTGGCCTTCTAAACCTAGGTTTCCAAAATGTGTTACAATTTCATAATTAGAGATAATAATGGCTCCTGTTCGTTTTGCTATAGCCTCAACATCTAAAATATGATCTTGATGGGCGTGAGTAACTAAGATATAATCTGCATTAAGATCATCAATAGCCATATGTAATGTTTTGGGATTACCTGTAATAAAAGGATCTACAAGAATATTTACATCTCCTATTTGTATACCTAAACTCGCATGACCGTAAAATGTGATTTTCATTTTTTTTTATTTTATTAAGTAAATATGTATTCTACTCCAAAATTAAAAATTGCTTTTTACCTCCACTTTTACTTATTGTTATAAATCGATCTCTATTATAAACTCCGTAATATGGTCTGTAAAATGTGTTTCCCTTATTATCTTGAATTTTATCATATAAAACTTTTCCTTCATCATTAAAAACAATGTCATATAACAAAGAAGATTCAAACCAACCTTTGGAAACTTTTATTCTACCATCATCTTTCTTGGTTAAATTTTTACCAGAGTTTAAAATAACATGTAACTCATCATTTTTAACAAAAGCATTATATGATGGAGCTCCTGCTCTTTTAAAAATACTTCTCCCCCATTCCAACTCTCCATAAGGGTTCAACTTCATAACAAGTATATTATTGTAATGATACGTAGTAACCCAAGAACCTCCTCCGTTTATACCATTAGGCACATAATGTTGGGTAATAAAGAACTCTTCTGCTATAAGATAAGTATTCCCAAGGGAATCATTAATAACATAATCAATATAATAATTAGATAGTTCTGCTTCTTTATCCTTTTTTCTCTTAGCCGTTGTTTCACTATATAAATCATTGTAAACATCTTCTGGTAATTTAAAAGACTTGTTTTTTGTTACCTTTAAATTTTCAGTATCTACATCAAAAATCAAAGTTCCCTTTATCCTGCCTGCTTTTTCATCAGAATAAAATCCCATTAATTTTAAAACCTCTTCTTCTGAATTAGAAATTATTAAAGAACTAATATGTTCTTCTTTATTAAAGTTAACTTTAGTTGATTGAGTATTTGTTTTCGTTATTTTATTTAAAATAAAATCGTAATTAGCTTTACCTTTCTTTTTCTCCCTTCTACCTTCTAAAAATAGCTTGCCTAACGAATAAACATTGGCTTGATTATCTATAAACAAATCATTGGGTTCATAAAATTTTTCAATATTTTTCTGATAATCTTTTTTATAAATTAAGCTAAGGGTTTCAGAATTATAAACGTGTACCGTATAAGAATTTGAATTTTTCTTAATATCATCTGTAGAAACAACAAAATATTTTCCATTTGATGACATTGCAAATCCTGTTTCTCTTTTATTACTACCAGAAAAAATACTTTGATTTTTCTCTACATCTGCTTTAAAAAGCTCAGTTTTTTTATGTGCTCCATTATCAATATTAAATTCATGACAATAAACAATACGTTCTTTTTTTGATGGCGAAAAAACCGTAAACACTTTCAAAATGTTATTGAATGTTAAATCGCTATAAAAAATCTCATTTTTATCTTTAGGCACTAATATGTTTTTAGTTCTTTCTAAAGATTCATTAAACACATCAAACAATAAATTTTTCTTACTATTTCTAACAATTCCAGTAAAACCAGATGGTGATACATGTATAGAAAGTACTTCTCCAGATTTAATTTTATCCTTAAATTCTGTACTTTCCAATACTTTCAACTTAGTAGTATTTTGAGCAAACGTAACTACTGTAACTAAAAGCATTATAAAGAAAATTATTTTTTTCATTTTATATAAAATTATAATTAAAGTAAATGCCCAATTCCCATAAGAATAGCTAAAAGCACCGTAGTTAGAGCTAGCTTTTTTAGTTCTGGATCTAACAACTTAGGGTCTGTATTTTTATTTACCTTAACAAGATGAATAAGTAAAGGGATATAAGCAACAGTATAAATTAAATTGTATGGTGATGTGAAATATAAAATTCCAAACAGACCAGATAAAACTATTGCTAAACCAATAAGCATGTTGTGATATATTTTAGCTTTATGCTTTCCTAACTTAACAGCTAATGTGACTTTATTTGATTTTTCATCTGATTTAATATCTCGCATGTTATTTAAATTAAGAACAGCAGCACTTAACAATCCAATAGTGCAAGCTGGTAAAAAAGCTACATGATCTATTGTTTTTGCATACAAAACATAGCATCCAATTACGCTTATTAAACCAAAAAAGATAAAAACAAACACATCTCCTAATCCTCTATAACCATAAGCTTTCCCCCCTACTGTATAACGAATTGCAGCTACTATACTTGCTATGCCTAATAAAAAAAATGTAAGTGTTAAGAAAAAATGTCTCACCCCAAAAGCCGTATAAATGAGCAGGAATGCTAAACCTATTGAAATTAGAATATTAATACGAATGGCATTAAACATTTCATCTGGGGAAATCTTTCCGCTTTGAATGGCTCGTTCTGGACCAATTCTATCGTTATTGTCTGTTCCTTTTACGCCATCGCCATAATCGTTAGCAAGGTTAGACAGTATTTGCAAGCTTAACGTTGTTAAGATAGCCAAAATAAATATGCACCATCTAAAATACCCGTTATATTCTGCAAAACAGGATGCTAAAATAATACCAGAAATAGATAGTGGTAAGGTGCGTAAACGCATTGTTGAAACCCAAAGCGAGATGTTTTTCATGTGTAGATTTTTAATGACTTTTTAATTGTCACATGTAATAATCATTTTCTGTAAGACCAAAGTATTAGTTATGAAAACTTCATCAAGGAATCCATTTTTTATCAAAGTTAGGCTTACGTTTTTCTAAAAAGGCGTTTCTGCCTTCAATAGCTTCATCTGTCATGTATGCTAAACGTGTTGCTTCTCCTGCAAATACTTGTTGCCCCACCATACCGTCGTCTGTTAAATTCATAGCAAATTTCAACATTTTTATAGATGTTGGTGATTTTGCCAAAATTTCTTGAGCCCATTCGTAAGCAGTAGATTCTAAATCTTGGTGAGGAACAACTGCATTAACCATTCCCATATCGAAAGCCTCTTGAGCAGAGTAGTTTCTTCCTAAGAAAAATATTTCGCGTGCTTTTTTCTGTCCTACCATTTTTGCTAAATAAGCAGACCCATAACCGCCATCAAAACTGGTTACATCGGCATCTGTTTGTTTAAAAATAGCATGTTCTTTACTCGCCAGGGTTAAATCGCAAACCACATGCAAACTATGTCCGCCACCAACCGCCCAACCTGGTACTACGGCAATTACTGCTTTTGGCATAAAACGTATAAGACGCTGTACTTCTAAAATATTTAAACGATGGTATCCATCCTCTCCAACATAACCTTGATACCCCCTAGCCTTTTGGTCACCACCAGAACAAAAACTCCAAATACCATCTTTAGTTGAAGGTCCTTCAGCAGATAATAATACAACGCCAATATTTACATCTTCATTAGCATCGTAAAAAGCGTCGTGTAATTCACTGGTTGTTTTTGGTCTGAATGCATTACGTATATCTGGTCTATTAAATGCAATTCTAGCAACACCATTACATTTTTTATACGTTATGTCTTGATACTCTTTGGCAGTTATCCAATTAACTTGCTCCATTTTATTTATTTTAGTCAAAAATAAATTTTATTTCACTAATATACTTACTTCATCATAAAAAATACTTTTCCAATATTCATTTTATTGTTTCTTTCATTCGTTTGTAATTCTCAAACTCGTGAATTAAAAAAGGATTTACCATTAAATTAAATGGCACAATATATTATAAGGTAAAAACTCTTTTGGGAAAAACTCAGAACGTGTTAGTAATAGTGGTTATATTTATTTATATAGTTGAAGCTTATTTTATTCTGTAATGCCATGTCTCATAAAAATGCACTAACAAAAAAACAAAAAATTAGTAGCACTACTTATTGGTTTATAGCTTTTTATTCACTTACTTTGCAATAAATTAAAGTTTTACCGACATAATTTGCATTTAATCTATTTTATTTGTACTTTGTCGGAGTTTAAATCCCAAATATTATGTTATTTACAATTACTATTTCTCTCACAGTATTAGTAATTATTAATTTACTACTACTAAAATTTAGTTGCAATAAAACAACTAAGCGAACTAAAGTCGACAAAAAACCTGTAGTATTAACACCTCAAATCACCATTTCACAGGGTGATGAAAGGCTTGCTCCAACAGGGAGTTAGTTTTACTGAAGTGCTTATTACCAAACCAATATCCTCTATTAGCACTTAATGGAGAAGGGTGGCCTGTACTTAAAATATGATGCTTCCCTTTATCTATTAATCTAGCTTTTTGTTTTGCAAACCCACCCCAAAGTAAAAACACTACATTTTCTTTTTCATTACTTATTGTTTTGATAACAGAATCTGTAAACAATTCCCAACCCTTTTTTTGATGGCTCCCTGCTTGGTGTGCTCTAACCGTTAATGTGGCATTTAAAAGTAAAACGCCTTGATTTGCCCATTTAATTAAATTACCGCTCTCTGGGTATGGAGTGCCTAGATTTGTTTCTATTTCTTTAAAAATATTAATTAAAGATGGTGGGTGTTTAATTCCTTCATTTACTGAAAAACACAATCCGTTAGCTTGTCCTTTTCCATGATAAGGATCCTGACCAATAATTACCACCTTAACATCATTAAAATGACAATAATTAAATGCATTAAAAATCTGTTTTCCTGGTGGATAACACGTATGATTCTTATACTCCGTTTTAACAAAATTAACCAAATCGGCAAAGTAGGGCTTACTAAATTCTTCTTGTAAAAAAGGTTTCCAGCTATTGTGTATTTCTACATTCATTTATAATCTTTTAATTTAGCTAAGGATTTTAACCAATAATTCCTTTAATAAATCTCCTTGAGGTACAGCATTAGAGCCAACACCTTTACTTTTAACATCAAACTCCCTTAAGGTTGATACTACCATACTTACCTTTCGCATTGGGAAATTTCTAGCAGCAGCAATATATTCGTTAACAAAGTATGGGTTTATACGTAAAGCTGAAGCTACATTTCTAGGCGATTTATCTGTTAATCCATGAAAATGAAGCAATTGAGAAAAGAAATTAAATAACAACGATACCGTTACCACAATGGGGTTATCTTTTGGGTTTTCGGCAAAATAATTTACTATTTGATATGCTTTTATTGTGTTTCTATCTCCAATGGCTTTACGTAACTCAAAATTGTTAAAATCTTTACTTATTCCTATATTCTCTTCAATAACTTCTGGGGTTATTTGACTGCCTTTTGGTAGTACTATTTGAAGTTTTTCTAACTCATTATTAATTTTACTTAAATCGGTTCCTAAAAATTCAACCAACATTTGTGCTGCTTTTGGAGAAATAGTATAATTTTTTGGAGATAAAACACGACGAATCCAATCGGCTACCTGGTTTTCATAAAGCTTTTTACTCTCGTAAACAACACCTGTTTTTTTAATAGCTTTATATAAAGCTTTACGCTTATCAAGTTTCTTGTATTTATAATTTACAACTAAAATTGTTGATGGTTGAGGGTTTTCGGCATAAGCTACTAACTTTTCAATGGTACGAGATAAATCTTGTGCCTCCTTTACAATAACTACTTGATGTTCTGCCATCATTGGGTAACGTTTTGCATTACCAACTACATCTTCAACAGTTACATCTCTTCCGTATAACACCATTTGATTAAAACCTCTTTCAGATTCGTTTAAGACGTTTTCTTCAATAAAATTAGAAATCTTATCAAGATAATAAGGTTCTTCACCCATTAAAAAATAAATAGGTTTTAGGTTTCCATTTTTAATATCGGTTACTAATTGTTTTACGTCGTCCAAATCTCCTGAAATTCCAAAATTATAACTTCCAAACTCCAATAAAAAGCAATTGGTATTTGGTTTTTGATTATTGAAGCTTAACTTTGGGAATATAAAATCTAGTCATTGCAAGCACTTAATTTTCCAAAGTTTCGGTTTCGTTTCAAAAGTAGCGAAAATAAAATTTCTATTTTCGATACCATACGTAAAAAATTTGTGATTTTACAACCTGAAGAATGGGTAAGGCAACATTGTATTCAATATTTAATTAACGAGAAAAAGTACCCCAAATCGTTAATTAATATTGAAAAAGAGTTGATTGTAAACTCTTTGAAAAAACGTTATGATATTGTTATTTTTAATTCAGACGGAAGTATACATTTAATTGTTGAGTGCAAAGCGCCAACTATTAACATAAACCAAAAAACTTTTGACCAAATTGCGCAATACAACTTGGTTTTAAATGCTACCTATTTAATGGTTACTAATGGATTAAATCATTATTATTGTCAAATGGATTTAAAAAATGAATGTTATCAGTTTTTAAATGCTATTCCTAATTATAGTAAATGAAAATAGCAGTAGTCATATTAAATTGGAATGGAAAAAAACTTTTAGAACAGTTTTTGCCATCTGTAATTGAACACTCTAAGGAAGCTACTATATATCTAGCCGACAATGCTTCAACTGATGATTCTATCGATTTTGTTTCTTCAACTTACCCTAATGTTAAAATAATTAGAAACACAGAAAATGGCGGTTATGCAAAAGGGTATAACGATGCGCTTAAACATTTAGATGAAGATATTTTCTGTTTACTAAATAGCGATATTGAAGTAACTAAAAACTGGCTACCGCCAATTATAGAAGCCTTTAAAACAGAACAAAAAACAGCTATTATTCAACCAAAATTATTAGATTTTAAACGTAAAAATTATTTTGAATATGCTGGAGCCGCAGGAGGTTTTATAGATAAATACAGCTATCCGTATTGCAGAGGTAGAATTTTTAATACCTTAGAAAAAGACTTAGGCCAATATGATGATAACTCCGAAATATTTTGGGCTTCAGGAGCTTGTTTGTTTATAAGAAACAATACATTTAAAACCTTAGATGGTTTAGATGAGCGTTTCTTTGCTCATATGGAAGAGATAGATTTATGCTGGCGGGCAAAAAACCTAGGGTATTCTGTAAAGTGTATTAGTCAATCTATAGTTTATCATGTAGGTGGTGCAACACTTAATAGTACAAATCCTAAAAAAACATTTTTAAATTTTAGAAATAGCCTATTTACATTAACTAAAAATGCTAAAGGGCATCTCTTTTTTTTAATACTAACTCGTTTAATATTAGATGGCTTTGCTGGAGTGAAATTCTTATTCGACTTAAAACCTAATCACACCATAGCCATAATAAAATCTCATTTTAGTTTTTACAAAAACTTAAGATACTTATTAGTATATCGCAAATCTTCGCATACCAAAGTAGATTATTATCAAAGGAAGTCTATTGTCTTTGATTATTTTATAAATAAAAAGACCAATTTTAAAAGTTTATAAATAGTTAGCAAAAGTTTTGTTAACAATGTTACAATAAACGGTTTTTTGCATACTTTTGTCGTTATCAACGAAAATCCGGAAATTTAATCCATTATTAATTATGAAAAAAGTATTATTACTTAGTTTATCTACTGTTTTCCTTCTAAGTTCTTGTGTGTCGAAAAAAGAATTCACAGATCTTCAAGCAAAACAAAAAGAAACTCAAGATTTATTAAATTCTGCTACAGTTAAATTAAACTCTTGTATTGCAGATAAAGCTTCTGCTACAGCAAGGGCAACTGCTTTAGAAGAGCGTATTGCAGATTTAAAAGATGCCAATGATAATTTACAAATACTATCTGCTAAAGGTGCTAGCAATGTTGAAAAAACACTGGAAAGTATTAAAGAAAAAGAACTAAAAATCACACGATTAAGTCAAGCCCTTACTAAAAAGGACAGCGTTACTCTAGCTTTAGTTACTAGTTTAAAACGTGAGGTAGGAATAAATGATCCAGATATTGAAGTTAATGTAGAAAAAGGTGTTGTATTTATATCTATTGCCGATAAATTATTATTTAAAAGTGGTAGCTACAACGTAACAAATGCTGCAAAAGATGTACTTGCTAAAGTTGCAAAAGTAGTAAATAGCAAACCAGATTTTGAATGTATGATTGAAGGGCATACAGATAGCAGATCTTACAAAAAAGGTGATTTATTAGATAACTGGGATTTAAGTGTAAAACGTTCTACTTCTATTATAAGAGTTTTACAAGAGCTTGGTGTTAACCCAGGACAGTTAATTGCTGCTGGTCGTAGTTCTTACGTGCCTTTAGTTGATAATGATACTGCTGAAAACAGAGCAATTAACAGACGTACACGCGTTGTTGTTCTTCCAAAAATCGATCAGTTTTACGACATGATTGAAAAAGAAATGAAAAATCTTGAAGCTGGCGGAAATTAATCAGTTTTCAAATCAAATATAAATGAAGCTCAATCGAAAGGTTGGGCTTTTTTTGTATAGATTATCAGAGGGCTATCTTAAAACCTGATATTTATTTATAATCAGTTTATTATCAGTGTTTTAATGTTAAAAAAAAAAAATGATTTTGTCATTCCGAACGAGGAACGAGGAGGAATCTCATTATTTTGAGATTTATCGTCACTCATGCTTCGTTCTGCTTAAATGACAACATATCATTATTCAGCAGTTTACCAGTGTTTATTATATGGATATTAATCGAACTTAAAATATTGCTAAACTCCCCTTGCCTTCTCTAACAACAATTGGATCCTCTGTAGACAAATCTATAACTGTAGATGCTTCATTATCGCCATAACCGCCATCAACAACCAAATCTACTAAATCATGCCATTTTTCTAAAATAAGTTCTGGGTCTGTAGTATATTCTAAAACATCATCATCATCATGAATAGACGATGAAATAATAGGATTTCCTAATTGTTTTACAATATCTAATACAATATTATTATCTGGCACACGAATACCAACAGTCTTTCTTTTTTTAAAAGGGTTGGGTAATGTTTTAGCGCCAGGAAGAATAAAAGTATACGGCCCTGGCAATGCGCGTTTTAAAATTTTAAACGTCGTGGTATTAATCTGTTTAACGTAATCGCTTAAGTTACTTAAGTCGTGACAAACAAACGAAAAATTAGCCTTTTCTAGCTTTACTTGCTTAATTTTTGCTATACGCTCTAAAGCTTTTATACTAGTTATATCGCACCCTAATGCGTAAACGGTATCGGTAGGATATATAATAACACCACCGCGTTTTAAAATAGCAACAACCTTTTCAATCTCTCTGAAATTAGGATTTTCTTCATAAATTCTTAAAAACTCAGCCATAATATATATCTTGCATTTTCGTTTACAAAGTAAATACTATTTTTAAAATGATGTCCTTAAAATCTAATTTCTTACTTTTTGTTGCTGTAGTTACAATCATTTGTAGTTGTTCAAACGAAAAACTAAGTGAAAAACCAACCTCTGAGCTTGATCCCTCTGAATATTACCAAGAACTAAATATTGCTTACGGAGATGATTCCGACCAAAAATTCGATTTGTATCTACCACCTAATAGAACAAGTAACACTAAAACCATGATTTTAGTGCATGGTGGTGGTTGGTCTGCTGGAGATAAAAACGATTTAAACTATTTAAAAGATTTATTACGTCAAGACTTTCCTAATCTAGCAATTGCGAATATAAATTACAGATTAGCCGATGAAAATAATGCTCCTTACCCCATGCAAATTAATGATATTACAACTATTGTTAATTATTTAAACGATAATAAAGCGAAATACACTATTTCTAACACTATTGGCTTTATTGGTACTAGTGCTGGTGCTCATCTGTCTCTTTTGTGGAGTTATGCTTTTGATGCAAATAAAAATACTGATATGGTATGCAGTATTGTTGGACCTACAAACTTTACAGATCCAGCATATTTAAATAACGTAGATTCAGATTTACAAGACATAATAGATCTTTATGGTGTAAACCCCGCTATTTCATTTTTAGAAGAAATAAGTCCAGTACATCAAGCAACTGCAACCTCACCGCCTACTATTTTATTTTATGGAGGCTTAGACCCATTAATACCAAATACCCAAGGCACAGCAATGAGAGATAAATTACAAAGTCTTGAAGTTGTTCATCAATTTACATTATACCCAGATGCGGGACATGGATGGGTAGGTTTAGAACTACTAGATACATGGACAAAACTTAAAGTTTTCATAAATACACATTTATAATGCAAATTATGTAACATTTCATGATTATTTTAGTCTTAATAATATGCCAAGACTCTTTTTTTTCATAATAATTTTTAGCATTAATTTTCATCTAGCTTGGGCTATAGATGATGGTAAAAAAAACATTTTTTTTCCTAAAGCCGAAATTGTTAACGAATACACTAGTAGAATTCCGTTTAAATTAATAGATCATTTAATTGTTGTTGAAGCAGAATTACTTAACAAAAAAGGAAATTTTATTATAGACACAGGCTCTGAAACGCTAATTTTAAATAGCGGACACTTCCCTAATATATATGAACATAACAAAAAAGACAAAGAGGCTTCGGGTGTTTTACAGTCTATTGACAATTCTTATGAAAGAAAGATTAAAACATTAGTTTTACAAAGCTTCAGGTTAGAAAACAAAAAATCTCATGTTATTAATCTATCACATATTGAAAGCAGTAAAAAAATAAAACTTTTAGGGGTTATTGGTTACAATATTTTAAAAGATTATGAAGTTTTTGTTGATATGCATTTAAACCAAATAACCCTTACCAAAGTAGATGCCTTTGGTAATAAGTTAGACCAACATGTGTATTTAGAAAAAATTATTGATAGTATAAATTTCAAATTAAAAAGGCACACCATTATTTTAAATGGTTTTATAAATGGACAGAAAGTTAAATTTGGTTTAGATACTGCTGCAGAATTCAATCAAATAAGTCGGTCTATAAATAAAAAAGCTTTAAAATATTTTATTCCAAAAAGGCGATTAAAATTAATGGGAGCTAGTGACAAAAAAATTGAAGTTTTGGCAGGAAAATTGCATCGTGTTAAATTAAGTGAAACCGTTTATTTTGGTCCTATGTTTACTGTTTTAACTAACTTAAATAATATGAATGAAGCTTTTGGCACCAACTTAGACGGTGTTTTAGGCTATGAATTTTTCGCGCAAAAAAGAACTATTATAAATTATCAAAAAGAAACCTTATTTTTTGTAGATTACCCCTTAAAAACTCAGTGAAACACATTGTATCACATATCGTCATTATTGTTTTTGCTTTTATAAGCTTAAATACTCATGCTCAAAAAGACAGCTTTAAAGGCTATAGAATTGAAGGGGATACTATTGTCTTTTCATTTGATAGTAGAGATTATTCAAAATTCACACAAGAATATACTGGGAAGGCACATGATTTTGAAGATTTGGATATTGAAAATGTCGTAGTTTCTGGTCAGTTTAATCTTTGGTCTAGGGATAATTGGAAAATGAAACAAGTTGATACGTTTAAATACGAATTAAGAAAAAGCATACATGATTTTACTGATGAATTTTCTTGGGAATTCAAATTTGTTATCAATAATTCTTATTGGGCAGAGCCTTCAAAAAAAGACCTCAATATCACCAAAGCTATTAAAGATGGGCATAAACTTATAGGCATTTATAACTTAAAAATGTATACGGCTATCCCAAGCGATAATGGTAATGCTTGTTTTAAATTACATGGCTATGGGGATGCAAAAAAAGTTATTGTTGCTGGTTCTTTTAATAAATGGAATGAAGATTTATTTAAAATGAATAAAGTTGAAGATGGTTGGGAACTCACACTAAAAATAAAACCTGGAGTTTACGAATATCGGTTTATTGTAGATGGCAAATGGATGGAAGATCCCAATAATATTCATAAAGTAAGAAATGAGTTTTACGAATACAATTCATTAATTGATATAAAGGAATACACTGCATTTAAACTTAGAGGGTACACAAATGCAAAAAAAGTAATACTTGCTGGTACATTTAATAATTGGAACGAACACGATTGCGTGATGCAAAAAATGGATTATGGTTGGAAATACGTATTACCGCTTTCTGGAGGCAAGCATCATTATAAATTTATTGTTGATGGCAAGTGGATTTTAGATCCAAATAATTCTGTAAAAGAATATGCAAACGATGGTCATATTAACTCGGTTTGTATGGTGAAATAACACCTACCCAACAGCCTCCAGCTTAGCAAAACGTAACAATAACTTTTTAACGCCTCCATGCTGAAAATTAATTTCAGCCTTAATATCTGCTCCTGCTCCTTCTATTTTCATGACTTCACCTGTTCCAAAACGAATGTGTTTAACAATATTACCAACAGCCAATTTACTATCAAATAAATTAGTGTTACCGCTAGTTTTCTCAACTGGTTTTAAATTCTTTGGTGTGCTAACCTGAAACTTTGTTAGTTCAGGTTTTGCTTTACTTCCTTTTTTAAATACTGGCTGTTTTGCTGGCTTATATCTAATTGTATTAGGATTAGCTTTTTTACTTACTACTGGTGGTGTATCTCCAAATATATCGGCACTTAACATGGGATTAAATCGGCGTTCTTCAATAGGTGTAACAATGTCTAAATACTGCTCGTCTATTTCTTCAATAAAACGACTTGGTTCAGAATCAATAAGTTTTCCCCAACGGTAACGTGATAAAGCATAAGTTAAATACGCCTGTTTTTCGGCACGGGTTAACGCCACATAAAATAGGCGTCGCTCCTCCTCTAGTTCGCTACGCGTATTCATACTCATAGCACTAGGGAATAAATCTTCTTCTAAACCAACAATAAAAACATACGGAAACTCTAAACCTTTTGCTAAATGTATCGTCATTAACGCCACATGATCTGCATCACCTTTATCGGTATCCAAGTCTGTTGCCAAGGCAACATCTTCCAAAAATTCTGCAAGCGATCCAGTAGTATCGGCAATTTCTTTTTGTCCTTCAACAAAATCTTTCATCCCGTTTAAAAGTTCCTCGATATTTTCCATTCTGGTAACACCCTCTGGCGTTCCATCCTTATTAAATTCACGAATTAAACCACTGGTTCTGGTTACATGCTCTGCCAATTCAAAAACATCGGCAGTTTTATTTAATACTTGGAAACTCTCTATAAGCGTTACAAAATTTTGAAGTTTTGTTTTCGTGCCCGAATTAACTTTTACATCCGTTTTATCAATATGTTTCATCACTTCAAAAATGGTTCGGTTATAACCATTTGCTGAAACAATTAATTTATCAACAGTAGTTTGTCCAATACCACGCGGCGGAAAATTAATAACGCGTTTTAAAGCTTCTTCGTCGGCAGGATTTATAATGAGTCGCAAATACGACAACACATCTTTTATTTCTTTACGCTGATAAAATGACAAACCACCATAAATTCGATACTTAATATCGCGTTTACGTAAAGCATCTTCAATAGCACGCGACTGTGCATTGGTTCGATATAAAATAGCAAAATCACTGTTTTTTAATTGATGATTCATTTTACTTTCCCAAACGGTACTTGCCACATAGCGTCCTTCATCTCCATCAGTAAGCGAACGATTTACCTTAATTTTACCACCTTCATCATTTGCTGTCCAAACAATTTTATCAAGCTTCGTTTGGTTTTTATCGATGATTGAGTTTGCGGCATTCACAATGTTTTTAGTCGATCGATAATTTTGCTCTAATCGAAATACTTTTACATCATCGTAATCCTTCTGAAAGTTTAAAATATTATTAATATTGGCGCCACGAAACGCATAAATACTTTGCGCATCATCACCTACTACACATATATTTTGGAATTTGTCAGATAAAGCTCTCACAATTAAATATTGCGAATGGTTTGTATCTTGATACTCATCAACTAAAATATATTTAAAACGATTTTGGTACTTTGCCAATACTTCTGGAAAACGCGTAAGTAACTCGTTGGTTTTTAACAACAAATCATCAAAATCCATCGCGCCTGCTTTAAAACAACGTTCTACATAAGCCTTGTAAAGATCGCCCATACGCGGTCGACGCGCCATAGTATCGGCTTCAATAAGTTCTGGATTATTAAAATATGCCTTAACAGTAATTAAACTATTTTTATACGACGAAATGCGAGAACGTACTTGCTTGTATTTATAAATATCTTTATCAAGGTTCATTTCCTTAATAATAGACGCAATTAACCTATCGGAATCTTGAGTATCGTAAATTGTAAAATTGCTAGGGTAGCCCAACCTGTCTGCTTCAATGCGTAAAATTTTTGCAAAAACCGAGTGAAATGTTCCCATCCATAAATTCTTAGCTTCACTAGCACCAACAATCGTTGCAATACGCTCTTTCATTTCGCGCGCTGCTTTGTTGGTGAACGTAAGCGATAAGATATTAAAAGGATCAATCCCTTTGCTCATCATATAAGCAATACGATAAGTTAACACTCGTGTTTTTCCAGAACCTGCGCCAGCAATAACAATCATAGGACCATCAATTTGTATTGTTGGCTCTAATTGTGCGTCGTTTAGCTGACTTAAATACTTCTCCAATTCAGTTTCATTTTAAGATGTGAAAATAACCAATGTTATGCTTTTAACTAAACGGATTTATTAATAATTATAAACAATTATGTATTCAAGTCTCCTTTATTAAATTTTGAATATCTTTAGGCTGAAGTTTCACAAAGCGCATCTAATTTATTTATATGAAGTATCTTTTTTTAATATGTATTGTCTTCGGAATAACAAAGTCTCAAAGTCAAAACAATTTAGAACAACAGTTTATAGATATTGAAAAGAAAGTTATAGAATGGAGACATCATTTTCATGAAAACCCAGAATTATCAAATAGAGAATTTAACACTGCTGAAAAAATAACTAAGCACTTAAAATCTTTAGGTATTGAAGTTAAAACAGGTGTAGCTCATACTGGTGTAGTTGGTTTATTAAAAGGTAACAACTCTAAAAAAGTAATTGCTTTAAGAGCCGATATTGATGCACTTCCAGTTACTGAACGAAACGATTTAGAATTTAAAAGCCATGTGGTTTCAGAATTTTTAGGCACAAAAACAGGTGTTATGCATGCTTGCGGACACGATACTCACATTGCTATATTAATGGGCGTTGCAGAAATACTTGCTAAAAATAAAGACAAAATTAATGGGACAGTTAAATTTATTTTTCAACCTGCAGAAGAAGGGCCACCACCAGGAGAAGAAGGCGGTGCAAAACTAATGATTAAAGAAGGGGTTCTTGAAAATCCAAAAGTTGATGCTATTTTTGGTTTACATATTAATTCTGGAACGCCCATCGGTACTATTAAATACAAAACGGGAGGTATTATGGCTTCAGTAGAACGCTTTGTAATTAATGTAAAAGGTAAGCAAACACATGGTTCCCAACCTTGGTCTGGTGTCGATCCTATTTTAATTTCAGCAAAAATAATTGACGGTTTACAAACTATTATTAGTAGAGAATCTGAACTTACAAACGAAGCCGCAGTAATTACTGTTGGTAAAATAACTAGTGGTGTACGTTTTAATATTATACCAGAAAGTGCAGAACTTATTGGTACTGTTAGAACTTTAGACCCTAAAATGAAAGCACATATAGAACGCCGAATGAGAGAAATGGTTACAACCATAGCAAAAGCTTATGGCGGATCTGCAAGCATTACATTTCAAAATAATACAGCTATTACATACAACGATGCTACTTTAGTAGAGCAAATGCTCCCTACCATAAAAAAAGTTGCAGGCGAGAATAACGTAAAAATTATGAAAGCAACTACTGGTGGAGAAGATTTTTCATATTTTCAAGAAGTTGTGCCTGGATTTTATTTTTTCTTAGGAGGTATGACACCAGGAAATACTAAAGCATTTCCGCACCATACACCAGATTTTAAAATTGACGATAACAGCATGCTTTTAGGTGTTAAAACGTTAACTCAAATTACATTCGACTACTTAAATAATTAAAATGAATTCAGTTTTAGATTTTTTATCAAACATCATATGGTGGGTTTGGATTTTAATTGGGTTGCTCTTGGTTGCAATTCGCGATATATTTTTTCAAAAAAAACACACTATTAGTCATAACTTCCCTATTATTGGGCATTTGCGCTACTGGTTAGAAAGCATTGGTCCTGAAATGCGTCAGTACTTTGTTGCTAATAATAGAGAAGAATTACCTTTTAATCGTATTGAACGTGGCTGGATTTATGCATCGGCAAAAAAGGAAAATAATTACGAAGGTTTTGGTACTGATAGAGATATTTATGCACATCAGCATATTTTTATTAATAACGCAATGATACCCTATCAAGTTAATAAAAATCACCCCAATAGCATTGATAAAACCTTTTTGCCTTGTGCTAAAGTTATGGGGGAGTTCAACAAACGAAAAAAACCTTATCGTCCAGCATCGGTCATAAATATTTCTGCAATGAGCTTTGGTTCGCTTTCTGCGAAAGCTGTAGAGTCATTAAACAAAGGCATTAAAATAGCCAATGCATACCACAATACAGGAGAAGGTGGTTTATCGCCATACCACGGTAATGGTGGCGATGTAGTATTTCATTTTGGAACGGGTTATTTTGGAGTTCGTAATGATGATGGTGGGTTTTCAATGAAAAAAATGGTGGAATTAGTTGAAAACAATCCTTTTATTCGTGCTATAGAAGTTAAATTATCTCAAGGTGCAAAACCAGGAAAAGGTGGTGTACTACCAGGTGCAAAAATAACTAAAGAAATAGCAGGCATTCGTGGTGTTGAAGTTGGTAAAGATGTACTCTCTCCTCCAAATCATAAAGCATTTTCTAACATACCAGAAATGGTCGATTTTATAGAACGTATTGCTGAAGCTACAGGTTTACCTGTGGGCATTAAAGCTGCCATTGGAAAATTGGAACAATGGGAAGAATTAGCTAATTTCATGTTAAAAACTGGAAAAGGACCAGATTTTATTACTGTTGATGGTGGTGAAGGCGGAACTGGAGCAGCACCTCCTAGTTTTGCAGATCATGTATCGCTACCTTGGGTGTATGGGTTTAGCGATTTATATCGGCTTTTTAAAAATAAAGGTTTAAGCGAACGTATCGTTTTTATTGGAAGCGGTAAATTAGGGTTTCCTGCCAAAGCAGCCATGGCATTTGCTATGGGTGCCGATTGTATTAATGTAGCACGAGAAGCTATGATGAGCATAGGCTGTATTCAAGCACAAATATGTCATACAAACCGCTGCCCTAGTGGTGTAGCTACGCAAAGTAAATGGTTGCAAAATGGTATTGACCCAACCTTAAAATCTGAACGATTAGCGCAATATTTTAAAACCTTTAAAAAAGAATTTATTGAAATTACACATGCTGCGGGTTACGAGCACCCTTGTCAGTTTAAAATGAGTGATATGGAAATTAATGTTGATGACCATAATCTTTCTAAAGAGTTAAATAAAACCTATATGTATGAAAAAGTAGAAGTGCCTTTTTCTGGGATGCAAAATTTAAAAGATTGTTTATATTTGGGTGGTAATTTTAAAACCCCTAAAACTAATTAAATTTATGGACGCCGACAGAATTATTGACTTATTTTTATTTGCAATTCCATCGCTAATTACAGGGTTAATTGCCTATTACTTTTTTAAAGAACACACCAAAAATGAAGATGGTAGAAGGCGTTATTTATTAAAAAAAAAAATACAGGTTTCGGCATTACCGTTACGCTTACAAGCTTACGAGCGTTTAACGCTTTTTTTAGAACGCATGTCGCCAAACAAACTTTTAATTAGAATTCCTCCAAACAATTTAAATAAGGAAAATTACGAAGCTTTACTTATACAAACCATAGAACAGGAAATTGAGCATAACTTAACCCAACAAATTTATATTAGTGATAAATGTTGGGGTATTATTTCGGCTGCAAAAAATGCTACAATTCAATTAATTAGAAAAGCAAGTATGCTTGAAAAAACAGATACTGCCGATAAACTACGAGAAGTTATTTTAACTGAAATGATGGAACGACGTGCACCTAGCGATGCCGCTTTATCTTTTATAAAAGAAGAAGTTGCTAGTTTAGTAAATTAATCCATACGTAGTTCGTTGAATTTGGCTTGTCTACATTTTTCTTTTGCATAATCAAATCCTTGTTGCCACCAAGAAACCATTAATTTTTTACTAAATATTAATGAATTTTCTGTTAGTTTTGAAGGTGTGTAATACAAATTAAGTGTTACATCTTTATTTTTAGCTGCTAGTTTTCCAATGGTAATATCGCTACGTTCTACTTGGTCTAACAAATGACCAAACAGATTAATCATTAAAGAAAATGGATTTTTACCTAGTACCTTATTATACTCCATATTTTCTTTTTCTAAAATAACAGCATCAATCTCTGTAGCTCCACGCAGAATAGCCTCTCTAATAGGTACTACACAACCTAAAGCACCATCGGCATATTCAAAATTGTTTTTGGTTGCCAAAGACATAAAAGGAATATAGTTACACGAAATCCAAATCCAATCGCAAAACTCTTCATAATTAAATTCTTTAATCGATTTATACTCTACTCTGTTTTTAGATAAATTAGAAACTGTTACTACAACATCTTCTTTTGTTGCTTTAATTAAATTGTATTCTTCTTTTGTAAAATGCTTTTTTATATGACGCCTTAGCGCTTTACTTTCACCAAACGTGCGTTTCATTTTAATAAACTGCCAAAGTGTATTTATAAAATCTATAGATACGAATTCACGATTTCCTTTTTTACGAATAGCAAACGGGTTTACACTAAATATATTACTTTGAGTAACATTAGTAAAAACATTATAAATCTTATCAATCTTTCCAGCAGCCATATGTGGCACTAATAAGCTCCCTGTAGAAGTCCCTAAATACATATCGTAATTATAGCCTTCTTCTTGTATTAAATACTGTGCCACTCCACCAGCATACGCACCTTTACTTCCTCCTCCAGATATTACTAATGCTCTCATTTAACCGTTTTGTTTGTAAATATAATTAAGAACTAACAAAAAAGAATAGTTAAAAAATTAAAATAACTCTAAGAAAAAATTACATCCCTAATATTGGGTATTTTGTAGAAAATATAAAGATAAATTCTTTCAAAACTGTGCTTAATAAAAAAGAATATCTATTTTAGTAACAGCTATTAACCCTAATTATACATGAGAAAAAATTATTATCTCGGTTCTTTACTATTCTTTATAATTACTATTTCCATCTTTGCTTTTAATAAAAACGAAATAGGTATTATTAATTTTAATATTGAAAAACCTAATATTGAAAGCCTTTCATTATCAATAAACAAAACAAATAAACTCCCTCCATCTGCAACTATTTCTGGTACAGTACAGGTTTGCAAAGACGAAATACCCCAGCCAGAAATAACATTCACAGGGTCTGGGAGCACAGTTCCATATACGTTTACATACACTATAAATGGAGGAGTAAACCAAACTATTACAACCATTGGATCCAATAATTCTATAAATCTTTCAGTAAACACTAGTAATATTGGCGTATTTGTTTACGAACTCATTTCTGTTAGCGATAATACTGGAGATACTACTAACGAAAGTGGAACAGCTACAATAACCGTAACTGAACCTGCTGTAGATTTCACATTTAACAATGCTGGAACTTGTGCGGGAACACCAGTCGGTTTTACATCAAATGTTTCTGGAAATGCACCTTTTACTTATAATTGGAGTTTTGGAGATGGCACAACATCTACAAGTGCAAATCCAACACATGCATTTAATATTGTAGGCTGTGGTTCACAAAATGTAAATGTTACACTTACTGTTACAGACTCTAACGGATGTACTAATGCTATTACCAAACCTATATTGGTTCAAGAAAAGCCAAGACTAGAATTTCGTGATATAGATAGTCCTTTTGACCCCTTTAATAATTGCGGGAACAACACTACCGATCCGTCATATACCATTAACGTTGGAATTGATAATGTTTCTGCTTCTTGCATAAACTCATACAATGTTGATTGGGGAGATGGAAGTCCAATAGAAAATAATGTTACATTTCCTGCCACACATACCTATACTCAGCTAGGTTCTTTTAATATGGATATAACAGGAATAGGAAGCAATTGTGATAACACCGTTACTTATTTAATTAAAAACTCTAGCAACCCTACTGGAGCTATAGTAAATCCGGGAAACACAGTAAACTTATGTACTCCCGTCTCTCCTATTGAATTCGCAATTGGTTCATGGGGAACTAATCCACCAGATACAAATTACTCTGTTGATTTTGGTGACGGTACCATTGAAAACTATACGCAGACACAATTAGAGGCTTCAACATATTTTAATACTACAGATCCAGCAAATTCACAAGATTTTCCTATTCCGCATACGTATACAGAAACAAGTTGCCCAAACAGTTATATCGTTTTTTTAAATATTACAACATCGTGCGGACAAACTAATTTAACAGCTGGTCCTATTATTATTTTAAGAAAACCAGAAGTCGATTTTGAAGATCCACCTATTAGCTGTGTGAATACTTCAGTGCAGTTTGTAAATACATCTTTAGATGGTTATAGTAATAATTGTAGCATTAACGATGGTTACTATTGGGATTTTGGAGATAGCACCACATCTATACATAGAAACCCAAGTCACATATACACAACTCCTGGAACTTATACAGTTTCTTTATATGCTGAAAACTCATGTGGCGTAACAAATACAGTAACTAAAAGCATTTGCATTGAACCTGAATTAACACCTAGCTTTACTTTAAATACTAATAATGGTTGCTCGCCTTTAGCTGTACAAATAACAAACACTACAGATTTAAGCCTAAGTTGTGGTACCGAAGTATATTTATGGGATGTCTCTTATGCTTCAGATTTTTGTGGAACAACTCCTGCGAATTGGATTTTCACTAATGGAACAGATGAAAATTCTGCTGCACCATCTATAAACTTTATAACAGCAGGAACTTACACGCTTACTCAAACTATTACAAATTCTTGCGGAAGCAATTCTATTTCTGAAACTATAGAGGTTAAACAACCACCAAATGCAACAGTAAATAGTATTTCTGATTTTTGCGGAACAGCATCTTTCAATCCTGTTGCGGTTGTTGATGACTGCGCTCCAAGCTCTGAAACCATAACTTACAGCTGGAGCTTTCCTGGAGGAAGTCCTACAACTGCAAATACTTTAGATCCAGGAACAATAGCTTATGCAACCCCAGGAAACTATCAAGTTACTTTTAGTGTTACAAATAGCTGTGGTACAACTATGGTAAACGAGAATTTTTCAGTAAACCCAATCCCAACAATTACCAATACAAATTTAGCGCAAACGATTTGTTCAGGAACAGATACTGCTGAGGTTGTTTTAACTTCAAATCTAGCAAACACAACATATACTTGGACTGCAACAGCACCTGCTGGAGTTACGGGTTTTATTGCTTCTAGCAATACGAATACAATTCCTATTCAAACCATTTTTAATTCCAATAATACATCTGCAGATGTTACTTATATAGTAACGCCAACAACTAATAGGTGTATTAGTAGTTCTGTAAATATTGTAATTACTGTAGATCCTGCACCAACTTTCACAAGTCAACCACAACCTGAAACAATTTGTTTAAATGGAACTTTAACCCCATTATCAATTAGTGTTACAGGCGCAGGAACACCAACATATCAATGGTACAGTAATACAGTTGACAATAATACAACTGGCACTATTATAGCAGGAGAAACAACAACTATTTACACACCACCAAATAATCCAACTGGGGTTATATATTACTATTGTGTGGTTTCTTTTCCTTCTGGAGTTGGCTGTAACGAAATAACATCTAACACAGCTCGCATAGAAATTGTTGATGGTATTCAAATTGATACTGAACCTTTAGCAACTCAAAGCCTTTGTATTGGTGGAGATATAAACACTCCATTATCAGTAAACCATTCAGGTGGCACAGGCACAATTACTTATCAATGGTATACTAATACTACAAATTCTAATACTGGAGGAACATTAATTCCTGGCGCAACAAACATAAATTATACACCTCCTACTTTTAATACTTCTGGAAGTTATTATTACTATGTTGTTATTTCTGTAAGCGGAAATGGTTGTGGGGATATAATTAGTAACACAGCAGAAGTTATTGTTGTTGACGACCCCATTATCACAAGTCAACCCATAGTTTCTCAAGAATTATGTCAAGGTACAATACCTCAAAATTTAGAAGTTATAGCTAGCAGTGGATTAGGAAGTATTCACAATTACCAATGGTATGCTAACACAACCAATTCTAATACTGGAGGCACATTAATTACTGGAGCAACTAGCAGTATTTTTACACCTCCAACATCAGCAATTGGAAATATTTATTATTACTGTGTTATTACTCAACCAGGTCCCGGATGTGGTATCACAGGTGATACGTCTTTAGTTACTATCAATGCTGCTCCAAATTTTACATCGCAGCCCATTTCTGAAACCATTTGTTTTGGAGACACTTTAAACACATTATCGGTTTTGGTTGCCAATGGAGTTGGCACACCAACTTACCAATGGTATACTAATACTATTGATGATGTTTTAACAGGAACCGTTATTACAGGTGAAACAAATACGACATATAATCCGCCAGCAACCAATATTGGAACTTTATATTATTATTGCATAGTTACATTTTCTGCAGGAGGGTGTACCGAAATAACTTCACAAACTGCTGAAATCACAATCAATCAAACACCAAATATATCAGCAAAAACTACAACCATTTGTAGTGGCATTACGTTTCAAATCATTCCAGATTCATCCTCGGGAGATATTGTACCCTCCGGAACACTTTACACTTGGACTACACCAACAATCAATCCTATTGGTTCTATCACTGGAGCTTCAAACGAAAACACGCCACAATCAGATATTAGCCAAACACTAACAAACAATACCACAAATCCAGCAATTGTCGCATACACTGTCACTCCAATTTCTGGTATTTGCCCTGGTACAGATTTCACAGTTACGGTTACAGTTAATCCTTCAATAAGCATCACAACAAACCAAATAAATAGTAGTTGTCATTTAGCAAACAACGGATCTCTAGACATTTTAATTACTGGTGGAGTACCTTCTACAATGGGAAATCCATATCAAATTTCTTGGACTGGTCCAAATGGTTTTAATAGCACAAACGAAGATATTTCTAGCTTAGAACCTGGTGATTATACTGTAATTATTAACGATGATGGCGGTTGTCCATTTACAGAAACTTTTACTATTTTAGAACCAGATGAATTAATTTTTAGTAGTATTAATTTTGACCAAGAAACAATCTCCTGCTTTGGAGCTAATGATGGCGAGATAGACATCAATGTTTCTGGAGGAACAATGCCATATACTTATAATTGGACATTAAACGGAAACCCATTTAACACTTCTGAAGATTTATCAAATTTAGGGCCAGGTGATTACCAAATAACCGTAACCGATGCTAATAGTTGCACACCAATTATTGAAAATTTCTCAATTATTGAACCTAACCTACTACAGGCAAGCTTAATTAATCAAACAGATATAATTTGTTTTGGTGATGCTACTGGAGTAATTAATGTGGATGTCGTTGGCGGAAGACTTATAGAAGTTTCAACAGGTGTTTTCGACTATAATTATACATGGACAGGACCTAATGGATTTACAAGTACATCGCAAAATATTTCAAATTTACTAGCAGGAACTTATAATTTAATAGTAACCGATAAATCCGGTTGCACAGATGCACTTCAAGTCATTTTAAATCAATCAGACGAAATCATTATCGACTATACGGCTACCGAAATTGAATGCTACGGAGATAATAATGCATCAATCACAATCAATAATATTTCTGGAGGAAACTCTCCTTACAGTATTGCTTGGAGCAATTTAGGATCAGGAATGGTTCAAAATAACTTGTCAGCTGGAACATATATTATTACAGTAACAGATAATACAAATTGCGAAAAGCAAGCTACTGTTGTTATAGACGAAGCTCCATTATTCACAATAAACCCTGTTGTAAACCATGTATCTTGTTTTGGAGAAAATGACGCAAGTATTAGTTTAAATCTTGTTGGCGGTATAGCTCCCATCGCTTTAGTTTGGAACGATGACACTACCGCTGGAGTTGAACGAAATAATATAGGCCCTGGCACATACACTGTAACCATTACAGACGGAACACCTTGTATTATCACTGAAATCTTTACCATAATAGAACCCGCAGCATTAGCGCTATCAGCAAACACAACCGATGCTTTAGATTGTGATGACGCCAATAGCGGCTCAATAAATGCTATTGTTACGGGTGGCAGTCTTCCACTCACCTACTCGTGGTCTAATGGTACAAATACAGAAGACTTAACAAATACACCTCCAGGTGATTACACACTTACTATTACAGATGCAAATGGCTGTACAATTTCAGATAGCTGGACGATTAATAGATTTAATCCGCTTGAAGTTGCAGTAGAAACAATAACAGATTTCGATTGTCAAACACGATATGTAAATCAAACCTTTATAGCTAATGTAATTGGTGGTATTCCCCCATATCAAATCAATTGGTCTAGCGGAATTATTAGCGGTGGAAACAACGAAATAATGAACACCTCTCAAGATGGTTTAGTAATCTTAGATGTTACTGATAGTTTCGGTTGTACAACAAGTTTTTCTCATAATGTTGAAATCCCCGTTTTAGGTGATGCAAATTTTATTTCTAACTCAACAGCGTTTAGTACATATGGATTTTATTCCATTGAAGACCCTATTCAATTTACAAATACATCTCCTGGTGATTACATAAGTATTTCTTGGGATTTTGGAGATGGTAATTTTTCAGACGAAGAAAACCCAACACACACATACGTAGCTACTGGGTCTTATACTGTAACACAAACTGTTACATATCCTTTTGGGTGTATATACACAAAATCTATCACATTAATTATTAAAAAGGGATACGAGCTAATTATGCCAAACGCGTTTACACCAAATAACGATGGTATAAACGATGTTTTTAATCCTTCTTTTATCGCATTAAGCAATATGAAATTGGATGTTTATGATACTTGGGGAAGTATAGTATATTCTGAAGTTGGTGAAAACATAAAAGGGTGGAATGGAAAAATTAAAGATACAGAAGTCGAAAACGGAAATTATTACTACAAATTTTCTGGTGATACATTTTATGGAAAGACCATTACCTCAGAAGGTGCTTTTGTATTAATTAAGTAAACAAAGAATGAAAATAAAAATACTAATCATTATTATAAGTTGTGTTTATTTAAAATCAAACGCGCAAGACCCTGTTTTTACGCAATATTTTCAAGTGCCAGAAACACTTAATCCTGGGTTTTCTGGTTTTGAAGACGCTACTTATTTTGGGTTAATCCATAGAACACAATGGCCTAGTCTAGATTTAAGAGTAGATACAGAATATGCATTTTTTAATACATGGATAGAAAATGTTGGCGGCCTAGGTCTTAGTATTTTAAACCAGCATGAAAACAATACTAACTATAATCACTTGCAAGGAAACATAAACTATTCTTATCATGTACGACTAGCTAATGATTGGTATTTTAGACCAGCGATAGAAGTTGGCTTTGGTACTAAATCCTTCAATTTTAGAAACTTGCTTTTATCTGATCAAATTAATATCAATTCTGGAGTAATAAATCCAGTTTCTGCAGATATATTTGCATTAAATGCAAATCGAAATGTAACATTTTTTGACTTTACTGCTGGTTTTGTTTTCGATAAAAAAAACACCAGTAATGATAACGATTTATGGTTAGGTGCTTCCATTAAACACTTAAATAGACCCAACATTTCTTTTGTAGAAAATGGTCATGTGCCTCTGGATATTTTTTACTCTATACATGCTAACTATAAATTCCCATACTTTGATTATAACGATATACTTATTTCTCTTAACTATATGCAACAGGGCGAATATAACAGGCTAGATGTAGGTACAACAATAAAACTAGATAAATTAATGCTGGGTGCTATGGCAGTTACCAATCCTGCAAAAAATAGTATAAATAGCCATTTACTAACCTCTATAAATGCCTTTATTGGTTTAGAAATGGAACGCTTACGATTTGGAGTGTCTTATGATTTTAATACTTCACAAATTGGCAGAACCAATGGCGTTTACGAACTTTCAATTACGTACTTAGCAGATTGCTTAATATGTAGAAATCCCGCAAATACAGAACGAAGAAAGTAATTATCAATGAAAAAATCATCATTGCGAATCACACCTTTTGTGTGATGTGGCAATCTGCCCAATTGAAATGTTTTTATAATTTAGTCTTTAATATCAATATTTTTCAATAACGCTTTAGCAAATTTTGAAAATCGCCAGTTATGGTGCTTAGTTGCTTGCTTTAAATTTTCTTTACAAACTTCATTACAAGCTTGTATTTGATGTAAGTACTGAAATGCATTTTGCCTAGTTTCAAAATCATATTTTGGGTTTGTATAGTTCGTTAATTCATCAAAATATTGTTTTTTATTTTGTGATTCGTAATCTTCAGTTATCAATGCTAAAGTCAACCAAAGTGTTCTGATGTTTTTATCATTAAAACCAATAACATCACTTGTTTTATTGAGATATTTATTTCGCTCATGCGGAAAATTTTTCCATAAAGTGAACAATGCTGTTTCTTTGGTAATGTATGATTTATCATTTAAAAGCGACTCGTAATCATCTTTTAATTTTAAAGGTATTTTTGATAAATTTCGGGAGATAGCTTGACGTACTTTTATAGTGTTCTTAAAATCCTCTTTTCTAATATGACTAGGTATTTGATTAACTACTTTAACTTTAGCTTCGTCTGAAATCCATGAGCCTAAATAATCTTTACATTTAGACGTATAATTTTCACAATCTATTTGAACATATTGCTTTATAAATGTTGAACTTAAATATAATATTTCTTCAACTTTTTCATAATTAAACTCATCTTCAATTAACCATTCTTTTACAAATTGACTTAAATCTTTACCAGAAGTCTTTTCAACTTCTAATATAAAATCATTCGTCTCAACATTCTTAAATTGATGCTTTATCAAATAATTTTTAATTGCTTTACTAAAAGCTTTATCTCCAACCTTTTCACGCAAAATATGCAATACTATACACCCCTTTTTATAAAATGTTGTACTACTAGATTTAGGGTTTAAAAGCGATGTGCTAGCCCCTTGTCTTTCTTGATCTAATAACTCTTGAGTGTATTCGTATAATTGCCAGTAATAATAATCTTCACCAAACACTTCCTTTTCAGCCAATAAAGCGTAATATGTAGCAAACCCTTCCTGTAACCAATGATGCGTCCCTGATGTTTCAGTCACCAAATCTCCAAACCATTGGTGTGCTAATTCGTGAGCATTTACGTTAACGTAATTTTTATCTACAAACCCTATCGAATCAACAACAAATGCATCCGAAAAAATAGTTGTGCTTGTATTTTCCATTCCTGCATATAAAAAATCTTTTACAGGCACTTGTTTATAGTTTTGCCACGGATAAGGAACTCCAATTTCTTCTTCAAGAAAATCGAACATTTGTTTGGTATAACGGTATGTCGGTTCAACTTTTAATGAATCTTCAGGATAATAGTACATTTCTAAAGGAATACCACTTTTTGAATACTCTACTTTTTTATCGTATTTGCCAATAGCTAAAGCTACCAGATAGCTAGACATGGGGTTTTGCATATCATAATGCCAAGTGGTTGTTGATTTGTTTATTTGTTTTCCTGTTAGCTTACCATTAGCTACAACTTCATAATCAGAATCAAAAGTAATCGACAAATCAAATTCAATTTTATCATTCATATCATCAATACTCGGCAACCAATTACTGGTATATTTACCTTGCCCTTGCGTCCATATTTGTTTGTTTTGAACATTAGGCGTAGTTGAAGTGTCATTTACTCTTTGGCTACGCTCAGAATCCATATTACCCCAGTCAATAAAACACATGGCTTGTTTGGGAGTCGCATCCCAAACAACATCTACCTTATACTTGCTATTAGCCTTAAAAGAATACTTTATAATAAGTTGATTTCCATTATATAAACTATCTTCAAGTTGTTCATCCAATGTATACTTGATTTTATCAAAACCTTTAGCATCTATAAAAATAGAATCAACATCTTTTAAAATTTCAAACTCATAAGTAATTAATCCTCCAACTTCGTTATTCACTAAATCACGAAAAACAATATTTGCTTTAGCTGTTTTAAAATCAACATAGTCAGTTTGTTGAGAAAAAGAAAATAAAGTAAGAAAGAAAAAGGCTAAAAAACATTTCATAAATAGACTATAACAACGATTAGACCAAAATACAATTTTTAACACTAATTTGGAAAGTAACAACTTGATAAGATTCCCATTTTCATGAGAATTAATTAAATTCGCTTTTATGTCTGTTAACCTCCAAACTCCCATTGATTATTTAAAAGGTGTTGGTCCTAATCGTGCCGATTTGTTACGTAAGGAGTTAGGCATACACACCTACCAAGATTTAATTAACCTCTTCCCTAACCGTTATATAGACAGAACGCAGTATTATAAAATAAACCAATTACAACGCCATAATGCCGATGTACAGGTAATAGGCAAAATAACAAGTTTCAAGGAAGTGGCTCAAAAACGAGGAAAACGTTTAGTGGCGACGTTTCAAGACGACACTGGCACCATGGAGCTGGTTTGGTTTAGAGGGCAAAAATGGATTCGAGAAAATTTAAAACTCAACAAATTTTATGTTGCCTTTGGAAAAACAAATTGGTTTAGCGGTAAGTTTAATATGCCGCATCCCGATTTAGAACCTTTAGAAGATCACAAAAAAAATCTTCGAACAGGCATGCAACCCATATATCCTTCAACAGAAAAATTATCGAATAAAGGCATTAATAATCGAGTTGTTTGTAAAATTATGCAACAATTATTTTTAGAATCGAAAGGGAGATTTACTGAAACATTATCTGAAAATTTACTCGAAGAACTTAAATTAATTAGCAAAAAAGAAGCGCTATTAAATGTGCATTTTCCAAAAAACCAAGAGCTACTTTCTAAGGCACAATATCGCCTAAAATTTGAAGAATTATTTTATATTCAACTGCAATTAATTTTAAAAAATCTTATTCATAAATCTAAAATTAAAGGGTATCCTTTTGAAAAAGTAGACCACTATTTTAATACCTTTTTTAAAGATCATTTACCCTTTCAATTAACCGATGCACAAAAACGTGTTTTAAAAGAAATACGACACGATTTGGGTAGCAATGCTCAAATGAATCGCCTTTTGCAAGGTGATGTAGGATCTGGTAAGACTATAGTTGCTCTAATGTCAATATTAATAGCACTTGACAACGGTTTTCAAGCGTGTTTAATGGCGCCAACTGAAATTTTGTCAGTCCAACACTATAACGGTTTAAGTGATATGTGTAAAAAACTGAATATCAGTATAAAAACACTCACAGGTTCAACTAAAACTTTAGAACGTAAAAAAATTCATGAATCTTTAGAAAATGGTGATTTACAAATACTAATTGGCACACATGCACTACTTGAAGATAAGGTTAAATTTAAAAATTTAGGACTCGCCATTATCGACGAGCAACATCGTTTTGGAGTCGCTCAACGAAGTAAATTGTGGCGAAAAAATGAGTCCCCTCCCCACATTTTAGTAATGACGGCGACACCAATTCCGCGTACCTTAGCCATGTCTGTTTATGGTGATTTAGACATCTCCGTAATTGACGAATTACCACCAGGAAGGAAGTCGATAAAAACAGTGCACCGATACGACAAAAACAGGTTGAATGTTTTTAAATTTATCCGTGATGAAATTTCAAAAGGCAGGCAAATTTATATTGTATATCCATTAATTCAAGAAAGCGAAAAAATGGATTATAAAGATTTGATGGATGGCTATGAAAGCATCTCTAGAGACTTTCCAATGCCCAATTTTCAAATATCTATTGTTCATGGTAAAATGAAACCTGCAGACAAAGATTACGAAATGCAACGTTTTATAAAAGGAGAAACTCAAATTATGGTGGCGACAACTGTTATTGAAGTTGGTGTTAATGTTCCTAACGCTTCTGTTATGATAATTGAAAGTGCAGAACGCTTTGGACTTTCTCAATTGCATCAATTACGTGGGCGCGTAGGTCGTGGTGCCGAACAAAGTTATTGTATACTTATGACTGGACACAAACTAAGCAACGACAGCAAGACCCGCTTAGAAACTATGGTAAGAACCAATGATGGTTTTGAAATTGCTGAAGCAGACCTTCGCTTACGAGGTCCAGGAGACATTATGGGCACACAACAAAGCGGTGTATTAAACCTTAAAATAGCCGACATTATAAAAGACAACGATATTTTACAAAACGCACGATACTACGCCAAACAAGTTCTTCAGCAGGATCCATCACTAGGCAAACCTGAAAACGCTGTATTTCTTAACACTTATAGGCAATTAGGCAAATACAAAAATATTTGGAATTATATAAGCTAAAAAAGCTCAACCTTTCGATTGAGCCTTTTTGCAACTGATTGTAGTTTGATTGATGATGATTGATTGATGATATTTTAAAGTGCGTTTAATTCAGCTAAAAGTTTTTCTGAATTTGCTTTAACATTAGCTGGTGGATTTAGTGATAACGCTTTTTTAAGGTTTTTAATTGCATTTTTCTTATCTCCCATTATTTTATACGCCTCTCCTAAACTATCGTAAGAGTTAGCATCTTTAGGATTATTAGCTACATTAAGTTTAAAAAACTTAATCGCATATTTGTAATTTTTAGCATTTAACATTTGATAACCTAAAGCATTTAACTGTACTGTATTTGCTAGTTTTGAAGCGTCATTCATTAAAGTTTCAAACTCACCTTTTCTTCCTAATTTATTTAAAATCTGCCCTTTAATTGCTAAATTTTGAAATGTTTTCTGGCTATAAAAATGACCAGAAATAGCATTATCAATCCAATTTAAAGCCTCATTTAAATCACCTCCATTATTTAGCGAAAATCGTGCCATAGTTTCCCAGTTTTCTCTTCGGAACCCAATTCTACCTGTCGATTTGCTCTTAAATTCATCAATAACAATATTTGTAACATCAAATGATATTTTAAAAGGAAACGCTTTTTTCTCCCAAGCTAATGATGCTATTGCAGAATTAGTTTGAACATCATTAAAATTAAAGGTTAATAATTCGTGATGTGGTACGTTAACCATTTCAATATCTGCTCTTAAAGCATCTTTTGAAGCGTCATAATAATAACTACCCCAAGAATTAATATCGTGAGATAAAATTATTGTTGCCTTATTATTAGGCTTAACTTCAATATGAAAACCATAAGTTCCCGCTTTAATTGGCTTCCCTTCTACCTCAGCATCATGCGAAAAAGTAATCGTTGTGTTTTCATCTGCACCAGCACGCCACGGTGCCGCTTTAGATGTTCCAAATCCTAAATTATTCATCCCATAAGGAACCAATTTACCCCAAATTTCACGTTCCTTAACACTGGGTCTTGAATAAGTTATTGAAATATCTGAAATACCAATACGCTGAGATACTGTGGCTTGTTGGCTACCGCGAGGTATATTTAATTGAGCAAAAGTATTGATGCTAAACATTAGCAACAAGCACATAAAAAATGTGGTTAGTTTTTTATTATTCATAGTTAGTTTGTTTTAGTTTGAACCTCAAGGTATTTACAAATTAGGTTCATATATGTTATGGTTTTGTTAAAGGTGAGGACAAAATTGTTAATTAACTATTTTTTAAGAATCTTGAAAAGTAAACAACCTCCGTTAAAAACGGAGGCTTTGGATTTCAGATTAGCCCCATAGGGGCATAACACTCATTTCTA
>CANKVS010000037.1 GCA_947487155.1 uncultured Flaviramulus sp.
AATTAGAAATGAGTGTTATGCCCCTATGGGGCTAATCTGAAATCCAAAGCCTCCGTTTTTAACGGAGGTTGTTTACTAACCAAGTTCGATTAATAATTAATATAATAAACAATGGTAAACTGCTGAATAGTATGATGTTGTCATTTCGACAGAACGAAGCATGAGTGACGAGAAATCTCAGAATAATGAGATTCCTCCTCGTTTCTCGTTCGGAATGACAAAATCAATTATTTTTAGCGTCAAAATACTGACAATAAGATGATTAACAATATAACTCAGACTATTAACTAAAAGCGCTTCAAAAATTAATTTGAAGCGCTTTCTACATTTGAATTAGTCACTATTAATCAAACTTATGCTAAAAACAATATTTGCTTTCTTTTTTTACTTTTTCTGCTATTTCGTTTCTTAAATCTACTATATCTGGGTAGTTTGTATATTTTGTAAATCGTTTTAATCCCATTAGTAACATGCGTTGTTCGTCGCCTTCAGCAAAAGAAATGATGCTCTCTTTTCCTTTTTCTTCAATAATATCGACAGCGTGATATAAATATAATTTCGACATGGCTATTTGTACAGATTGTTCTTTTTCGCCAAAACGTTTAGCATTTTTTTCGGTTCTTAAAATAGCCGATTCTGCCATATATATTTCTATAAGAATATCGGCAGCTGCAATTAACAATTGCTGATGATCTTCTAATTGCGGGCCATATTTTTGTACTGCGCCTCCAGCAACCATTAAAAATGTTTTTTTCAGCTTTTTAATCATTTCTTTTTCTTCTGAAAATAATTCAGAATAATCTGGAACATCAAAAGAAGGAATTCCCATAAGCTCTTCTTGAACAGCTTGCGCAGGACCTAATAAATCTACATGGCCTTTCATGGCTTTTTTAACAAGCATACCAACACATAGCATTCTGTTAATTTCGTTAGTTCCTTCGTAAATACGTGTGATTCTGGCGTCTCTCCATGCCGATTCCATAGGTGTTTCTTCTGAAAAGCCCATACCTCCAAAAATTTGAATGCCCTCATCTGCACAATTCTGAACATCTTCTGAAACCGCTACTTTTAAAATGGAACATTCAATAGCATACTCTTCAACACCTTTTAATTCTGCTTCTTGATGTGTGTTTCCAGCGACCTGCCGTAAAGCAATGCGATCTTCAATGTTTTTAGCGGCTCTGTATGTTGCAGATTCTCCAGCATAAGCACTTGTAGCCATTTCTGCTAGCTTAACTTTTATTGCACCAAAATCAGCGATTGGTGTTTTAAACTGTTTGCGTTCGTTGGCATAATTAACGGCGTAAGTTAAAATGCGTCTTTGCGAATCTAAACAGGCACCAGCTAATTTTATACGACCTACATTAAGCGCATTCATAGCAATTTTAAAGCCTTCACCACGACCAGCTAGCATATTTTCTACAGGTACGATGGTGTCGTTATAAAACACTTGACGTGTTGAAGAGGCTCGAATACCAAGTTTATGTTCTTCTTCGCCTAAAGTAATACCGTTTGGGTTTTCTGGATCGTATTCTACAATAAACCCCGTGATGTTTTTGTCGTCTTCAATACGTGCAAAAACAATCATTAAGCGGCAAAAACCTGCGTTCGAAATCCACATTTTTTGACCATTGATTTTATATGACTTTCCATCTTCAGATAATTCCGCAGTAGTTTTTCCAGAATTGGCATCACTACCTGCACCTGGCTCTGTTAGGCAATACGATCCAAACCATTCGCCAGAGGCTAGTTGAGGTACGTATTTTTGTTTCTGCTCTTCGGTGCCGTATAGTGTAATTGGCATTGTACCAATACCTGTATGAGCACCAAACGCTGTACTGAAAGATCCTGTTCCGCTAGATATGTAATCGCATGTTAATAAGGTTGAAACAAAGCCCATTCCTAATCCACCATATGCTTCAGGAACTGCAACACTTAAAAAACCGAGTTCTCCAGCTTTACGCATAACTTCTTCGGTTAAGGCATAATCTTTAGCTTCAAAACGAGCTTTATGAGCTATGATTTCACGATCGTTAAATTCAATAACCGCTTCTTTCATCATGTTTTGTTCTTCTGAAAAATCTTCAGGAGTAAAAACGTCTTCGCAATTGGTTTCTTTTACTAAAAACTGACCACCTCTTAATAATTGTTTTTCTTCCATTTTTTTTTTTTAGATTTTTAAATATTTAGAGCCAAGAATCAAGATTATTTAAGTCCAGATTTAAAGCTTGATATCATCTTTTGTATTTGTTTTATCTTGGCTTCCAATTCTTTGAATTTTTCTTCTGAAAGATAATTTTGATTAAATGCAACATTTAATTGAGTCTCCCATTCAAAAGCTGAACCTAAACTATGCTCTAAATAATTACAGAAATGTTTATTTGAGCTTTTACTAGTTCCTTCTGAAATATTTGAAGGAATAGAAACAGCACATCTATTCATTTGACTCATTAAACCATAAGTTTCATACTTTGGGAATGTTCGAGTTATTTTATACGATTCGGAAACAAGTTCCATGCTTTCTGTCCAAATTTTTAATTTTTTAAAATTATGCATCGTTTTAAAAATCTTGATTCTTGATTCTTATATCTTTTATCTATTTTCTCTTTAAGACAGGAATTCAAAAATCCCACAAGCACCTTGTCCTGTACCAACACACATGGTTACTGCGCCGTATTTTCCTTTCATATTTCGTTTACGCATTTCATCAAAAAGTTGAACAGAAAGTTTTGCTCCCGTACAACCTAAAGGGTGACCTAATGCAATGGCACCACCATTAACATTGATAATATCTGGATTTAAATTTAACTCTCTAATTACAGCAAGAGACTGAGATGCAAAAGCCTCATTCAATTCAATAAGTTCTAAATCAGATTGCTGCAAGCTTGCTTGTTTTAAAGCTTTAGGAATGGCTTTTACAGGACCAATTCCCATGATACGTGGTTCTACACCTGCTGCGGCATAATTTACTAAACGCGCGATGGGTTCAAGGTTTAATTCTTTAACCATAGCTTCACTCATTACCATAACAAAAGCAGCACCATCACTCATTTGCGACGAGTTTCCAGCTGTTACGCTTCCGCCTTGCGCAAAAACAGCACGTAGTTTTGCTAAAGCGGCTTTATTTGTTCCTTTACGAGGGCCTTCATCTTTGGTTACGGTATACGATTTTATGGCTTTCTTTCCGTTAGTGTCAATATAGGTTTGTTCAACTTTAATAGGAACAATTTGCTCTTGAAAACGATCTTCGGCTTGTGCTTTTAAAGCTTTCATGTGTGAATGGTATGCAAACTCATCTTGGTCTTCGCGAGATACTTTAAATTGGTTTGCGACAGCTTCAGCTGTATTTCCCATGCCCCAATAATAATCTTCATGACCAGCTTTAACAATATCGTAATTCAATTCTGGTTTAAAACCCGTCATAGGAACAGCACTCATACTTTCTGCACCACCAGCGATAATACAATCGGCCATTCCCGATTGAATTTTGGCGGTTGCAATCCCTATAGTTTCAATACCTGAAGAACAAAACCGATTAACGGTTACTCCTGGAACATCTACAGAATCTAACCCCATTAGTGATATTAATCGTGCCATATTTAATCCTTGAGAACCTTCTGGCATGGCGTTTCCTACAATAACATCGTCAATACGTTTTTTATCAAGTTGAGGTAACTCCTTCATCATGTGCTGAATAGTTTCAGCAGCCAATTCGTCGGTTCTTTTAAAACGAAATACACCCTTTGGAGCTTTTCCAACGGCAGTTCTATAAGCTTTTACTATATATGCTTGTTTCATTTCTTTTGCTTTTTGCTATTAGCTTTTGGCTTCTAGCACCTAATAACTGTTTATTAAAATGTGCCAATAGCTACAGGCTAAAGGCGGATAGCTTAGTAATTTTAATTACGTAACGGTTTCCCTGTTTTTAGCATATGTTGAATACGTTCTAAGGTTTTACGTTCTGTACATAAGCTTAAAAAAGCTTCACGCTCTAAATCCAGTAAATATTGTTCGTTAACTAAAGTAGGTTCAGACAAATCGCCACCTGCCATAACATAAGCTAACTTGTTTGCTATTTTATGGTCGTGTTCGCTAATATAGTTCGCGGCTTCCATAGCGTCGGTTCCAACTAAAAACATCCCTAAAGCTTGTTTGCCTAAAACTTTTACATCCTTACGTTTTACAGGCTGTGTATAACCAGCTTCAGCCATGAGTATAGCGTGTGCTTTTGCCGTGGCTATTTGCCTATCTTTATTAACAACAACGACATCTTTTCCTTTTTGAAGAATTCCTAAGTCGAATGCTTCGTAAGCCGATGTTGCTACTTTTGCCATTCCGATGGTTAAGAAATAGTCTTGCAAAATATTAAGCTCAACATCCCCTTTTCTAAAGGTATCAGACGCTCTTAAAGCCATTTCTTTAGATCCTGCTCCACCTGGAATAACACCAACACCAAATTCTACAAGACCAATATAAGTTTCGGCAGCAGCAACAACTTTATCGGCATGCATGGATAGTTCGCATGCGCCACCAAGAGACATACCATGAGGCGCAGAAATTGTAGGGATAGACGAATAACGCATACGCATCATGGTATCTTGAAAATACTTAATAGCCATATTTAACTCATCGTATTCCTGTTCTACAGCCATCATAAAAATCATACCAATATTGGCGCCAACTGAGAAATTGGCGCCTTGGTTTCCAACAATTAATCCCCGATAATTACGTTCTGCTAAATCTATTGCTTTATTTAATCCTGCTAAAACATCACCACCAATGGTGTTCATTTTAGATTGGAATTCGCAGTTTAAAATACCATCACCTAAATCTTCAATAACAACCCCAGAATTTTTAAACACTTCGTTAGATTTTCTAATGTTGTCTAAAATGATAAAGGCATCTTGTCCTGGTATTTTTTCTTGTGTTTTCTTTAAAATATTGTAAGCATACGTGGCACCTTCTTTTATTGAATAGAAGGATGTATTACCAGATGCAATCATATCGTTAACCCATGCTGCTGGCTTTAAACCTTCGGCTTCCATAATTTTTATGCCTTTTTCAACACCAATGGCATCCCAAATTTGAAAAGGACCATGTTCCCATCCAAACCCCGCTTTCATAGCATCATCAATCTTGTGTAATTTGTATGTTATTTCGGGAATTCTATTGGATACATATTGAAACATTGCTGCAAAATTCTTTCTGTAGAAATCTCCAGCTTTATCTTTTCCTGATACCAAAACTTTAAAACGATCGACGACTTTGTCAATAGTTTTTGTTAATTCTAGTGTTGCAAAAGAAGCTCGCTTTTTAGAACGATATTCTAGTGTATTTAAGTCTAAGGATAGAATGTCCTTTTTACCTTCAGCAGAAACTGTTTTTTTATAAAATCCTTGTCCTGTTTTGCTTCCTAACCAGTTGTTTTCCATCATGGTGTTGATGAAATCTGGTAATTTAAAAAGCTCATGTGCTTCGTCATCTGGACAATTCTTATAAATGCCATTGGCGACATGCACTAAAGTGTCTAAACCAACAACATCAACCGTTCTAAATGTCGCAGATTTTGGACGTCCAATTACAGGGCCTGTTAATTTATCAACTTCTTCAATGGTTAGCCCTAATTCTTTTACTTGATGAAATAATGATTGAATACCAAAAATTCCAATTCTATTTCCAATAAATGCAGGAGTATCTTTGGCAACGACCGATGTTTTTCCTAAAAATTGTTCGCCATAACCATTTAAAAATTCTAAAACAGAAGTGTCGGTTTTAGGACCTGGAATAATTTCGAACAATTTTAAATATCTAGCTGGATTAAAAAAGTGTGTACCACAGAAATGTTTCTGAAAATCGTCACTTCGTCCTTCGCTCATAAATTTAATAGGAATTCCTGAGGTGTTCGATGTAATTAATGTTCCAGGAGTTCTATACTTTTCTAAATTTTCAAAAACTTGCTGTTTAATATCAAGTCTTTCAACCACGACTTCCATTATCCAATCTGCAGTGGCAACTTTTTCAATATCGTCTTCTAAATTCCCTGTAGTAATTCTATTAGCAAATTTTTTATGATAAATAGGCGAAGGTTTCGATTTTAATGCAGCAGCTAAGGCGTCATTTACCAATCTGTTTCTTACAGTCTTGTCTTCTAAAATTAGACCTTTAGCCTTTTCTTTATCGTTTAATGCTCTAGGAACAATGTCTAATAATAAAACATCGACACCAATATTGGCAAAATGACAAGCAATACCGCTCCCCATAATACCCGAACCAATAATGGCTATTTTTTTAATTCTACGTTTGCCCATGTTATTTTAAACTACTTATCGTCGTTTTGATTATATATTTTTTTACTGGATATCAAGTTATTAATTAATTCTGCAACGTCATAAAAACTATTTAGTTTTTCTTCAGAAATATTATTTCTAATCGTATTATTAAATGTTAAAACTTTCTCTCTTGAATAATCTCTTTTTTCTCTCCCAAAATCTGTTAAATGAATTAACACGCTTCTACCATCTTTGGGGTTTGGCTTTCGTTCTATCACTCCAGCTTCTTCCATAGTTTTTAATATTCTTGATAAACTCGTTGCTTCCATTCCCATTTTTGGTCCTAAAGCTGTTGATGGCGTTCCATTTTCGGGGTCTATGCTTAGTAATGTAAAGCCTGTAGCCATCGTGCTGTCAAATTTTGATGCTTCTTCGTTATACATTTTTTGAACAGCAAGCCATGTTGTTCTTAACACGTAATCTATTGTTTTATCCCTCATTGTAATTGATTGGTGAGCTCAAATATATGAAATTTTACTATGCACGCATAGTAAAATTGAATAAAAATTTAAAGAAAATAACAATGAGAAAAATATAGCAGAGAATAAGACTTTTAAGATCTATATATTTTATCAATTAAATCTTTATAAATATCTTTAATAACTTTTCGTTTCATTTTCATAGTAGGGGTGAGATGCCCTCCATCAATTGACCAAACATCTGGCGTAATTTTAAAGGTTTTTATCTGTTCCCATTTACCAAAGTTCTGGTTTGCAGAATCTATTTCTTCTTGAATTCTTGTATGTAGTTTTTGGTTAGCGATAATATCGTTTTTTGAATTAAATGTAATATTGTGGCGTTTTCCCCATTCTTCAACAAATTCAAAATTTACCTGAATTAGTGCTGCGGGCATTTTTTCGCCTTCACCAATAACCATTATTTGCTCAATAAAACGTGATTGTTTAAACTGATTTTCTAATAGCGCAGGGGCAACATATTTACCACCAGAAGTTTTAAACATTTCTTTTTTACGGTCGGTAATTTTTAAAAATCCATCATCACAAATTTCGCCAATATCTCCAGTATGGAAATACTCACCTGTCATAACTTCTGCGGTTTTTTTAGGATCTTTAAAATAGCCTTGCATAACATTAGGACCTTTTACAAGAATTTCACCGTCTTCGGCAATTTTAACTTCAACATTATCAATAACACGACCAACAGTTCCTATTTGAAAACCGCCATTGCGCTGATCGTTTACCGAAATTACAGGCGACGTTTCAGTTAAACCATAACCTTCCATTATTGGCATTTCGGCAGCGGCAAAAATTCGTGTAAGTCTTTGCTGTAAGGCTGCACTACCAGATACCATTAAGTCTAAATTACCACCTAAACCTGCTTTCCATTTACTAAAAATTAATTTTCTGGCTAAAGCTAATTGTTTTTCGTACCACCAACCATTTTTTCCGTAAGGTTCATATTTAAGTCCTAAATCTACAGCCCAAAAAAACAACATTTTTTTTATGCCTTTTAAATCGCTTCCTTTTGCTATAATTTTGTCGTATACTTTTTCGTAAAGTCGAGGAACCGCCGTCATTACATTAGGCTTAATTTCTTTAAGGTTATCGCTCATTTTATCAATAGATTCGGCAAAGTAAATTTCTACACCACAAAATTGATATAAGTAAAGAATCATACGTTCAAAAACATGACAAACTGGTAGAAAACTTAAAGCTTTGGACGCTCCATAATTAAAGGGTACTCTTTTCTCACTATCTAATACATTCGATACAAGGTTGTTATGTGAAATCATAACACCTTTTGGCTTACCTGTTGTTCCTGAGGTGTATATTAAGGTTGCTAAATCGTTAGGTTTAACATTGTTTTTTCTTAATTCAACGTCCTTTTGATTGCTGTCGTCTTTACCTAATTCTAAAAGGTCTTTCCAACTAGCTTCATGTTCAATGTCGTTAAAAGTATAAACCTGTTTTAAGCTGGTTTCTGCTTTAATGCTATTTAGCTTTTTTAAAACGTCGCTATCGGAAACAAAACAATAGGTTGCTTCAGAATGATTTAAAATATATTTATAATCGTCTTCAGAAATTGTTGGGTAGATAGGAACATTTTGTGCACCTATTTGAAGCACGCCAATATCTACAACATTCCATTCGGTTCTATTTGTTGAAGAAATAACAGCAACTTTATCATTTGGTTTTACACCCAGTCGTAATAGGCCACGACTAATAGCATTTGCTTGATTTATGTAATTTTGAGTTGACAAAGAAACCCATTCGCCATTACTTTTAGAGGTAAATGCTTTATCTAAATTATATGTTTCTAATTGATAATACGGAAAATCAAAAATTCGGGTAATCTCTGTCATTCGTTTCTTTTAAAAAGGAGATATGCAAAGTATGAAATTAAAAATGATTTTCAAATTTTGTAAAACTAAGCGATTATTAGAAAAGATGTTTTTATTATCAAAACTAATCCCAATAATTACTAAAAATCTCTTGAAGCTCTGCATATTTTAAATCGGTATCATCAAAAATTTGACGTTGTTTTTTTAATTCAATTTTCATTTCTTTTATAATATCAGAATACGATGCATCGTTGTAGGCATTGTGGTTTTCGTGTGGATCTTTTTCTAAATCATAAAATTCCCAAGCTGGAGTTGTTGATTCCTTTGACGAACCAGTCATATCTAAAGAATGACCATAAAAGAATGCCAGTTTGTATCTTTTATTTCTAATACCAAAATGCCCTGGTCTATTTGCATGGTTGGTCCAATATCTATAGTAGGCAGATTTCCTCCAGTCGCTAGGGGTGTTACCTTTTAAGTTTTCTCTAAAACTTCGTCCTTGTATTGCTTCTGGTTTTTCAACACCCGCATAATCTGCAAATAATGCAGGAAAATCTATATTTAAAATAATATCGTCTATTCGTTTTCCTTCAGGAACCTCTTTAGGGTATCTAATTACAAAAGGCATCCGTAGTGACTCATCATAAATTAATCGTTTATCGAAAAATCCATGTTCGCCTAAAAAATAACCTTGATCTGCGGTGTAAATAACAACTGTGTTTTCAGCTAAATTTGATGCTTCTAAATAATCTAAAAGTTTACCTATATTATCGTCTATGGCTGCCCCAGAACGCATAAAATCTTTAACAAACTTTTGGTAGGTAGCCTTACGAGCCGAAATGCTATCCATATCGTTAGTGTAAAATGGTAGGCCTGGGTATTTACACCACCATTTATCAGGATCGTTAGATGCTTGTTCGTAACGCCAGCTTAAATTTTCTAGTTTTTGCCCCTCAAAACTTCGTCCAGTAGTTTCTGGAGAAAAATCGAATAACGAAGCAGGTTCAGGAATTTCAATGTCTTTATATAAATGATTATAACGCTCAGGAAAATCAAAAGGTTCGTGAGTTGCCTTAAAATGCGTCATTAGCATAAACGGTTTTTTATTATTTCTTTGATTTAACCAATCTATTGATAATTGCGTAATCACATCTGTAGAAAACCCTTTGTGTACATCCCATTCTTCAGAAGGTTTATGAAAATTTTCAGCAGTTCTTAAAATAGGATCCCAGTAGCGCCCTTGGTCATGCAATATATTGTAATAATCGAATCCGGCAGGTTCTTTTTTTAAATGCCATTTTCCAATAATTGCCGTTTGGTAACCGTTGTTATTTAGTAATTTTGCTATGTTTTGATTGTCTGGATTTAAAGCGTCGCTAAGCGTGTATACACCATTTTTATTACTGTATTGCCCCGTAAGGATACTAGCCCTACTAGGTACACAAATAGAATTGGTGCAAAAGGCATTGTTTAGGGTTATGCCTTCGTTGGCTAATCGCTGTATGTTGTGATTTTGAACATAATCTTTTAGTATGCCGCCATAAATGCCCCAAGCCTGAGATGTGTGATCGTCCGACATTATAAAGAGAATGTTTGGTTGTTCTGTGTCTTGTTTTTTTTCTGATTTACAAGTTGATAGTGTAATAAATGCAACAAGCACAAATGTTAGGTTAAATACGGTTTTTTTCATTTTTTGTAGAGGTCATGAATATTTGGTTTTGCCCAAAAAGAATTTACAAAAGTTAAGAATAATATAAATTAATTTTGTGTTTTTTAGATGAATAACTTATCAAACACTACAAAAGGCTATTTGAAAGTCTAGTACAGCCATAACTAATGCTATAAATTACTCATATTTTTTCTATGTAAATTTCATTAAATAATTACTTCAAACGTTTTCGTTAACAATTCATTTAAAATAAAGACTAAATAATCTTATTTTCTGACTTTTATCAGTTTTATATTGAGCTACTGAAGGTAATTTTGTATTTCAAAGTGAACAAAATATTTCAAAATATAAAAAGTAAACAATGGAAGTAAAACAATTTAAACATGGAATTTGGACAGAGAAAGTCAACGTGAGAGATTTTGTTATAAATAACATTACACCTTATCACGGAACACACGAATTTTTAGTTGGTCCGAGTAAAAAGACCCAAAATTTATGGGACATTTGTAAAGTTGCTACTCAAGAAGAAAGACAAAACAATGGTGTACGTTGTGTTGACACTGAAACTATTTCTACGGTAAACGCTTTTAATGCTGGATATATTGATAAAGACAATGAAGTAATAATTGGGCTTCAAACAGATGAACTATTAAAAAGAACAATGAAGCCTTTTGGGGGTTTTAAAGTGGTTCAAAAAGCATTATCAGAGCAAGGTGTTTCTCCTAATAAAAATCTAACAAATTTATTTTCTAAATATGTTAAAACACATAATGATGGGGTTTTTGATGCTTACACTACAGAAATTAAAAAGTTTCGTTCTTTAGGATTTTTAACAGGTTTACCAGATAATTATGCTAGAGGTAGAATTATTGGAGATTATCGTCGTGTAGCACTTTACGGAATTCATTTTTTAATCGCATCAAAAAAAGAAGATTTAGAAGCGATTACTGGTCCAATGACAGAGGCTGTTATTCGTTTACGTGAAGAAGTTTCAGAGCAAATAAAATCATTAAAAGAAATAATTGCTTTGGGAGCTAAATACGATTTAGATTTAGGGCGTCCAGCAGAAAATGCACATGAAGCGGTACAGTGGACTTATATGGGGTATTTAGCAGCCGTAAAAGAGCAAGATGGCGCAGCAATGTCTTTAGGTAACGTGTCTACGTTCTTAGATATTTATATCAAAAACGATTTAGAAAACGGTTTAATTACAGAAGAAGACGCTCAAGAATATATCGATCAATTCGTAATGAAACTACGTATGGTACGCCATTTAAGGATGGGAGCTTACGATGAAATATTTGCGGGAGACCCAACTTGGGTAACCGAAGCTATTGGAGGTATGTTTGAAGACGGACGAACCAAAGTTACTAAAACCTCATTTCGTTTCTTAAACACGTTATATAATTTAGGACCTTCACCAGAACCAAATATGACGATTCTTTGGTCTGAAGATTTACCACAAAACTTTAAAGATTATTGTACTAAAGTAGCTATTGATACATCTTCAATTCAGTTTGAAAATGATGCCTTAATGAGAAAAAGTAGAGGGTCTGATGATTATGGAATTGCATGCTGTGTGTCGTACCAAGAAATAGGAAAATCTATTCAATTTTTTGGTGCACGTACAAATTTAGCTAAAACTTTGCTGTTGGCTATAAACGGTGGTCGATGTGAAGAAACTGGAGTGAAAATGGTTGAAGGCATTGAAGCATGCGATTGCAAATACTTAGACTTTGATAAAGTAATAGTTAATTTTAAAATAGCCATGAAAGCTGTGGCACGCGTTTATAATGATGCTATGAATATTATTCACTACATGCACGATAAGTACTATTACGAAAAAGCACAAATGGCATTAATTGATACCAGTCCAAGTGTTAATATTGCTTATGGTATTGCAGGCTTGTCTATTGTCGCAGATTCACTTTCGGCTATTAAATATGCAAAAGTAAAACCCATTAGAAATGAAGATGGTTTAACGGTCGATTTTAAAATTGAAGGCGAATTCCCTTGCTATGGTAATGATGAAGATAGCGTAGACGAATTAGCAGCTAATGCAGTAACCGATTTTAATAACGAATTAAAACAGTTACCCGTTTATAAAAACGCAGAACCAACAATGTCTGTGTTAACCATTACATCAAACGTGTCTTATGGTAAAAAAACAGGAGCAACACCAGATGGTAGAGCTAAAGGTATTCCTTTTGCACCTGGAGCTAACCCTATGCATGGGCGCGATTCTCAAGGTGCTATTGCATCTTTAAATTCGGTAGCTAAAATTAATTATGAAGATTCTCAAGATGGTATTTCAAATACCTTCTCAATTGTACCAAAATCTTTAGGAGCGAATATAGAAGATCAAGTAGAAAATTTAGCAGCAATTTTAGATGGTTATTTCTTAAGAAAAGCACAACATCTTAATGTAAATGTGTTGAATAAAGAAACATTACTTGATGCTATGGAGCACCCAGAGGAATATCCACAATTAACTATACGTGTTTCTGGTTACGCTGTAAATTTTGTTAGATTAACCAAAGAGCAGCAACTAGAAGTTATTACACGTTCTTTTCATGAATCCATGTGATTGTTTTGTAATATTTTGAAAAGCATCTAAATAAAGATATGTCGTTTTTATTTAGATGCTTAATTAAAAAAATTAAGCGTATCAAAACTACCGAAAACATATTAAGAATACATTCTATCGAATCCTTCGGAACACATGATGGTCCAGGTGTGCGTTTTATTGTTTTTTTACAAGGCTGTAAATTAAAATGCTTGTATTGCCATAATCCAGATGCTATAGATACTACAGGAGGGACATCGTATCATATAGAAGAATTGGTAGAAATGGCTCTTAAAATGAAATCTTATTTTGGAAAAAAAGGAGGGGTTACCGTTTCTGGTGGCGAGCCTTTATTACAATCAAAAGCATTGATTCCTTTTTTTAAAAGATTGAAAGAAGAAGGTATTCACACCAATATTGATACCAATGGCAGAATATTAAATCATTTTTCAAAAGCATTATTAGATGATTATGCAGATTTAATCATGCTAGATATAAAGCACATGACCGAATCAGGCTATGTTGCTTTAACAGGAATGCCTCATAACGAAATAGCTTTTAATCTGGCTAAGTATAGAGAAGATTCAGGAAAAAAAATGTGGTTACGTTATGTTTTAATTCCAGGAATTACCGATGATTCAAAGTTGTTACATGCTATGGGGATGCATTTTAAAGATTATAATACTATTGAAAAAATTGAAATTCAGCCGTATCATAAATTAGGTATCCATAAATGGGACACCCTAGGGTGGGATTATCAATTAAAAGATGCCCGCGAGAATACCGAAGAAGAATTACAAGCAGCTTCAGATATATTAAAAAAATACTTTAAAGAAGTGAAAATTAATTAAAAGTGTTGATGCAATTAGCACTTAAATGATAAGATATTATGCAAACACAAAAGTTAAAAAACCGTTGGTTAATAGCAGCTTCAGCAGTTGGAATACATATTTCAATAGGATCTGTTTACGCTTATTCGGTAATGACAAATCCCGTAAAAGATATTTTTGATGTTGATGGAAGCGTTATAAAATGGGCATTTAAAATTGCTATTTTATTATTAGGATTATCTGCTGCATTTTTAGGGCGTTGGGTAGAAAAAGTAGGACCAAAAATTAGCGGAACAACAGCAGGGATTTTTTATGGTGCTGGTATATTGGGATCTGGATTAGCAGTTCAATTGGAATCTTTAGCGCTTTTTTATTTGTGTTATGGTGTTATAGGTGGCATTGGTTTGGGATTAGGTTATATAACTCCTGTAAGCACTCTTGTAAAATGGTTTCCAGACAGACGTGGCTTAGCAACAGGAATGGCTATTATGGGCTTTGGTTTTGCAGCCTTAATATTTGGGCCAGTAATGCAATCCCTTTTTGATGCCGTAGGTGTGTCAAACGCGTTTTACATATTAGGCGTTATCTATATGATATTAATTTTGTCATCAGCTAGATATATTGAAAAACCACCAGAGGGTTATTTGCCAGAAGGGTTTAAACTAGGAGAAGGTAAAACAATAAAAGCCGATATTTCTAATATTGATGCAAATGCAGCCTTAAAAACCTCTCGTTTTTATTACATCTGGATTATGATGTTTATAAACATTGCATGTGGTATCGCTATAATATCGGCAGCAAGTCCAATGATGCAAGAAAAGCTTAATTATTCGCCTATGGAAGCAGCAGCTATTGTTGGTTTAATAGGAGTGTTTAATGGATTAGGACGAATTTTATGGTCTAGTTTATCAGATTATTTAGGGCGAGCTAATACATACATTGTATTTTTCGTATTCCAAATATTAGCCTTTTATTTCTTGCCAAAAATATCTATGGAACTAACATTTTTAGTCGTTTTATTTACTGTAATTACTATGTACGGGGGTGGTTTTGCAACCTTACCAGCATTTTTAGGAGATTTGTTTGGTACAAAACAATTGGGAGCTATCCATGGTATGGTATTAGCAGCTTGGGGATTAGCAGGCGTTGTTGGTCCTACAATTTATGATGTTGTTAAAAAAGGAACGGGTTCGTTAGATACCACTTTAGAAGTGTTTGCAGGTTTATTTATAATAGCATTAATTATTTCGTTATTAATGAAAAGAACAGTTGCCAAAGCCTATAAAAAAATGGAAAACAAAATAGAGGAAAAACTAAAGTTTGTATAAACTTTATTATTTATTTGAAGAGGAAAGCACTTTCATATTTTTTTGAAAGTGCTTTTTTTATTATAACATATCTGGAATGGACTACGTAAATTGTAATCTAGTTTGTTTTTTCAATCCACTTTCTAGCATTAACAAACGCCTCTAACCAAGGGGAAACTTCATCTTTTCTACCAGTTGGATAATTCGCCCAATTCCATTGAAACGTAGAACGCTCAATATGTGGCATTGTTACTAAGTGACGCCCTGTTTTATCACTCATCATAGCGGTGTTAAAGTCCGAACCATTTGGGTTTGACGGATAACCTTCGTAACCATATTTGGCAACAATATTGTATTGGTTTTCGGCATATGGTAAATCAAATTTTCCTTCTCCGTGTGAAATCCAAACGCCTAATTCAGTTCCTGCTAACGTAGAAAGCATCACAGAATTGTTCTCTTGTATTTTTACCGATGTAAAAGCACTTTCGTGTTTATGCGAATCGTTATGAACTAATTTACCATGAAGCTCGTGCTCTGGATTTACCAAATCTAATTCCATCCATAATTGTGCACCGTTACAAATGCCAACCGACAACGTGTCTTCGCGTTTAAAGAAATCGTTAATTACTTTATTTGCGTTGTCGTTATACTTAATGGCTCCTGCCCAACCTTTTGCAGATCCTAATACATCAGAATTACTAAACCCACCTACAGCTCCTAAAAACTGAATATCTTCTAGAGTTTCACGACCAGAAATTAAATCGGTCATGTGTACATCTTTTACATCAAAACCAGCTAAATACATAGCGTTTGCCATTTCGCGTTCTGAGTTACTTCCTTTTTCGCGTAGAATAGCTGCTTTAGGTCGCTTCCTGTCATTGCGAGGAGTTTGCGACGTGGCAATCTTTTCACTAGTAGCAGATTGCTTCACTGCGTTCGCAATGACGTCATCGAGTTTACCTGTAAAATGACTTGGGAAAGTATATTGTAACGGTTGATTTTTATAATTTTCAAAACGGGCATCAGCTAAACCATTTGCAGTTTGCTTACGGTCTAGTAGAAGAGAGGTTTTATACCATGCATCTCTTAATTTTGAAACCGTTAGAGTAAATACTTCATTTTGATTAATTACACTTAGCGTATCACTTTCTGTAACGTTTCCAATATTGAAAAACTCAATGTTAGCATCAGTAAGTGTTTTTTCAATTGAAGCATCTTTCGACTGAATAACGATTCCTGCATTTTCAGAAAACAAGATTTTAAATGAATTTTTTTCAGCTAAAGCGGTTACATCTAATTCTGCCCCAATATTATTATCAGCAAAACATAATTCTAATAAAGTTGTAATTAATCCACCCGAAGCCACATCATGTCCAGCAACAATTTGTCCGTCAACTATTAATTGTTGAATGGTGTTAAAAACGTTTTTAACGTAAGTTGCACTTTGCACTTTAGGTGTTTCGTTTCCTATTTTATTTAAAATTTGAGCGAATGAACTTCCGCCTAATTTAAAATCGTCTTGCGAAATATTAATGTAGTATATGTTACCAGCATTTTTATTAAAAACAGGCTCTACAACATTTGTAATATCTGTACAATTCGCTGCTGCGGAAATAATAACCGTACCAGGAGAAATAACCTCTTCGTTAGGATATTTTTGCTTCATAGACAACGAATCTTTACCAGTAGGCACATTGATTCCTAAATCTATTGAGAATTCTGAAACGGCCTCAACAGCTTCATATAAACGGGCATCTTCACCTTCATTTTTACAAGGCCACATCCAGTTTGCAGATAGTGATACATTTTTTAAGCCATCTTTTAAAGGTGCCCAAATAATATTGGTTAACGCTTCAGTAATAGCATTTCTACTTCCAGCAGTAGGATCAATTAATCCAGAAATTGGTGCATGACCAACAGAGGTTGCAATACCTTCTTTTCCATTAAAATCTAAAGCCATTACACCAAGATTGTTTAGTGGCAATTGTAAAGGTCCAGCACATTGTTGTTTAGCCACTTTACCACCAACGCAACGGTCTACTTTGTTAGTTAACCAATCTTTACAAGCTACAGCTTCTAATTGTAATACTTGGTCTAAATAGCTGTGGAAATTGTCAGTATTATAAGAGATAGCATCGTAATTTCTATCGATAGTTTTATCGGTCATGATGGTTTTTGGAGAGCTTCCAAACATATCTTCTAAAGCAAAATCCATAGGCTTGTCGCCTTTGGTTTTAGACTCAAACGTAAAACGATGATCGCCCGTAACCTCTCCAACGGTGTACATTGGCGAACGCTCACGATCTGCAATACGTTGTAAATGTTCTTTATGCTTTTCTGAAATAACTAAGCCCATACGTTCTTGAGATTCGTTACCAATAATTTCTTTAGCAGAAAGGGTAGGATCTCCCACAGGAAGCTTGTCTAAATCTATCAATCCACCAGTATCTTCAATCAATTCAGATAAACAATTTAGGTGTCCGCCAGCGCCATGATCGTGAATAGATACAATGAAATTTTCATCGCTTTCTACCATACCACGAACCGCATTAGCGGCACGTTTTTGCATTTCTGGGTTAGAACGTTGCACCGCATTTAATTCAATTCCAGAAGAGAATTCTCCAGTGTCTGCACTAGATACCGCAGCACCACCCATACCAATTCGGTAGTTTTCACCACCAAGAATCACCACTTTATCTCCAGTTTTAGGCGTGTCTTTTAGCGCTTGGTCTGCTTTACCGTAGCCAATACCTCCGGCTTGCATAATTACTTTATCGAAACCAAGTTTACGAGGTTTCGGGTTTTTGTCACTTCTATTTCGCTCAGTGTCCAGAGTAGACAATTCTTGGGAGCTGAGCGAAGTCGAAGTTTCTTCATGTTCAAAAGTTAAGACTGAACCACAAATTAGTGGTTGCCCGAATTTGTTTCCAAAATCTGAAGCCCCATTTGATGCTTTTATTAATATATCAATTGGTGTTTGGTATAACCAATCGCGTTCGTTCATGGCTTTTTCCCAAGGCCTGTTGTCTTCTAAACGCGAATATGAGGTCATATAAACCGCAGTTCCAGCTAAAGGAAGCGATCCTTTTCCTCCTGCAAGTCTATCTCTAATTTCACCACCAGAACCTGTTGCAGCACCATTAAAAGGCTCAACGGTTGTTGGAAAATTGTGTGTTTCCGCTTTTAATGAAATAACACTTTCGTAATCATTCGTTTCATAGTAATCAGGAACATCCGCACGTTTAGGTGCAAATTGCTCTACTTTTGGGCCTTTTACAAAAGCCACATTATCTTTATAAGCAGAAACAATATCGTTTGGATTTGTTTCTGATGTTTTTCTAATCAGTTTAAAAAGAGAGGTTGGTTTTTCTTCACCGTCAATAACAAATGTGCCGTTAAATATTTTATGGCGACAGTGCTCACTATTAGCTTGTGAAAACCCAAACACTTCAGAATCTGTTAATGGGCGTCCAATTTTTTTAGAAACACCATCAAGATATTCAATCTCTTCATCGCTTAACGCTAAACCCTCTTGTTGATTGTAAGCAGAAATATCTTCAATATTTAATATAAGTTCTGGAGCTACATTTATAGTAAAAGACTCTTGGTTTAATCCATTGAACTTTTGAGAAATCATACTATCGAAATCTGAAAAATCTTCGGTAACTGTTTGAAATTCTTCAATTCTAATAATGTCTGAAACTCCCATATTTTGAGTGATTTCAACAGCATTGGTACTCCAAGGTGTTATCATGGCAGCACGTGGGCCAACAAAAAAAGCATCGAGTGATGCTTGTTCTATTTTTGGCTGGTTGCCAAATAACCATTCTAATTTAGAAGTGGTTTCGGTTGATAATTCTTTTGTTGTTTGAACAGCAAAAACTTTGCTATTTGTGTTTCCAAAGAAATGAATCATTATGTCTTTATTAGTGTTGTGTTTATCAAAGTGCAAATTTACTTCTTTTTAATGGAATTTTAAACAAATGCAAAGTGGAAAATTGCGAGTTATTCACGAGTTTTAAACATCCATTTTATTGTTTGGGCGTTACCATAATACTTCGACTGCGCTCAGTGCAAGTGGTTGTGCTTGTAGTTTATCCTGAGCGCAATCGAAGGGCTATATCTTTTAAAACGTCATAGCGAGGAGCGAGCGACGTGGCTATCTGTTTATTAATTGCTTAAAAGCTAATTTAGTTCTTACCAATTTTAAAAAGGATGCCGCTTCAATCTCTAACGCGAATAAGTAACTCAATATAAGCTTTAGAGTTAATGGAGTCATGTTTCAGTAAACCTTAAGAAGAAATAGTTGTTACTAAACTTTGAGTTTTAAATTCTAGTAGTATTTTATAATTGTATGTAATAAACAAAGTTTTTTATTTGTTATATACGCATGTTGGCACACGTTTTTATTTTACTATAACTTCTCTATAAAATTGCAATTGGACTAATTGATATTTTTGGATAAGTCGGAACAAAGAAGAATTTTTCAAATCCCTCAAAAGATGAAAATACATTTCTGAATGCTTTTTCAAAAACTGCTTCGTCTTGTAATTCATCGTCTTCATAACCAAGATACTCGTCATTTAAATCAACTCTCACATCTTCTTTTTGCGGACAAGAAGTGATAATTCCAAAAACAGAAAGTTTTATATTTGGTCTACTACCATATGTGTAAATAACATTTTCAAAGTCGCCATTAACCAAATATTCACTTTTTAAGTTTGCTAAAATTTGAAAATCATTAAAAATATCAAATGGTGCTAATCTAAAATTTAACCTATCAGGTGAGAAAGTGTTTAAAAACGTTTCTACTCGTTCAATAAAAGTATCATCAAGAAATACCGCTCCAGAAATTTCCTCTAATGTTTTGTCGAAGTTTTTCTCAATTGCATTAAGTTTTTTTATTTCCGAACTTTTGTTTGATTTAGTACTTGTCCTAATTTCTTTACGTAAATTGTTTATTTGTTGCTTTTGTTGAATTACTTCTGGATTATTTTCTAAAGCAGAATTAAATATTAATCTCTGAATTTCATTGAAATTATTCATTATTCTTTTAAACCTTTCAAAATCTTCGAAAGAACTCCATCCAATCGATTTGATATAAGTAAAATCAGGAACTTTTTTTAAAAAGTCATTGAATGGGATTCCTCCATTATCAAATACTTTATTTATGTCAGTTAGAATTTTTTTTTCGAAAAGAGACTTTTCAATTTGATTCAAGAGTTCGTGATAGAGTTCGATTTTTTCTGTTCTGAAAGTTTTTCCTTTATCAGTTCCGCCAACACTCCCTTTTAGAATTTTTATATCAAATCCTAATTTCAGTAGATAAGCCTGTTTCTTCTTCTATTGCTCTTGTTAATTCACTAACAATACCACCATTCAATTGGCTATTCAATGATTTAGCTTTGTCATAGTCGAAATAAATCAGGTCTTTAATTGAACTCATAGGTAGTTTTTTCAAATGAATGCCAACTCGTTATATCGTAGCTTTTATTACCTATAACTAGTGAATTAGTCCGGTTATAGTAAGTTTTTTGTTACTGATATCCTGTAAAGATAATTAATTTTTCCTACAAATAAATTAAAAAAAATCCTGATAATTATTTATCAGAATTTTTAAATTCTATTATTAAAGATTTCTAAAATAAAACCTTAAAAGAAGTAACTAACACTAAATTGTAATACCCCATTTTTATTTTTAAAACTTCCTACATCATTAATGTTAGATAAACCTGCATTGTATCGCACTCCAAAATTAAGACCACTATCTAGTTTATAGCCAAGGCCGAAATTCACACCAAAATCTGTTGTTTTAAAAAGATCTTTATAATTTTGGGAACCTCCTTTAGTAGAGAGTAAAAAACCAATTTGAGGTCCTGCTTCAAGGCTCAACTTTTTTGTAACATAGTACTTTCCTATTAATGGAATATTCAAATAGTTTAGTGCTATATTGCCCTCAGTGGTAATGCCTGTGTCATAGCCTTGTCCAGAATATAATAACTCTGGTTGAAAAGAGAATTTCTCTGAAATTTTAATTTCGGCTATAGCTCCAAAATTAAAACCGGTTACCGTTTGATCTTTTGAGGTGTTGTCTCCCGTAATTGTAGCGAAGTTTAAACCGCCTTTAATTCCGAAGTTAATGTCTTGTGCGTTAACATGTGCTAACCCCAAAACGGTGATAACAGTTACTAGTAATAGTTTTTTCATTGTTTTAAATTTTTGATTATTTAAAACAAATCAAATACTTTCTTTATGTGTAGGATTATTTTTAAAACAGCTTTAACATTTTTAACCATTTTTATCAGAACTATTTCTTATTTTAACATAAGTAACTCTTAAATTTTAAAGAGCAATTATAACTTTAAATTAAGATTTCCTTTCCAATAATGCCATATAAAATCCATCAAATCCAGATTGATGTGCTAATATTTTTTTGTCTTTTACTAAAGTGAAGTTGTCTCCAGCTTCAGAAGCTAAAAACGTTTCCACTTGTTTTTGATTCTCAGAAGGTAATACCGAACAAGTAGCATAAACCAATTGTCCATCAGCTTTAACCATTCTAGAATATTGTTGCAAAATAGCTTGTTGTGTGGTTTTTATTTTTTCAAGAAAAGATGCCTCTAATTTCCATTTGGCATCGGGATTTCTTCGTAACACTCCTAAACCAGAACAAGGAGCATCAATTAAAACGCGGTCTGCTTTATTATAAAGTTTTTTAATCACTTTAGTAGATTCTATAACACGATTTTCAATGTTATGCGCACCGTTTCGTTTTGCACGTCGTTTTAATTCGTTCAATTTATTGCCATAAATATCCATCGCAATAATTTGACCTTTATTTTCCATTAAAGACGCTAAGTGCAATGTTTTTCCACCAGCTCCAGCACAAGTATCAACTACGCGCATACCAGGTTGTACATTTAAAAATTCGGCGACCAATTGCGATGAGGCATCCTGAACTTCAAAATGGCCTTTTTTAAAGACTTCGGTAGCAAACACGTTAGCGCGTTCGGTTAATTTTAAAGCACTTGGGTATCCTTTTAAAAATTCGGTTTCAATATTTAAATCGAATAACTCAGCTTGTAATTTTTCTTTAGTTGTTTTAAGCGTATTTACTCTTAAAATTACATCAGCTTGTTGGTTTAATGCTTCAATTTCTTTTGTCCAAATGGCTTTTCCTAATTCTTTTTCACCTAAAGCATCCATCCAATCTGGAATAGATTCTTTAAATTTTCTAATTTTAGAAAGTTCATCAAAACGCCCTTTAATTTTTCGTAATGGCGTACTTTCAAAATATTTCCAATCTGGTAATTTTATACCTTTTAAAGTTGCCCAAACGGCAAACATGCGCCATAAGTTATCTCTGTCAAAAGGTTCTTTTACTTCTGCAATTTCAGCATACAAACGTTTCCAACGTACAATATCATAAGTCGTTTCGGCAACAAAAGCTCTATCTCTAGCACCCCAACGTTTATCGCGCTTTAATAATTGTTGAATCACTTTGTCGGCATATTTGCCTTCGTTAAAGATTAATGTTAAACCATCAATAACTGCAAAGCATAAATTTCTGTGTAATCGCATCTTGTTTAAATAAGGGTGCAAAGTTACATTTTAAATATGTATTATTTGTTTAATTGGTATAGGTTAATTGTGCGTAGTGTTTAATAGAAAAGAATTCCCCGATGCTTGCGTCGATGTTTCCATTGAAATTGTTATTCCTGTGAAAACGAGAATCTAAAATAAATACGAAAAGCTACCATTAATGAGGCATAGTCCTTAAAGCCATCATTAAAAAAAGTAATTAGAGAAACCGTTTTTTAAACCTTTTAATTGCTATTTAGTCAAATTTAGAAACCCAAAGAAAATGAAATACACGAAAAACCTTTTTACACTACTTACTTTATCTCTAGCTATTTTTATTGCTTGTTCGAGTGGAGATGATTCAATAGAAGAAACTATAACAGAAACAGATTACGATATTACTTCCATACTTAGCAAGTTTGAAGGTACAGGTTTGTCTTATGCTGTAAATGGGAACACGGTAACATTTACCACGCAAGATTTGCCAAATCATACAAGTCCGTATTGGGACACAAGCAATCCGTTGTATGAAGATTATAATGGTACAAATAGTAATTGGCGTAAAAACCCTAATTCTATAGGAGCACAAAACATTGTTTTTACTATAACGCTAAAGCCCAAAGAAGCTAGTAATAAGCAGTCAACTCCCATGGGGGCAATTGGAATTTCTAGAAATGGGGTGGTGTTTTTTAATCAATACGCTGCTGGTGGAGATCCTTTAACTGGAGAAATTAATTCTTTCGACCAATGGTTAGGGCATCCAGCAGGAACCATGTATCATTACCATATTGAGCCTACCTACTTAACACAAGAATTTGGTGACGATGCTTTTTTAGGATTGTTGTCTGATGGTTTTCCAGTATATGGACCTGTTGAAAATGGAGAAACTATAACTAATGCTGATTTAGATGCTTATCATGGCCATACATCTGCAACAAGCGATTTTCCCGATGGCATTTACCATTACCACATAACGAGTGAAGATCCTTATCTTAACGGGAATGGTTATTTTGGAACTCCTGGAAACATAACGCGTTAATGAAACTAGTGTGTTCTTATATATTAGTAATTAGCATTCTTTTTTGCGCTTGTTCAAAAGGTGAAAAGTTAGGTCATTTAAACATGTTGAATGAAGAGTTACAGCTAACTAATGGCGTTTTATATTATAAAGATGCGCCATTTACTGGAAATATAGTTTCTTATTATGATGCTTCCAAACTAAAATCTGAAACACAATATGAAAGCGGTAAAAAACACGGTTTTGAAAAACAATGGTTAGAAAACGGAAGCTTAATGATGGAGCGTTATTATATAAAAGGAAAGAAAGCAGGAATTCATAAAGCGTGGTGGGGCAATGGAAATCTTAAATTTGAATATTCTTTTAATAATGAAGGAGAATATGATGGAGTAGTTAAAGAATGGTACAAATCTGGACAAGTTTTAAGAGATTTTAATTATGAAGAAGGTAAAGAGGTTGGTAGTCAAAAAATGTGGAAGTTAGATGGAAGTATAAAAGCGAACTATCATGTTATAAATGGTGAAAGATTTGGATTAATAGGTCTAAAAAAATGTTACCAAGTAACAGTAGGTAGTAATGAAATTAAATAATATAGCGATGAAGCAGTATATTTTTATTCTAATTTTAGTTTTGTATTCGTGCAATGATTTAAAAAAAGGAACATCTTCAGTTAGTAATTTGCCTTATTTTAATACGCCAGATTTTACGCCAGAATGGAAAAAAGGAACGCATAAAATTCCTGAGTTTTCATTTATAAATCAAGATGGACTTACCGTTACTAATAGTACTTATAAAGATAAAATTTATATCGCCGATTTCTTTTTTACCACCTGCCCAGGTATTTGCCCAAAGCTTGCAAAAAACATGAATAGTTTACAAGACGAGTATGCCAACAAAAGTGATGTTATGTTGCTGTCTCACACAGTTATGCCATGGGTTGATAATGTCGAAAAATTGAAAGTATACCAAACTAAAAATAATGTTAATAGCGATAAATGGCATCTGGTAACAGGAGATAAAGATGCACTTTATAATATAGCTAGAAACGGTTATTTTGCTGATGAAGATTTTACTAAAACACAAGATGAAAGCGAATTTATACATACTGAAAATTTTATTTTAGTAGATAAAGAAGGGTATATTCGAGGTGTTTATAACGGTACCTTAGAAATTGATGTTGCTCGATTAAAACGCCATATTGAGATATTAAGAAAAGAAGCATAATTTATATTAACAGGTGCATCTTTTTGAAAGAAAACGTATTGAGAACTTTTATTGAAAAGCTTCGTGTTAGTTCACGGAGCTTTTTTATTTTTATAAAAAATCTTTTAAAATGAAACACCTTGCTTTTATATTGTTTCTTATAGCTTTTATTTCCTGTAAAAATGAAGAAAAGATTATACCTAGAAATATAGCTTCCGTTAAGATTAAAACTATTCTTAAAGATTCGGTTTTAAGTATTCGTGCCATTGATATATTGAACGACGGAAGTTTAGCATTTGCAGCTAATAAAAATACTTTTGGATTGTACGATTCTAAAAAGAATAAATGGAATATTGCAACCCAAGACTATGATTCGTTAGATATTCAATTTAGAGCTGTAGCCCATACAGCTACCGATTTTTTTATGTTAAGTACTGATAATCCAGCATTATTATATAAAACAACAAATTCTGGAATTCGATTGTGTTACAAAGAAAATAGCGACAACGTGTTTTACGACTCTATGATGTTTTGGAATGACCAAGAAGGTATAGCCATTGGAGATCCAACTGATGATTGTATGAGTATTATAATTACTAGAAATGGAGGTAATACGTGGACTAAATTATCGTGCGATAATTTACCAAAAGTTAAAGACGGAGAAGCTGCTTTTGCTGCGAGTAATAGTAACATTGCAATTGTAGGCAATAATACGTGGGTAGCAACAGGAGGAAAGGTAAGCAGGATTTTATATTCGCCAGATAAAGGTAAAACATGGGAGGTGTTCAATACTACTATTATACAAGGTGCGGAAACTACAGGTATGTATTCCATTGCTTTTTATGATGCGCTTAATGGATTTGCTATAGGTGGCAATTATACTAAACCAGATGCTAATGCATCAAATAAAATAAGAACTACCGATGGTGGAAAAACATGGGCGTTAGTTGCTCAAAATAAAAACCCAGGCTATAGAAGTTGTGTGCAATATATTCCAAATGGTGCTGGTAAGGAGTTAATTGCAATAGGGAGTAAAGGGATAGATTATAGTAATGATTCTGGAACGTCTTGGAAACATATTAGTGATGAAGGCTTTTATACCATTCGTTTTTTAAATGATAGTGTTGCTTATGCCGCTGGAAGAGGTCGGATTTCTATGTTAATTTTTAGAAACTAATAATAAATGAAATTTGATTTTCAATAAGATGAAAAAGGTATTTCACTGTAGTAATTTTGAAATATGATAGATTTAAAACTTCTAGAACATTTAGAAACATACCTTTCAGAAAACAGAAAACAACGTTTTAATACGGTGTTATCGCAACGCACAAATCATTTTACGGTAGCGACCGAAGATGTGTATCAACTTCATAATACAAGTGCAGTTATTAGAAGCTGTGATGTATTTGGTATACAAGAAGTTAATATTGTAGAAGAACAAAACTCAAAACGTATAGATAGAGAAATAGCTATGGGCGCTCAAAAATGGGTGGATGTAAATAGGTTTCATTCTGTAAAAACGTGTATAAAAAAGTTAAAACAAAAGGGCTATCAAATAGTAGCTACAACACCTCATAACAATGATGGCTTGCTTGATACGTTTGATGTTACAAAAAAATCCTGTTTTTTCTTCGGAAGAGAAACCGATGGCTTATCTCCAGATGTTATAGAAGAAGCCGATTGCTTTTTAAAAATACCAATGGTTGGTTTTACCGAAAGTTTAAATATTTCAGTATCCGCAGCAATTATTTTACAGCATGTTACTACTAAGCTTAAACAAAGCAATGTAAATTGGCAATTAACTGATGATGAGGTACTTACAAAACGATTGGATTGGTGTAAAAAGACTGTTAAAAGTTATGATGAGATTGTAGAGCGTTTTTATACCCAACAATAATTTTAAGTTTATTCTTTTTTGTTTTCCGATAGGATAACTAAAAATTCTTGACTGTAATTAACTAGTTTATCTAAAAGTAAAAATTGGTTGTCTTTTAAGAGTAAGTTTTGGTTAATGCCTTTAGCATCACAATAATCAAAAAACAAAGATTTGTATTCTTTAGGTATTTTTAATTCATTGGTTAATAATTTATTAGTAAAAAAGCTGTTATTAGAAAATAAAGAATCAAGTTCCTTGTAGGTCATTGTTATAATTGGTGTTGGCTTCGTTTTTTTACTTTTAAAAAGTTTTCCAATTAACGATGCTATTTTTACGAAATCTAAGTTGCCACTGGGTGGTGGTTTATATAAATAAGGCCGCTCTTTCATATCATTTTCTATTTGCAACCCAAAGTTGTCTTTATACTGTTTTGCAATAAACACTTTCTCTTTCGGGTTATTTGTTATCATAACTTCGTCTAAATCGTTTACAGCTTTTTTCAATTCTATAACAAGCGTATTGCTAAAATGGGCTTTATTAAGTTTTAAAGTTTGCTGTTTATGAAAAAGAGAATAAAATATGATGGTATCATTAACGGAAGCTTCAATTTTAAAATCACCTTTATCATTGGTATGTCTTATAATAGCCTTGCTGATGTTATAAATAGTAGCACCTTTTACTGTAGATTCTTCATCATAAATCTTACCAACTAATTCTTGTGATACCATTGAAAAAGGAATTAAGAAAAGGAGTAAGACTTTTAGTTTATACCTCATTTCAATATTCTATTTCAACATTAATGGTTGATGCGCCTTGGAGTTTATCCCATTTTCCCTGACTGTGTCTTCTTATATATCCTTTTCCTTTAGTTAAGATACAACCTAAATATACTTCTAATTGTTTGTTAAAATCAGGAATAAACTCAACACCAATAAAAAAATCCTCTTCTATATAAATATTATTTTTTGTTAAGTCTACTTTAATCCAACCAGGTTTAATTTGTTTTTTCTGAATTATGTTTTCAAAAATTATTTTGTCACCTGGAGCATTGTCCACATTTTTGTAAAAGTTTATTCTAATAAAACTACTATCAGATTTAAACCCTCTTCTTAAATACATATTTACGTATTTTACTTTAACAGTTTTATCAGGAATATGTATTCTTTGAGCATTCTCTATAATGTCGTTATCTTTTGAAATAGCACCTAGCCATAATAATGGATTATAGCTTTTAACACCAGTTTTTCTGTATTTTTTCTTTTTGTTTGAAATGACTACTTCTTCGAGTTTGTTAGTTTTAGGTTTAAGAAATATGGTTAAGTTATTATCATTTTTAATTGGTGTTTTAATGGTATGATAATTTATATGACTTATCGTTAAGCTATCCTTTTGAAATTTTTCTAACAGCATTAATGTAAAGACTCCATTTATATTTGTAATAGTTCCTTTATTTTTATTTAGAATTCCAATGTTTACAAATTCAATAGGAGCATTAGTTATAGCATCTAACATAATTCCTTTCATTTTAATGTTTTGAGAAGTAGCTTGAAAGTTTAAACATTGAAATATTAAAAGAATAAATACAAAGTTTTTCATTTTTTTGTTATACAGTTTAGTTTTTCAAATTAAAATAATATCATATTTAAAAACTTACAGTTTAAGAGACTTTAACAAGCGTATTAATTAAAAATTAACAGTATAGTACTGATACTTATACCATTTCTCATCTGAAATGACCGTAGTAAATCACTCTTTTTCCTTTCTATTTCAATATAAAAAGAAACCGTAACTTAGGCTATGCCTTATTTTTCTGTTTTCTATAAAGAAAAAAATCATCAATTTCTTTTACAGTAATTTCAAACAAGAAATGGTATTAGATTTTTGGAATAAAAAAAGAGGAAACAACTGTTTTGTTTCCTCTTTTAGCTATGTGGTGCGAATTAAGTTTAAAGGCGTTTGCTTCTTCCTCTACTTAATAATTTATATTCTTCGTAACATTCGCTAATGGCATCAAGTATTTGCAAGTCGTTAGCAGTTTGTATAAACCCTTTAGAGTAATTACATTGGCTTACTATTTCATCTAAATCTACACGATCTACTTGTAATAATACAGTAAGCATTTCTCTATCAAATCGTGATGATAGTAAGTTTCTAATTTCATCATCCTGTTTCATCTTTTTAAGCTTACGTAACTCGTTTGGTTTTTTACCAAACATACGATATAAGAAATCGGCAGGATTAAAAATAGAACCTAATATTTTAGTAACTGCCGTAGGTTTTCCTGCCTCGTAACCTGTACTAGGTAAGCCAGAAATACTATACCGGTAGTTTTGATTATTTGCAGGCACTTGCTTGATGTCAACCTCAAGATACCCTGTAAGTTTTAATTGATTTACAACAACGGGTTCTAAAGCTAAGGCTAATTCAGTTAGGTTAATTTTAGAGCTTCCGTATTTTAACCAATCGTTAGTAACTTTAACTTTAATAGATTTAAAACCTAAATAAGAAAAATGAAGTGTATCGTTTGCTTTTGCCGAAATTTCAAATTCACCTTTATTATTAGTTGTTGTGCCAATAACTTGGTTTAGGTTAACAATGTTAACACTTTCAAGAGCTTTATCATTCGAACCATTAACTACAACTCCTATTACTTTATCTGTATCTTGTGCAAAACAAAATGCAGATGTTAATATAAAAGCAAAAAGTAATAGGTGGTTTTTCATATAAAATAAATTATCTCTTTAACAGGTTATAAAAGTACTAAACAAAACAACAAAATATGTCGCTGTGTTATTTTTTGACTTAAAATTAACACATCTACTTACCAATAAACAGGAAAGTTTAAAACTAAATTACTAATTAAAACGCTGTATTTATAATTTAATTTTTAATTAACGTCTAGAACGCCTTGGTCTTGACATGTGCGAACCGCTAGATTTTGAATTAGATTCTGAACGTCTTGACCTATCAGAATTCGATTTAAAATCGCCAGAGCGTCGTCTCTCACTTTTGTTTCCAGAGTTACCTCTTCTGTCATCGCGTCTGCCACCGCCACGTTTGCCATCACGTCTTCCACCACCACCGCGGTTTTCAGATACTTCAACATTTACAAAGCGACCTTCATGTTTAAAGTCGGTAAAGAAAGCTAATACTTTCTCTTTTAATTCATTTTCAGTATTAAAAAATGAAAAACTGTCTTTTACTTCAACTTTAAAAACATCATCTCTACCAAGTTGTAACTGTTCTTTTAAGAAGTCTTTTAACTTCATCCAATCAAAGCCATCTTTTCCACCTACATTTATGAAGTATCGTGTAGAGTTTTTGCTTCCGCCAAAATCGCGTCCACCCTCACGTCTGTCACCTCTATCAAAAGAGCCTTCAGCTATATTGAGGTTCTTAGATTTATTATAATAATTATAAAAACGTGTAAACTCAACGGAGAAGAATTTTTTAATTAGCTCATCTTTGGTTGAATCTTCAAACAATTCATTAATACTCGTTAAGTATTTATCAATTTCGTGGTTAACTTCGGTATTATGAATTTTATTAGCAAGTGACATTAATTGTACTTCGCAAATTTCCATTCCATCAGGAATGTCTTTTTTCTCGAATTGACGTTTAATAATACGCTCAATACTTTTTATTTTACGTACTTCACTTTTAGAAACAATCACCATAGAAACCCCCGTTTTTCCTGCACGACCTGTACGTCCAGAACGGTGTGTATAGGTTTCAATTTCGTCTGGTAATTGGTAATTTATAACGTGGGTAATATCGTCTACATCAATACCACGGGCAGCAACATCAGTAGCTACCAACATTTGTATTTGTTTTTTACGGAAAGAGGTCATAACCAAATCACGTTGGTTCTGACTTAAATCGCCATGTAATGCACCAGCGCTATAACCATCTTCAATAAGTTGCTCAGCTACTTTTTGGGTGTCGCGTTTTGTTCTACAAAAAACAACCGAAAAGATATCTGGGTTGGCATCACTCAAGCGTTTTAAGGCTTGGTAACGGTCTCTAGCATTTACTAAATAATATTCGTGAGAAACGGTACTTGTACTTTCATTTTTATTCCCAACAGTAATTTCCTGTGGATTATGCATGAATTTTTTAGCAATCGTTGCCACTTCTCTAGGCATAGTTGCCGAAAACAACCAGGTATTTTTATCATCAGGTGTGTGCGATAAAATATCGGTAATATCTTCTTTAAAGCCCATGTTTAACATTTCATCGGCTTCATCTAAAACAGAGTATTGTATTTTAGAAATATCAACCAAACGCCTGCTAATCATATCTTTCATACGCCCAGGTGTTGCCACAATAATTTGTGCACCACGTTTAACCTCACGTGCTTGGTCTGTAATGCTAGATCCGCCATAAATGGCCACTACGTTAAGTCCTTTGCAGTACTTACCGTATTGTTTCATTTCGTTGGTAATTTGTAAACAAAGTTCGCGCGTTGGCGATAAAATAAGGCCTTGGGTAGTTCTGCTATCAACATCAATTTTTTCAAGCATCGGGAAACCAAAGGCTGCTGTTTTACCAGTTCCGGTTTGTGCTAATGCTACTAAATCGGTTTCCGATTCTAATAAAATGGGGATTGCTTTTTCTTGTACTTCACTTGGTTTTGTAAAACCTAAATCTGTAATAGCGTGTAATAGGTCGTCATTAAGACCTAATTCTTGGAATGTGCTCATTCTTGTATAAGTATTCGATTATGTTATGTAGTGTTACATAAAGAAGCGAATCGACATACTTAACCTTAAACTTCTAGTAACACACCCTCACTCTGAGGAATTTAACTCATTTTCTGAGTTTCAAGCGGCAAAGATACACTATTTTTATTTGTCATTCCTGCGAAGGCAGGAATCTTATTAATTGAATCTAGCATTTAAATTTTTAAGTTTTTTGGCGTTACCCACAAGGGGTCGGGCTTTCCGTTACAAGTCCTCGCTCATGCTTCGCTGTGGGCTTTTCACTGCAATCCCTAATGCGCTTATCTGCCAAGGTCATTGCGAAGGAGGAACGACTGTGGCAATCTGTATTAATATGAAGTTTTTTTGTTTTTGGAGAGGTTTGTTTAGCGGTCTAGTATAACCGTCAGTTACGGGGTAAATTAGCAATCATTTTCGGTTTGGCTCTGGTTTTTGCAATTCCGAGTGGATTCGGACATAATCGAATCCGCCGTAATTGCAGATACATTGTTAGTAATAGTAATTTTTCATTCGGTAACATTAGTTACCAATTTGAAATATGAATCTTAATCCAATGCGTGTAATCGTTATCCTTATTATCATTACTAAAATGTCTAGTAGTAAAATTATTTTCTAAAGAAACACGACATTCATTCGAATTTTTTAAAGTTACTTTAATATTATTCATAGTAGAATTACTATTGTCATCAATACTGGCTTCGTGAATTAAAATATACTCATTAAATAAAAAATCATTTTTAAATTTCTTGTAAGCTGTATTTTTCAGTGTTTCAACTCCAATAAATGAATACCATATTTGAACTTGGGTTTTATCATACTCTAGTCTTTCAATCCATTCATCAGTCTGTTCTTTTCTGAATTTTTTACTGTAGTATAACTTATCATCTACTGGATGTTCTATTGTATTTTCTAGAACAAATCCTTTTTCACCAATTTTTTTCTCAAAATCTGAGTTGTCTATGCTTACAAAGTAATTTAGGTCATAACTGGAAATACTCTGACAAAAGCCAATATTGCTTATTAATAGTAATATAATAACTATTTTTTTCATTTTCATTGTGTTGAATTATTGAATCAAGGTTTGTGGCTTTTATTATTGCCAATGCAAAGACAAAGTTCCATCTTTAATATTGAAACAAGTTCAGTACAGGTGAACTTTATCGGTTGTTAAACGAAATTAGTTAATTTTTCTGACAAAGTCAAGGTAAGAAAAAAACTATTTTGCAACTTTGCTTAATAAAAAATTACTTCCTCAAATTCTTAATCCGCTCCAAAAGTGTAGGATGCGAATAATGCATAAACACATAAGCAGGATGTGGCGTTAAGTTACTCAAACTATTTTTAGAAAGCTTTTTTAAAGAAGTAATTAGAGGCTCCGCTTTATAGGTGTTTTTAGCATAATCATCCGCTTGATATTCAAATTTTCTTGAGAATACATTCATAATCAATCCTGTAATTTCAGAAATAGGAGAGTAGAGTAACCCGAAAGCAATCAATCCAATATGAAAACTTGGAATTTCAACTCCTAAAGCATTTGATAATAGTGGATTAGAAATGAATAATGATAAAATATATAGCGTTAAACCCGTTAATAAAATAGAAGCAAATAAATTAAAAATAATATGTTTCTTTTTGTAATGTCCAACTTCGTGTGCTAACACTGCAATAATTTCATCTTCATCTAAATCATTAATTAAAGTATCATAAAGGGTGACGCGCTTTTCACTACCAAACCCAGAGAAATAAGCATTAGCCTTGGTGCTTCGTTTAGAGCCATCAATTACAAATATTTTATCTAATTTAAAACCAACTGTTTTTGCATAAGCAGCTATTTTGTCTCTTAAGTTTCCATCTTCTAAAGGCGTTTGCTTATTAAATAAAGGCACAATAAGTTTAGAATAAAACATATTCATAAACAACGTAAAAATAGCAACAAGTCCCCAAGCATATAGCCAAAAGTTAGTTCCTGTAACTTGATAGAACCAAATAATTAGTGCTAAAATACCGCCTCCTAAAATGGCCATCATTAACCACCCTTTAACCTTATCAATAAAAAATAATTTTTTAGTGGTTTTATTAAATCCAAATTTTTCTTCAATAACAAAGGTACTGTAATACGAAAAAGGTGTCGTTAAAATATCGCTTCCAATCATAATAATTCCGAAGAAAATTAAAGCAATTAAAATGGGGTTGTCGCTATAAGTTCTAGCAATGTTATCTACAAATTCAAAGCCATCAAAAAACAGAAAACCTAACGTTAAAATAATTGAAAATGTAGATGTTATAATGCCAAACTTATAATTTGTGGCTTTGTAATTTTGCGATTTTTTGTATTCAGTGTCATCATAAACATCTTGAAGATCCTTTGGAAGTGCATCATTAAAATGTTTTGCATTTAAAGCATCCAAGATTTTATCAACTATAAAATTGATTATAATGATACTGATGATGATATAAAAAAGTGTATTTGCTGTCATAAAAAATAAAATTCCAATGTTAAAATTCTAAATTCCAATACATGCTAATTTTGGAATTTAGCTTTTGTTTTTTGTGATTTGAGATTTTTACAAAAAATCCCGCTGTCTTTTGGCTTCAAAAATAAGAATTCCAGCAGCAACAGACACATTTATAGAATCTATTTCGCCTTGCATAGGAATAATAATATTTTGAGTTGAATTTTTTAACCACGCATCACTTAACCCTGTAGCTTCTGTTCCTACAACAATAGCTGTTGGTTTTGTGTAATCTTGCGTGTAATAATTTACTGAAGCCTGTAATGCAGCACAATAGATGTTTATGTTTTTAGACTTTAAAAATTCAATAATTTCAGTAGTATTTCCTGTTGCAATTTGATTGGTAAATATGCAACCTACACTTGAGCGAATAATATTGGGGTTATACAAATCTGTTTTAGAATTTGCAATAATTACAGCATCAACATTGGCAGCATCGGCAGTTCGCAAAATAGCACCAATATTTCCTGGTTTTTCAGGAGCTTCAGCTATTAAAATTAAAGGCGATTTGGTGTTAAAAGTTAAATTGTCTATGCAGTTTGTCTTAGATTTTGCAACTGCTAAAATGCCTTCGGTCGTATCTCGATAAGCTAGTTTTTGGTATATCTCTTTGGAAATCTCTATTGTGTTTACGTGCTGATTTGTTAAGTCGTTTACCTGTTCTAAAGAAAATAATTCAGGATAAAATAAAACGGTTTCTAATTCATAACCACCTTTTAATGCTAAAGAAATTTCGCGTTTTCCTTCAATTAGAAATAGCCCCGTTTTTTTACGCTCACGCGACTTCTCTTTTAATTGAACAAGTTGTCGAATAATTTGGTTTTGTGTGCTGGTTATTAATTTTGTAGGCAATTGTTTACTAATTTTGTTTTTACAAATTTACTATAAATATGAAACAACTATTACTATTCAGCTTATTCATTTTATTTTCAGTTTCTATTTATTCACAAGTTCAAGGGCCTCCACCTCCTTGCGGAATTACTACAGTTTATATATGTGATAAAAATAATGATGGTTTTGAACAGGTTAACTTAAGAGAAGCTTTTCCTTTTAGTACATTTTGTAGAATAGATAAAGGAGAGCCAGAAGATTATTTCCCTATTGCTTATTATTTAACTCAAGATGATATGAATAATCAAGTTAATGAAATTATTAATCCAGAATTATATACTAATATATCTAGTCCACAAAATATTTATTATAGAGCGAATAAAATTATTCCAGATGATATTGAGTTTCTTTCATCAGCAGATAATTTTATTCAATTAATTTCATACCAAAAAGGAAACTTACCAACTCCATTAGTATTGTGTGACCTAAATAATGATGGTACAAATACTTTTGAATTAGAAAAAAAAGATAATGAAATTTTAGCTGGTTTAGATCCAATAAAATATAGAGTTAAATATTATGCAAGTTTTGTAGATGCTGAAAATGCTACTAACGAATTACCTAAAGATAGTTATAGTAACGTTTCTAATCCGCAAACAGTTTATGCAAGAATGGAGCATGTAAGCTCTTTAGGTGGTTGTGGAGATATTGTTGAGTTAAGTTTAATAGTACAAGACGCTTGTCAAGACATAGCAGTTTATTTAATGTCTTATGGAGCGCCAAGACCTGGATTTGACTATAATAATCGTTTAATAATTAAAAATGAAGGACCAGAAACAGTAGTATCTGGTTCAGTTGAATTTGTTCATGACGCATCAATAACTTTTAATAGTGTTACTAATGTCGATTCAGGAAATACAACGACAAATACAGCAACAGGTTTTATTCTAAATTTTGTTGACTTAGAGCCAAATGAACAGGAAGTTGTGCGAATTAATATGAATGTGCCTGTTTCTACAAGTTTGGGCACTTTATTAACAAATACCGCTACATATTCTGTAACTGATTTATTTGAAGAAAATAATAGCTCAATTTTGTCAGAAACCGTAATAGGTTCATACGACCCTAACGATATTACAGAATTTCATGGTCCAGATATTTTTTATGATGATTTTGATACAGATGATTATTTATTTTACACCATCCGATGCCAAAATGTTGGAACAGCAAATGCCATAAATGTTCGCATAGAAAATACTTTAGACGTAGGTTTAGACCCATCTACAATTGTTATGCTAGATTCTAGTCATGGAAATGTGTTTGCTAGAGTAAATAATCAATTAACATGGCAATTCGATGATATTCATTTGCCAAGTGAAGATATGGACGAACCAAATAGTCATGGTTATGTGTATTATAAAATTAAACCAACGGCAGGATATAAAGTAGGAGATATAATTCCTAATACTGCCAAAATTTATTTTGATTTTAACCCAGCAGTAATAACAAATACATTTCAAACAGAATTTGTAGCAACATTATCAAGTAAAGGATTTACTGATAATAATTTTTTCATGTCTCCAAATCCAACAAAAGATTATGTTGAAATTAGATTTAATAAAAATATTAGCCACTCAATTAATATTGTTGTATATAATGTTGAAGGTAAAGAGTTAATTAACTCAGTTAAGAAATTAAAAGATAATCGTATAACGTTTAATGCGTCTCAATTTTCAAAGGGTATGTATTTTGTCAAGTTGAATGATGGCACCTCAGAAGTTATAAAAAAGCTAATTGTTAATTAAAAACTAAGGGTAAGTCGTACAAAAAAATATTTCAAATACATTTTCAAACATTTTTTTGTAATTAATTGTATTAATAGCGACTCAATAAGTTAATCAATTTATAAAAAATGAAAAACATTTATCTTTTAATTATTACACTTTTAATAATTTCCTGTAAACAGACTTCTGAGAAAAATAATGAAGACGCTCAAAATGAAGACGTTGCAACGCTTAAAACCTACCCAGAAAACATTTCAAAAGTATTTGATGCCCATGGCGGTCTAAGTACTTGGAATAAAATGCAATCATTGCAATTTACAATGGAAAAGCCAAATGGTGATGAAGTAACTACTACCGATTTAAAAAACAGAAATTCGCTTATAAGTATGCCAGCTCACTCAATTGGCTACGATGGAAAAGAGGTTTGGTTACATAAAAAAGATACAGTAGCCTACAAAGGCAACCCAAAATTTTATTATAATTTAATGTTCTATTTTTATGCTATGCCGTTTATTTTAGCTGATGATGGTATTAATTATGAAGATATTGCTCCACTAGAGTTTGAAGGGAAAACATATCCTGGGATTAAAATTTCTTATGAAGCAGGAGTAGGAGAGTCTCCAGACGATGAGTATATTTTATATTATGATTCCGAAACCAACAAAATGGCTTGGTTAGGATATACTGTTACATATTTTTCTAAAAAGAAAGCCAAAGAATTTCACTTTATAAAGTACAGTAATTGGAAAACTGTTGAAGGATTGGTATTACCAGACACCTTAACTTGGTACAATTATGAAAATAATATGCCAACAACAAAGCGTAACGATTTAGCATTTACCACAGTTGTTATTTCTAAAGAAAAGCTAAATGAAGCTATTTTTAAAATGCCAGAAGACGCAGAGGTAATTAAATAAGCTATTATTAGCTATAAAATATAAAAGGAGAGCTGTCTAAAATCAATTATTTTTAATATTAAAATATTGATAATAAACTGATTAACAATCGAACTCAATTACAAGTAAACTAGACAATTTTGTAGTAACTTAAAAATCAAAAACAGACTTATAATACAATATAGAGCAAAAAAGAAAATCGTGTATAAATTACTTTATACACGACTTCTTTTTAACTGTAAAATTTATATATTTTACTTCAAAACTCTTAAGATTTATTTGCTTTAACAGTAACTTTTAATTCAATATCATCATTAATAAATTTATCGCCTAAGTCGCTAAAAATAGATTTCGATTTATATTGTACATTCCATTTTGTTCTATCAATAGTAAATGTATCACTAGTAAGTGTAATTGTATTGTTTTCATTCACTACACTTACAGGAAATGTTACATTGTTTTTTACATCTTTAAGTGTTAAATTTCCAGAAAGCATTGTTTTTCCTTCAACGTCGTTTAAACCAGTAATTTCGAACGCTGCACTTGGATATTTTTCAACATCAAAAAAGTCAGCACTTTTTAAATGACCTTCTAGCTTTTCGCTATTATCTGCATCCTTTATGGTGTTCATTTTTATTAAAAATGTACCATTATTAATTTTACCATTATTGGTGTTAAAAACACCGCTTTCTAGATTAATTGTACCGTTATGGGTTCCAGTAGGTTTGTAGCCTTTCCAAACTATAGTTGAGGCCGCAAGATCTACCACAAATTTTTCTGTAGAAACTTCAGTAATCATTACTTCTTCTGCTTCAGAGGTATTTGCTTCCTTAGCTTTGTCTTTACACGAAATGATTGAAATAGCTATAATTGCTGATAAAATAATAACTGCGAAATTCTTTTTCATTTTAAAAATAGTTTAAATGTTTATGCTGTAAAATTAACCAATTGTACGCACAAAAAAAATTAAAATTATTTTGTGACATTATGACATTTTTATAATAATGGCAGTACTTTTGCAAACCAAATTTAGTATTTGTATAAATAACATACAGCAATGAGTAAAAAGGAAACAACAAGCGATATAGAAAACGAACAACTAGACGATGTTCAAAATGAAACTGTTGAAGTAGAGGAACAAGAAGTAGTTGAAGAGCAGACTGCCGAAGAAAAACTTCAAGACGAGTTAGAACAAGAAAAGAACAAATTTTTGAGGTTATTTGCCGAATTTGAAAATTATAAAAAGCGAACCTCAAGAGAACGAATCGAACTATTTTCTACAGCTAGTGAAGGTGTTATGAAAACATTATTACCAGTTCTTGATGATTTTGAGCGTGCATTAACTCATATTGAAGACGATAAAGAAGCTGAAGAGTTAAGAAAAGGTGTGCTTTTAATTTATCAGAAATTAGTTAAAACTTTAGAACAAAAAGGTTTAGCAGCAATAGCGATAGAAAAGGGAGATGTTTTTAATGCTGATATTCATGAAGCCATTACGCAAATACCTGCGCCATCTGATGATTTAAAAGGTAAAATTATCGATGTTGTAGAAAAAGGATATAAGTTAGGCGAAAAAATAATTCGTTTCCCAAAAGTTGTTATAGGACAATAAAACAAGACCATGGCTAAAAGAGATTATTACGAAATATTAGGTGTTAGTAAAGGTGCTAGTGCTTCCGAGATTAAGAAAGCATACCGTAAAAAAGCAATTCAATATCATCCTGATAAAAATCCAAACGATAAAGACGCTGAAGCTAATTTTAAAGAAGCAGCCGAAGCCTACGAGGTGCTGAGCGATGGCGACAAAAAAGCACGTTACGATCAATTTGGTCATCAAGCCTTTGAAAATGGCGGCGGCGGTTTTGGTGGCGGAGGCATGAATATGGATGATATATTCAGTCAGTTCGGAGACATATTTGGTGGCGGTTTTGGCGGTGGCTTTTCAGGTTTTGGTGGCGGCGGTAGTCAACGTCGAGTAAAAGGTAGTAATTTGCGTATTCGCGTTAAATTAACATTAGAAGAGATTGCCAATGGTGTTGAAAAGAAAATTAAAGTAAAACGAAAAGTTCAAGCATCAGGTACTACCTATAAAACCTGTTCTACATGTAACGGAAGTGGTCAAGTAACACGTATTGCAAACACTATTTTGGGTAGAATGCAAACGTCTGCACCATGTAACGTTTGTGGAGGAGCCGGACAAACTATAGATAAAAAACCAGCAGATGCTGATGCACAAGGGTTAAAAGTTGCTGAAGAAACAGTATCTATTAAAATACCAGCAGGTGTTGTAGATGGCATGCAACTTAAAGTGTCTAGTAAAGGTAACGAAGCTCCTGGAAATGGTGTTTCGGGCGATTTATTAGTAGCTATTGAAGAAATAGAACACGATAATTTACAACGAGAAGGCGATAATTTACATTACGATTTATATGTAAGTTATCCTGATGCCGTTTTAGGAACTTCAAAAGAAATTGATACAGTAACAGGAAAAGTGCGTATTAAAGTAGAAGCAGGTGTACAATCTGGTAAAATTTTACGTTTACGAGGAAAAGGCATACCAAGTATAAATGGATACGGAAGAGGCGATTTACTGGTGCATGTAAATGTTTGGACACCTAAAACATTAAGTAAACAACAAAAAGAGTTTTTCGAATCTATGAGAAGCGATGAGCATTTTGAGCCAAAGCCCGAAAGCTCTGATAAATCATTTTTTGAAAAAGTAAAAGACATGTTTTCTTAGTCATAGAAAATTAAAGTTCTGATATAGTTTTTGCAATATTTGCGAAAAAAAAACTATATTTGGGTTATCACTAATTAATTTTAGTGATAATTTTTCTTTTTCATAGCAATTTTTTCCCATCCTTAATTTTTTTTAAGGGTGGGTTTTGTTTTTAGTAAAACTCTTATAGGATCAAGACCAATTGTTGTGTGTTAAGCAAAAATAGTAGTTAGTCTGAAGAGGAAGAATTCTACATTTTTGACGGATCAAGACCAATTGTTGTGTGTTAAGCAAAAATAGTAGTTAGTCTGAAGAGGAAGAATTCTACATTTTTGACAC
>CANKVS010000038.1 GCA_947487155.1 uncultured Flaviramulus sp.
TAACTATCTCGCTTTCTTAGTTATAGCTATTAAAAAAATTAAGAAAAGAAAAATTATAAAAGTTTAAATCACTTCATTAAGAAAGATTATAAAAAACAACGTAAGATTATACCCCTAAAAAATAATGCAAACCCATTGTTTTATAAAGAGTTAGACGGTTTTTGTGCATAACCATGTTAACAAAATTGTACATATCAGATTCATTTATAGTTGATTAGTAACTAAAAAGGCACTATATTTGAAGTGCTATTAACCCAAATTGCTTAATTTTATGATACTTAACCAAGGTATACCTCTCACCTATACATCCCTTTTAATTGAACAGACTGATATTGTAACTGTTCTCTCGATTGTTGTTGTTATTTTCTCTGTTTTACTAGTTCTAGGCGTTAGAAAATCGTATAAACTAAAAAAAGAGAATGAGCGTTTAAATAGTATGGATACTACCATTAAAGATGACAAAGAAAAGCCTTATAAAGATTTTACTGATGGTCATATGTATAAATAAATAACAGAAATTATTCTTTTAGCTTTTATGGTAATGCTTTGAGGTTATACTTTACTGGACTGTGAACTTGTAACAAAATACAAACTAAAGCAACAAACTTAGTCAATAATAAACAAAAGAAAGATAATTACTTTCCAATACAAAAATTAGCAAAAATATTCCCCAACAAATCATCATTAGTAATCTCACCGGTAATCTCCCCAAAATGATATAAAGCCTGTCGAATATCGATAGCTAAAAGGTCTCCAGATAAGCTAGAGTCTAAACCATGTTTTACTTTATCAATTTCTTCAAAAGCTTTCAATAAAGCATCATAATGTCTTGTATTTGTTATAATTGTATTATTATTCTTTAAAGCACCAGTATTTACAAAACTTAACAGTTTATCTTTTAATGCATCTACACCTATTCCATTTTTAGCAGATAATAAAATATAATGAGAGTTTTCGACTGCGCTCAAAGTAGCCTCCATTTTTTTTCTATCATCTTCAGAAAGCTTATCTATCTTATTAGCAATAACAATTAATGGTTTTTGAGGATATTTATTTTTTATTTTTTCAATTTCAATTTTAACATCATGAGATTTCTCTGTATTGTTAGAAATGGCATCTGCCTCAAAAAGATATACAACAACCTGAGCTTGTTCTATTTTTTCAAAAGTTTTCTTTATTCCTATATTTTCAACAACATCTTTGGTCTCTCGAATACCTGCCGTATCAATAAAACGAAAACCGATACCACCTATAGATATTTCGTCTTCAATAGCATCTCTAGTAGTCCCAGCAATATCTGAAACTATAGCACGATCTTCATTTAATAATGCATTTAACAAGGTTGATTTACCAACATTAGGCTCGCCTACAATAGCTACTGGAATTCCATTTTTTATAACGTTACCAACTGCGAAGGAGTCTATTAAACGCTTTAAAACAAAAGTAATACGTTCAATTAAATCTTTAAACTGGGTTCTATCTGCAAACTCAACATCTTCTTCTGCAAAATCTAACTCTAATTCTATTAAAGATGCGAAGTTTAAAAGTTCCTCGCGAAGTTTAGCTATTTCAGATGAAAAACCACCTCGCATTTGTTGCATTGCTATTTGATGCGACGCTTCATTATCACTTGAAATTAAATCGGCTACAGCTTCTGCCTGACTTAAATCTAATTTACCATTTAAAAAAGCACGTAATGTGAATTCTCCAGCACTTGCCATTCTGCAACCTTTCCGAAGGAATAATTGAATTATTTCCTGCTGTATATAATGAGAACCGTGGCACGATATTTCAACAACATCTTCTCCCGTATAAGAGTTTGGGTTTTTAAAAACAGAAATCAATACTTCATCAATAGTTCTATTACCATCAATAATATGCCCTAAGTGAATGGTATGAGTTGCTTGCTTGCTTAGTAATTTACCAGAAACCGATTGAAACTGATTTTCCGCTAGGTTTATAGCCTCTTCCCCAGATAATCTAATAATAGCTATAGCTCCTGTACCAGAAGGAGTCGCCAATGCTATAATGGTATCGTTATAAATCATTGCACAAAAATAATTATATTTGAACAAAAACAACCTACGATGAAACATTCATCTCTAAAAATTTAATATAGAGTTAGTAATTACTTTATGAATGCTACATATGACAAATAAAAAAGCAATAAAATTAAACATATGAAACATCTTATTATTTTCTTATTTATAGCCTTTATCGCTTCTTGTTCTGCTCCAAAAAAATATGACAATTATATTATTGAAGCAAAAGCTCCTGGTATATATAACGGTATGCGTGCTTATTTAAAAATTACTGATGAGCGTGGACGTTTAATTAATAAGGACACTGCTATTGTTATAGATGAAAAATTTTCATTTCAAGGTGTTAGAAAAGAACCAACCCTAGAATATCTTCATATTAATGGGTACAATGGAAATTTACCTTTAATTGTTGAAAATGGCGCTATTGAAATTTTAATAAATAAAGATAGTTTACAGGCTTCAACTATAACAGGAAGCGCATCTAATTCAGATTTAAAAAATTATATCCTTAAAGAAAAAACGCTTTCAAAAGCATTGAAACACGCTATAAATTTGCAAAGAGAAGCTAAACAAAAAGGAAACACCTCTTTAATTAATGACCTAAACAAATCGGTTGAAACCTCTAAAAAAACATTAAATGAGTTACCAATTACACACATTACTGGCAATGAAAATTCGTTTGTTTCCATTATCATGCTAAACAATTCTGTTATAAGAAAACGCAATGCTTTAGAGTCTATTGAAATGGGATTTAGTAAACTATCTCAAGAATTACAAAATTCTGATTACGGGAAAAAAATTAAATGGTATATAGCTGTACAAAAACAAATGGAAGCACAAAAAAAAGCAACAGAAATTGGTCGTATTGCGCCTAATTTTAGTGCTAAAACACCAGATGATAAAATATTGGCTTTAAATGATATAAAATCGAAAGTAACCATTATAGATTTTTGGGCGTCATGGTGTGGACCTTGTAGAAGAGAAAACCCTAACGTTGTAAAAGTTTACAGTAAGTATCATGATAAAGGTCTAGAAATTATTGGTGTTTCGTTAGATAAAAACGGGCAAAAAAATAGATGGTTAAAAGCCATTGAAGATGATAAATTACCGTGGCATCATGTTTCAAACTTGAGAGGTTGGCAAGATCCTATTGCTAAAATGTATAATGTGCAATCTATTCCTGCAACTTTTATACTTGATGCAGATGGAAAAATTATAGCTAAAAATTTAAGAGGACCAGCCCTTGAAACTAAAATAGCAGCCTTATTAAACTAAATAAATACCGTCTGGTTTAATTTCAATAAGTCGCTTTTTATATAAGGTTCCAACAGCTTTTTTAAAATTCTTCTTACTCATTTGAAGTGTTTCTTTTATAGCTTCTGGAGTCGATTTATCTGTAAGATTTAAATAGCCACTATTGTCTTGTAATTCTTTTAATATTTGCTCTGCATTAGGTTCTATATTTCTATAACCTACTTGCCCTAAAGAAATGTCTAATTTATTTCCTGATCGTATTTTCTTTACTACACCTTTTAATTTATCGCCTACACTTATATCTGAAAAAATATTGTCTTTATATATTAAGCCTTGGTGTGTTTTATTTACAATAACATTCATACCAATATCTGATGGGTGCGATACAATTAAATCTACTGAATCAAATTGATTTACGGTAAGTTCTCTATTATCTAAAAATCGATTAGTTTTACTAGAAGCCACCAATCTATCTGTTTTTTCATCTAAATAACAATGTACCAAATACCAACCGCCAGGTTTCATTTTAAAAGCTTGTTCTTTAAACGGGCAAAACAATTCCTTTACCAATCCCCAGTCTAAAAACGCACCATAATCTGTGACTTGATTACAACGCAATAATGCGAAATCGCCTTTCATAATATAAGGCATATCTGTAGTTGCCACTGAGCGTTCTTCATTATCTAAATACACAAAAACATCTAACTTATCCCAAATTTTAAACGACTCAGGAACATATCTATTTGGCAATAACACTTCGTTATCTTCATTATCGATTAAGTATATTCCATGATCGGTTTCACGAAGTATTTCTAAGGTATTTATTTGTCCTAAATGTATCATTTTGCAAAGGTATACTATTTAAGAAAAGATATTGTAATTGATAACCAATAAAAACAAACGATTAGACTGTGTAATAATCCTGAAACAAGCTCTGTTCAAACAAACTCAGAGTAAAAAAAAGCGTCACAATAAATAATTGCAACGCTTTAAGTTATATATAAAGAAGATTATTCTAGTATACAGATTCTTTACCAAAATGCTTAGTTAGCAAATAATAAACAACTGCTCTGTATTTATTTCTATTAGACTTCCCGTATGTTTCCATAACAGATGCTATACCTTTATCTAAATCGGCACCATCACTTAATCCTAATTTTTTAATTAGAAAGTTGTTTTTTACAGTAGCTAATTCTGATTCATCCGATCCAGAAACAGTTGAAGAATCTGCATTGTAAATTGATGGTCCACAACCAATAGTAACTTTTGTTAATAAATCCATGTCGGCATTAATACCACATTTGTCTTTTAAATCGGCTGCATATTTTGCAATAAGCTCGTCTCTTTTACTCATAATTGATAATTTTAGATGTTTTTAAATACGTTTTAAAGATAACTAATTCTTAGACACAACATATTATTTAAAGTCACATTAATTTAACTTATAAGGCATTAAAATAATTAATAAGAATGCTATCATTCTTTGTTCTAGGTGTAAAAACCTCTAATAATTTAGGATGATTGCTTTCGTTATAAAACGTTTTTAAGGCATTTTCTAAATCTACTTCATTTGAAACACGACAATAATCAAACTTATACATTTTACATAAATGCTCCGCGGTTAATTGGTGTTTTGTTTCAAAATATCTATCAAACGCATCAGTGTTTTTATGCCCTGGAAGAATTCTAAAAATACCACCGCCTTGATTATTTATCACAATAATTCTGAAAGTATTTGGTATATAATTATTCCATAAGGCGTTGCTGTCGTAAATAAAGCTTAAATCTCCCGTAATTAAAGTTGTAGGCTTATTATTAGCTATACTCCCTCCTATTGCTGTTGATGTACTGCCATCGATACCACTTGTACCTCGATTACAAAACACCTCTAGTGTTTTATTTAAATTGAATAATTGAGCATAACGCACTATAGAACTATTACTTAATTGTAATGTTGAGTAATCTGGAAGCGCATTTAAAATGTATTTGAATGCTTTTAAATCGCTAAACTCAATTGTATTTAAATACGTTTGATGCTTAATATGTCTTGAAGCCTTTATAACGTTAAAATGAGATTTATAATTACTAGCGCTAGTTGTTACTTCTGGTAAAAATTTAGAGAAAAAGTAATTGGGACTGGTTTCTATAAAATGACTTAAACTAAAAAAGGTGTCGTTTGCTTTTTTAGTGTCAATATGCCAATGCTGCTTTGGTTTATTATTTCGAAGAAAGGCCTTAATTTTTTTTGAAACTATTAATCCGCCAAAAGTGAGCAAAATTTCGGGGCGTAGTTGTTTATAATCATCATCTGTTAAGGGCGCAATAATTTTATCGATACTTTGAAAAAACTTGTCGTGATGTAAATTAGATGTGGTTTCAGTAAACACCAGTACGCTATCATCATTTGCTAAAACATCTAACCATTGTTGCTCGACAGCATTAGGCATATTAACGCCTACCAATACCATTTTTTTTGATGCTTTATTCCAATCATCTATACAGGTTTCTAAAACCGTTTCATCAATGTGTTCTGGCTTACTTTCAACAGGAATTATTTTAGGTTTAACACTTAATTCATCAACCATATCGTATAATGGTTCATTAAAAGGAATATTAATATGAACAGGACCTTGCTTTAAAATAGCTATATTAATCGCTTCATTTATGCTACTCTCGTTAAATTCTTGAATACTTTGTTTTAAACCCAATAAGACTTCAAGTTTATTTTCAAGGTTTTTAAAAATAGGAAGTTCTTCAGTTTCGGTTATAGTTTCATCGTCTTTCAAATCGAGTTTTAAATTAGCAGAATGTAAAATATGATTTTCAAAAATATATTGCTGATTAATAGTTTGTCCATCACCAACGCCAATTAAATGTTTAGGTCTATCTGCTGTTAAAACTACAAGAGGAATATCGCTATAAAACGCTTCCGCAACAGCGGGATAATAATTTAATAAAGCACTTCCTGAAGTACAAACAATTGCAGTGGGTTCGCGCAATTGTTGGGCTATCCCTAAAGCAAAAAAAGCAGCGCAACGCTCGTCGACTATACTATAACATTTAAAAAAACAATCGTTAGTAAAACCAATAGTTAAGGGCGCATTTCTGCTACCAGGAGAAATAATAATATGTTTTATGTTTTTTGCTTTACAGAGCTGAATAACTGTTTGAGCAAGCGGGATTTTAGGATATTTCATGTAGTACAAAAATAAGAAATAGCTCGATAATTTAGTCTATTGTAAGACACTTTTAATCACCAAAGATTTTGAAACCGTTTCTTCCCATTCGCTTTCTGCATTCGATGTTTTTGTAATGCCACCACCAACATAAATAATTCCTGTATTGTTTTTAAGTTGCATGCAACGCAAATTAACATACAATTGTGTGCTTTTTCTGTTTATAGTATACGCTCTATTTTCTATATTACGTTTTCCTGCTCTTGGAGCAACACTGGTTTCAATATTCAATTCGCCTAAAAAACCCGTATAAAAGTCTCTATTGTAGTCTTCATTATTTAAAATAAATTCTTTTGCTGAGTCTTTTGGTAAGCCACAAACTGCTGGTGTTGGGTGTAATGCTGTAATAATATTTTTTAATTTTGAATCTTTTTTTAAAGATGCCGTAATCATTGTTTTTAAATGTAATAGGTTACCTGCCTTAACAGTGTCTGTCTGCGATACTTTAATTTCATTTACGGCAGGTTGTAACTTTTCAACAATAAAATCGGTTACAAATTGTTGTTCTTGCTTTTCTTTATCTTGCCAAACCACATCCAAGGTACCTTTATAATTTTGTGTACCTGCCAAAGCCATCATTGAAAATCTACTACCTTCAATTTTCACCAAAGTTTCTGGTGTTGCGCCTAGCCAAAGCCCTATTTTAGGATGATACCAACAATATACAAATGCCGAAGCATACTGCTTTAAAAGTTTTTTAAAAATAGAAACAGGATTAGATTCTACTAAGTTTACTTCTTCTTTTCTTGAAAGCACAACTTTTTTAAATACACCATCATTAATGGCTTCAATGCCTTTTTTTATAAGAGCAATGTGTTGTTGTTTATCTTTAAACGAATTTATTTTTGAGTGAGTTTCTACCTTATCAGGAATAGCAAGTTGCTCTGAAGCACTAATACTTTCAGAATTATTTATAGGTATTAAAATGGTTTTTTGTTGATTATCGAAAGGTGAAAAAACAAATCCACTTTCGGTTAAATTTTCTGTAGTATAAACTGTATCATCATTCTGCAATAATGCATTTACAATAGTTTTATTAGATTTTCTATAAGCAGCAAATGGTAAATTATTATCATAATGCAGGCTAATATGCTTAAAAACATCTTTTAAAGTCATCCTATATTATTTCGATTTAGGAAGCGCAATGGTTGTTAACTTACAAAGCGATATTAAAGCATCATCCTCGTTTGTAATTCTAATATCAAAAATTTGTGTTGTTCTGCCTTTATGTGCAAATGTAGCTTTTGCGTAAACATAGCCATCGCGTGCACTTTTTACATGATTTGCCGAAATTTCTATACCACGAACAAATACTTCATCTAAATTTAAAAACAAATGCGCTGCCATACTTCCTGTACTTTCTGCTAAAGCTACAGTAGCTCCGCCATGTAATACGCCATCGGGTTGATGCACTCTAGAGTTTACAGGCATTTTCGCCAGTACAAAATCATCACCATAATCTATAAACTCAATATTTAAAGTTTCCATTAAGGTGTTTTTGCAAATTTTATTCGCTTCAAGCATAAGTTCTTCTTTAGATAATTCCATAGAATAATGTATTTTTAATACTGCAAACAAAAGTACAAAACCTAAGCGTAAATGAATTCCGAAGAAAAAGAAATATCCTATGTAAATACAAATTCTTATTCTACTCTAAACACATTAAATCCATCCACAAAAAATGTATGGTTTGTATGCCATGGTATGGGTTATTTGAGTCGTTATTTTTTGAAGTATTTTAAAGCTTTAAACGCAAATGAAAATTATATTATAGCACCACAGACTCCTAGCAAATATTATATTCAACCAGGATTTAAACACGTTGGGGCAAGTTGGTTAACTAAAGAAAACACTACCAAAGGTATTGAAAATATAATGCAGTATTTTGATGCCGTTTTTAAAACCGAAAACTTACCAAACAACGTAAACCTTATTGTTTTTGGCTATTCCCAAGGTGTAAGTGTTGCTGTGCGATATGTGGCAAAACGGCAAATACCATGCACGCAACTTATATTACATTCTGGAGGTATTCCAAAAGAATTACAAGCCAATGATTTTAAATTTTTAGATGCTAAAGTGCATATGATTTATGGAGATAAGGATGAATATTTAAATGAAAAACGCTTAGATGCTGAAATTAAAAAGGCTAACAATTTATTTGAAAAGAATTTAAATATTATTAGGTTTGATGGTGCTCATGAAGTTAATGTTAAATTGATTAACAGCTTAGTTTAAACCGTCTTTCCTTATAAAGATAGAAACGATAACACAATAAAAACATGACTGTATCAACCTTAGAAAATGACCGTGTAAAACTCTCGCTTTTAGATTTAAGTAATTATAAACACCTTATACATATTGGCAACCAACCCAATTTAGTACAGTATTCGCCTACTAAAATAGATACACCCGAAGATTTAAAAGCTTATGTACAAAAGGCAGTTGATGGGTATTACCACAAAACGACTATCCCGTTTATTGTATTTGATAAACAAACCAATACCTATGCTGGTAATTCACACTTTATGAATATAAATTGGAAAAATAAAGTAGTTGAAATAGGTTCAACATGGATTGGGCGCGAATTTCATGGTAGCGGACTTAACAAAAACATGAAGTTTTTAATGCTACAATATGCTTTTGAAACTTTAAACGTAGATAAGGTTGCTTTTCGTGCAGACGAACGTAACATACGCTCTAGAAAAGCCATTGAAAAGTTAAATGCAAAACTAGAAGGTGTTATGCGTAAAGACATTTTGATGCTTGATGGTTTTAAACGAAATACCGCTTGTTATGGTATTTTAAAGGAAGAATGGCCTCATATTAAGGCAACTGTTTTTAATGGGTTTTAGGCTAATATTCTACAGAAATTGATGTATCTCTATAATTTTTTGAAGCAATTTTATAACTGTGTACAAACAGTAATATTTTCTTGTATCGTCCTTCAAATAGAGTCTTATAATATGCTATTTCTTCAATAGATTTGGCATTATATACAACTTGCTCTTTCTTATTATTTACAGTGCCATACACAGAAATTTGATATACATTTTTAGATTTAGATCCTTTATAATTTGAAGAAAACGCAATTTTGGTTACTTTAAATACTTGCTCTTGGTTATTATACTGCTGTGGCGATTTGTAAAATACATTCTCGTATTTCCCCTTTACATTAGTCGCTCTAAGATTTGTTTTTTGAGCATATGTTATGCCATATGCCATCATAATTACTAGTAACACTATTTTTTTCATAATACTAAGGGTTTAGGTTTCAATGATTGATGTATAAATGTAGCAAAAAAAATCTATTTCACATTTTTAGGTTCAAAATTCATTTTGAGGAAATAATTGTTATTTTATGTGAAAGGAGTTTGTTTTTACTTGAAAAATAAAAAGAACACTTAACTTCAAACAAAAAAAATCGTAAATACAAAACACAAAAAAGTGTTGTTTTAAGAGTTTATTAAACCCTATCTATCTTAGCTCCAATAGCACGTAAACGTTCATCAATATTTTCGTAACCGCGATCTATTTGTTCTATATTTTGAATAGTAGAGGTTCCTTTTGCAGATAGCGCTGCTATAAGTAATGAAACTCCAGCACGAATATCTGGAGATGTCATGGTTGTTGCTTTTAAAGTCGATTTAAAATCGTGTCCAATTACAGTAGCACGATGTGGATCGCATAATATAATTTTCGCTCCCATATCAATCAATTTATCAACAAAGAACAAACGACTTTCAAACATTTTTTGATGTACTAAAACACTACCTCGTGCTTGGGTAGCTACTACCAATATAATACTTAATAAATCTGGTGTAAACCCAGGCCAAGGCGCATCAGAAATAGTTAAAATAGAACCATCAATAAAGTTTTGTATTTCATAACCATCAGTATGTGCTGGGATATGAATATTATCGCCTTGTTTTTCAACGATAATTCCTAACTTTCTAAAAACATTTGGTATAACCCCAAGGTCATTCCAACTTACATTAGTAATTGTTAATTCACTTTTAGTCATTGCCGCTAAACCAATCCAACTACCAATTTCAATCATATCTGGTAGCATGCTATGATCTGTTCCACCTAAACTTTCAACACCATCAATAATCAACATATTAGAACCAACACCACTAATTTTAGCACCCATTCTATTTAGCATTTTACATAACTGTTGCAAATAAGGTTCGCAAGCGGCGTTATAAATTGTGGTTTGCCCTTCTGCTAAAACAGCAGCCATAACAATATTAGCCGTTCCTGTAACCGAAGCTTCTTCAAGAAGCATGTACGTCCCTTTTAATTTATCGGCTTCAACGCCATAAAATTGTTCTTCTCTACTGTATCTAAATTTAGCTCCTAGTTTAATTAGACCTTCAAAATGAGTATCTAAGCGACGCCTACCTATTTTATCGCCACCAGGTTTAGGAATGTAACCTTTGCCAAAACGTGCCAATAATGGACCAACGATCATAATTGACCCACGAAGTCCCTTCCCATCTTCCTTAAATTCAGGAGATTCTAAATATTTTAAATTGAGGTTATCGGCTTGAAAAGTATACGACCCATGAGATACCTTTTCAATTTTAACACCTAGTTTTTTTAATAAACTAATTAGTTTATTAACATCAACAATGTCTGGAATATTATGTATTGTTACGCGTTCTGAGGTTAATAATACCGCACATAAAATTTGTAATGCTTCGTTTTTTGCCCCTTGTGGTTGTATGCTCCCCTTTAGTTGATGACCACCTTCAATTTTAAATGTTCCCATGCGTATATTTAGTAGCGTTTTCTTTGGCGGTTATTTGAGTTTTTCTTTTGATGTCCGCCTTTTTTATTGTTACTATATTTTGTTTTGGCACGCATTAAACTTGATGATTCTGATAAATTTTCGGTTGTATTTCTTATATCTATTTTACCATTAGATAATTCAAATAAATGGTTAAAAATAACGGCATCTTCAACGGTGTCTTTATTCCAATTTAAAAAACACTTTTTCATGTGATTTGCAATGGTAAAGGTTAAAGCGTCTTTTAATTCGCCTGCCTCCCATGTATTGGCAACATCAATCATGGTTTTAATATTGTTTCCGTAAAATCGATACTTAGGAAAATTTTGAGGATATTTTAAAGGCTCTGGGCGTTCTTCAAAAAGTTCTTTAGTAGGTTTATCGAAAGGAGAGTCTGCATCCAATTCAAAATTAGACATGATAAAAAGTTGATCCCATAGCTTATGCTGAAAATCTGGAACATCTCTTAAATGCGGTTGCATATTTCCCATTACCGAAATAATGGCTTTTGCTAATTTATTGCGTTCTTCTTTTGTTTTCCTGGTTTTAGCATGATTAATCATTTTCTGCATATGGCGTCCATATTCTGGAATGATTAAATGCTCACGTTCTGTGTTGTATTCTAAATCGTCTATCAAAATAAATGTGTAGAGTTAATGTTTTTGCATGTAGTTGTTATGCCTGCGCAAAATACAAAAAAAAACTAAAGGCTTATCACGCCTTCAACTTTTTCTGCAACTTCTTTATACTTTTCAATCACAGCATCTGGATTTCTCATTAGTAAATTAATCGAAACACTAGTGTATTTACCTTTTTTAGATTCAGTTGTATTAATAACTGCGCCCATATTATCAAATATAGCCTCTAATTGTGCTATTTTTTTATTGTTGGTTTTTACAATAAATTTATATAGATATTCTGCTGGCCAACTTGCCGTTTCGTGTAATTGTCCTTTTAGTTTTTTGTAAAATTCTTCTGAATTTGGAGGTGTGCTCATAATTATTTAATAAGTAGCAAAGATACTGTTTCCTTTGCATTTTTTTTATACGAGTTAAATTCCGATTTTTACACCTTAAACACGTCCATTTGAAGGCTAAAAAAATTGTTATTACTGGTGGTCCTGGATCAGGAAAATCTTCAATTATAAATGAATTAATTCATCGAGGATATTCATGTATGGAAGAAATATCGAGGCAAGTAACTCTTGATGCCAAAAAAGAAGGCATAGACCAACTGTTTTTAACAAATCCGCTATTATTTAGCGAATTACTTTTAAAAGGCAGGCAAAAACAATATATTGAAGCGGATTTACTAAATGCTAATACTGTTTTTTTAGATCGAGGAATACCAGATCTTTTAGCTTATATGGACTTTATAGGTAACACTTATCCTCAATACTTTATTAATGCTTGTAAAGACAATATCTACGATTTTATTTTTATTTTAAAACCTTGGCATAATATTTATAAGAGTGATAACGAACGTTATGAAAGTTTTGAAGACGCTTTAAAAATTCATGAGCATCTACTTAAAACATACCAGTCTTACAACTATCAATTACTTGATGTTCCGTTTGATACTGTTGAAAAACGCGTAGACCATATTCTTAAGGTATTAAGCAGGTAATAACATGGAGCACCCCATAAACATACTGGAGCGGTATTGGAAGTACACATCGTTTAAACCCACACAAGAAGCCATTATAAATGCGGTAATTGAAGGGGAAGACACTTTTGCTTTGTTACCAACTGGGGGTGGAAAATCGTTATGTTTTCAAATACCTGCATTAGCAAAAAAAGGTATTTGTATTGTTATTTCCCCGTTAATTGCACTCATGAAAGACCAAGTGCAACAACTCAACAATAAAGGCATTAAAGCTATGGCTTTAACAAGTGGTATTTCGTATAACGAATTGGATATACTTTTAGATAATTGTGTTTATGGCAATTATAAATTTTTATATTTATCGCCTGAGCGATTACAGCAAGAACTCGTTCAAGATCGTATTAAACTAATGAACGTTAATTTAATTGCGGTAGACGAAGCACACTGTATATCGCAATGGGGAAGCGATTTTAGACCCGCCTATAAAAACATTACGATTTTACGACAACTCCAACCCGCTGTAAACGTTATTGCTTTAACAGCATCTGCTAAACCTGAAGTTATAGAAGATATTACTAAAGCACTTGATTTTATTCAACCTAAAGTATTTAAACAATCCTTTTTTAGAGCCAATTTAGCATATATGGTTTATCATGAAGATGATAAATATTACCGCATAGAAACCATTTTAAAAAAGTATAAAGCATCATCAATTATTTATGTTAGAAATAGAAAATTAACTTCGGAAGTATCTTCCTTTTTGGCATCAAAAAATATTTCAGCGACGTATTATCATGGTGGTTTATCTAATATTGAAAAAGATACTAATATGATGCAATGGGTAAACAACCAAAAACAGGTTATGGTTGCAACAAATGCTTTTGGTATGGGCATTGACAAACCCGATGTAAAAACTGTAATCCATTTAAATTTACCAGAAAGTATAGAAAGTTATTTTCAAGAAGCTGGTCGTGTTGGTAGAAACGGGGACAAAGCATTTGCTGTTATTTTAAAAAATAATAGTGATGAAATTTTAGTTAAAAATCAGTTTTTAAAAGTCCTCCCAACTGTAGATTTTGTTAAACAAGTGTACCGAAAACTGTGTAGCTATTTTCAAGTTTCTTATGGAGAAGGCGAATATATTACAAACGATTTTGATTTTAACACCTTTTGTAAAACATATAATTTTAGTGGCATTTTAGCCTACAATGCTTTACTCTTATTAGACAGAAATAGTGTTATTACATTATCAAAACAGTTTAAAAATAAAGTTACTGTACAATTTATAATAAGCAGTCCTGCCATATTTAACTATCTGGAAACACATCAAGAATTGAATCTTATAGTAAAATCGATGTTGAGAATGTACGGTGGTATTTTCGATCATAAAACTAAAATTAATACTTTAAAGGTTGCCCAAAAAGCGTCTGTAAACGAATCTAAACTTATACAAGCTTTAACTCAATTAGAAAAAGACCAAATTATTACATTGCACTTAGGAAAAACGGATGCACAAATTACATTTATTCAACTGCGTGAAGATGATAAAACCATAAACAGAATCTCAACTATTATAGAACAACAAAATAAGTTAAAACAACAGCAAGTTAAAAGCATGCTTGATTATATTGAAAATGATACGGTTTGCAAAAGCATGCAACTACTCGCCTATTTTGGTGAAAAAGATATTAAACCTTGTGGCATTTGTTCGGTTTGTATTGGAGCTAAAAAAAATGACCGTCCGCAGGATATTAATATCATAAAAAAGCGTATTATAGAATTACTTAAAAATGGCGACCTTTCTTCTAGACTGATTAGTAGCACTCTAAATTGTTCTGAAAAAGACGTTAAAGTTGTTTTAAAATTGCTTTTAGAGCACAACATGATTACTATAACACAAACGAATACTTATAAATTAAAAAACTAATTGTTAAAAATAATTCCAAAAAAAGACAAATACTAAATTCCAAAAAAAAAAATTAAACCTACAAGGTTTTGAAAACCTTGTAGGTCTTATAAATAAATGATAATAACTATAAACTATAATTTGAGTATGTAATTTTTGTTATGTACTACTAAGAAAATAAACACTAAAAATATAGATTGGGTAACACTTTTGGCAGATAATTGCGTTAGGGATAGCAGAGGAAAGCCCACAGCGAGGTACGAGCGAGGACTTGTAACGAATAGCCCGCCCCGCAGGGTAACGCCCAAATTTTAAATAATAAATATACAGATGAAAAACTTAAAAATTGTTTTTATGGGCACACCAGATTTTGCTGTTGCCACTTTAAAAACATTGGTAGAAAATAACCATAATATAGTAGGTGTTATTACTGCGCCAGACAAACCTGCTGGTCGTGGTAGAAAACTTAACGAAAGTGCCGTGAAAAAATATGCAACAGCACAAAATTTAACAGTTTTACAACCCACCAATTTAAAAAATGAAGATTTTTTAAAAACCCTTAAAGCATTACATGCTAATCTTCAAATTGTAGTTGCTTTTAGAATGCTACCAAAAGTAGTTTGGCAAATGCCAGAATACGGTACGTTTAATTTACACGCATCTTTACTACCTAATTATAGAGGTGCTGCTCCAATAAATTGGGCCATTATAAATGGTGAAATAAAAACTGGTGTATCAACATTTTTTATTGATGAAAAAATTGATACAGGCGAAATGATTCTTCAAGAAGAAATTGATATTGATGCAAATGAAAATGCAGGGAGCTTACACGACAAATTAATGAACCATGGTAAACAGCTTGTTTTAAACACTGTTTCTTTAATTGAAACTGGTAATGTGCAAACAACGCCACAAACAGAAACAACCAATATTAAAACCGCATACAAATTAAACAAGGAGAACTGTAAAATTAATTGGAGCGACTCTATACACCATATATATAATATTATACGAGGCTTAAGCCCCTATCCAGCAGCGTGGTGTACATTAATTAATGGAAATGATGAATTAGCTATTAAAATTTATAAAGCTAAAAAAGAAGAAATAGCACATTCTATAGAGGTTGGTAGTATTATTCCTACAAATAAAAGACTAAAAGTAGCTGTTACAAATGGTTACATAATTATAGAAGAAATTAAACTCCCAGGTAAAAAAATGATGGATGCAAAATCTCTTTTAAATGGATATACATTTGAAACAAATGCCAAAGTGCTCTAAACCCCTATTCTCATTGATATTTTAAAAACATCGATAAAACGTAGTTCCTTTATTAACAAAAGCATCAAGTTATTAACAATAGCCTGTATTTCCCTTACTATTACTTGCATGGTTGTATAATCCGTATAAATTTGTAGAGGATTTAACAAAAACGTTTAACCAATTTATTAATAATTTAATTTTTACATTATGAACAAAACAGATTTAATCGACGCAATGGCAGAACATGCAGGAATTACTAAAGCAGCTGCAAAAAAAGCTTTAGAGTGTGCAATCATTGAAATTGAAGGCGCTTTACAAAAAGGGAACAGAGTTTCTTTAGTAGGGTTTGGATCTTGGTCAGTTTCTAAAAGAGCTGCAAGAGAAGGAAGAAATCCTCAAACTGGACAAACTATCAAAATTAAAGCTAAAAACGTTGTTAAGTTTAAAGCTGGATCAGATTTATCAAGTGCAGTAAACTAAGATTTACCTCTTACATATTTTTAAAAAGCCTTCAAAATTTGAAGGCTTTTTTAGTTCATTACTAAAAGGGTTGTTTTTTTAATAAATATATGTTAGATTTAATTACTAATTCATTCAAAATATGATTACAACTAAACCAAAAAAAGGTGATTTGTTAATTGCAGAACCCGCTATTATTGGCGACGTGTCTTTCAATAGATCTATTGTGCTTTTGGCAGATCATACTCATGAAGGTTCTATTGGTTTTATTTTGAATAAACCTTTAGAATATACTATTAGTGACTTAATACCTGAAGTTGAAGTACCATTTAAAGTTTACAACGGGGGTCCTGTAGAGCAGGACAACTTATATTTTATTCATAAAATACCTAGTCTTATTCCAGAAAGCATAGAAATTTCATTAGGAATATATTGGGGTGGAGATTTTAGTAAGGTTGCGAAACTAATAACAAATAATACGATTAAAGAAACTGATATTCGCTTTTTTCTTGGTTACTCAGGTTGGGAACCAAACCAGTTAGAAAACGAGTTAAAAGCAAACTCTTGGGTTGTAACAGATAATGTTTATGAACAGAATATTATTGAAAAAGACTATGAATCGTTCTGGAAAGAAAAAATGCTTGAATTTGGTGGCGAATACAGTATTTGGTCTAACGCTCCAGAAAACCCAAGCTATAATTAATTAGTTTAACCTTATTTTTACATTCAACTTTTGCAATAAAACCTTTGCAACTTCATTAGTAAACGCCTTTTTTCTATACTTTGTAACTGGCTGGATGCCCATAATTACATTAGATATAAAAATTTCGTCTGCTTTTTGTAACTCGAAAGCAGAAATTGATTCTTCAACAAATTGGTAATCAGGTATTTTTTTTATAATTTCAATTAACTGTTTTCGCATAACACCTTTTAAGCAACCATCGCTAATTGGTGGTGTTCTTATAACATTTCCCTTTACAACAAATACATTTCCGTTCAGCGCTTCAATAACATGTTTATTTGTATTTAATAGTAAACAATTATTTAAATTATTTTCTTTAGCATAAATGCTTCCAACTACATTAATAGCTTTGTTATTTGTTTTTAATGTAGATAATAAGGTTGGCGATATGTAATAATCTTTAAACAAGTCTACTTCATAAAAATCATCATTAAATAAGTAAAAATCTTCTTGAATAGGTTGGCAACTAACAATAAAACTGCAGGTATTATTATTAGGTGTGTACAAACCGCCTTCGTTTCTATACACCATTAATTTAACACGAGAAGACGCTTGTTGTTGCTTATTTGCATTTAAAGTTTTTTGAATTTGCTCTTCAAGAAATTCCATGGTAAAATTCATAGGTATTTCTATACGCATTATTCGCATTGAAGCCATGAGTCTAAAATAATGATCTTCCCAAAAAAGCAATTTTCCGTAAGAGGCTTTAATCGTTTCAAAAAGAGCATCACCATAGGAGTATCCTCTATTGTTTATAGATAGTTGAATCTCTGACTCTATAATTTGTCCGTTAAAATTTATCATAAAAAAATCCAGTTCTAAGCTAATTTAAAACTGGACAAATATAATTTAAAATATGTATTTAATTATGTAGAACCTAATACTTGTTTTAAACTAGAAATCTGATTTTCCCAAAGCATTTTTGCTTCATCAACTTCATCCTCTTCTGCAAAATCTGTAACCATTAAAGACACATCTTTGGTTATATCATCAACCTGAATTCTAATTTCAAAATAGGACGTTTCGTCCTCTTCGTCATTCAACCATCTAAATTTTACACGCTCTCCACTTTTTTTAGTTAGTAGTTTTGCTTGTTCTTCACTATCGTCCCAAATAAAGGTGAATAATTCACCTCTGGAGTTTACATTATCTGAAAACCATTCAGATAAACCAGAAGGTGTAGAAATATATTGATATAATAACTGCGGCGAAGCATGTATAGGAAATTCAATGTCAAATTTAATTTTATCGTCCATAAGTTCTCTCAAAGTTTGTGTTGCTCAATATATACATTAATTGATAAGTTTTGCAATTATTTTTAATAATATTTTACACAAGTAAAGTTTGCTCACAATAATATTGTTTTTATATTTGCAGCCTTAAATTATGGCGAGGTAGCTCAGTTGGTTAGAGCGTCGGATTCATAACCCGGAGGTCGGGGGATCGTGCCCCCCTCTCGCTACTAAGTAAATAAAGGAAAGCTGAGATTTTATTCTCAGTTTTTTTATTTTACCTAAAACAAAAACAGGGTTTATCTTAAAACCTAATTTCTCCTTTTCTAATTCTTACATATACCAAAATCTAATAATTCAAAGCTTTTACTCTTACATAACCTATAGTCATTAGAATTGAATATAAAATTGATTACGATTTCACTTTCTAAAAACCGTAAAAAGAAAGAATGTTCTTGCTTTTTTATTTACCTTTACACTAACATCTCTCACAACGAGGATGTTATCAACTGAATGCCCAAAAAGATTATGAACGGATATACTGTAATTGATAACAGAAAGATCGAACCTCATATTTCATTTATAAGAATTGAACCAACAGATATAAAGCTAACTCTTGGAGACATCTTTAGATCTTTATCAGATTTATCATGGATCAATAATTTTGACAAAGAATATATAAGAGATGCATTTCTAATACGCTCTCACTTTGACAACTTCATTGGAAATTTAATAGCTGGATTAACTGCCTATTCTTTTCTTGATGCTAAACCAAGTATTAAAATTCAAAGATTTTTACCTAATAAGGGAATTTCTTATGTCGAACTCACGTTATATTATGTAAAATACCCCAGAAGCATTCGTTTCCATAAGACAAATTGAAACTTGGTTCATTAAACTAATAAATGAAATCAAATTGCTCTGGCAATTAGTTTAGAAAAAACCCTAAAAACTTCAATTTAAACCAACTCAACTATTGAGCAAGAACAATACTTTCGTTTAGTTTAATATCTTTTGTTGCTACATACATACCCTCTTTTTCTTCTAATCGAAGCATGCTGCCTACAGCTTTGGCGCGACAAGCTAAAGCTAATTCAGGTAGTAATGGGTCGTCATTAAAGAAGAATGATTTAATAACATATTCAGGTTTCCCAGGTTCTTTTATTACACGATGTATTTGCTTAAGTTCTTTAGAGCGTAAATATTTCCCTGGCATAAAAGTATAAAATGTATAGTGTCCGTTAGCATCAGTTTTTATCCATGCACGATGATGAACATAACGCTTACGGTGTTTATCTTTTTTCATTTCATAATCACCATTTTCATCTGGTTGGCATATATACAAAATAACATCTTTAGCAGGTGTTACACCATCACTTTTATAAATAGTACCAGTTATTTTTAACTTATTCGATTTTGTGTTAAAATCTGGAATAGTATCCGTATGGTTTAATTGTTTTTCAGAATAGTCGTAAACAGGACTACGTTTTTTATAATTAGCAGGAACTTGGTCTAAAGCATCGTCATAGTTTTGACCATTTAACATACTAAAAGTGCTTGTAATGTAGGTAAGGCAAAAAAGAAGTATTAGATTTTTCATGGGGCGTTCTAATTTTAATTTGCTTAAAACTAAATATTTAGCACTATTGCTTCCTAAAAAATCATATGAACTATAAAATATTTACGACGAATAGATGAACGGCAACTGTTTTTTGTAAAACAGCAGCATTTTTATAAAAGTAAAACAAGTGCTAAGGTTTCAAAAATCTCCAACTAATTAGTATTGCGAATATTGCTAGTATTTAAACGGTATTCACTTAACAATAAATTAGGATAAGTTGCGTTATTTTTTTTTAAATTCGCATTTAGAAAAAATTATTCATATATAATTGTATCGCCAACCAACCAAAATATGAAATTATTAGTTTCCTTAACGGCTGTTTTATTCTCAGTTGTTTCCTTTAGTCAAGATTTCAAAAAAAAGATTAATATCGAGGCACTTAATACTTTTGTTGCAAATGAAGTGGCTGCGTTAAAGTTAGAAAACCCAGTTAAAACCATTAATATAAAAGCATTGAATTGGGATACCAATGTATTTAATCCTTTTAAGGATGAAAAAGTTGCATTTCCTGTAGAAATTAAATTTAAAGATAGTAGTTACACATCTCCAATTACTATTAAAAAAGTAATTACTTCTCGTTTTGGCTGGCGGAAAGGAAGAGCACATAAAGGCATAGATATAGATTTAGTAACTGGCGATAGCGTAGTTAGTATGTTTGATGGTATTGTGCGTTTTGCGAAGTATAATTCTGGACATGGAAGAACAGTTATAGTTAGGCATTTTAATGGATTAGAAACTGTTTACGCACATTTATCTAAATATGCAATTAAAGAAAACGACACTGTTAAAAAAGGGGACTTGTTAGGAAAAGGAGGAACTTCTGGAAATGCTAGAGGTAGCCATTTACATTTGGTAGTTAACTATAAAGGCGTAGCCATAAACCCAGAATATTTATTTGATTTTGGAAATGAAAATCTTGTTCGCTCCAAAAACATTTGGATTACCGATAACTGGATACAACCTGGGCTTCACAGTTCTAAAAAACAAACAAAACTACAAGTATTGCGCACTAAAGAAGAAGCTGTTGCGAGTTTAGAAACCCGTAAGCAGGTATATATTGTTAAACGTGGCGATACGCTATCTAGAATTTCTTACCGAAATAATGTGTCTATAGCTTCAATATGTAAAAGTAACCGCATTAAACGAAAAACACCAATTAAAATTGGACAACGACTTATTTTAGAGCATATATTCTAGCAGGTATTTTTACTTTAAAATATGATGAATTGCTTTAAACCAATCTTCAATAGTCGTTTTATTGGTATTTAAAGCTAAACTACCATTGCCATAAGGTTCATAAACACTTTCATTGGTAACACAAAAGAAACCAACAGTAGGTGTTAATGAGGCACTAGCTAAATGCATAACACCATTATCGGCAGCGATAAAAATGGACGTATTTTTTATAATAGCACCCATTTCGCGAATATCTTTACTATAAAAATGAGGAGCTTTAAAGTTTATTTTAGAAATGTTTTCTATAGGAAGCATTTCAATAATATTATAATCAGGGGCGTATTCCTTTTTTAAACGTGTGTAAAATGCTGTCCACCAATCTTCAGAGTAGCATTTATCGCCCGTTGCATTGGTATAAATGCAAATGGTTTTCTTATCATTTTTTGTTACTTCTTTTAAACGTTTTCCGCCCTTTGTAATTTCAGAATCACTCAGCATAATATTTAAAAAAGGAACAGCAGTATTGTTTTCTTGAAATCCAATCTTAGTTAAATAGTGTCTTAAATTGTAAACAGGATATTTTGAAATGTGCTCATAATCTTTAAACTTAGATTGAATCTCTTCATTTACATCACCAAAAACTTTATGCGTTGCATTTGAAATTTGAGTTAATAATCGTCCTGAAGATGAGTTTTTATCACCATTTATAACCATATCGTAATGCTTGCGTTTTATAGACAACCAACATTTAGCATATTTAAATAAATAATTAAAAGGTTTTTTGGGAAGTTGAATTATAGTATCAATCTGTTTATAGTTTTCAAAAACAGGAAAAGCAACACCGCCCTTAACAAACAAGTCAATTTCACTTTCAGGAAATGTATTAATAACCTCCTGAACAATAGGCGTTAAAAGCAACTGGTTGCCTAATCTGTGATTGGGTCTTATTATTAAAACTTTTTTTATATCTATCTTTTTATCAGTATCAAATTTTGGTTCAGAATATGAGCTTCCAATATTTTTGGTAATGCTATGCATAACCTTTCTTCTGAAGTTATTTATACGTTTAGGTACTTTCATATTTTAATGCTAATAGCCTGTGTTTTTCAAAAGTTTCAAAATTACAAATAAGGCTAGAGTTCGCCAAACTTTATAAACATACTTAGTATTAGTATGGTACGAAAAGAGAAGCTGAATAATTTTTTAACCCTTATGCTTTGCTTTATACACAACATTTAAAATTAAACCGCCAATTATTAGCGATATACCAAGTAAAGACCAAAACGTATAAATTTCGTTAAATAAAGACACGCCAAATATTACTGTGAAAATGACTTCAATATACTTTAGTGGTGCCACCTGATTGGTGCTTGCCATTTGAAATGATTTAGTCATATAAACTTGTCCAAAATAACCGTAAACTCCAAGACTTAATAATAAAATCCAATCTACTCCTATAGGATTTATCCAGCTATGTATTGAAAAAATACCTCCAGCTATAGTTGCAATAACCATAAAGTAATTAACAATAACAACAGGGTGCTCGCTTTTGCCTATTTTATTGATAATAATATACACAAACCCTGTAAAAACAGCAGCTAATAGAACAAGTACAAGCCCTATTGAATTTAAATCGGTATCAAAACCTTTTAGTACAAGTACCCCTATAAACGCCATAGAAAAGAACAGCCACTGTAAAGGTTTTATTTTTTCACCTAATAGAATAACGGCGAAAATAGCGGCAAAAATTGGAGCGATATATCGTAATGATACCGCAGTACCAACGGGCAGATATTTAATAGACACAAAAAACAAAGCCATTGAAGTAACACCAACGATACCTCTAACAATTAATAGTTTGTTATTATTTCCTATAATTGGTATTTTATTTTTTAAAAGAAATGGAAACGTAAAAAACAACGAACTAACCGATCTGAAAAATACAATTTGAAATGCATTGATATGCGTTAATTGTTTTACTGTGGCATTCATACAAGCAAAAGCAAATGTGCTTATAAGCATGAATTTTATCGCAGATTTAACGTCCAATACCTCTCAATTTAAAAGTCTTAAAAGTTCGTTTAGAATTAATAAAATAAACGCCTGTTAATAATATAACAGCAGCAATTATTGATTGTAGCGTTATTTGTTCATTCAACACCCACCAGCCTAAAATTAGTGCTATAATGGGGTTAACGTAAGTAGAAGTAGCTACTTTTTCTGGAGAGACTTCTTTAAGTAAATAATTAAATGCTGTAAAAGCTACAATACTTCCAAATAAAGTAAGACCAAGCATAGACCATTGTACTTTTGTACTCCAAGTTAGAGGCGACGACCATGTTTCACCAAGGCAAAAACTAACTATAGCTAGCATGAAACCACCCATTAGCATTTGGTAACCTGTATTTACAAATGCGTTTTTAGGTAAATTGGCTTTTCCAACAAATATGCTGGCATATGCCCAACTTGTCATACAAACAAAAATTAAAATCATGCCTGTAATTTGCCCCTCTTGACGTATTAATTGTTTTTGACTGACTAAAAGAAAAATACCTGTAAACCCTAAAACGACACCTATTAAAGACATCGCAGATATTTTTTTTCTTTGAAGAATTCGCATTAAAATAAGAACCACTAAAGGTTGTGCAGATATTTCTAAAGCAGCAAAACCGCTATCTACATAATTAAGTGACCAAACCACAACACCATTACCAAAAGTTAAAAATAAAAATCCCGAAATAATGGTGTTTTTAAGCTGCTCTGTAGTAATTGCAATACTAATTTTTAAAATTTTGGCAATCCCAAAAATGAGTAATCCAGCAACAATAAATCGTATAGCTGCTAGTTTAAAAGCGGGTAATTCGCTTACTGCTATTTTATTAAGAAGATATGTAGAACCCCAAATAACATAAATTGCAAAAAAGGCTAATATTATAACTACTGTTTTGCGAGGTAACCCCATTAGTTTTGGGTCTATTTATGTTAAATACTGATTATATTTTTTTAACACGAACTGCATTCATGCCCTTTAAACCGCGTTCTAGCTCGTAAGTTACTTTGTTGTTTTCTTCAATGTCTTCAAGAAGACCGCTAACATGAACAAAATATTTTTCTTGAGTAGCACTATCTATTATAAATCCGAAACCTTTAGAGTGATCGAAGAATGATACTTTACCTTCTCTGTTTGTTGGTTCTTCCTCGGCTCTATCTTCTTTCTTCGGAACACCAATTTCTATAGTTTCAGCTTCTACTTTTTCACGCATTGTTGGATCTGGTGGCGTGTCTGTTAAATTTCCATTAAAATCAACATAAGCAAATTGAATACCTTTTGGGTTTTCTTTTGCTTCTGCTTTACGAGCTTCTTTTTTCTTTTGTTTTTCTTCTCGTTTTTTTAAGCGTTTTTTTTCTTTTTCAATTTTATTAAATGTTACTTGAGATTTAGCCATTGAATATAATTCTGTTTTTAAGGTGTTATTAAATTAGTGTGTATTTTGATAAACGTAAAGATACGGCATATTTTTTAGGATGCTAAATATTGCAAGAGCAAATTATTAACAGTGTTAATCCTCTGGTGGATAACCGTGAATAGCTTCAAAAACCTCATCAAAATTAGAACGTAAATAAGCATTCAATTTTTTTCTGTAATCGCCTTTTAACCATTCCACAAAATTATAGGTGCTTTTACTTATACATTTTGTATAACGGTGTATTCTAAAATCTATATCATCTCCTAATTTTTTAGCTAAAGCTAAAGCATCATAAACATCTTCGCTATTTTCTATGCATATTTTACCATGCTGAGCTATAGAACGTTCTAGTACCACTTTGGAAGATTCACCTGATCTAACTGACTCTATATAAGCGCGTTGTACATCAAAATACACCACTTTAGATTTAGAAAATTCTGCTCGTAATGCATCGGACATTTCATATCTAAAATTGCTTTCTAATTCTTCATCGCTTAGTATTGCATCTAAATAATAATTTGGCGATCTAAATATTTTTTGCCAGTCTAAATCGTCTCCCCATGCCCCAAATCGGTGAAAATTATTTCCTAAGTCAATAACACTAAAAGTCAATTTGTCCTTTAAAATACGAGATCCACGACCAATCATTTGATAATATAGCGTTAAGGATTTTGTAGCTCTATTTAAAATAATACTCTCAACTGTAGGTTCATCGAACCCTGTAGTTAAAATACTTACCGATGTTAATATAGCATCTGGGGTGTTTTTAAACCATTTTAAAATAAGAGCTCTTTCCTTTTTAGAATTGGTGTTATCTAAATGTGCCACGGGATAACCAGCGGCTCTAAACGTATCGTAAACATGTAGCGATGTGTTTATACCATTGTTGAATATAAGCGTTTTTTTGCCTTTAGATCGTTCTTCATAAGCTTGTAACAACTTAGTTAGCATGTCGTTATCTGTATACAAATCTTCGGAAGATTTAACCGTATAATCACCATTAGCACCAACAACTAACGATGTTAACCCTACATTGTATGAGAACATTTCGGCACGCGCCAAAAACCTATTTTCAATTAAAGATTCTATGGTTTCACCAACAATCAATTCATCATAATTATCAGTCATAGGCAGCTCCATACTCGAACTTAAAGGTGTTGCCGTTACACCTAAAATAAATGACTGACTAAAAAACTTAAACAATTTTGTGAATGAGTTATAGTGTGCTTCATCAATTATAACTAAACCAATATCAGATATATCGAGTTTGTCATCATTCAACCTGTTATTTAAGGTTTCAACCATGGCAACAAAACAAGAGTAGTTAGCTTGATCGTCCAAATCGGCTTTACTATCTACAACTTTATTTATTACACCAAACTCTGTAAGCATATTAGAGGTTTGCTTGCACAACTCAATACGGTGCGTCATCACTAAAACCTTTTTCTTATGAAGCTTTAAATACTGTCTTACAATTTCAGAAAATATTACAGTCTTACCACCACCAGTTGGTAATTGATATAGCAAATGGTAATCTGCTGGAGACTCTTCAAAGCTTTTAAAAATCTTATCGATAGCCCCTTTTTGATAGCTATATAAATCTTTCCCCGTTTTTCTTTCCTCTAATTCTAATGTAGATATGGACATTCAATTAATTTTTATGACGAGCAAAAATAACATCTTTAAAGGGTTTATGACGAATGTTTGAGCGAAAATTATAAATGATTTTTATTTCTTTAAAAAAATGATAAGCATGTAGTCATTTAAAAACAATATAATGAGTTTAATAGAGCCGTGTTTCTCAAATATTTGTTTCGGAATTTTCACTGAAACTTTAAAATATTGTTAATAAAATCAATTATTTTGGTTTTAGTAAAACTATATATTATTTTTCAAGCTTATATAACATTATAATAACTTATAACATGCAAATTAACGACAAAAGCGGAACTACAGCATATCAAGCATCACCAGACAGATATAACACTATAAAGTATAATAGAGCTGGAAAAAGTGGTGTGTTACTGCCTGCTATATCTTTGGGTTTATGGCATAATTTTGGGTTTATTAATAATCTTCAAAACGGAAGAGATATTTTAAGAAGCGCTTTTGATTACGGTATTACGCATTTTGATTTGGCTAATAATTATGGGCCACCTTACGGTTCTGCTGAAGAAAATTTTGGAACCATATTTAATAAAGACTTTAAACCGTATAGAGATGAGCTTTTTATTGCATCGAAAGCGGGGTTCGATATGTGGCCTGGGCCTTATGGAGATTGGGGTTCTAGAAAATATTTAATTTCTAGTATTGACCAAAGTTTAAAACGTATGGGCTTAGATTATGTTGATATTTTTTATCATCATAGACCAGATTTAAACACTCCTTTGGAAGAAACCATGGGTGCTTTAGCAGATATTGTTAGACAAGGCAAAGCATTATATGTGGGTATTTCTAATTACGACCATAATCGTACTAATGAAGCTGCAGAAATACTTAAAAGACTTAACGTACCATTTATTTTACATCAGGCTAGATATTCTATGTTCGATCGTTGGGTTGAAGGGGGATTATTAAATACTATAGAACAGCAAGGTGTTGGCTGTATTGCTTTTTCGCCATTAGCACAAGGGTTGTTAACTGAAAAGTATTTAAATGGTATTCCTAAAGATTCAAGAGCTGCTAAAGATTTAACATACTTAAATGTTGAAGACGTTAATAATAATATTGAAAAAATTCAACTACTAGCAAAAATAGCTAATGAACGCGGACAAAAATTATCGCAAATGGCAATTGCTTGGATTTTAAGACAGCCACAAGTAGCATCGGTATTAATTGGAGCAAGTTCGTCGAACCAGTTAAAAGAAAATTTAAAGGCTTTAGATAATTTGGAGTTTTCAAACGATGAGTTAGAGCTAATTGACAAGATTGTTTCTTAACCTAACCCCTACTCTTTTACAATAATAATAGTTGCTTTTACACCAGTGGCTAAGTTCCACTGGTTAGAAGACACTAAATTTCCTAAATCATCTACTACCCTAAACTCTGCAGTATTGGGACCAGATTCTCCTTGGTTCAATGCTAAAAAATCAATTTTATTAAATCCAGATTGTAAATCTAACTTAAAACCTTTAAACCCACCAGTTAAATACACTTTGGCATGAATAATATCATCGTTTACTAATACCTGAATAACATCACCGTCGGTATATCCATGATCTCGATATACCACATTTACAAATTTTGCTTTACTTTTAAAATCACCTAAAAACTGATCGGTTGTACTTCCATTTTTTTGTTCAATCTCTTCTGGTGTGAGTTTTAAGTTTTCTATATTCTTATTAATTTGTTTTGCATAAAGTTCTCCTGGGTTTCCGAATATTTCGTCTGGAAACATGGAAAATTCTTTTTTAGGCAATTCTAATTTACCAGAAATACGAGGCGTAGAAAACCCGTTAAATGCATTGTTTTTAATTGGTTTCTTAGGTTGTATGCTTATATCGTTAGAATCTTTTTTAGTTTCAACTGCAGGAATAGAGATTGACTTCTTTTTACTATCAATTTGAGAGTAAGCTGATAGCGAAAAAATTAAACCTATAAAAAATGAAAAATATATCTTCATCAAATTCAATTATTAATCAAAGGTATTTCTTTCTTTGAAAATATTTACTACACATATTTATTTTTGCATTTATTTAATACAATAACTGTTCCTAAATTAACATTTATTGTGGTTTTAGTGCAATAATTTCACTATTCCTAACTCAATACATCCTGCAAAACGTTAAAATCTGTTAATTTATTAGTATGTTATGCATAGTACTGTAACAAAATCTATTTCCTGTCGTCTACTTAGTATAACTCAATTAAAAACAAAAAAAATGAGAACATTAAACAGTAATCAAATTACAAGTAGTTTAACAAACACAAAAAGCAACAACTGGAATAGTAAAAGACGCTATAGATAGTTTATAACAAAAATTCATCAATCAAATTAAATTAAATAAATTATGAGAACATTAAACAACAATCAATTATCAAGTACTTTAACTTCTACAAAAAGTAATAATTGGAACAGTAAAAGGCGTTACAGGTAGTAACGTCTTTTTAAAAACTGAATATCAATCAAATCAAAAAAACACTTAGATGAAACCAATCAAAAAAAATATCAAAACACATAGATCGTCTAACCTGCGAAAATTTGTTTTTCAGCAGACGTATCTTAAGTTTTAATACGAGTAACGACATAATTTGGAAAGGAAGTAAGCGATACGCTCATTAAATTAGCATCATGGTTGTGGTATTGTTTTTGTGAAATACGTTTCATATTAACATTTAAAAAACATAATTATGAGACGTTCAAAATTAGTACCTGAAGTGAATGCGGGGTCTATGGCAGACATTGCATTTTTATTATTAATCTTCTTCTTAGTTACCGCCGTAATACCCAAAGACAAAGGGTTTAATAGAAAATTACCTCCCGAATGCCCTCCAAATACCATTTGCGAAGGAGAAATATTAGAGCGTAATGCATTACGCATTGTAATTAATAACAAGGATCAAATTATGGTTGAGGGTGATGTTATTAATATAGATGAGCTTAAAGTTGTCGCCAAAAACTTTTTAGATAATAATGGTGATGGTAGTTGTAGCTATTGTAACGGAGTTAAGGCAGATAATTTATCTGTAAACCCTACCAAAGCAGTTATTTCTTTACAATTTGGTAAGCAAACAAGTTACAATCAATTTATTGCTGTACAGGACGAATTAACAAAGGCATATTACGAATTACGGCAAGCTTATATACATAACGTTCTGAAAACAACAACAAAAAATATGAGTGAAGATGAGTTAAAACAGGTAAAAAACGCTTATCCATTTACTTTATCGGAAGCTGAAACAAAGTAAAATTTTTGGGATTATATGTTTAATCTTTTTTTCTAAAACCGTAGAATAATTGTTTTATAAAGTGTTTTGGCATATCGGCATCACCAGAATAACCTAATTCAATTTGTCCACTATCCTCTGGAATATAATTAGTTTTAAAAATATAATCCCATAAGCTTAAACTAATCCCAAAATTAACACCATGTTTTCTTGCTTTTGGCAATGCACAGGCATGGTGGTATAAATGCATTACCGGATTATTAAAAATATACTTAAGTGGTCCATAAGAACACTTAATGTTTGCATGGTTTAAATGCCCAATTGCAATGGCTATAAAATGAATAATAAATGCCTGTGTAGGTTCAAAACCACCTAATAGCATAATTGCTAAAACCTTAAGTGGTTTATAGAAAATATTCTCCATCCAGTGGTAACGTAAATGTGCTGCAAACCCCATTTCTTTAACAGAATGATGCACTTTATGAAAACGCCATAATATATTAAATCGATGTAGCAATACATGAGTAAACCATTGTACAAAATCTTGTAATAAAAAGAATAACAATAACTGACCCCAAATTGGTAAAGAGGATATGTTTACTATTGCTAATGACTTCATGGTAATGCCTAAACCTGAAAAAACAACTTCTAGAACACTATATACTCCAGCGATGATAATTGAAAAAACAAAAAAATTGAAAAACATATAAAACCCATCTATCCAAAAATCTTTTCTAAATATAGATTGTTCTTTTCGCCATGGAAATATAATTTCTAATCCCCATACTAACAAGGATATTATAATTAGTCCCCAAAAATAATTAGTGTATAAAGGGACTTCGAAGATTATTGACTTCCATGTCCAATCTACAGTGCTTAAAAAAGAGTTCTTAAAAACATCTAAATACGTATTCATAATTTATGAAATTAAAAAGCTAAAACACTAATCTTCCAAATCATACCACTCAATATTAGTTAAATTTGTACGTCTTCCTTTTTCTTCAGGACCATAATTTTTAGCTAAATATTCAGTGATTAAGTCTTCATTATCTCCCAAATCCCAAAGATTTTGAGTGTCTTGCATCCACTTTATTATACCGGTCCAACCTGCTTTAGTCGCTCTATTTTGGGTTACTAATTTTGCTGAATGGCACGGTGTACAACTTGCAATCACCAACGGCAAGCTTTTATCATCTTTAAAACCTGTAGCGATATGAATGCCATTTTCAATAGTACCCAAATCTTCTTTTTGTATATAGGTTTCTTTAGAAACTTTTTCAAAAGCTAAAAATGATGGATTAATAATTTTATATATAAGTCCTGCTGCACCAGATAGGATTAATGCAAAAAATAGTACACCTGTAAAATAAATGCGCTTGTTTTTTTTTAAGAACTCTGAATGCTTCATTTATTTAACTTTAACAGCAATTCTATGACATGCATTATTTAAGTAGCCTTTGGGGTTCCACCCTGGCACTAACATGGTTTGACTAACATTATTTGTATCGGTTGCTCTTGCCCAAACTTCGTAATAACCAATTTTTGGAAATGCTATTTCAGCACTAAAATGTTGCCATGCCAGCCGATTGCTTGGTTTAGTAAGATGACATGGTATCCATGTTGATCCGAAATCTATGGAATATGCCATATTTTTAACCTCCAACTCCCCTGCCCAAGCGTGCCCACGAATATGTAGTGTTTTTCCTTTTGTAATCATAGCTCCAGATTTGGGGTATGTAATTAATGATTTTACAGGCATACTTTCTATAATACACATGTCTTCATCTTTTACTTTTTCACCAGGAGCAACAGGTTTACATGGCACTCTATAAGCAGGCGCCTTCATTTTTGTGCCATCATGTTCTATATTTCTAACACTAATTCTATTAATCCATTTACCAGAAGCCGATGCTGGCCAGCCTCCAGCTACTAATCGCAACGGATACCCATGCGCTAAAGGAATATCTTCCCCATTCATTTTAAAAGCTAATAGTGTTTCATCTTGAAGGGCTTTATGCATAGGTACACCTCTAGAAATGGGTTCTTTTTTAGGGTCGCCACTTAAATGTGTATCGGCAGCATGGTATCCAATGTATACAGCATCGCTTTTAATGCCTACGTTTTCAAGAACATCTTTTAATCTAACACCCGTCCATTCGGCACAGGATACTGCACCAACAGTCCATTGATTGCCTTTTGCAGGTGGATTAAATTCGCTTCTCCCATTACCACCACATTCCAAAGTTAATTGGTATGTGTACTGTTTAAATTTTGTTTTTAATTCTTGAAGTGTAAACGTCTTGCTTTTTATAACTGATTCACCATCAATACTAAGTGTCCATTTTGAAGCATCTATAGCTTTAGGTATTATACCATTATTTCTAATGAACATGTATTTATTAGGGGTAATTTTATCATCTAAAAGATGTGCTTTGGCTTCAATATTCCAAGGTTTATCATTCAATACAGTCATTTCGGTATCCTTTCCAAATAATTTATAAGGATCAGGTTCTTGAAATCCTAAAGGAATGTAGCCTTTTGGCATTGTTGATGAAAAAACAATGTCTGTACTTACAATGTAAGCTGTTGTACCGAGAATCGTATTTTTAATAAATTGACGTCTTTGCATATAGGGCGCTATTAATAATCTAATAATTGTTTTAATTCGGTTTCAAATCTGTTCTTTGGAAGGTATTGTGCTTCCAATTGGCTAGCAAAAGGAATGGGAGTTTCTAAACTAGCTACGCGTTTTACTGGCGCGTCTAAAAACTCGAAACAGTGTTCCATAATTAATGCTGAAATATCACTGGCAATACCACCAAACAAAGAATCTTCATGTAGTATAATTGCTTTCCCTGTCTTTTTAACCGAGTTGTAAATTGTTTCAGTGTCTAAAGGTTGTAGTGTTCTTAAATCAATAACGTCGGCTTCTATTGCTGTGTTATTACTTAAGGTTTCCAATGCCCAATGTACCGCAGCGCCATAGCTTATAATAGTTATAGCATGACCTTCTTTTAAAACGGATGCTTTTCCAAACGGTAAGGTGTAGTAATTGGTGGGGACTTCCTGACGAATCGTTCTATACAAGCCTTTGTGTTCAAAAAATAGTACAGGGTTGGGGTCGTTAATAGCAGTAGCTAATAGACCTTTAGCATCATACGGAAAAGCAGGATAAACTACTTTTAACCCAGGGGTTTTAGTAAACCATGCTTCATTAGTTTGCGAATGAAATGGGCCAGCAGCAACACCGCCACCACAGGGCATTCTAAGTACAACATTTGCATTTTGTCCCCACCTGTAATACGATTTCGCTAAATAATTAACAACAGGATTAAAACCAGACGTAACAAAATCTGCAAATTGCATTTCTACTACAGCTTTCATGCCAGCAATGGAGAGTCCCATGCCAGCTTCAATAATAGCCGATTCGCAAATAGGTGTATTTCGCACACGTTCTTTTCCAAACTGCTTTATAAAGCCATCAGTTATTTTAAAAACACCACCGTATTCTGCAATATCCTGTCCCATAATAACCAAATCATCATGTTGTATCATACTTTGTTTTAAGCCTTGAGAAATTGCATCAACAAAACGTAATTCTTCAGATTCTTCTACAGAAATAACTTCTTGATATTTAACATTTTGAAATACATCATTTAATTCGTTAGTCGCATTAGGAATAATATCGTTTTCATTAGATGTAATATCTAAATGCTCATTAATTTCAGCAACAATACGTTCCTTTATAGCAACTTCGCTAGCGTCATTTAAAATACTATTGTCTTTTAAAAACGACTGAAAATTTACCACAGGATCTTTCTCTCCCCAAGCGACCAAAAGGTCTCGCGGTACATACTTTGTACCGCTAGCTTCCTCATGCCCTCGCATTCTAAAGGTTTTAAATTCTAATAATACAGGCTGGGGGTTTTTTCTAACGCGTTCTGCAATCTCTTTAACTTTAGTGTACACTTCTATAATATTGTTTCCATCAATAATATAAGCTTCCATCCCATACCCTGCTGCTCTATCTACTAGGTCTTTGCAATTATATTGCTCGTTTGTTGGTGTAGATAACCCATAACCGTTATTTTCAATACAAAACAAAACAGGTAGTTTCCATACCGATGCGACGTTTAAAGCTTCATGAAAATCGCCTTCGCTAGTTCCGCCTTCTCCTGTAAAAACAGCAGTAACCTGTTCTTTATGCTTTAGTTTACTAGCTAAAGCAATGCCATCAGCAACTCCTAATTGTGGACCGAGATGAGAAATCATTCCTACTATGTGATACTGTTGCGTACCAAAATGAAACGATCGGTCTCTTCCTTTTGTAAAACCAGAAGCTTTACCTTGCCATTGCCCAAATAACCTGTATAGTGGGATTTTTCTTGTTGTAAACACTCCCAGATTTCTATGCATAGGTAAGATGTATTCATCTGTATTTAAAGCCATAGTTACACCTACCGAAATAGCCTCTTGTCCTATGCCCGAAAACCATTTACTTATTTTACCTTGCCTTAAAAGAATAAGCATTTTCTCTTCTATTAGCCTTGGTTTTAACATGTTTTCATATAAACTCAACAACAGGGTATTGTTAAGATTATCATGTTTATATTTAATGGGTAATGACGCCATTTATCTATTTGCAATTCGGTTTCTTATTGTTTCAAATATACCATAAAAGCTGTTATACTTTAATATAGAATACAAATTACAATACTACAAATTTTACAATGTTTTTGTACATTTGTGATGCACATAAATAAAAATTATTCAAAAATATGAATGTGATACCTAGTGTCAATTTAAACGATTTTATTTCTAACAATCCAGAGCGCAAGCAAAACTTTGTTGATGCGATTGGGAAAGCTTATGAAGATATTGGATTTGTAGCTTTAAAAGGTCATTTTTTAGATGATGCCTTAGTGGAGAATCTATATACAGAAGTTAAAAACTTTTTTAGCTTACCAACAGCAACAAAACAGAAATATGAAATCTCAGGCATAGGTGGGCAACGTGGTTACGTATCTTTTGGAAAAGAAAGCGCTAAAGGTAAAAAGGAAGGCGATTTAAAAGAGTTTTGGCATTTTGGACAATATGTGGAAAACAATCCTAAACTTAAGGCTGAATATCCAGATAATGTATTTGTTAACGAGCTTTCCAATTTCAATACCACAGGTAAAGAAGCCTATAAAATGCTTGAAAAAACGGCAAAGTATGTTTTACGTGCTTTGGCTTTACATTTAAATCTTGATGAATTGTATTTTGATGCGTATATTTTTAATGGAAATTCTATTTTAAGACCCATACATTATCCTCCAATAACAACAGAACCTAAAGATGCTGTTAGAGCTGCGGCACATGGAGATATTAATTTAATTACCTTATTAATGGGAGCTCAAGGTCGTGGTTTGCAAGTTCAAAACCATAAAGGCGAATGGATTGATGCCATTGCGCAACCAGATGAACTTATGATTAATGTTGGAGATATGCTATCGAGACATACAAACAATAAACTAAAATCTACAATTCACCGCGTTATTAATCCGCCTAAAGAACTTTGGGGAACATCTAGGTATTCTATTCCATTTTTTATGCATCCCATAAGTGATATGAAATTAGATGTTTTAGACAGTTGCGTTGATGACCACAATCCAAAACTTTTTGAAGATATTACAGCTGGAGCGTTTTTAAATGAACGCTTGATAGAATTAGGGTTAATAAAAAAATAAACAGTTCTTAATAGTAGTTATAAATACTACTAAAGACTACATACTGCCAACTGAAGATTGAAAATATGGATTTACAAGATCAGCTTAAAAACTTATTTCCTGAACATACACCAGAAGAGACTTCTACTGACACGGAAAACACAAATGCTATATGGATGCAAGACGACCCCATAATTTGTAAATATGAAAAACGCAAAGGAAAACCAATTACAATTCTTGAAGGTTATACAGGAGCTACACAAGATTTTAAAGCCTTAGCAAAAGAAATAAAAACAACACTTAGTGTTGGTGGTAGTTTTAAAGATGATAAAATTATTATTCAAGGCGATTATCGAGATAAGATAATGCAAATGTTAAAGGATAAAGGTTTTAATGTGAAGCGTGTTGGTGGTTGATTATGGCTAAAACTTCACTTCATATAACTAATGGCGATGTTTTAACAACATATTTAAATGAATTAGACATTCTTGGAGAAAAACTTACATGGCAAGAAATGCTTTGTGAAGGGCCTACACTTTTAAATATAGATTCTGATGCGTTTTTTAATGCACGATTAGCCTTTTTTAATGCGCATTATAATATAGATTTAGATGTTAATGCCTTTAAAAATGAAATTGATAAATTAAATCATTCAGAAAAATATTCAGAAATTATATTGTGGTTTGAATACGATTTATTCTGCCATATTAATATGATTGCTGTAATAAATCTTATTAAACAGAAGAAGATTCACCTTCCTATATATTTAGTTTGTAGTGGCAGAATTCAAGGCACTAAAAACTTAAAAGGACTCTCTGAACTTTCTCCAGAACAGCTTAGTAATCATTATAAAGAAAAAGTAAAGCTAAGTAACAACGATATTAATTTGGTGTCAACTATTTGGGATATTTACTGCGGAAAAGATCATAATTTATTAAAACCGTTTATAATAAAAAGTTCTGCGTTTAAATATTTAAGCAATTGTTTAAAGGCACATTTGGAGCGTTTTCCAAGTTATAAAAGCGGATTGAATATTCTTGAAAAAAACATATTAGAAATTGTTAGAGATAACACTATAAAATCTAAACACCATTTATTGGGTTACGCGCTTAATTATCAAGGTTATTACGGTTTTGGCGATATGCAAATACAAAGAATTATTGAGAAGTTAAGCCTCTTTTTTATTGAGGACAGTGATAGTTTAGTGCTAAACAGAAACGGATTTGAAACCTTATTAAATCAGCGTAATATTTCCACTAGCATTGCAAATAATATGATTTATGGCGGAGTTAATGTTGCCGATTTTCAATTTAACAAACAGCAAAATAAACTTGTAAAAACAATTGTAAATGGCGATTAAAGATTCTGAACTTATTTTAAATCCAGATGGCAGTATCTATCATTTAAATTTAAAACCTGAAAATATTTCGAACACCATCATATTTGTTGGAGATCAAGATCGTGTTGAAAAAGTTACCAAACATTTTGACACCATTGAATTTAAAACTCAAAAACGAGAGTTTAAAACCCAAACAGGAACCTATAAAGGCAAACGAATAACTGTAATTTCAACTGGAATTGGTTCAGATAATATCGATATTGTATTAAATGAACTAGATGCTTTGGTTAATATCGATTTAAAAACACGACAACCTAAACCCTTAAAAACATGCTTGAACATAATAAGAATAGGAACTTCGGGATCATTACAAGAAGATATTCCTGTAGATTCTTTTTTAATGAGCAAATATGCTTTAGATATTAATGGTATGATGCATTCTTATAAAATTGATTCTATTACAAATACAGATATTGAAGACGCCTTTATTTCACACACAAATTGGCACCAAAACAAAGCAAGACCCATTGTTATAAAAAATAGTGAAGTATTACAAGCAAAGTTTGAAAGCAATAGTATTCACGAGGGGTTTACAGCTACTGCTGCTGGGTTTTATGGCCCGCAAGGTCGTGTATTACGATTACCACTTCAAGATGCAGATTTAAACACTAAAATTAATTCTTTTAATTACAACGGATTGCGTGTAACCAATCTTGAAATGGAAACATCAGCAATTTATGGACTATCAAAATTATTAGGGCATAATGCATTATCATTAAATGCTATTATCGCCAATAGAGCCACTGGTACATTTAGCAATAACCTAGAGAAAACTATTGAAGCCTTTATTTTATACATCTTAGAAAAAATTTAATGAAGAAAATAAACATAGGAGGCGTACCCGAGCATTTTAATCTGGCTTGGTATTTAACACTAAAAGAAGGCGAGTACAAAGCTAAAGGTATCAACTTAAGGTGGCACGATTACTACGGAGGCACTGGTGCTATGTGCAAGGCATTGCGAGATGGAAGCATTGATATTGCGGTTATACTTACAGAAGGTATTATTAAAGATATTATAGATGGTAACCCCAGTAAAATTGTACAAACTTTTGTGCAAACACCTTTAATTTGGGGAATTCATGTGGCTCACGATTCACCTTATAAAACCATTGAAGACTTAAAACAAACAAAAGCAGCAATTAGCAGATATGGTTCTGGATCGCATTTAATGGCTTACATTAATGCACAAAATAACAATTGGAATTTAGATACAGATTTGAATTTTGAAGTCATAAAAAACCTTGATGGTGCAGTTAAAGGCTTAACAAATGGAAATGCAGACTATTTTCTTTGGGAAAAGTTCACTACAAAACCTTTGGTTGATAATGGTACGTTTAGGCGTATTGGCAACTGCCCATCGCCATGGCCTTGTTTTGTAATTACAGTTAGAGAAGATTTTATAAAATCGAATAAAGACGAGTTAAATACTATTTTGCATAGTATTAACAACACAACTTCAGAGTTTAAAAACATTCCCAGTATAGATAAAACTATAGCAAACCGTTACGAGCAACAACTTGAAGATGTACAGGAATGGCTAAATTTAACAGAATGGTCTCAAGAACTAATTAGCGAAGAGACTGTTATGAATGTACAAAAAGAGTTATTTGCATTAAATATTATCCCTAAAATTGTAGATTATAAAAAATTAATTCATAAGCTATAAAAATTCCTATACATCATAATAAAACGTTAATAACGTAATTATTAGCTTTAAGCAAAAAAGTCAAATGATTATATTTGAAAAAATTAAAATAAATTAATGAAAAAACTACTTATTTTGTGCAGTGCATTTGCAATAGCATTAGGCTGTAAAGAAGAACCAAAAGATTATGTTACGCTGTCTGGAAAGATAATAAATAAAAACAGTGATTCTTTAATGGTTAGAACACGAGGATATTCAAAAACTATTAAAGTTAATGAAAATGGTACTTTTAATGACACCTTAAAAGTAGAAACAGGTTTTTACAATTTTTTTGATGGAAAGGAATCTACAACAATGTATCTTAAAAATGGTTACAATTTAAGTATATCTATAGATACCAAAGAATTTGATGAATCTATTACATACTCTGGTAATGGTTCAGAATCAAGTAATTATTTAGCAAAACGGGAATTGTTAAAAGAAACTTCTTTCTCTTCAGACCTTTTTGATTTAGATGAAGAAAATTTCAAAATAAAGGTTGCTGAAATAAATAAAGGATTTTCAGATTTATTAGGAAAATTTAAAAACTTAGATTCAACACTTCTTGCAACCGAAACAGAAAATATTAGTAAAATGCCTGAGGGAATTCTAAGCTATTACAAACAACAAAAGGCAAAAGTTACCCAATTAGCAGAACTTATTGGAAAACCATCTCCTAAATTTATAGATTACGAAAATAATGCAGGAGGTACAACATCTTTAGACGATTTAAAAGGAAAATATATTTACGTTGATGTTTGGGCGACTTGGTGTGGGCCCTGTATAGCAGAAATTCCATCATTAAAAAAGATAGAAACACAGTATCATGACAAAAATATTGAGTTTGTTAGTATTTCTATAGATAGAATTAGGGATCATGAGAAATGGAAAAAAATGATAGTAGAAAAAGAACTAGGTGGGATGCAATTATTTGCTGATAACGATTGGAATTCAGCTTTTGTTAAAGGCTATTCAATTCAAGGTATTCCTCGTTTTATTTTAATAGATACTGAAGGTCATATTATTAGCGCAAACGCTCCTAGACCATCAAACCCAGGACTTATTGGTTTATTTAATGAGTATGGTATCTAAATAATTTCTCGATAATCGAAATTAATACGACTACGCTTGCTTTTAAGGTAGTTTGGCACTTTCAGGAGTAGTTCAACCTATTGACTTTCAGTTATTTAATTTGTATTTTAGATAAAACAAAACCCCGA